>NZ_VFML01000001.1:3895833-4536666 GCF_006715045.1 Amycolatopsis cihanbeyliensis | reverse complement strand
TCACCTGGCTGCCCTACGCCGAACGGGCCCCGCGTGGCGTGCACTTCCCCGGCACCGACCGCTGGCTGATCGTGGCCCGCGCTCGCAACGGAACCACCCGCTGGGCACACGGGCGCAACCAGTCGCACGCCACCGCGGTGATCGGCGCGATGACCGCCGTGGCGACCGAGACCTTGCCGGCCGGGGTGCATCACCTGCACCAGCTCGCCACCCTCAGCGACGTCCCCGCAGGAAGGGGTGTCAAACTAGGCGACTCACTGGGTTGAAGAGACAACCGGACACTCTAAAATTAGAAAATAGATTACCCGAGAACAGCCAGCAGACTCGAGACGAACCCGTAAAGTTATTACCATTCATTACTTGGCAAAAATCGAAAAATGTTTATCTTGCTGCCCCGGCACCGAAGATCGGTCAATCCAACACATCGGCCTCACGAAAGATCCGGGCTAAACGACCTAATCATCGAACCCGCCGCCATGGCAGCACAAAACATATTTTCGGGTGATCATTTTCCGAAACCAAAAGGTAACCATTCTTGCCGCCCTGGCGCATATTGTTCATGGCTATCCACCAAGCCAGCCGCATGCGCATCTCGGTAATTCCGCTGCTCTTGAATATTCGCAACTTTTTCTGAATCTGCAGGACCAAGCGTATCCACTTGATCGTGAATGTCAGCAGGCTCACCAGAACGGAGAATATAAACTTGCTCGCCTCCAGCCATATCCCTCGACATGCCACTAGGAAAAGCGTCCAAGCGTGAACCATTAACAGCAATAAACCATCCCATTGGCTCAATTTTTTCCCGTATTCTGACCAATGCTTCGAAAAGGTCCGGACCAGCACCAGAAAACGTTCCATTAAATCCAGATAGCTCTATCAGATACCTATCGTAAACCTCGGGTTGAACCCAGTAACGAAGGTTCACGTCTGCGCTCTCATGTCGATTAAACACGCGGGCATTCCGCTCCCCATCAGGAGGTCGAGTCAAGATAATTACCTCCAAGGCCTGTAGTATGGATTTCGAACCACAGGACCTAGAGTACCAGATTCGCGATCAATACGCCTCACACCCACGATATATCTACTTGCAATACCGCCTGGAAAAATTACTTCTTGTTGGCTAGCATACTGATGCTTCGAACCGATAGTGTCATTAACATGAATACCGCCCGGGGCATCGACTATGTACATATGGGTTGACTTGGACCACTCTTTGTACATGTCATCCCGATATGTCGTGCTAACAAACGGCGATTTTTGATTATCTGCAACATAACTAGGGACGTCATGCTGGCCACCCATATCCAACGAGCGAAAACCTTGCTCGAAAATAACACCAGGACCTCGGTCATTTTCTGCAGAGCTGCGTTCCAAGCGGTATAGGAGATGGCTATCTGTTCGCCATCTGTATCCTTGAGGAGTAATGTTCCGCGCATCCAGCTCATCCGACACGGAGCCTGGGTTCAGACGCCAAATTGCCGAGGTCCGATACCAAGACCCATCCACACGCTGCCTTCGGAGCCCACCTTGGAAGCCCCCCATCTGCTGGAATTGAGTCGGAGCCAGTTCACTAATCGGCTTACCAGCAACATTATTTATTACCGGCTTGCTTGCATCGAGAACAGTTTCCTTGATTCTTCCGTAGACGCCGGAGAGATCTTGCACCTTGTCAACAACATCAACAACAGTATCTGCAGGCGTACTCGGACTTGCCGACACAATACCGTTGGTATATATCAGCTTCTTCGCTTGTTCAGGTATGGGTAGCGCAACGTTGATCGCCTTTTGCCGCGCATCTTTTCGGGCCTTTATACCTGGAGGTGGAGGAGGGGGCGCTCCGACCGACGGATTAGATAGCGCAGCCTGAACTTGCCCCTCGCCGTATTGCTCACCCGCTTGATCAATTGCGTCTCGGATATTCAGACCTGATCGAACCATTGCCTGAATAGCGAAGGTAATCCGGAGCGCAAAGCTCAGACTGCCCGGCGATAGTGTCGGGACAGGCTGTGGCTGCGGCTGCGGCGGGGGTGCCGGCTCGTCGCGGCCGGAGGAACCCGCAAGCCGGCTGATAAGCCCGATCGCAAACCGCACGCCAGCCCCGGCAAGACGCACAGCGGTCGCACCAGCCGCAGCACACGCAGTCGGTGCGGCGACACATACGGCAAGCGGCGTCCGGCCGTCCGGGTCGGTGTAGTTGGTGGGCGAGCCGAGGGCGTAGGTGTAGCGGTTGGCCGCGTTCGACGGGGTGCGCGGCAGATCAATGCTGTCCCTGGCAGTGAAGGTGCCGGTGCCGGGTGTGTACCAGCGGGCACCCATATCCACCTCGCCGGAGGCCGGGTCGGTGTAGTCCGACTGGTACCCCAGCGCGGACCGGGTGCCGTCCGAGGCCAACGGCTGGCCGAACGGGTCGTATGCCGCAGAGCCAGCCAGTTCGTCACCCGCGGGGTCGAGGCCCGCCACCACGTCCTGGTGCAGGTCGGTGATGGCCAGCTGTCCGGAGCCGCCCGCCGACTGCGCCAGCAGCCCGCCGTCCGCGCCACGAGCGAACACCGAGGTCCCGGTCGAGACCAGGTTGAGGCTCGCGCCGTCGTAGCCGAAGGACTGGTCGTTGCGCGCAGACATCCGGTCCAGGCCGTCGTACTCGTAGCTGACCGAGCCCCGCCGCACCGCGCGGTCGAAGGCGTCGAACCCGTACTGGGTCTCGCCACGCGAGGCGAGGGTGCCACGGGCGGTCCAGGTCAGGGGCGTGTCGCCGTCGGTCAGTTGCCGGTTGCGCTCGTCGAAGGTGGCGGCCCGGTCCCCGGCACGGGTCCGGTTTCCGGAGGCGTCCCACTCGTAGTCCGTGGTGGTGCCGTCGCGGGTCCACGAGGTCATCCGGCCCGCGTGGTCGTAGCTGTAGGTGTTCTCCCCTGCCCCAGCCGTTCCGGTGGTCTTCTTCGAGGTGATCCGGTCGGCCAGGTCGTAGCCGTACTCGGTCGCGGCCAGCACCGAACCGCCGGAGCCCCGCAGGGTGTCCGAGATCCGCCGGCCGAAGTCGTCGTAGCCGTACTCCCGAAGGCGGCCGCCGCCGTAGTCCACGGCCGCAAGCGCTCCGGCGTCGTCATACGAATAGCCCTGCGTGACGCCGGTGATCCCGTCGGTGGCACCGGCGAGCCGCCCCTGGTTGTAGGTGAACGCCGAGGTCCCGGCCGCGTCGACCCGCCGGGTCAGCCTGCCGGCGGCGTCGTAGCTGTACTCGGACTTGCCCGACACCGGGCCCTCGCTGGTCAGCAGCGCGCCCCGGTCGTTGTAGCCGAAGGTCTTCTCCCCGCCGGGAGCACTCACCGCAAGCAGCCGCCCGGCCGCGTCGAACCGCTGCGTCCGCTCCGCGGTGGGCTCCTGCGCACCGGTACCGGTCTCCCGGACCAGCCTGCCCAGCGCGTCATAGGTGCGCTGCCTGGTGACATCGCCGGGCGCCTGCTCGGTGACCGGGTTGCCCGCCAGGTCGTAGCCGAGGGTCCAGGTCCGATCCCCGGCGGCCGGATGAGCTTCGGTGGGCGGTTCGATCACCGACTCCGGCAGGCCGAGCACGTTGTAGGTCTGCACGGTCTCGTTGCCCCGCCCATCCGTGCTGCGGGTCAGGTTCCCGGCGGCGTCGTAGCCGAAGCCGGTGACGATCTTGTCCTCGCCGGAGACCAGTTCCTCCTGCCGTACCAACCGGTTGTGGCTGTCGTACTGGAATTCCGCGACCCGCGCGTACGGATCGGTCACCGACACCCGGTTGCCGGCCTTGTCGTAGCCGAACGAGGTCTTGCGCAACACTCGCTCGGCCGCGTCGAGCTGGTACACCCCGGTGTTGCGGCCGGCCTGGTCGAACGAGCGGTAGGTGGTCCGGCCGTGCCCGTCTGAGACCCGCACCTGCTGGCCGGCGAGGTCGTACCCGTACCGGGTCACCACCCCGGCCGGGTCGGTGCTCTTGGTCCGCTGCCCGAGAACGTCGTAGTCGTGCCGGGTGGTCGCCCCGGTCGGCGACACCACGCTGGTCAGGTTGCCAGCGTCGTCGTAGTGCATCCGCGCGGTGTACGCGGCCGCCTCCGGCCAGCGCTCCAGCTCCGTCGCGGTGACCTGGCGGCCGAGGTCGTCGTAGGTCGCCTCGGTCCGCGCACCGGTCGGGTCGGTGACCGAGAGTGGCTCGCCGGTGTGCGTGTAGGCGTAGCGCCACACCCCGCCGGGCTCATCGCCCGCGTCCGCCCTCGGGTCGGTCCGCTCGACCATCCGGCCGAGTTGGTCGTACCGGTAACGGGTCACGGCACCGCGCGGATCGGTGACCGTGATCGGGTTTCCCGCGGCGTCGTACTCGGTGCGAGTCACGGCCCGCGCCGCGGAGTCCGCCCCGGGCCTGCGGTACTCCGGCGAGGAGACTTCCACCGCGCGGCCGAGTCCGTCGTACCGCACCGTGCTGACGTGACCGTTCTCGTCCCGCTGCGCGGTCGCCTCGCCGAAGGTGTTGTAGCCGGTCACCATCCGCGGCCGGACCTGCTCCGGCTCACCTCCGCCGGTCTCCACCTCGACGTCAGGCTGGGTCACCGTGGTCGGCTGGCCCACGCTGTCGTACCCGAAGTCGGTGGTGCTCCCCCTCGGGTCAGTGCTGGAGGTACGCAGCCCGCGTTCGTCGTAGGTGTGCGCGGTGACCAGTTTCCGCGAGCCATTGTGGACGGTTTCACTGGTGGTCCGGCCCGCCCGGTCGTAGCCGTACTCGGTGATCTCGACCCGCCCGCGATCCAGGCGCGTGCTGTTCGAGCTCTGCCCGCTGTGCACCACCTTCGTCACGTCCCCGCCGGGGGCGTAGGTCAGCTCGGTGCGCTGCGCGAGGCCGCCCGGATCCTGGATCTCGGCGATCCGCCTGCCGAGCTTGTCGTATTCGTACTCGGTCACCAGCCCGGCGGCATCGGTCTCGCGGGTGAGCCGGCCGGCCGCGTCGTAGCTGAACTCGCTGAGCGTGACGTCCCTGATCGGGGCTTCCGGGTCGAACGGGTCGTTGACCTTCTTCGCGACCACCTTGCGGACCTTGTCGTCCTCGTAATGGTGGTAACGCAGCGTCCGCCCCATCGCGTCGGTTTCCCTGACCTTGCGGCCCGCGAGGTCATAGCCGAAGGACGCCAGCACCAGGCTTTCCCCGGCCTCGGCGTTTCCCTCGCCATCACCGCCGCCGCTCTCCGCCGGGTCGAGCGGCTCGCCGTGCCAGCCTCGTAACCGCACCTCGGCGATCGCGTTGCGCGCGGTGTAGCCGTACTCGTACTTGTTGCCGTTCGGATCGACCTTCCAGGTGCGGTTGCCGAAGCCGTCGTAGCCGTAGAACGTCTTGCCGCCCTCGGCATCGGTGACCTCGTCGACCCGGCCGTGCTCGTCGTAGCCCTTCGCCGTGACCCGGCTCGGATCACCCCCGGTCAGATCGCGGGTTTCGACCCGGGTCTCGTTGCCGTCGGCGTCGTAGGAGGTCACGGTCTGCCCGGTGTGCGTGTCTCCGGTCACCGCATCGGTTACCGGGGGCGCCGTCACCGAGATGGGCCTGGACAGCTCGTCGTACTCGAATCTCGTGGTCAGACCATCGGGATGGGCCTCGCTGTGCTGGGTCTCGGTGATCTTGCGACCCAGTACGTCGTAGGTATAGGTGGTACGCAGCCCGGCCGGGTTCTCCACGCTGGCGAGATCACCGTTGTTGTAGTACCGGTAGCTAGTGACCCCGCCGCGCTCGTCGGTCGTAGTGGCCGGCAAGCCTTCCGGCGTGCTACCGCCGTCCACCGCGGCGTCCTTACGCGTGGTGTAGGTGTGCCGCACCACCGCGCCGTCCGGTGTCGTGGTGGTCCGCAACAGACCTCGCACACCCGTGCCGGTGTAGCGGTGTTTCGTGGCGTAGGTGTCGTCATCGGGGCCGCTCGACCGGGGGTCCCGCGCCGCGAGCAGCTTGTCGTTGCGCGGGTCGGTGACGTCGTTCTCGTCGACGTAGTACTCGTAGTACGTGGTCTGGCAGTTGTCCGGCCGGACCCGGCAGGTCTTGCGGGACAGCACGTTGCCCCGCTCGTCATTGGTCAGCACGACCTCGTTGCCGAGCTCGTCGCCGATGGTGGTCTGGAAACCCTCCTCGTCGTAGTCGTAGGTACGCACGCCCTGCCCGAGCACCGGGCCACCGACCCAGTCGCTGCCACCGTTGCTCGGCCCGCCACAATGCTCCGGATCGCCGTCGTCGGTCGGCGGTGGCAGGTCGTCGCAACCGGGGATCTCCGGTGGGGCGGGCAGATCGTCGTCGCTGCGCCGGTCCTCCGGCCGCAACCCCAACCCGAGCGGCGCGATGTAACGCAGGATCCGGCCCCGGATCGGGTCGTAGTCGTAGATGTGCTTCCTGCCACCGGGGTCGGTGACCGTGGTGGTGCGCACCAGGTTGTTCTCGGTGCCGGTCACCCGCGACCGGCCGAGCTCCCAGTGGCCGCCGTTGCGATCGGTGTACTCCCGCAACCGGTCGGCCTCGGTGTCGTAGGACATCTCGGCCGCGACCCGTCCACTGGGGAGAGTGACCTTGGTGAGGTAGTCCGCGCTGGCGCGCGCTTCGAAATGCGCGCGGGCCGCGGTGGCACCGAGTGGATACTCGTAGAAGGCCACCTCGTCGATCTGCCCGGAGAAGTGCCGCCGCGGCTGGCTGCCCCACTCCGGCCAGGATGACGGTGGCACGGTGTAGGCCGCGCCGATCTGGTTGTAGGTCAGGTCGTCGTGGTCGATCTCGCCCTCGGCCGTGCCGACCTTCTGGCCGTCCAGGTACATGGTCTGGGTGGCCAGCGAGCCGGAGAGCACCACATGGTGCCACTGGTCGTCGTTCACCGGCTCGGCCGAGGTGATCATGTCGACCGTGCCGTTCCAGAACTGCCCCCGCAGCTTCCCGTCGTTGCCCACGTACAACGCGGGCACGGCGCCGCTGGGCGTCTCGTCGATCGGTGCTCGTTGGTACCCGAACAGCGGACCGCCCTCGGTGGTCTTGAACCAGAGTTCGATGGAAAGGTCGCGGTTCTTGCGCACGGTCCCGTCCGGCACGGTGATCGCCGAGGAGTTGCCGTCGAACTCGACCGCGGAGTCCGCGGAGTCCGCGAGGGCACCCGGTTTGCCGAGGGTGACGTTCTCGTACGTTCCGTTGTCCTCGCCCAGCTTGACCCCGATCTGGCTGTTCGCGGTGCTGCCCTCGGCCTCACCGAGCCGCCAGTAGGACGCGGGCCTGGAGTCGATCACCGAGCTGCGGTAATGCGACCCGCTGGTGTACTCGTAGTTGGTGCATCCGCCGAGCGGGTCACAGACCTTGGTGAGCCTGTCGCCCTCGTAGCCGTAGGTCCAGGTGAGCTGCTCCCCCTCGACGGGATCGGTCTTGACCGAGGAGATGTGGTCGCCGGACCAGTCGAAGTACAGCACCCGGTCACTGGTCCTGCTGATCGCGCGGCGCAGCTTGTCCAGCGGGTTGTAGTCGAGCTCGACCATGTGGCCCGCCTTGTCGCGCACCGTCATCAGCACGCCGTCGTACCGGAACTCGTAGCGGGTCGACTTCTTGTCGACCATGACCCAGCCGCCACCCTCCTCCGGGAGCTTGGCGTGGAAGTCCACCTGCCTCCCGGGTGGCGCCGAGAAGGTGCCGTCATGGTTGCGCCCGAACCGGACCTGCTGGCCGTCCGGGTAGGTCACCACGACATTGCCCGAGCCGTCCTCGTCCGGGTATACCCGCATGTCGTAGCGGGTCGACCAACCCGCGCCGAACAGCAGCTTCTTCCGCGGATCGAGGCTGTTGTAGGTGCGCGCCACGGTCAGCTCGGGCCCGGTGGTGGACACGGAGGCGTCGATGGCGCTGGAGAAGTAGTTCCCAGTCTGCGGGTCGAAGTCCTTCTTGAGGCCGCTGTACGGCGCGTTGGCGAGGTGTGCGGTGATCTCCGGCTGCGGCACCGCGGTGAGGATGTGGCTCGGTGGCAGCTTCTGGCTCTCCGAATTGCCGTCGTAGGCGAAGGCACGCCACTGGTAGTCCTCGCTCCACCGCAGCGCGCCCTCCGGCACGGTCCAGGTGCGCTTGTCCACATAACCGGAGTCGGTGCAGGAGATCCCACGCAGCGAGCCGTCCGGTTGTTCCTCGTAGTCACGGCAGATCTCGAAGCGGTACCGCAGGTCGGTGTCCACCGGCGCGTCCACGTCCACCGCGTCCACCCACAGTTGCGGGGTGAGCGTCGGCGCCGAGTAACCGTTCGGCGGGTACTGGGCCTTCACGATGGGTGGCACGTCGAAGACGGTCATGACCAGCCGGGTCGGCGGGATCTGCTCGTCGGTGAACCACGGCCCTCCGCGCCGCAGCATGCTGAAGTCCAACAGGTAGTCGCCCGGGTCCAGCGGCTTGATGAGCGCTTCCAGGGTGACCGAGCCGCCGCGTGGGACATCATGGGGAAGGGACGCGGCCTCGGTCGACTCGACCGGCCTGCCCTTCGCGGTGAACGCCCGGTAGCCGAGCGCGAAGTCCTCCCTGGTCCACGTGTGTGCCCCGCGGTTGGTCACGGTGATCTTGACCTTGCCGCCCTGGGTCCTGGTTACCGGCGGTTCCGGCACACCACGATCCACCCGGTACCGCGCGTCGTAGGCGCTGTGCGTGACGAACAGGCGCGGCGGGTTGGCCGTGCGATGCCCGGCGAACTTCTTCCAGCCGAACCGGTCGGTCGCCGAGGCACGCACCGAGAGGCCGTAGTTCGGCTGCGCGCCGGTCACCCAGCGTTGTACCAGGTCCCTGCCCCCGCGACCGAGGTTGATCGTCTCGGTCGCGGTGGGACAGCTCGAGGCATGCTGGTGCAGGCCGATGTAGCCGCGGGCGAAGGACTCCCGCGCCAGTGCGGACCCGACAGCGGGGCCGGGATAGCCACCGCTGCTGCCCCATGGGGAGGTCACGCCGTGCACGGTCACCGGCCGGGGCCGGCAGGACCAGGACCACATGTTGGTCAGGCCGAGCTGCGCACCGAAGATCTTGTGATTGCGCAACCGATCCTGGATCCCGTCGAACGCCAGATAGCTCGCGGTGCGCAGGCTTCCGGTGGTGCCGACCTTCAGCTGGGTGCCGCCGTCGAACCGGTTGCCGTTCTGCACGTACATGCTGTGGTTCGCCTGTGAGGTGTCCAGGCTGGGGTCCACCTCCACCGGGTACTGCCGGGCCGGGTCCCGCAGCCAGGCCGAGTCCAGTTCGACCCGCAGCGCGGGTTGCCCGCCATGCTCGACGAGCCGGTAGGTCACGCCGTGTGAGGTGGTGAAGTCCCCGGTCTGCGGATCCCGTTTGGCGTCGGTCATGAACCCGGCGGGGATCCGTGCCCGTTCCCGGCCGGTCGAGTCCTTCAGCACCACCGATCCGTCCACGACGGACGGTGTGAGCCCTTTCAAACGCAACGGGAAGGTCCAGGCGTGCGGGGCGTCCGGGGAGGAGAGGACGATGGTCTCCTTGAACCCGCCTGCGAGGGAGTCGATCCGCAGGTCCGCGTCTCGCCGCACCCCGCGGTAGGTGACCGTCGCGCCGTCGACCTCGCCGGTGACACCCGAGGCCCCGGCGAGCGCGAACCCGAACTCGTGTCGCTCGTCCAGCCACGCACTGGCCAGCGTCGGTGCGTCCGCCGAACGGGCGAACTCCAGCCGCACGTTGTCGCCGCTGTTTCGCCAGCCGCGGGCGCCCGGCAGCGGGGTCAGGGTGGGATCGATCGGCTGGTAGTCGCCGTGCTCGTCCCGGTAGTTGAGGGCCTCCCTGCCGAACTCCGTGGTGTAGGTGCCGTCGTCGTTGCGGTAGGTGCGTTCGTGCTCGGTGCGCAGGCCGGGCAACTCGCGGCTGGTCCCCTCGTCGAAGCCGCGCACCGATTCCGGACGCTGCTCGACCCGGACCTCGTTGCCGCGATCGGCGGCGCCCCCGCCCTTGATCTCGGGATACTTCGATTGCAGCGATCGCGCGGTGGCCCTGTTGGGCTCACCACCCGCTTCACCAGGGGACGAAGTGGTCGCGGAACCCCACTCCTGGTCCGGAGCCTGCTCCATGGCGGCCTCGAGCCGGTCCTCCGCATCCGGTCGCGGACCGATATACCGGACCCCTGGTCCGAGCAGGCCCGCTACCAGCGCGAAAACCAGCCCCAGCAGCACCACATTTCGCGTATGTCGCGGTCGGCGCGCACGAGTTCCCCGTAACGAAGACATGACAAAAGAACCTTCCGTGAAGGTCGGCCTTGGTCCACCCCTGTATATTCACGCCCGCCCAGCAAACGCGCTCCTCGGATCTTGCCGGACACATCGCCGGAAAACAAGAAAATGCGCCTGATCAGCGCATCGAAGGGTACGAGCGCCCTGGGCCGTTCAGCGCAAATTTTCCCGATCCTGTAACGCACTCGAACCGCATTCGATCCAGCGATCAGCGGGCGCTCCGTGCACTCGAGCGCTCAGCCCGCACACGGGGGGCCAGCCCACTCGCCTCCGCAGAACTGACCGCTACAGTGAGGGATTCGTACTACATGAGATCCTTGTCGCGCCCAATTGGCAGGAAACTACTCGCGGTACCGCTACTCGCCGTTACTTCCGCCGCCATCCTGACCGCACCCGCTCCGGCCGCCGTGGCCCAGGAGACCATCCAGTGCCAGGACAATGTTGCGGTTTTTTACCAGAAACCCAACACCGCACTGGACATAGACCGCCATGAGGAGCCGGAGACCGGCGCACGCTCGTGGACAGGACGAAAAGGCATCGGCTGGGCATGGAATGGCCGGGCCGTAGCGGGACCGGACGGACTGGTCTACGAGATCACCCCGGAAGGTAAAGTAAACCAGTTCCGCCGAACCTCCAACGGCTGGGAGAACGGCGGGACAGCGAAACTGATAAAATCCGACTGGAACGATCCGGGCTACCGGAGTCGGGTAACCGTCGATTCGACTGGCGATTTCTACGTCATTCTTTCGGACAACCGGTTGCGGTGGTACCGCTACGACGAGAACACGGAAGAATGGTCCGAAAGGACACTGTCATTCAATTGGGGCCGGTTCAACATGATTACCGCCGGCGGTAACGGCGTGTTGTATACACGCACTGGCAACGGTGACCTTTACCGCCACCAGTATCACGCCGAAAGCCAGCGGTGGCTAGAGCGTGATAACAAGGTCGGCCATGGTGGGTGGCAAAAATTCAGCTCAATCACCTCTGCCGGAGGCGACGTCCTCTACGCGGTGGACGGCAACAGCGGCGACATGCTGTGGTACCGCTACCTCGGCAATGGAGAGTGGGCCGAAGGCCCCAAGACGGTCGGCAGCATTCCGGCAGACTGGCACATGACGGCAGCGCCGGATTCCTGTGAAATTCTCAACGAGTCGCTTCCGGAACCCGTGACAGTTCCACTTCGGGACACCGCGCCGAACGCGATCGTGGAAGGAACGGACGGCCGGCTGCACCACTTCTACGTGGACAGCTACGGCAGGTTCGTACACGGCGAGCAACGCAACACCGACGACATCACCATCATCGACTTTCACCTGATACCCGGTGAGCCTTCCACGAACCACCCGACAGCGGCCGTCAGGGAGGACGGGACCGTCACCGCGGCCGCGCTCGGACAGGACGGGGTAACCCGAGGGAGCACATTCGCCGACGGCGCGAACAACTGGCCCGCGGCGACCAGCATGGGTGGCTGGACATCCAGCCCGACCAGCTTCGTCCGCAGGCACGACGGCAGGTTGCGAGCGTTCGTCGTGGATCAGCAGGGCTGCCTGTGGGAAACGGATCAGCATGCGGACGGCATGAAGTTCATGCCGTGGTGGTTGCATGGCGGCTGTGGCGGATTCGCCCAGGCTGCGCCGATGATCGAGCAGGCGGATTCCGACGCCTATCGGCTGACCATGCGCAAATCGGACGGCCGATACCAGACCATCACCAATGAGAACGGTCACTGGGTCAGCTGGCGGCTGCTCGGCGACCAGCGGTTCGACGGTAGGGCAGCCACGGTGCTCAACGGTGACCGCTTGCACGTGTTCGCCAAGGACTCCGAAGGCAAGGTCGTCTTCCAGATCGAGGGGGCCGACGGCGACTTCCCCGGCACCTGGACGGAGATCCCCGGGCTCACCGCCACCGGAGCACCCGCGGCGAGTGTCACCGGGAACGGGCTGGTCCAGGTGGCCGCGCGGGCGGCGGACGGCTACGTGTATGTCACCGAGCAAACGAACCCCGGCAGCAACACCTACCGCGACTGGCAACGCCTGCGGGACAGCCGGACGGGTGCCTCGTACCCCTCGGCGACCGATCCGGTGTCCACCGATCGGGCCAGCGGTAACGTCGTGTTCACCTATCGTGACTCCGATGGCGCCGTATACGCGTTCGAGTCCATCACCCCACAATCGGGGGTCTCGGCTCGGTCCGCGGCAAATGGCTCGGACCGGACCGGTTACTCGGGTGGTCCGGTTTCGAAACCGGACTTCTGATTTGACCTGATCCCGACGCCGACAAAGTGTCGTTGCCCGGTGGGCGCCCTCCCGGGCAACGACACTTCCTCATCGGATACGGCGAATGGCCGTACCCGAGGCTCCATGCGATCGTGGTGTGCTTATCGTCACACCATCTTTCCTACGAAAGGACCGAATTCGGTCAGCTCGGCAGGTCGAACTGCCCCGCCTTCACCGCGACCAGGAACGCCGTCCACTCGTCGGCGTCGAAGACGAAGACCGGGCTTTCGGCCAGCTTCGTGTCCCGCAGGCCGACGAGCCCGCGCCCCAGGTTGACCTCGACGCAGTTGCCCCCGTTGGGTTCGCTGGCGAAGGACTTCTGCCAGTTCGCGGCCTCGAACAGGCCCGCGGCCGTGTTCGGGTTGTAATCCGTCTTCGCGGCATAATCGGCCACGAGGTACCTCCGTGCCAAGTTTCGGAACCGGTACGGGCCTGCTCGTGCCTGCCCAGTTCCGGCGCCCCGTAGTCAGTGCCACCCACCATGCCGCCGTCCGAGCGACATTGCAGCAAGTGACTCGACAGTGTGATTAATCTACGAGTAGGATTATTACTAGTCGGTAGTGATCTTGTGCAAGCAGTAGGCACAACCACCCGACGACAGGCGCTCAACTGGGGAGGAGCAGGAGTGAGAATTCAACGAACGGTCATCTCGAACGCGCAGGTGACCATGGACGCGCGACCCAGCCACCGGCCCGAGACGGGTCGGTGAGGGCGATGACCGTACGACTGGATCTGGAGCCTGCCGCGGGTGAGACCGCGTCACGCCTTCCTGGCAACACCGCCGAGAACGCAGGACGCGGCCGGGTTGTCGAGAAACTGGGAAGTCGCTTTCGACTCACCCTCGCCAGGACGCCACTCCGGAAGCCACGCGACACCTGGCTCGACCAGGTCGAAGTCCCCGAAGAAGGTCGTGAACTCATCGCGGCCGCGAACGTTGACCGGGGTGCTCGACCGCTGGTACTGCTGGATGATCCGCTCGACCTGCGCCAGTTGTTCCGCGGGTATCCCGTCGTACGAACCGTGTGACACCACCAGGTAGGAACCCTCCGGCAGCAGTTCCCGGTAGTGGGCGACCGCCTCGTGCGCGCCCTCCTCGATGAAGTGCAGGACGGCCACCATCAACAGCGCGATCGGCCGGTCCGGATCGAGTACGCCGGTGCCCATGGCCTGCTTCCAGACGCCCCGGACGTCCCGCAGGTCCCCCCTGAGCACCGCGTGCCGGTCCGGATCGCCGTGCCGCTCGAGCAGGATCTTCGAGTGGGCCACCGCCACCGGCTCGTTGTCCACGTAGACGCACCGGCTGTCCGGGGCGACCTTGTCGGCCACCTCGTGCACGTTGCCGACCGTCGGCACCCCGGAGCCGATGTCCAGGAACTGCGTGACGCCCTGCTGGACGCAGTACCGCACCGCGCGGCCGAGAAACTCCCGGTTGACCATGGCCCCGGTCCTGGCGTTCGGGTTCGTCTGCACGACCTGCTCGCCGAACTGGCGGTCGACGGCCCAGTTCGCCTCGCCGCCGAGCAGCCAGTCGTAGACACGCGCCGCGTTGGGACGATCCAGGTCGATGTCCTCGGGCATGAAGTCCGGGTCGGCGTTGTCACTCACGTAGATCGTCCTCCAGCACGCGCGGTGGTTTAGTCCACCGCCAGGTTAGTACAAACGGGTGACACCGGGACAAAGTGCTCACTCTTGGTACTACGCACGCCCGTCATCAGGTGTTCATCTGGCCGCGGTAGAGCTCGGCCAACTCCTTGAAGAACTGCCGGCTCTCGTGCCGCTCGAGCGCCGCGCCGCGCAACCGGTCCCAAGCGTCCACGAAGATCTGAAAATCCTTGACATCGTCCAGGTACAACCCACCGGCGCAGTGCTCGACGTAGACGAAGTCCCGGGTGCGGTCCGGGAACCGCATGATGGTGAAGTCGTTCGGCACCGCGGCCAGCCGGGCGCCGAAGGGCAGCACGTGGATGTACACGCGGGACCGGCGCTCCAGGTCGAGCAGGTGCTCGACCTGGTCCAGCATGACCGCGGGCGCGTGTCCGCCCGGGGCACGCCGCAGCGCCGACTCGCTGATGATGAACCGGTAGTACGGCGGTTGCTGCTGATCGAAGATGGCCTTGCGGTCCAGCCGGTTGCGCACCAGCGAGGTGACGTCGGTCGCGCCGAACTCGGTGAACTGCTTGAGCATGTAGTGCTCGGACTGCAACGGCCCCGGGATCCGCTCGCCGTGCCAGGTCATGATCTCGGCGGCCGCTGGTTCGAGGTCGGTGAAGGTGCGGAACCAGTGTGGCACCACGGAGCGGTAGCCCGACCACTGGCCACGCTGCCCCGCCGCGGCGCGAGCGAGGCCCATCAACGTCTCCGCCTCCTCACCGAGAACGTCGAAGGCCTCGAGCATCGCCCGCACATCGCCGAGCTTGACCCCCACCGCGCCCGACTCGATCTTGTTGACTTTGCCCTGCGTGCAACCCAGGACGTCCGCCACCTGTTGCTGGGTGAACCCGGCCGCGGCACGAGCGTGCCGCAACTCATTGCCCAACTGCTTCCGGCGCGAGGTCACCGTGCTGGCCATCAGGACCTACCCACCAGCGCCACGACACCCCACTCTCGCAACAAAGGAATCACAGGGCTCCAGACATTACCTTTTCGCGTCCCGGAATTCGAGCCCGCCACCGGCCGGCGATAGTGTGCGAGCAAGGCTAGCTGGACAAGGCGGAGGAGGCTGGCAGCGCATGAGCGACAAGGCGAGCATCGGCGTGACCGGGCTTGCGGTGATGGGCCGCAACCTGGCCCGCAACCTGGCGCGGCACGGGCACACCGTCGCGGTGCACAACCGTTCCGAGCAACGCACCAGGGATCTGGTCGAGCAGTTCGGCGCGGAGGGCGAGTTCCGGCCCACGTACTCGGCGCGCGAGTTCGTGGACGCGCTGGAACGACCTCGGCAGGTGGTCATCATGGTCCAGGCCGGCGCGCCGACCGACGCCGTGATCGAGGAGTTCGCGCCGCTGCTGGAGACCGGTGACGTGATCGTGGACGCCGGGAACGCGCATTTCGCGGACACCCGGCGCAGGGAAGCCGCCCTGCGCGAGCGCGGGCTGCACTTCGTGGGCACCGGGGTCTCCGGCGGCGAGGAGGGCGCGCTGCACGGGCCGAGCATCATGCCGGGCGGGTCGGTCGCCTCCTACGAGTCACTCGGCCCGCTGCTGGAGGACATCTCGGCCAAGGTCGAGGGGGCGCCCTGCTGCACGCACGTCGGGCCGGACGGTGCGGGACACTTCGTGAAGATGGTGCACAACGGCATCGAGTACGCCGACATGCAGCTGATCGCGGAGTCCTTCGACCTGCTGCGCGGCGCGCTCGGCTACGAACCCGCGCAGATCGCCGAGGTGTTCCGGACCTGGAACACCGGCCGGCTGGACTCGTACCTGATCGAGATCACCGAGCAGGTACTCGCGCACACCGACGCGGCGACCGGCAAGCCGTTCGTGGACGTGGTGGCCGACCAGGCGGAGCAGAAGGGCACCGGCCGGTGGACCGTGCAGATCGGCCTCGATCTCGGCATCCCGATCAGCGGGATCGCCGAGGCCACCTTCGCCCGCTCACTGTCCGGCCACGCCGACCTGCGCGCGGCGGCCCGCGGCCTGGCTGGACCCGCCAGGACGAGGCTGTCCGGGGCCGAGGCCGAGCGCTTCGCGCGGGACGTGGAGCAGGCGCTCTACGCCTCCAAGGTCGTCGCCTACGCGCAGGGCTTCAACCAGATCCAGGCGGGCAGCGCGGAATACGGCTGGAACGTGGACCTCGGCGCGGTGGCCTCGATCTGGCGCGGCGGCTGCATCATCCGCGCGAAGTTCCTCGACGACATCCGTGCCGCCTACGCGGCCGAGCCGAACCTGCCGACGCTGCTCACCAGCGGCGAGTTCCGCAAGGCGGTGGAACACGGTCAGGACGCCTGGCGTTCGGTGGTGTCCACCGCGACCCGGCTCGGCATCCCCACCCCCGGTTTCTCCACCGCCCTCGCCTACTACGACGCGCTGCGCGCCGAGCGCCTGCCGGCCGCGCTGGTCCAGGGACAGCGCGACTACTTCGGCGCGCACACCTACCGGCGGGTGGATCGGGAAGGAACCTTCCACACCGAATGGGCCACCGAGGAACGCCGGGAACGCGAGACATGAGCGCAGGGGCCGTGCGCACCCGGCGCACGGCCCCTGCTCCCCCGTGCTCAGGTGCCGGTCTGCCGGCCGATCCAGTCGGCGTAGGCCGGCGCGGAGGTGTAGATCGACGGCCCGGTCGCGCAGACCGGGTCGCCGTTGCCGCTACGGCTGGTGACACCGATCAGCTCCCAGCCGCCGGCCGCCTGGACGACCTGCGGGCCGCCCGAGTCGCCGTAGCAGGCGCCGGCGTCCCCACCGGGGTTGTCCGTGCACAGCTCGGTGCCGCCGTCGATGCCCGAGCACTCCGTGGCCGTGAGGACCTGGGTGTCGAGTTGCTGAAGCTGGACCGGCGCGCCGCACTGGCCACGCTCCGGGCAGGTCTGGCCCCAGCCGAGTAGCCGGGACTGCGTACCTGCGCCGGTGCCGCTACCCAGCGAGACGGGTGCCGACTCGGCGGGCGCGGACAGCTTCACCAGCGCGATGTCGCCGCCGGCCCCGGTGGGGTCGTAGTCCGGGTGGACCACGACCTCGGCGGCCCGCACCTGCTCGCCGCCCTGGGTACGGTCGTTGCTGCCGATTCGCCCGGTGATCGAGCCGGGGGAGCTGCCGTCCACGCAGTGCGCGGCGGTGAGCACCCACTCGGGCTCGATCAGCGAGCCACCGCAGAAGTGGTTGCCGCTGTTCTGCAACGACACCACGAACGAGTATTCCTGGTCGGCGTCCTCGCCGCCGACGATGAAAGGCGTGACGTCAGCGTTCGCCGACCCGGCCCCGACGGCCCCGGCCAGGGCGCACGCGGCACCCGCGACCAGGCTCACGGCCAGAGAACGTGCCCACATGAGCTACCTCTCCTTCCAGGACCCCGCACCGGGGACCTGTTCGGACGGTAGGCGCGGTTGGTGAATTGTTGACACCCGCCGAAAGTTCCGACTTGACCGGCAGTCAGTCCGATTTGTCCGGACCGGCCTTGCCGGTGGGCAGGTTGTCCGGCGGTTCCACGCGCAGGGCCCGCGCGACCGGAACGTCGGTGGACGAATGCAGCACAATGGACAGCGCGATGGTGACCGCGACCAGGTCGAAAACCGCCTCATTGGACGGAATGCCCGATTGCAGCGCGAGCAGGCCGTACACCACCGAGGCGAAGCCCTTGGGCCCGAACCAGGCCGCGGTCAGCCGCTCTCCCCTGGTCAGCGCGGTACGGCCCAGCGAAAACAGCATCGCGGCGGGTCGGATGAGCAGGATCGCCAGTACCGCCAGCGCCCACTCGCCGAGGCCGAGATGGGACAGCCGCTCCGGCGTGATCAGCGCCCCGAACACCAGCAACGCGGCGAACTTGGTGATCTCGGACAGGATCTCGCCCAGCGGTTCGAAATGCTCCACCGCGACCTTGTCCATGGTGGCCAGCGCGGAACCGGCGACGAACGCGGCGAGGTACGGGTTGGCGTGCGTGAGGTGGCAGGCCGCGTACAGCATGACGGCGATCGCCAGCGGCCCCAGTGCCTGCAGCCGCGGTTCCGCGGTGAGCAGCCGTAGCCGCCAGGCCAGCGTCACCAGCACCGGGATCGCGATCCCGAGTGCGAGGCCCAGCCCCAGCTCGATGCCGACCGTACCCAGCTCCGAGGGCTCGTGCTCCACGGTGGCCAGAAAGATCAGCACGAACGGCAGGGCGAGCCCGTCGTTCAGGCCGGACTCGACGTTGAGCAGGCGGCGCAACCGCAGCGGCACGTCCTTGCGACCGACGATCGCCGCGGCGAACACCGGGTCGGTCGGCGCGAGGATGGCGCCGAGTAGGAAGGCCGTCGGCCAGTCCAGACCGGCGAGGAAGTGCGCGGGTACCGCGATGCCGACCATGGTCAACGGCATCGCGAGACCCAATGCCCGCCCGGAGAGTCGCCAGCTCTGCCGCAGCGCGGGCAGGTTGGCCCGCTGGCCGTCGGTGAACAGCACGGTGAACAACGCGATATCGGCCAGCGAGGTGACCAGCGGATCCCGCGCCCCGATCTCGACGAGGCCGAAGCCGCCCCCGCCGATCAGCGCGCCGGCCAGCAGGAACAGCAGCGCGGTGGACAGGACGGTCCGCGCCGCCACGCCGGACAGCGACACGCTGATCAGCAGGACGACCCCGAAAGCGAGTACCAACTCCACCGGTCACTCCCCGCAGCAGGACACGTTGTCCGGGGAAAGCTACCGGGCAAACAGGTCAGATCGTGATGCGGGTTCCGTCGAAGCGGGTCAACCCCAGCGAGGCGGTCTCGTTGGTCACCCGCAGGTGGTCACGCAGCACACCGATGGCGACCGCCTCGCCGAGCTGGATCGACTCGGAGTAGTCGGTTCGCCAGTGCACCCCGGCCATGTTCCGGCCGATCGAGATGTTGGCCGCCAGCTTGTCCAGCTCACCACCGACCGTCAGCCGGTCGGCGTCCCGGCCGGTGTATGGCTGGAGCCCGGTGCCCTTCGCGTCCGGCACCACCGGGTCCGGCAGTACCCAGGACTCGTCGAACCATGCCTTCAGCACGGTCACGCAGGCGCCGGCCACGGTGGCATGGCCCGCACCGTAGGCGGGATGCATCGGCGAGCCCTCCGGGAACGCCTGCGGCAGCAGGAAGGAGCCGAACTTCTCATGGGTGAGCTTCACCGCCACCGAGTCCAGGATCTCCCCGTCGATCATCGGGTAGTCCCGCAACCCGGTCAGGTGCGCATGCACCCGCCCGCCGAAGGCCTCCGGGCGGAGCCTGCGGTGCACGAACCACTTCTGGTGCCAGACCGCCTTGAGCGCGCGGGTCGCCACCTCGGTCACCAGGGACAGCACCGCAGGCGGACCGTAGGTACCGAATCCCTGTTGGTTGCCCGAGTGCTGGTAAGGGTTCCCGCTGTCCACATCGGCCCCGAGGTCGAGCAGGATCAGGCAGGCGTTCAGATACGCCTGGTACAGCGCGTCGAAATGCACGTAGTTCGCAAGGTCACGCGGGGTCCGCAGATACCTTCTTTCCTTTTTGGACGGCTTGGGCACCGGGACGTCCAGGCCCCGCTGCACATCCAGCCAGCTGTCGAAGTCGCAGAGGAAGTCCTTGCCCTCGGGCACCGTATCGTTGAGCTGCGGGACGCACAGCGTGCCGTACCGGATGTCCCGGAACAGGAACTGCGAAAGGTAGGGGCCGCGCAGGTCACCCCGGGTGTCCCCGCGGAAGAGCAGCGCGGGCGTGACCTCCCCCTCGTCCCTGGGCGCGCGGTAGTCGCTCAGGTCGCTCAACTCGGCCGCCGCCTTGCAGGCGAGCGGGTGCCGGTCGAACTCGGCGAACGGCACGTCCCGGCACAACGCCATCCAGTACACCTCCACCGCCTCGGCGGAGTTGCGCGCGCTGTCGATGCGCGGCGCGGGCGCGATCGTCAGCGCCTGCGGGTCCGGACCTTCCACGGCGAACGCCAGCCCGGCCTGCGGGTTCACGAACGGGCGGGCCTTGCGGACCCCCTGCGGAACGCGTTCGAAGTCATCCGGCCTTCCGGTGGACAGCGCTCGCAGCAACGCCTGGTACGCCGCCGGCTCGACCTCGCCCACCTTGTCGTGCGGCAGCCCCTTGCTGTAGTTCGCGACGAACCCGGAGAAATCACTTTCCTCGCCGTTGTTGACCTGATCCGGCCAGGGCAGGCGGGTCAGTGTTTCCGCGGCCGCGACGCGCTTCTGACGTGCTTCCATGGCGCGATCACTCATCGTGCTCCCCCTCAAAAATTTACCCCGTTTGGCCGGTAGAATGCGGCCGTTGTCACCACGTATAACCACACTGTGAGATCAAGTAATCGGCCATTCGGGTGACAACCGGTCACGTCAGCCTAACGAGTGCCCCACTCCGAGGGCCTCAGAGCAGGCCGGCCTCGTTCGCCTTGCCGATGGCCTCGACCCGGTTCCGCGCACCCAGTTTGTGCAGCGCGGCCTGCAGGTAGGTCTTCACGGTGTTGCGGGTCAGCCCGGTCGACTCGGCGATCTCCGGGTTGGTCTGGCCCTGCGCCGCCAGCCGCAGTACCTCGTACTCGCGGCGGGTGAGCCCGCTGCGCGCCAGCGCGTCCGAACGGTGCTCGGCGTCCGGCAGGATCCGCGGGTCCACCACCCGCTCCCCGCGCAGCACCCTGCGCAGCGCGGCCACCAGGTCGGTGCCCGCCATGTCCTTGAGCAGGCACCCGCTGGCGCCGGCGTCCAGCGCGGCCAGCACGCCCTGATGATCCCCGTGCGCGGTGAACACCACGACCCTGGTCGGGGCATGCCGCTGCCGCAACCCGGCGATCACCTCCGGGGCGAGCATGTCCGGCAGCCGCAGATCCAGCAGCACCACGTCCGGCCGCAGCCTGCCGACGCGCTCGAGCGCCGAGCGGCCGGACTCGGCCGCTCCCACCAGGGACAGCGCGGGGTCGGAACGCAGCAGCAGGGTGACACCGTCGCGCACCACGGGGTGGTCGTCGACCACCATGACCTTGATGTTCACCTGGCCACCCGCGCCTCGACCTCGGGCAACCACGCGCGCAGCGTGCACCCACCGTCCTCGTCCCGCACCAGGCTGACCTTGCCACCGAACCGGGCGACCCGCTCGGCCAGCGCGCGCACGCCCATCCCGGTACTCGCGCACTCGGCGGGCTCGCCGGTGCCGTCGTCGGCGACCATCACCTGGACGCCGCCCTCGCAGGGGCCGAGGCTGACCACCACCGAGTAGGCCCGCGCGTGTTTCTCCACGTTCAGCAGTCCCTCGCGGACCACGGCGATCAGCGTCGCGGTGCGCTCGGCGTCCAGCGGCGGCACCGGGGCCAGTTGCACGAACCGGGCGGACACCCCGCACCGCGCCTCGAAGGAGCGGCAGTGCTCGGACAGTTCCACCGGCAACGCCCGCTCCGGGGTGGACTCGGACAGCGCCAGCAGGGCCTCGCGCAAGGCACTGGAGGCCGCCGAGACATCGGATTCCAGCCTGCGCAGGCGCAGGTCCAGTGCCGGATTGTCCTGAATGGACTCATGCAGGTCGCGAACCTGCGCGCCGATGGAGAACAGCAGCGCACCGACCGAGTCGTGCAGCGCGCTCTGCATCCGCTGCCGCTCAGCGGCGACGGCGTTGTTCCTCCCGGACTCGGCCAGCGAGGCGACCCGCAGCGCGGTTGCCGCCCGATCGGCGATGCGCTCCACGGTCCGCACGGCCTCGTCCCCGAACTCGACCCGCTCCCGCATGGCTGCGTAGGCGATCGCGACGGTCTCCCTGCCGCTGCCCTGGTCGCTGATGATCGGCACGGCCAGCATCGCGGCCAGCCCCTCGCCACGGACCTGCGCGTCGAACTGGTGTGTGATCGCGGGCGAGCTGACGTAGTCGCTGACCCGCACCGGCTCGCCGACCGCGAGCACCCGGCCGCCGATCCCCTGCCCGGCCGGGACCTGTAGGTTCTGCAACGAGCCTGTCCTGGTCCCGGACAGCCATCGAATCACCGCCTGGTCCGGACCGTTCAGGTCGGCGACGAATCCGGTGTGCACGCCGAGTGACTCCCGGATCAGCTGCGCGGTCCCGTGCAGCGCCACCACCCGGTCCAGCACGGTGAGCAGGTCGTCGTGCTCGCGAAGGAGCCCGTCGAGCACATTGCTCTGCTCGACGGCCCGCTCCATCGCGATGCGCTGCTCGGCAGCCACCCGCACACCTTCGCATACCAGCGACCGGAGGTGGTACACCCTCATGGAGAGGGGCACCGACGCTCAGTACGTGTTGTACCCGGTGGCCAGGCGTTTCTCCCCGGACGGCAGCGAGCACCGGCCACCGCCGGCATTGGTCAGCCCGTCCGGGCTGAGGTCCCAGGTCGGCAGGTTCCTGGTGCCCGCGTAGTTGCGCCCGAGGTCGTTGCGGAAGAACCGGTTGTGGTATGAGGCGCACTGCCGCGAGGTGCCGGGGTTCTTCCGCTTGCAGGCCGCGTCGCAGAACTCGCCCCGGTAGTGCGCCGAGCGCCCGGTCCGGATGAACGTGTTGTGTTCGAAGCTGTTGTAGTTGCTCTCGTTCCGTACCTTCACCGGATCGCCGGACACGCGCTCGAACTTGTTCCGCTCCACCACGTTCGACGAACTGTAATGGGTGATGTACAGCCCGTGGATCAGGCCGACCTGGTTACCACTGTTCTCGATGTTGTTGAACGCGTTGTTGGTGATCCGGTTGTCCGAGGAGTTCGTGGTCAGGATCGCGCCGTAGCCGGTCTTGCCGGGGGCGTGCCGGTTGCCGATGTTGCGGAAGTCCATTCCGAACACCGAGTTCCCGTTGACTCCCTCGCTCGGCTTGATCCGCCAGCCGTTCTCGTCCTCGTACTTGCGCGGGGTCTGGCCGTCGAAGGACAGCCCGTTGGTGTAGTTCTGCACCCGCAGGTACCGGAAGTCGACACTCGTGTCCCCACCCTCGTACAGCGGATCGTCCGGATCGGACGGCAGCATCACCCGGAACCACCAGCCCGGCCGGTAACCACCGCCGTCCCGCACGTTGGTGAACACCGGACGGCCCGCGATATCACCCGCGTCGTCGCCCGGCCGGTAGTCGATCGGGATGAAGGAGACCGAGTGGCCGGGAACATAGAACCGCCAGTCGGTCTGCGGCGCCACGTAGGTGCCCTGCCGGATCCGCACCTCGACGTCGGTGTCCGGGTTCGCCTCGGCCAGCACCCGCTGCGCGCGGTTCAGGGTCAGGATCGGCTCGGACACGCTGAGCCCGCTGTTGGCGTCCGAGCCACCGGCGTTGGCGGGGGCAAGGAAGACCCGGAAGGCGTCGCTGGGCGGGTTCCCACCGGAGACGCCCTTGCCGGACTGGAGTGCCGCCCAGGTGTTCGGCCCGACGACCCCGTCCACGCCGAGCCCCCGCGAGGACTGGTACCCCCGCACCGCCGACTCGGTATTCGGCCCGAACAAACCATCCATCGCCAGGTCGGCCGACAACGCCGCGTTCAACGCCCGCTGCACCCGCGACACCGCCGCACCCGAAGCACCGTCCCGCAACAACGGGGTCGTGCCCGCCGACAGCAACGCCGTCCAGGCACGCGCGCCGAGCTCACCGGAGGAGGGGAGGCCCTTCGCGTCCTGGTAGTCCCGCACGGCGGACACGGTGCCGGTGTCCATGCTGCCGGTGGCGGCTCCGGAGTAGTGCCCGGCGTCGTGCAGCAGGCACTGGGCCGCAGCCACCTCCGCACGGCTGTCCCCCGCCCGCAGCACCGGGTAGGTCCGGTAGTCCGTTCGCACCCCGGAGCAGTCCGGTGCCGCGGCCTCCTGCTGGGCATGCGCCTGCACCGGCGTGGCGAGCACGGCCAGCGCGGCGCCCGCCGCCACCGCACGCCATAGCTGTCTGTACCGGAGACGTCTCACGGCTGGTCCTCCTCCGCTCGATCACTTGCCGGACTGCAGCGCGGCCCAGGTGTTCGGCCCGACGACCCCGTCCACACCGAGCCCCCGCGAGGACTGGTACCCCCGCACCGCCGACTCGGTATTCGGCCCGAACAGGCCATCCACCGTGAGCCCCGCCGACCTGGCCGCGTTCAACGCCCGCTGCACCCGCGACACCGCCGCACCCGAAGCACCGTCCCGCAACAACGGGGTCGTACCCGCCGACAGCAACGCCGTCCAGGTATGCGAATCGACCTCGCCGGTGACGCTCAGCCCGACCTTGCCCTGGAACTCGCGGACCGCCGACATGGTCGGCTCGTCCAGCTCCCCGGACGGGTCGCCCTCGCCCATCTCGTGGCCCGCCGCCCGCAGCAGGCACTGCGCCGCGGTCACCGGGGCGCCGGTGCTGCCCGCGGACAGCGCGGGGTACTCGGAAAAGTCCAGCCGGGCGGTCACGCAGGGGTCGGGCTCCGGCGGGTTGCCCGCCCGGACGTCCAGGTAGTTGCGGTCGATGTTGATCGACACGCCACCGTGCCGCTCGGTGATCGGCCCGTGGTACTGCTTGATCCGCTGCCCGTTCGCCCACTTGCCGTCGTCGAGGTAGCGGCCGAAGTCGGTGTCGGCCGAACCGTTCCACCACGCGCCCCAGATGTGGTCCGGCAGCGTGTAGCGGGTGCTGCCGTGATGGTCGTTCATATCGGAGACCCCTGAACCGCCGCTGGAGTAGAAGCCGGAGAGGTAGCCGTGCTGGTGCAGCCGCTCGGTCCAGCCGCTGGTGTGCGCCAGCACCGCGCCGCTGCAACTGCTGGTGCGCGAGTAGGCCTCGATATCCAGGTAGATCGCGGTGCCCTCGCCGAGCCCGAGTCGTTTGGCCGCGGCCACGGCCGTGTTCGCCTCGGCCACGCCCTGCTGCTTCGCGGTCGCCTGGTTGCTGGAGAAGCGGCTGCGGTAGTCGGTGCACGGCGCCTGCGGGCCGACATGGATCGGCATCAGCCGCCAATCCCTCCCCACCTGCCTGCTCACCCAGTTCGCGGTGAGGTTGCCCTGCCCGCAGGCGCGCATGTTGCCGCTGATGTAGACGCCGATCGCCTGGTACGGCGAGGAACGCCAGGCGTCCATCGCCGAGCTGGAGGGTGCGGCGCAGGCGTCGAAGCCCTTGCCCCGGTACGTGCCCGGCTGCGCGGCCACCGCCGCGACCGCCTCCGCCGAGGCCGGTTCCCTCGGCAGCGATTCCGGGGTGGCCGCGCCGCTCAGGGAGGCGGAACGCAGCACCTCAGCGATGGCGGCGCCGTCTGTCCCGTTGTGCACCGCGGTGGCCAGCACGCCCGCCGCCTCCACCGCGAGTTCGAAGCCGCCGTCCCGCCAGGCGGCTCCGGCCGGGTCGAGCGCGGCCGAAGCGGGTGCCGCGGTACCGGGCCGGGCCCGCGCCGGCACGCCCTCGGCCGCCGCGATGGTCGCGGGGTCCAACGGTTGCAGCAACAGGCCTGCCCGCCTTCCGACGGCGTCGCCGGCGCAGGATGCCTGGTCACCGGGACGACCGAGATAGACCGTGGGGGTGTCGAAGCGCACGCAGGCGTCGGGGCGCTCGGCCAGGTCGACCACCCGCCAGGTCGGCGGCACCTGCACCACGTAACCCCGGTAGTCGACGGTCCTGGTGTCCACAGTGTCCACAGTGTCCACAGGATCCATGGGGTCCACGGGGTCCGTGGCCTCGGCGGTGCCGCCGAGCAGGCAGGCACCGGTGAGCGCTCCGGCGAGCAGTCCGGTGACGGCACGGGGAGTCCGCATCGCATTCCTCCTTCTCACCACCGATTCCGAGCCCGGGACGCTCGGCGTCGCCGACCCTAACCGCGGGCAAAGGCCACAACCAGCAACGTGGGACCTGTTTCCCGCATATTCACTCAAACGAACCCGGTACCAACCCGGACCTGCCGTTTCGTCCATGCGATACGTAGAAAAGTTGGGGTTATTTTGGCTTTTCGAGCACCCTTGAGCCCGGCATGGGGGACGTGTTCCTTTCCGGGTATGCGACGATTTCTCATTCCGGTCGTTGGCGTTGTGGTCGGCGCGCTGACCGCCCTCGGCCTGCCCGGCGCGGCCGGCGCCGCGGCCTCCCCACTGTCCCCGGTACCCACGGTGTCCGCGGCCTCCTGGCCGCTGGTGCAGGACGGGCACCAGGGCACCAACGTGCGGACCGTGCAGCACCTGGTGACCCAGCACGGCCACACCACCGCCGTCGACGGCATCTTCGGTCCCAACACCGAGCGCGAGGTGCGCGCGTTCCAGCAGGCGGAGGGGCTCGCGGTGGACGGGATCGTCGGCCCGAACACCTGGGCCGGGCTGGTCGTCCCGGTCGCCGAGGGCAGCACGGCGACCCACGCCGTCGAGGCGGCGCAGGAACAGCTGAACAAGCACGGCGCCGACCTGCCCGTGACCGGCAGCTTCGACACGGCGACCGGTACCGCGGTCCGCGACTTCCAGGACGAACACGGGATCGACCCCACCGGCACCGTGGACACCGCCACCTGGCGTGAGCTGATCGCCGGGGTGGGCGCGGTCGGCGGTTACTCGCTGCCGCTGGACCGGAGTGCGCAACCGCGTAGTGCCTACGCCGCCTCGCACCACGACTACCCGGCGATCGACATCCCGGTCTGGAGTGGACACTCGGTGTACGCCGTGAACGGCGGCCGGGCGGTGAAGATCGACCAGGGCTCCCGCGGTTGCGGCAACGGCGTCCAGGTCACCGGGAGGGACGGCGGGGTCTACACCTACTGCCATTTCCGCTCCCCGGCGGTGGCCAGTGGCGAGGTCGAGGCGGGTCAGCTACTCGGG
Source organism: Amycolatopsis cihanbeyliensis (assembly GCF_006715045.1). Taxonomy (GTDB): domain Bacteria; phylum Actinomycetota; class Actinomycetes; order Mycobacteriales; family Pseudonocardiaceae; genus Amycolatopsis; species Amycolatopsis cihanbeyliensis. The sequence goes on along the minus strand of NZ_VFML01000001.1, from coordinate 4,509,820 downwards.
TACTCCGGCACCAGTGGCAACTCCAGCGGGCCGCACCTGCACCTGCAGATCAAGCGGAACGGCACGCTGGTCTGCCCGCAACGGCTGCTGCTGGCCATCTACGACGGCGACACCGTCCCTTCGATCGGTTCCCTCCCCACCTCCGGCTGCACCCACTGAAGTGCCCTGAACGTGGCTTTCCGGACGTAAGACGCCCTGAACGTGGCGTTTGAGACATCTGACGTCTCAAACGCCACGTTCAGGGCTTTTCCCCGGGGCGGGTCAGGTGGTGCGGAGGGCGTCCCGGAACTTGACCTTGGCGCCGGTGCGCATCACGGCGTTGCGGTAGATCCGGCCGGCGAGCCAGATCAGTGCCGGGATCATCGCGGCCACCAGTGCGAGCGCCAGCGCGGCCTGCCATACCGGTACCCCGCCCATCGCCAGCCGCATCGGCATCAGCGTCGGGGCGAAGGCCGGGATGATCGACATCGTCTCGGCGAGCGAGTTTCCGGGGTCGCTCGGCAGGACGGAGATGCCGACCACCCAGCCCGCGATGATCAGCATCAGCGGCGGGGTGACCGCGCCGCCGACATCCTCCTGCCGGGAGACCAGCGCGCCCAGCGCGGCGAACACCATGGCGTAGCAGAAGAACCCGAGCAGGTACCAGACGATGAGCCAGGTCACCGTACCCGCGGCCGCCGAGATGGAAAGGGTCAGCGTGCCCGTGCTCAGCCCGGAGACCACCCCGACGATCGCGATCGCGGCCATCTGGAGCAGGCCGATCGTGCCGATGCCGAGCACCTTGCCCGCCATGAGCTGCCACGGCCGGATGGTGGACAGCAGCAGCTCCACCACCCTGCTGGTCTTCTCCTCGACCACGCCCTGCGCGACGAGCTGGCCGTTGATCAACACCGACATGTAGATCAGGCCGCCGACGATGATGCCGATGACCAGCTGCTCCGGCCCGTAGTCGTTCGGCGCGTTGATCGGTCGGACCTGCACGGCAGCCTCGGCCACCGCCGCGTTCACCCGCGCCGGATCGCCGCCGAGGCCGGTGATCTCCTGGTTCAGCGCGAGCTGGCTGGCCAGCACGTTCAGCGCGGTGCGCAGGTCGCGGTCCAGATCCTGGTCGACGACCACCTCGACCCGGCTGCCGTCGCCGACCAGCAGGGCGTCCAGCTCCCCGGACTCGACCCGTTCCCGGCCCGCGGCCTCGCTCGCGACGGTCGGAGTCTGCACGGTCTGGCCCACGGTGGTCGCCGCGGCACGCATCGGCGCGGCGAGACCGCCGTTCTGGGCGGTGACACCGACCGTGGCGTCCGCCCCACCGCTCCCGCTGATCAGCTTCATCACCACGGTGAAGGCGACGATCAGGATCAGCAGCAGCATGGTGGTGATCACGTAGGCCTTGGAGCGCAGCCGCGTGCTGATCTCCCGCGCGGCCACGAGGAGGATGGAGTTCATGCCGCTCTCCCTTCGCTCGCGCCGTTCTCGGTGACGACGTTGCGGAACAGCTCGGTCAGGCTCGGCTGCCTGCGCGCGAACTCGCGCACCGGAGGGGTCTCCATGGCGGCCGTGAGCACGAGCTGGTCATCGGCGCCGGGGCCGAGCTCGAGCACGGACTTACCGTCCTCGTAGCCGACGGTGCTGACCCCGGCGATCCGGTCCGCCCAGCCCCGCGGCGCCAGCGGGGCGTCCACCACCAGCCGGGTGTTGCCGCCGGAGGACAGCTCGGCGACCGTGCCACAGGCCACCATCTGTCCACTTCGGACGATTCCGACCCGGTCGCACAGCCGCTCGACGAGGTCGAGCTGGTGGCTGGAGAACACCACCGGCGTGCCCCGCGCACACTTCTCCTTGAGCACGGCACTCATCACGTCCACCGCCACCGGGTCCAGCCCGGAGAACGGTTCGTCCAGCACCAGGATCTCCGGGTTGTGCACCAGCGCCGCGGCGAGCTGCACCCGCTGCTGGTTACCGAGGCTGAGCTTCTGCACCTCGTCCTCGCGCCGCTCGGCCACGCCGAGCCGCTCCATCCACGCCCGCGCGGACCGCTGCGCCTCGGACCTGGACATGCCGTGCAGCCGTGCCAGGTAGATCAGCTGCTCGGCCACCTTCATCTTCGGGTACAGCCCGCGTTCCTCCGGCATGTAGCCGATGTGCCGCCGGTTCTCCAGCGTGATCGGCCCGCCGGCCCAGCGGACCTCGCCGGAGTCCGCCGACAGTACGCCGAGCGCGATCCGCATCGCGGTGGTCTTGCCCGCGCCGTTGCTGCCGACGAACCCGAACAGCTCACCCGCCCGGACATCGAAGGTCATCTCGCGCAGCGCGACCACCGATCCGTACCGCTTGGAGATCCGGTCGATCTCCAAGCGCTGGTCCTGTCTCATCGTTCCTCCCCATCTGCTGATGCTTAAAGTGATATCACTATGCTATGGTTATGACAACGTCGGGGACCGAAAGGGGACTGAGGACGATGGCGGAGAAACGAGCGGACGTGGCGGACGACATCCAGCTGGACATGCCGAAACCGCAGGTCACCGAGCGGGCGGCGCGCTCGGTGAACGGCTTCCCCATGGTCGGGGTGGTGCTGCTGGCCTTCCTCGGCGGTGCGCTGCTGGTCGTGCTGGGCATCGTGCTGGCCGCGAACGACAACCAGGGCGCGGGCGTATCGATGATCATCGTCGGCGGCCTACTGGTGCTGGCCGCACCGGTACTGGCAGGGGGGCTCACTCCGGTCGCGCCCGGTGAGGCGCGCGTGGTGCAGTTCCTCGGCCGCTACACCGGCACCCTGCGCTCGCACGGGCTGCAGTGGGTGAACCCGATCTCGGTACGCAGCGCGGTGTCCACCCGGATCCGCAACCACGAGACCGGCGTGGCCAAGGTGAACGACGCCGACGGCAACCCGATCGAGATCGCCGCCGTGGTGGTGTGGAAGGTCGAGGACACCGCGCAGGCGACGTTCGAGGTGGACGACTTCGTGGAGTTCGTCAGCATCCAGAGCGAGACGGCGGTGCGGCACATCGCCAACAGCTACCCCTACGACGCGCACCAGGAGCAGCGGGCCTCGCTGCGGGACAACACCCAGGACGTCGCCGAGCAGTTGTGCACCGAGATCGCCGCGCGGGTGGCCTCGGCAGGGGTGACCGTGATCGAGTCCAGGATCACGCACCTGGCCTACGCGCCGGAGATCGCCCAGGCGATGCTGCGCAGGCAGCAGGCCGGCGCCGTGGTGGCCGCGCGCAAGCGGATCGTGGAGGGCGCGGTCGGCATGGTGGAGATGGCCCTGGACCGGCTCGCCGAGCAGGACGTGGTGGACCTGGACGAGGAACGCAAGGCCGCCATGGTCAGCAACCTGATGGTCGTGCTGGTCGGTGACCGGGACACGCAACCGGTGGTGAACACCGGCTCGCTCTACCAGTAGCCGTTCCCGATGACGGAGCGGAAGAAGGTCTTGCTGCGACTGGACCCGGCGGTGCACGACGCACTCGCCCGCTGGGCCGCCGACGAGTTGCGCAGCACCAACGCGCAGATCGAGTTCCTGCTACGCAAGGCCCTTTCCGACAGCGGGCGACTCCCCGGCAACGTGAGCAGGATGCGACCACGAGGCCGCCCGCGAAAGGGAGACCGGGAGCACGGCCAGAGTGAGGAGTAAGCGCCTTACCGGCCCTTCGACCTGCGGGCGCGGACGGCGATGGCCACCTCGGTGGCGACCGCCGCCGCGCCCGCCACGGCGTTGGCCAGCCGTAGCTTGTCCTTGTCCTTGCGCGCCTGGCGCAGCTTGCTCACCGCGAACACCAGCCCGATCACGGCGCTGACCAGCCCGAACAGGCTGCCCTCCTGCTTCACCCGGTACCTCCCCTGCTTGCTGCGGTGGCTCCGCGACCAGCCTAGACCGCGACCGTGGTGACCCGGGCGCCGGGAAGGCACTGCCGGCCCGGAAAAGTATCCGGTACATTGTGTTCCAGGTATTTACTCGGCTCCGGGAGGGCGCGATGACCAGTTACTTCGTCACCGGCGGCACCGGCTTCCTCGGCCGCAGGCTGGTGCACAGGCTGCTGACCAGGCCGGACTGCACCCGGGTGTACGTGCTGGTGCGCGAGCGGTCCAGGGAACGGCTGGCCGAGCTGACCGAGCAGTGGCCGAACCCGGAGCGGGTGGTCCCGGTGTCCGGCGACCTCACCGCGGAGGGGCTGGGCGTCGATCCGGCGAGCCTGACCGAGCCGCCGGAACACGTGGTGCATCTCGGCGCGATCTACGACATGACCGCGGGCCGGGAGGCCAACGAGGCCGCCAATGTCACCGGCACCCGCAACGTGCTCACCTTCGCCGAGCGGGCGCGGGCACGCTGGTTGCACCATGTGTCCTCGATCGCGGTGGCCGGCGAGCACGAGGGCCGGTTCACCGAGTCGGACTTCGACCTCGGCCAGCGGCTGCCCTCGCCGTACCACGCGACCAAGTTCGCCGCGGAGAAACTGGTACGGGAACAGGACTCGGTGCCGTACCGGATCTACCGCCCCTCGGCCGTGGTCGGCGACTCCGTGACCGGCGAGATGGACAAGGTGGACGGGCCTTACTATTTCTTCCCCGCGTTCACCAGGATCGCGCGCCTGCCCGCCCGCCTGCCGCTGGTCGGCCCCGAGCTCGGCGCCACCAACATGGTCCCGGTGGACTACGTGGTCGAGGCCATGGAGCGGCTGATGCACGTCGAGGCCGCCAGCGGGGCGACCTACCACCTCGCCGCGCCCGAACCGCAGTCGTTGAACGAGGTGTACAACGCCTTTGTCGGCGCGGCCGGCGGTCCGCGCATCGTGCGCACGTTGCCGTTGAACCTTTCCGGCACGCTGCGCCGGGCCGGGCACGCGCTCGCCGGGCGGCAGCGACCCTCGGTGCGGCAGCAAGCACTCGCCGCGGCGCTGACCGAACTCGGCATCCCGGCCGAGGTGCTGCCCGTACTCACCCTTCCGGTCCGGTTCGACACCACCGCGACCCGCGCGGCGCTGGCCGGGACGGGCATCGAATGCCCGCCGCTCGCCACCTACGCCGAGCGGGTGTACCGGTACTGGGCCGAACATCTGGACCTCGATCGGGTCCGGCGGGGCGAGCGGAAGACCCCACTGCGTGGCCGGCGGGTGATGATCACCGGCGCGTCCACGGGGATCGGCAGGGCCACCGCGCTGCGCGTGGCGCGGCGGGGCGCCACCGTGCTGCTGGTGGCCAGGCGCTCGGACGAACTGGCCGCGGTGCGCGACGAGATCCACTCGGCGGGTGGGCAGGCCGCGATCCATCCCTGCGACGTGACCGACTCCGAGGCGGTCGACGCGATGATCAAGCGGGTGCTCGCCGAGCACGGTGCGGTGGACATGCTGGTGAACAACGCGGGCCGGTCGATCCGCCGCTCGGTGGCGCACTCCACCAGCAGGCTGCACGACTACGAGCGCACCATGGCGCTGAACTACTTCGCCCCGCTACGGCTGACCTTCGCGCTGCTACCCGCGATGATCGAGCAGCGATTCGGGCATATCGTCAATGTCACCACGCAGGGCCTGCAGAACCACACCCCGCGGTTCTCCGCGTACCTGGCCTCGAAGGCCGCGTTGGACGAGTTCGGCAAGGTGGCCGGAAGGGACCTGCTGGCCGAGGGCGTGACGTTCAGTTCGGTCCGGGTGCCGCTGGTACGTACCGCGATGAGCGCACCGAGCGCGAGGGTGTTCCGCAGGCTGCCCTCGCTCAGCCCGGAGCAGGCCGCGACGATGATCGTGCGGGCACTGGAACGCAGGCCCGAGGTGGTCAACCGGCCCGCGGGAACCGCGGCCGACCTCGCCGACCGGCTGGCCCCGCACACCATGCGCGCGCTCACTCATCTGGCGGCATACCAGGCAATGCCGGAAACCGCGCCGGACACCAAGCACGCCGATGGGCGCAGGCACCCCCTTGTCGCCGTCGTCGCCACCCTGACCCGCCTGCTCTGGCGCCGGCTATGAGCTGTGACGGGTAAGTTGGTGCAGGTGGCAGGCGGAGTGACGGGCAGCACCGGCAGGCGGGACGGCCGGGCCACGCGTTGGGAAGGGCAGCGCGAGCGCAGGCGTGCCGAGTTCGCCGAGGCGGCGATCACGGTGATCGAGCGGCACGGCCCGGACGTGCTCACCGAGCAGATCGCCGCCCAGGCCGGGGTGGCCCGGCCACGGCTGTACCGGCATTTCGACGGCAAGGCGGACCTGCAACACGCGGTGTGCCAGCGCATCGTGCAGCGGCTGATGGCCGAGCTCGCCCCGGTGTGGCGCGCCGGCGGCGCGCCACACGAGATCATCACCTCGGCGATCGACACCATCGTGCGCTGGCTCGGTACCCACCGGCAGCTCTACCGGTACCTGGCGCGGCACTCGCGCAGGGACCCCGCCGGCCGCTCCGACGCGATCACCGACTTCACCGGGGCGTTCGCGGTGAACCTCGGCAGGCTGCTCGCCGGCGCACTGCGCGCGACCGGCCTCGAGGATCGGGGCACGGAACCGTTCGCCTTCGGGCTGGTCGCCTTCGTCGAGGCCGCGATCGGCAGGTGGCTGGCCGAGCCGGAGGGTGGCACGGCCGAGCAGTTCACCGCCGACCTCGCCCGCTCGGTGTGGCGGCTGCTGGACGGCATACTCGGTGAGCGCGGCCTGCGGCTGGACCCGGACCGACCGCTGCCGGACAGCGCCGGAATCGACCTGCTGGACACCAGCGCTCGCTGAGCACGAACGCGGATGATCCATACGGGCGGGGCCGAACGGCTCATATCGCCATCATGTTGACCGTCAATGTATTGGTCTGGACAAATTGTCCGAGGGTCCCTAGCGTTGCCCTCCGAACGCCGCCGCGCCGGCGATACGACAGCGCGCACGAAGGCCGCCCACGAAGGCACTGACTCGCCGAGGAGGCAACTCGCCGATGGTCGACGTAGCTCGTCAACGCATCCGAGCGCTGATGGATGAGCTGGATCAGGGTTGCGAGGACGCGATTCCCGCTGCCGCCGAGCTCGTGCTGAACGCCATCGAGAGCGGCGGGGTGGTGCACGCGGCCGGTGCGGGTCATTCGCTGGCCATGGTGTGCGAGACCTTCTACCGGGCCGGCGGGCTGGCCGCGGTCCGCCCGTTGTGGGAGCCCGCGGTGCTGCCACTGACCGGCGCGCTGCGTAGCACGGATGCCGAGCGGGAGGTGGGCCGCGGGCGGTCGCTGGTGCAGTCGGCCGCGCCGGCGCCGCCGGACGTCATGGTGGTCTTCTCCACCAGTGGCCGTAACCCGTACCCGGTGGAAATCGCCAAGGAGGCGCGGGCAAGGGAGGTACCGGTGATCGCGGTGACCTCACTGCCCGCCTCGGCGAAGGCCACCGACCGCGCGGGCAGCAGGCTGGCCGACCACGCCACGATCGTGCTGGACACCGGGGTGCCGCCCGGTGATGTGGTGTACCCCAGCGAGGAACCGCGCACCTGCGCGGTGTCCACCATCCTCGGCGCCTATCTGTGGTCCATGCTGCTGGAGCGGCTGCACGACCTCGCGGCCGAGCGCGGCGTCCGGCTTCCGGTGTGGACCAGCTCCAACGTACCCGGCGGGGACGAGCGCAACGCGGACCTGCTCGCCCGTTACGGCGAGCGGATCCCGGAGCTGGCCACCCTGCGCTGACGGCCGCTGCCGCGTGCACTCGCGGCGTGGTAGGTGTAAGGCGTGACGCAACCGTTTCGTGGGTCTGTGCTGGAAGCGACGCTGGAACGGATCACGTTCGCCAACGAGGACACCGGCTACACCGTCGCCAGGGTCGACCCCGGTCGCGGGGGTGACCTGGTCACCGTGGTGGGCTCGCTGCTCGGCGCGCAGCCGGGTGAGGCGCTGCGGATGGTCGGCCGGTGGGGATCGCATCCGCAGTACGGCAAGCAGTTCCACGTTGAGGACTACAGCACCGTGCTGCCCGCGACGGTGCAGGGCGTGCGCCGCTACCTCGGTTCCGGGTTGATCAAAGGCATCGGTCCGAGGCTGGCGGAGAAGATCGTCGATCACTTCGGGGTCGGCGCGCTCGAGGTGATCGAGAACGAACCGGACCGGCTCATCGAGGTGCCCAAGCTCGGACCGAAGCGCACCGCGCTGATCGCCGAGGCGTGGGAGGAGCAGAAGGCCATCAAGGAGGTGATGGTCTTCCTGCAGGGCATCGGGTTGTCCACCTCGCTGGCCGTGCGGATCTACAAGCAGTACACCGACTCCTCGATCGAGATCGTGCGCACCGAGCCGTACCGGCTGGCCACCGACGTGTGGGGAATCGGGTTCAAGACCGCCGACACGATCGCCAAGGCGGTCGGCATCCCGCACGACAGCCCGCAGCGGATCAAGGCGGGCCTGCAGTTCACCCTCTCCGAGGCCACCGGTAACGGCCACTGCTTCCTGCCGGACCAGGAGCTCATCGCCGAGGCGATCAAGATCCTCCAGGTGGACGCCGGGCTGGTGATCGAGTGCCTGGCGCAGCTGGTGGACGAGGAAGGCGTGGTGCGCGAGGAGGTCCCCGGCGACGACGGTGAACCGGCACGGGCGATCTACCTGCTGCCCTTCCACCGGGCCGAGATCTCGCTTTCCGGCCAGTTGCTGCGGCTGCTGCGCACCAGCGCCGACCGGATGCCCGCGTTCGCGAGCGTCGACTGGGACAGGGCGTTGTCCTGGCTGCACGGCCGGACCGGCACCGAACTGGCCCCGGAGCAGGAGTCCGCGGTACGGCAGGCACTCACCGAGCGGATCTCGGTGCTCACCGGCGGGCCGGGCTGCGGCAAGAGTTTCACCGTGCGTTCGATCGTCCTGCTCGCCGCGGCCAAGAAGGCCAAGATCGTGCTGGCCGCGCCGACCGGGCGGGCGGCCAAGCGGCTCACCGAGCTCACCGGGCACGAGGCGGCGACGGTGCACCGGCTGCTCGAACTCAAGCCGGGCGGTGATGCCGCCTACGACAAGGACCGTCCGCTGGAGGCGGACCTCATCGTGGTGGACGAGGCCTCGATGCTGGACCTGCTGCTGGCTAACAAGCTGGTCAAGGCCATCGCCCCCGGCACGCACCTGCTGCTGGTCGGCGATGTGGACCAGCTCCCCTCGGTCGGTGCCGGGGAGGTGCTGCGCGACCTGCTTACTCCGGGGACGCCGGTGCCACACGTACGGCTCACCCGGATCTTCCGGCAAGCCAGCGAGTCCGGGGTGGTCACCAACGCGCACCGGATCAACTCAGGAGAGTATCCGCTCACCAAAGGACTTCCGGACTTCTTCCACTTCAATGTGGACGATCCGGAGGAGGCGGCGGGGCTGACGGTGGACGTGGTGGCCCGGCGCATCCCGGCCAAGTTCGGCCTGAACCCGCGGCGGGACGTGCAGGTGCTGGCCCCGATGCACCGCGGACCCGCCGGCGCGGGCGCGTTGAACACGCTGCTGCAGGAGGCCCTGACCCCGGCCCGGGCCGACCTGCCGGAGCGCAGGTTCGGCGGGCGCGTCTTCCGGGCCGGGGACAAGGTCACCCAGTTGCGCAACAACTACGACAAGGGCGCGAACGGGGTGTTCAACGGCACCCAGGGAGTGGTCGTCGAGGTGGACCCGGACGAGCAGCGGCTCACCGTGCGCACCGACGACGAGGAGGAGGTGGAGTACGAGTTCACCGAGCTGGACGAGCTCGCCCACGCCTACGCGGTGAGCATCCACCGCTCGCAGGGCAGCGAGTACCCGTGCGTGGTGGTCCCGGTGACCACCAGCGCGTGGATGATGTTGCAGCGCAACCTGCTCTACACCGCGGTCACCCGGGCGAAGAAGCTCGTCGTGCTGGTGGGTTCGAAAAAGGCCATCGGGCAGGCGGTGCGCGCCGTCGGCGCGGGACGCAGGCACACCGGCCTCGCCCACCGGCTACAGGCCACCCCCGGGTAGACCACCCTCGCGGGCCGCGACCGGGTCAGCGGAACAGCATGCAGGTGGTGGTGCCGTGGGCCAGCAACCTGCCGGTGGCGTCGGTGACCCTGCCCTCCGCGGTGGCGGTGCGGCCGCCGACGTGGATCACCGTGCCCTCGCCGAGCAGCAACTCCTCGTCCAGCCGGATCGTCCGGACGAAGTTGACCTTCAGCTCCAGCGAGGTGTACCCGGCCCCGGCCGGCAACGTGGTGTGCACGGCGCAGGCCATCGCCGAGTCCAGCAGCGTGGACGGGATGCCGCCATGCACCGTGCCGAGCGGGTTGGCGAACTCGGGGCGCGGCCGCAGCGAGAAGACGACCCGTCCCTCCTCCACCTCATCGATCTCCATCCCGAGCAGCGAGCCGATGCCCGGCGGGCGCTCGGACTCGGGCAGCGTGCCTGCCAGGCGCAGCAGTTCGAGTCCGGACATCGCGGCGGGATCCACAGCGGTCATGGCGTCCTCCCAAGGGTGGGTCAGGAAACTGAACCCTATAAGTTCACTTTTCTAACTGACAAGGTAGTATCGGTCACATGCGCTGGTCGGAGATCCGGAACGAACACTGCTCGGTGGCCCGCACGCTGTCGGTCGTCGGCGAGCGCTGGACCATGCTGGTGCTGCGCGAGGCGTTCAACCGCACCCGGAGGTTCGAGGACTTCCAGCAACGCACGGGCGCGCCACGACCGGTGCTGGCCGAGCGGCTACGCACGCTCACCGAGGACGGTGTGCTGCGCCGCAGCCGCTACGCCGAGCGGCCGGACCGTTACGAGTACCGGCTCACCGAGAAGGGGCTGGACCTCTACCCGGTCGTGGTGTCCCTCATGGCGTGGGGCGACCGGTGGATGGCGGGCGAGGACGGCCCTCCGGTGCGGCTGACCCATGGCACCTGCGGGGTCACCACGACCCCGCGACTCACCTGCCCGACCTGCGGCGAACCGGTGCATGCCAGGGACATGCGGGTGTCTCGCTGAGCACCGCCTGGCAGGGGATCCCGCGCCATTCGGTACCCGGTTCCAGCCGCTCCCCCTTCATCGCGAGGGACAGCGCGTCCAGGTTCGCCCCCGCACCGACCACCGCGTCGTAGAGCACCACCGAGCGGGGGCCGACGCTCGCGCCCTCCGCCACGGTGACGTCGGACATCTTCATCACCCGGTCCTCGAAAAGGTGGGTCTGCAGCGAACTCGCCGGGCCGACCGCGGCGTCATCGCCGATACGCACCAGATCGAACTCGGTGAGGAAGGTGCTTGCCAGCCAGACCCGGCTGCCGATCCTGGCACCGAACAACCGCAGCAGCACCGGCAGCAGCGGGGTCCCGGCGAGTCCGCCGAGCAGCGCGGGTACGGCCGCGGCCTCGTACAGTCCGGTGATCAACTCGCTCCGGCGAACGAAGGTGCCCCACAACGGTTCCACCCGCGGCCGGTACCTCCCTACGACCATCCACTTCAGACATACGACCACCAGCACCACGGCCAGCCCGAAGGTCACCACCAGGAGCGGGGCCAGCAGCACCGCGGCGAGTGTGCCCCGGGAGCGCCCGGCGGCCAGCAACGCGAGAAAGCCGCCGAGTGCGGCCGCCGCGAACAGCGTGGCAGGGAGCACCACCCGGAGGAACTCGATCGCCAACCTGCCCGCCACCCGGAACGGCGCCGGCCGGAAGGTCAGCTCCTCGGGAAAGTGCTCGCTTCGCTGCCTGCGCGGCAACCGGATCGGTGGGGAACCGAGCCAGGACGTACCCGCGGGCGTCCGCCGCGGCGCCAGGCTGTGCGCGCCGACCAGCGAGCCGGGGCCGAGCACGCTACCGGAACGCGCGAGCGCGGCATTGCCGAGGAAGGACCGTCGATCCACTGTGGTGTGTCCGAGTACCAGGTAGCCGCGGTGGTGGACGGCCGGGCCCACCATGGCCTGGTCGGCGAGGAAGCACTCCGTGCCGAGGCGCAACAGATCCGGGTCCACATGGGACACTGTGGACACCTCGGAACGCGGTCCGATCCGCGCGCCGAGGGCACGCAACCAGCCGACCGTGTAGAGGGTGGCGTAGAGCGTCGGGGTGGTCACCAGGCTGGTTTCCAGCAACTTGTCACTCACGTACTTGCGCAACCCCAGGCCCGAGCGCGCAGGCAGGACCCCGGTCGGTGTCCGCGGCAGCACGGCGTACTTCCCGGCCAGCACGAGCAGGCAGCCGGTCAGCACGAACAACGGGCCGGCGGCCAGCGCGGCGAGCAACCCCGCACCGGCACCGCCGGGCAGCGCGCGGCAGACCAGCAGCAGGCCGGGCACGGTCGCGGCGAAGACCAGCAGCTCCACGGCCAGCCAGCTCGCCGCGAAACCGAGCAGCAGCCGGGCGGGCCAGCGGGGCGCGGGGGGCAGCCGGTCCAGCGCGGCCAGCACCGGGTCCTGGTCCGCACGCGCGGCGGGCGAGCCGGCCCACCGCTGGCCGGGTGGCACCGACTCCCCGGCGGCCAGCAGCGAGTGCTCGGCGAGCTGCCCGCCCGCACCCACCCGGGAACCGGGCGCCAGCAACGCTCCCGCGCCCACGAAGGCCCCTGCGCCGAGCCGCACCCTGCCCAGGGTCAGCACCCCGTCCGCCACCCGCGCGGTCTCCAGCCGGGCGCCGTAACCGACCGCGGCGCCCGCCCCGATCTCGGTGAGCGAGGGCAGGGTGACCCCGGCTGTACCGAGCTGGCTGCCCGCGCCGACCGTGGCACCGAGCGCCCGCAGGTACGGCCCGAGCAACGGCGAACCGCCGAGCGAGCGCAGCGGCGCCAGCGCGAGTAACTGCCCGATCAGCCAGACCCGCAGGTGGGTACCGCCCCACAACGGGTACCGGCCCGGCCGCAACCCGGCACCGAGCAACCGCACCCCGAGCACCGGCAACACCAGCCTGGCCGGCAGCAGGCTCGCCAGCGCGACCAGCTCGCCCTGCCACAGCACGGTCGCGTCGGGCGCCCCACCCCGGGCCGCGACCACCGCCGCCACCGGTGCACCGAGCAGGAGCAGCAACACCAGCCGCCCGGCCAGTTGGGCCAGCCCGGCGCGGGCAACGGCCCCTGGTCTCGGCACGGGGCGATCCGCCCGAGTAGTCCTTTTCGGACCGTTCTGTTGCTCGATCGTCCCTGCCAGGCCGCGAATCGTGGGCCGGGCGTACAGCGCCGCGACGGAGAGTCCTGGCGCCACGCCCTCGGCGCGCAGCCGCCCGACCACCGTGGTCGCCAGCAGGGAGTGCCCACCGAGGTCGGCGAAGAAGTCCGCGGTCACCGACAACCGGTCGGGTGCGAGGTCCAGTTCCTCGGCCCAGACCGCGGCGAGCGCCCGTTCCCCTGGCGTGGCCGGCGGGTGCACCGGCTCGCGCCCGGTGACCACCCGGCCGGAGCCGGGCGCGGGCAGCGCGCCACGGTCGACCTTCCCGCTGGGTAGCAGCGGCAGCGTGTCCAGCACCTCGAGGTGGCTGGGCACCAGGTATCCGGGCAGGCTCCGGCGCAACCGCTCCCGCAACCGGGCGGGCAGGTCGGCGGGGGCGGAAGCGGTGGTCACGTAGCCGGCCAGCTCGATGCCGCCGGTCAGCACCCGCGCCGCGGCCCCGGTCACCGCGCCGTCGGCCAGCAGCAGGCTCTCGATCTCCTGCAGGTCCACCCGGTGGCCCCGGACCTTCACCTCGCTGTCCGCCCGCCCGAGGAAGGCGATCTCCCCGTCCGGCAGCACCCGGCCCTGATCCCCGGTCCGGTAGATCCGGTCTCCCCGGCCGGTGCGGCGGAACCGTTCGGCGGTCAACTCGGGACGGTTCAGGTATCCCCTGGCCACGCCCGGCCCGCCGACGCAGATCTCGCCGACCGTCCCGTCCGGCACCGGGCGCAGCCACTCGTCCAGGATCTCGACCCGGTAGCCGGGCAACGGCCTGCCGATGCTGACCGGCCGCCCCGGGCACAGCTCCGCCCAGGTCGCGGTCACCGTGGTCTCGGTGGGGCCGTAGGTGTTCAGCATCCGCCTACCCGGCCGGCTCCACCTGCGTACCAGCTCGGCGGGGCAGGCCTCCCCACCGACGACGAGGGTGGTCAGCGCGGGCAACTCGACCTCGAGGGTCGCCAGCACGGTCGGCACGCAGTACAGCACCGTGATCCGCTGTTCGGCGAGGAACGCGGCGAGTCCCGCGCCGAACCGGCCCTCGCCCTCCGGGCCGGCGACCAGCGTCGCGCCCACCGCCCAGGTCGGCCAGATCTCCTCGATCGAGAAGTCGAAGGCCAGCGTCATACCCTGGTAGACCCGATCCCCCGGCCCTACCCGGTAAATCGGCGTCGCCACCTCCAGGAAGTGCACGATGCCGGACTGGGCCACCTCCACACCTTTCGGCCGCCCGGTCGAGCCCGAGGTGTAGATCACGTAGGCGGCCGGGTCCGGCACCGGTTCGGGAGCCGGTCGCCAGGGCGGGAAGCCCGCGGCGAGCTGTTCGATCTCGGCCATCCGCAGCACCGCGCAGTGCGGGGTGCGGGCAGGCGCCTCGGCGCACAGCAGGGCGGACAGCGCGGCGTCCCCGGCGATGAACGCCACCCGTTCGGGCGGGGCCTCCGGGTCGATCGGGACGAAGACCGCGCCCGCCTTCACCACGGCCAGCAGCGCGACGTAGGCGTGCACCGACCGTGGTAGCTGGATACCGACCCTGCCGCCCGGCCGCACCCCGGTCGTGGCCAGGTAGTGCGCGAGGCGGTTGGCGCGCACGTCCAGCTCGGCGTAGGTCAACCTGCTCGCCCCGCACTCCAGTGCCACGGCCTCCGGGCGGGCGTCCCGGGTGGCCTCGAACACCTCGCGCAGGCCGCGCAGGTCCCTTCCGGCGACCGTGGTCATGGCGCCACGGGCACCGGGGACAGCGCGGGCCGCGCGTTGGCGTACCGCTTTGCCAGCGCGGCGCAGACCATCAACTGCAACTGGTGGAACAGCATCAGCGGCAGCACGATCAGCCCGACGCTCTGGTCGGCGAACAGCACCGCCGCCATCGGAACCCCACTGGCAAGGCTCTTCTTCGAGCCGCAGAACACGATCGCGATCTGGTCCTCGAGGTCGAACCCGAGCCAGCGCGCGGCGTAGCTGGTGCTCAGCAGCACCAGCCCGAGTAGCACCGCGCTGACCGCGAGCAGGGCGCCGAGCCGCGGCACCGGAAGCTGGTGCCAGATCCCGGCCTGCACGCCCTGGCTGAACGCCGAGTACACCACCAGCAGGATCGAGCCGCGGTCGACGTAGCCGAGCAGCCGGCGGTTGCGGGTGATCCACTCCCCGATCCAGCGCCGGGACAGCTGCCCGGCCGCGAACGGCAGCAGCAGTTGTACGCCGATGTCCAGCATCGGTTGCGCGGAGATGCCGCCCCTGGTGGCCAGCAGCAGGCCGACCAGCACCGGGGTGAGCACGATCCCGACCAGGTTGGACAGCGAGGCGCTGCAGATGGCGGCGGCGACGTTGCCCCTGGCGATGGAGGTGAAGGCGATCGAGGACTGCACGGTGGAGGGCAGCGCGCACAGGAACACCAGCCCGATGTACAGCTCGCTGGTGAGCACCGAGGGCACCAGCGCGTGCGCGGCGAGGCCGAGCACGGGGAAGAGCACGAAGGTGCTGCCGAACACCACCAGGTGCAGCCGCCAGTGCCGCATGCCGTCGGCGACCGCGCGCGGGGAGAGCCGCGCGCCGTAGAGGAAGAACAGCAGGCCGACCGCGACGTCGGCGCCGGTGTCGACGACCGGGGTGCCCACGCCCCGCGCGGGTAGCAGGGAGGCGAGCGCGACGGTGCCGAGGATGGCCAGGATGTAGGGGTCGACGAAGCGACTCACGTGTTTCAGCGGATGGATCATGGAGTCTCCCTCCCCGGCCGGGCGGTCCCGGCACGTGGCTGGGGCCGGGACCGCCCTGGCGTGGGGTTGCCTCAGCTACCGACGAGCGCCGGCTTCGGGTGGTGGCGACTGATGTTCTGCTCGAGCAGCAGCAGGGACTCGGCGACGCCGACCTGGTCCTCGCCGTGCGGCAGCCGGCCGTCGTTGTCCTTCAGTGCGGTCAGCGCCCCCTCCATCGCCGACTGCGCGGCGAACAGGCAGGGGGTGCTGTAGATCGCGACGTCCACGCCGAGCCGCTCGAGTTCGGACAGCGAGAGCCGCGGGGACTTCCCGCCTGCGATCTGGTTGAACAGCAGCGGCTTGTCGCCGATGACCGCGCGGACCTTGGCGATCCAGTCCGCGCTGCGCACGCCGTCGACCAGGATGACGTCGGCGTCCGTCCCGGCCAGCGCCTCGGCCCTGCGCAGGATCTCGGCCTCCTCGGTGGCGTCCGTGCGGGCCACCACCAGCAGATCCCGCCGGGTCTGCAGCACCAACTCCAGCTTCTCCAGGTACTCCGCCAGGGGCAGCACCTGCTTGCCCTCCACATGGCCGCAGCGCCGGGGTCGCTTCTGGTCCTCGAGGATCACCCCGGAGGCGCCGATCGCCTCGAGGTGCTCGACGACGTGGCAGGCCACCTCCGGGTCGACGTAGCCGTCGTCGATGTCCACCAGCATGTGGTGCTGGGGGAAGGCCAGGCGCAGCCGCTGGACGAAGTTCACGATGTCCGGCCAGGCGATGAAGCCGATGTCCGGCAGGCCGTAGTAGGACGCGGCGAAGCCGAACCCGGACACGAAGAACCCGTCGTAGTGCTGCGCCGCCACCGACGCGGAGAACATGTCGAACACACCGATAAGTGGCGTTACACCACCTTCTGAAACATTGTTCCGTAAATTCTGCCCAGGGCGCATTGCCCCTCCTCGGGTTGATGTACATATTTCAATCAGTGGGGCCCGAAACAAATCCGGACCCCGTCCCGCCTGCTCGCGGGAAGGTTGCGACCGCAAGCGCACTCACGAGTAAGGCGTGGCAGCGTGGGTGGTCGCGCCGAGGCCGTGGTGAGCACCAAAACCGAACAGGTTTCATCTTGAGCACGCACTCGAGACGGGGTCAAGAGGGAAAACGAGCGTCCCAGGAAATGAGCAAAACACTGCCGGCAACCAAGGAAAGCAATATTTTTCAATTGTCTGAATTGAACCACGAAACAGGCCGCCGACCAGGGGAACAACTGGCGGAATGCGGCGCGGCAGGCCACCGGCGCACCGGGCAGGCCACCGCTCGTTCACCGGCCGTTCACCCACTCCCGCGGCCCGTGCGGGCGGCACCGCCGCGTCGCCCGCACGGGCCGCCCACGACCGCGGCGGCATGGCGGGCGCCCACCCCGTCATCGCAGCTCAGACCCCGTATCCGCAGGTCAGAGGCTGCTCTGCTACCCTCTTTCGCGGAGGATTGGCCGAGCGGCCTAAGGCGCACGATTGGAAATCGTGTTGGGTGTGAAAGCCCTCACGGGTTCGAATCCCGTATCCTCCGCTCCCGGCTGGCGGCGTGTTCCGAGACAACCTCGGAACACGCCGCCAGCCATATTCGCGGGGGAGAACCCCCCATAGGACCAGTCGAACACCCACCCGCCGTCTGTCCGGAATCGCCCGGTCACGCTAGGTTTGTTGAAGGTAGACCTACCCAGCTCCAAGGAGTCCGCCCCATGCCCGGAGTGGAAGAGATCCGCGCGGGGATCGCCCTCGCGAACGAGAAGGCTTCCGCCAGCATCGCCGCCCTGCAACAGGCCGCCCAGGCCCTGGAGGAAGCCCAGCAGTCACTGGCAGCAGCGACATCCGGCAGCACCCAGGCCGAGGTGAACCAGGCACACGGTTTGCTCGCCGAAGCCCTGCAGGGCATCAACGGCACCCAGAGCACGATCCAGGCCTGCATCTCCTCGGCCGACTCGTACTCCGCGCGGCTGTAGCCCGATGTCGCTGGACGAGCTGCACCGCCTGCTCGCCGCGGTGCACAGCGGGATGGCCGACGCGCGGGCGCACTTCGATCGAGCACGAGGGTTGCTGCAGGAATCGCGACGCGCCATCGTGGATGCGCAAGCACAGGCCCAACCCTGGCTCCCGCCGCAACTGGCCAACGCCTTCGACCAACTCGACACCCAGACCGGAAGGCTGGACAACGCGGACGAGCTGCTGAACCGCTATGAAGCACGGCTGTAGGTGACCCGGGTGATCGGAAAGAAGGCCGGCGAGCAACGCGCGCGGGTGATCACCGCGCTGGACCAGCTACGCAGGCAGATCGGTCTCGCGCTCGGCGCGGCGACCAACGCCAGGAAGTCGGCCGAGAATCAGCTCGCCAAGCTGGAACTGGAGCAGTCGATCGTCCAGGCCGGGATCGAGCACGCCGCGGCCGATCCGCAGGTCGTCGAGCGAGCCAAGGAACCGGAGATGGCCGGGGTGTTCGCCTGGCTGGATACGGTCCGTAAACAGTTCTACGGGGAATGGTCCGATGGGCCGAACCGGCTGCGCGAGCTGGTCGCGGCCAGTGCCCCCGGTGCCGCGGGCAAGCCGCCGGGCGAATGGCTCGGCCGGGTCGGCACGCACTCCGGGGTGATCGCCCCCGAACTGTGGCGGGTCGGCTCGGCCACCGTGGACGGGGGTGACGCCGGCCGCACCCCGGGGACCGAGATGACCTTCGACGTCGCGGTCCCGCTGCTGGACGAGTCGCATCTTTCCATCACCTCCGCGCCGAAGACCCGGCCGAGTATCGACGCGCTGGTGGAGAACCTGCTGATGCGCGTGCTCAGCACCTTCGAACCCGGCGCGGTTCGGGTGCACCTGTGGGATGTCGGGCAGCTCACCGCGGTGCTGCCGAACTTCTACGCGCTCAGCCGCACCAGTGCGCTCACCGTGCACGACCCGACCCGGCTGGTCGACCTGCTGGACGAGCTGGCCGGGCACATCCGGCGAATCCACGCGCACACCATGCAGGCCGGGTACACCTCGCTGCAGGCGATGCGCAGGGACACCGGGCGCAGGGTCGAGCCATGGCGGATCGCCGTGCTCTACGGCAACGGCGAGGAGTTGCAACCGGAGCAGCTACGTGAGCTGAAGCGGGTCGCCTCCGGGGCGCTCGCCGCGGGCATCTCGCTGGTCCTGGTGGACGTGCCGACCGCGCTCGGCGGAGCGGTGGAATCCATCAGCCTGCTCGACGAGCGCCGCGCGATCAGCAGCATGACCGGCTCCGACCTGGCGGTGCACCTGGACCGCCCGCTGCCGGCCGGGCAGGTCGGCACCGCGGCGAGCCGGATCGCCGAGGCGCTCATCGCCAAGCAGGGCGGCCCGCGTTCCTTCGCCGACCTGCTGCCGACCGAGTTCGGCAAGCAGCGGTCGGCGTGGGAGTTGCGGGCGCCGGTCGGGTTCTACGAGGGCGAGCCGGTGGAGGTGGTGATCGGCGACGCCAGCCCGCACGCACTGATCGGCGGGCCGAGCGGCTCCGGCAAGACCAACTTCCTGTACGCGCTGCTCGGCAGCCTGTGCGCGCGCTACTCACCGGACGAACTCGCGCTGTACCTGCTGGACTTCAAGGAGGGCGTGTCCTTCGCCGGGCTCGCGCCCGGCCGCAGGGACGAGAGCTGGCTGCCGCACGCCCGGCTGGTCGGGGTGAACGTGAACACCGACAGGGAGTTCGGCCTCGCCCTGCTGCGGTTCCTCGCCGACGAGCTGCGCAGGCGCTCGGCCGCGGCCAAGGACCACGAGGTGACCCACCTTGCCGAGTTGCGCGAGCAGGACCCGGAGGGGCACTGGCCGCGGATCGTCGCGGTGATCGACGAGTTCCAGTACCTGTTCGCCGGGCGGGACACGGTCACCGCGCTGGCCACCTCCCTGCTGGAGGACATCGCCCGGCGTGGCCGCTCGCAGGGTATTCACCTGGTGCTGGCCAGCCAGGACGTGGCCGGGATCGAGGCGTTCTGGGGCAAGCCCGCGGTGTTCGAGCAGTGCACGCTGCGGATCGCGATGCCGAAGGCGCGCCGGGTGCTTTCCGAGACGAACCAGGCCGCCGTGGCCGCACCGAAGTGGCATGCCGTGGTGAACCACGACTCCGGGGTGGCGCACGGAAACCAGCTCGCGCATATCCCGGACGCCAGTGCCAAGGGGGTGTTCCCCGGCCTGCAGCAACGGTTGTGGGAACGGTACGCCACCTCGCACCAGCGGCCCAGGCTGTTCGACGGGGCGCACGCGCCGGTGCTGGAGGAGTCGCGCGCGTTCGGCGATCTGGAGCACGTGGCGCGGCCGAAGGCCCTGCTCGGCCAGTCCATCGAGGTGGCCGAGTCGGCGCGCGGGGTCGAGCTTTCCGGCGCCCCTGGCCGCAACGTGGCGGTGCTGGGCACCACGCAGAAGGAAGCACTGTCCATCATGAACTCCGCCGCCCGGTCACTGGCCCGCCAGTACCAGCCGGGCGAGGCCCTGTTCGTGCTGTGCTGCCTGGTGGAGACCTGCGCGAACGCGGTCACCGAGCTGTCCGACCGGCTGGCCGCCGAGGGGCACAAGGTGGAACTGGTGGCCCCCGGCGAACTCTCGGCACGGGTGCACACCCTCGCCGACGATCTGTCCGCGGTAGACAGTAAGCGGATCGTGACGCTGTACGGCGTGGACGCGGCGCTGCCCGCGCTGGAGCAGAAGTCGCCCGGCCAGGCCAGCGGGCTCGACCAGCTCCGGGTGCTGCTGAAGCAGGGGCCGACCAACGGGTTGCACGTGCTCGGCTGGTGGCGCGGGGTCAGCAGGCTGAAGGACACCCTCGGCTTCACCGGCACCGACGACATCGGCGCCTGGGCCGCGCTGGACGTTCAGGGCAGCGAGCTCAGCCCGTTCTGCGCGGGGCAGGTGGTGCACTGGTCGCCACGGCCGGGCCGCGCGCTGTTCTTCGACCGCAGCACGCACAGCGCACCCGAGGTGATCATTCCCTTCCACCAACCGGATCCGGGAGGTGACGAATGACCGAAGGCAGCACGGCGGCCATGCGGTACAAGGAGATCATCGGCCTGGCCCGCAGGGCCGCGGACGACCTGCGGTCCTGGGAGCTGAGCAGGGCCGAGGAACTGGCCGCGGCGCGGGCCACCGCCGAGGCCGAGGTGGCCGCCGCCGTCGAGCGGGAGCAGGTCACGACCGAACGGGCGAACCGTTGGTGGCGGATGGCGGCCGACAACGTCGATCGGGTGTCCTGGCTGGAGACCGGGGCGGCGCCCGAACCGATCGACTCGGCCCGCGGCGAGTGGCTGGACCGGTACCTCGAGGACATCCGGCCCACCTACCAGGAGCTGAACCAGGCCATCCTCAACCTCGGCTGGCGCGCCCGCTGAGCCCGCCCGCGCCTCCGGGAACGGCAAACTCGCGTACGTGGGCGGCAAACTCACGCGCGTGGAGGGCAAACTCGCGTACGTGGGCGGCAAACACGCCGAGCGCGGGAGGTGCGCTCGGCGTGTCGCGCCGGCTCACGAGCGGTGCGGCGGGCGGCCGAGGAGTCGCTCCAGCCAGTCCAGCAGGTCGTTCAGCGCGTCCGCCACCGGGTTTCCGGTGCTCGGGCGGAAGCGGACCACCTGCGGGTCGTGGTCGCTGGCCTGGTCGGCGAACTCCGCGTTGATGTGCACCACGTCGTAGTCCACCCCGCGCGGGGCGTCCGAGACCAGCACGTGGTCCAGCACCTGCGAGTTGCCCTCGTAGATGTAGCTGTACCGCTCGTGCTCCGGCAGCGTGCTCATCAGCGCTTCCAGCGCGCCGCCCTCGGTCAGCGTGCGCACCGCGGGGGAGAACGGGTAGTCGTTCAGGTCGCCGGCCACCACCAGGTTGGCCTCCGGGTCGGCCGCCAG
Organism: Amycolatopsis cihanbeyliensis; assembly: GCF_006715045.1. Taxonomy (GTDB): domain Bacteria; phylum Actinomycetota; class Actinomycetes; order Mycobacteriales; family Pseudonocardiaceae; genus Amycolatopsis; species Amycolatopsis cihanbeyliensis. The sequence continues at coordinate 4,488,201 of NZ_VFML01000001.1, read as the reverse complement.
CAGCTCGTCGGCGAAGGCGCGCACCACCCGCGCCTGCTCGATCCGCTGCACCTCTGAGCTCCGGGTCGGCGGCTGGAAGCGGCCGTGGGTCGGCTCGTCGCCGCCCTTGGAGGCGAAGTGGTTGGCCACCACGAACACCGTGCGGCCGCCGAAGACGAACTCACCGACCAGCGGCTTGCGACTGTTCTCCCACGCCTCGTCGGCCGGGTCGATCCGGCCCGGTGAGACCGAAAGCCGCGGCTCGCCGTGCTCGGTCACCACCTCGACCGGCGTGCTCGCGTCCCCACCTGGACGATCCACAAAGGACACACGCTCCGGGTTGAACAGGAAGCCGACGCGGATGTTGCCACCCGGCTGGCCACCGTCGGTGAGATCCCGCGGGTCGATCTGCCGCCACTCGTACCGCGGACCGCCCGCGGCCACGATCGCCTCGACCAGCCTGCGCAGCGTCTCCTCCGCACCGACCACGCCGTCACCCCGGCCGTCCGGGCCGTTGTCGTCCTGGATCTCCTCCAGCGTGACGATGTCCGGCCTGGCCAGGTTGCGCACGATGCCGCGGGCCAGTTCGTCGAACTTGGCCTGGTCGTTGACCGCGGAGAGGTTCTCCAGGTTGTAGGTGGCCACCGCGAGCTCGCCGCTGCGCTGTTCGCGAGTGGTCTCGCGCTCCAGCCCGTTGTCGGTCACCGTGCCGAGCTCGCCGGCGAACAGGGTGTACCCGCCGTACTGGTCGTACTCGACCGGGCCTGCGGTACGGCCGGACAGGGTGTCCCCGGTGTTCGCCCGCGGGAACGGCCGCTCGGCGAACGGGATCAGCGACTCCACCTTGAGGATCCCGGTGTTCGGCCGGTCGTAGCCGAGGTACACGGTGCCGCCGCGGGCACTGGGGTTCTGCTCCGGTTTCGTGGTCACGTACAGCTCGTTGTACCGCGTGCTCGGCCCGACCACCCGCGCGTCGGTGACGCTGACCCGCTCGCTCTCCCGCGCCTCCCAGAAGTCCAGCGCGTAGGTGTCCGGCTTCAGCTCCAGCGGCTCGATGTTGCCGCCCGGCCGCGCGGTGAGCTCCTCCGGCACGGTGTCCGGACCGATCACCTCCGCCGCCGGGACCGGGTTGCCCGAGGAGGTCACCGTCCACTCCGCGTTACCGAGCTCGGTGAGCGACTGGTACTTCGAGTCCTCCGCGTAGTCCGGGTAGTACTCCTTGACCGTGCCGCTCACCGTGACCGCGTCGCCGGGGGACAGCTCGAACCCGGCGTCGCCGGTGTAGACGAACAGGGCCTCGCTGGTGCGCGGGTCCTGGTCCGGTCGCGGGTCCTGGAACCAGAACCCGCGGCTGGAGCCGAAGGTCCTGGTCGCGGTGACCACCCCGGTGACCCCGGTGACCCGCTCGCCGTCCAGCGGGGAGATCCGGGTGCTGCCCTGGATGTCGTGGATCCGGGCGGTGACCGGCTCGGGTTCCTCCCCGCCCGGGGTCTCCCCCGCCGCGTTGCGCGGGCTCGGCTCGCCCTCGGTGAAGTCCGCGGCGTTGTCGTCGGTGTCCGCGGGCTCGGTGCGGGCGACCGAGGTGGTGTTGCCCGTGCCCGGGGCGGGCGATCCCTCCCGGACCACGGCGTCGCCGTAACCGACAAGATCCACGATGCGGGCGTCCGCGGCGCAGTCCGCCGCGGTCAGGCAGGTCAGCCGCTCGCCGCCGTCGACAAGCGCGACGGTGCCTGCCCGGGAGCTCATCGCGATCCGGCCGCTGGCATCCGGTTCCGGCAGCGGAGTCGAGCCGCCCGCCCCCTGGGCCTGGCGGACCAGGTAACGACCCTCCGGCCGGACGCCGCCGGTGAGCTCGGTGACCTGCCACCGGCTGCGCTCGCTCGGCGCGGCCGGCAGGTACTGCACGCTCCAGCCGTCCAGTGCGACCTCGGCATCGCCGACCGTGGCCAGCTCGACGAAGTCATGGGTCAGCGTGGCCCCCGAGTTGCCGCCACCGCCGTAGACCTCGGCGATCACCGCGCCGGTGCTCGGCTCCGCCTGCGCCGAGGGGGCGGCGACCAGGCTCAGGGTCATGGTGACAGCGGCGGCACCCGCGAGGGCGCCACGTCTTACCGGCAGGGTCACGGGTTGTCCTCTCCTCGCAATGTGCGTTCGGGGCATCCTTACCCAGACGAGTGAACGACGGAAGACATGCGCACAACGGTTACCGAGCGCTACCGCACGGAACGCGGGTCACGCGCAGCAGAGTGCCTCGCAGGTGCGGATGACGGTGCGGGCGGTACGGCGGGTGACGGCCGGGAGCGCGGGGTTCTCGGCCTGTTCCTGCCAGCGGCGCAGGGCCTCGGCGGCGGCCTGCCGGCACGGCCCTTCCCCGGCGGCGGGGTCGAGGCCGAGACGCCGTTGCGGGGTCTCGCCCTCGTCGCCGAGCAGGCGCACCGCCTCGGCCAGTAGTTCCCCGGGCAGCGTGACCCTGCCCGCGCGCAACTCAGCGACGGTGCGCAGCTCGCGGAACTCGTGCGCCCCGGCGAGCACCCGTTCCAGCTCGGCGGCCAGCGCGGCGGACCCCGGCCGCGGCTCCATCCGCAGCACGACCTCCAGCGCGATCAGCGCCGACCGGGCCTTGAGCGCGGGCCGGCGACCGGTGAAATTGCGACCGACGGACTCGCGCAGCTCGTCCAGCCCGCTGCGCGCCACCAACCGCGCGGCCAACTCGGCCTGGCTGACCGCCGAGCGGCGCAGCAGGGCACTCGCCAGCCGCACCCCGAACAGCCCGAACCGCTCCAGCAGCCTCGCGCGGGTACCCGGGTCCACCGGGGCGGGAAAGTCCGGCCCGGCAAGGCGGTCCGCGGACAGCAGGTACGGCTCCAGCTCGGTCCTCGGCACCCGAGCCAGCTCGGCCAGTGCCGCGAACTCCGGCTCCCGCAGGGTCCGGCCCGCCGCCGCCGGTAGCCCGGCGACGGCCACCACGTCCTGGCACAGCAGGCCTGCCTCGGTCTCCCTGCGGTGCCGCCGGGCGACCTGCCGCGCCGAGATCAGCGCGTCCACCCTGCCGCCGCCGAGCTCATCGGCCCTGGACAGCACCGCGAGCGCATGCACGGGCGCCGCCCGCGCGATCGGGTGCTGGCGGGTCGCCCGCAGGAAACCGAGGTCGGCCCGCGCCGGGTTGGGCAGCAGGAACAGCACGGCGTCGGCCTCGGTGCTGACCCCCTCCACCACGGGCGCCGCCTCGGCGAGGTCCGTCCCGGGGGTGTCCGCCAGGGTCAGCTCGCGCAGCGCGCGGTTCGGCCAGTCCAGCTCCACCCGGTCCACCGGCGCCGGCGGCGCCTCGCCGTCCAGCCACACGGCCTGGTCCGCGCGCCGCACCGCCAGCTCGAACGGCGGCGCGGACCGCGGGTAGCCGACCGCCCGCGGTTCCGGCGCGGCCCGGTACCAGGCAGGCGGCTGCCCGCCCGCCAGCTCGATCGGCGCGACCTGCTCCCCGGCCAGCGCGTTCACCAGCGTCGACTTGCCGGACCCCTGCGGACCCAGCACGGCCAGCCGCAGCGGGTCGTCCAGCCTGGCAAGGTGCCGTCGCAGCCAGGTGGTGGCCCGCCCGCTGTCGCGGTACAGCTCGAGCGCCTGCTCCAGCAGGCCCCTCGTGCGCTGCGCCAGCGCCGCACTCACGCGGTCAGCTCACGCCGCGCGCCGGGGACCGTGCCGAGCGCGTGCACCCGCCTGCGCAGCAGGGTCAGCTCGTCCATGCCGAGCTTGAGCCGCTGCGCCCGCGCCGCGCGCTCGGTGGCCTCGGCGTCGATGAGTCGCTTGACCCCCTTGGCGGACTCGGAGATCTCCGCCCGCAGTTCCTCGGCCACGCCGGCGAACCGGTCGCGCAGGGCCCGGTGGATCAGCCGGGTGGTGTCCTTGCTGTGCTTGCCGTACCCGAGGAAGAAGTCGTCCACGTAGCGGTGCGCCGCGTTCTTCGCCGCGGACTGGCGCCGCTTGAGCCGGTTGCCACGCTCCTCGAACACGCTCTTCGCGCCGAACGCGACCCCGGCACCGATGGAGATCGGGTTGATCAGCGTCAGGCCGGCGACCGTGCTGGCCAGCCCGAACATCAGCAGGCCGCTGTAGGAACCGCGCATCCCGACGAACAGCTTCTGCCCGATGCCGAACCGTTCCACGGCGGGCATCCGCAGCTCACCGACGTGGTCGAGGGCTCCGTCCCGCGCCGCGGAGTCGGACGGCGCGTCCGCGGTGTCCCGCGCGACCAACCGGGACAACCTGCGGGCGATCCAGTCGAAGCGGTCGAGCAACCAGCCGGAGTTGGTCTCGGCCACGGTGGTCAGGTTCTCCCGCAACCACTCCGCGAACTCCGGCCAGTTCTTCGCCGGGTCCGCGACGTCGAAGTAGTCGTCCACCTCGTGCAGGATCCGGCGCGTCCGCTCCCGCAGGTCGAACTCCACATCGGAGGTCAGGTCGGCCACCTCGTCGGAGAGCAGGGTCTGCCACCGGGCCGATTCGCGCTGCAGCCGTTCCAGCTCCCGGCTCGCGGCGTGCCAGCGTGCGGTCAGCTCCCCGGTGTCCGCGTGCTGGGTCGCGGTGTACTCGGCGCGCACCTGCTCGACCAGCTGCTCGACAGCCAACCCGGCGAGGGCGGTCACCGAGCGGCGGGCCAGCAGCTCGGCCTGCCCGGCGAGATCCTGGCGCAACAGCCGGATCAGCTCGCCGAAGCCGGATTCGGTCGCCAGCACCCGGTCCCCGTCGCGGGCGGCGGCCAGCCGCAGGTTCGCCGACACCGGGACGACCGGCGCCCGCAGCCCGTCCCTGGCCAGCCGGGCCCGGTTACGCTCGGCCACCCGCCGCCAGTTCGGCACCAGGTCGATCTTGGTCAGCACGACGACCACGGTCGGACACAGCTCGACCACCCCGGCCAGCAGGTCCAGCTCACCCGCGGACAGCTCCCGGGTGGCGTCGGAGACCAGCAAAGTCGCGTCGGCCGGGGGCAACGTGGTGGGGTCCGGGGCGGAAGGCGTGTCGATCAGCGCGAGCCCGGTGGACAGCAGCTTCCGGGGCAGGCCGACCTCGGCGCGCAGCACGCCACCAGCCGGCTCACCGTTGGCCAGCGCGGTCGCCGACTCGATCGGCACGGTCCGCCTGCCAGCGGTGGCCTCCAGCGCGGGCGGTTCACCGGCCTCCTCCTCGGTGACCAGCACCGCGGCCGGGCGGTCGGCGTGCCGGACGACCGCGGGCACGGTGGTGGTCTGGTCGTCCCCCGTGGCGCACACCGGCGCGTTGACCAGGGCGTTGACCAGCTGGCTCTTGCCCTGGCCCGCCTCACCGAGGACCAGCACCCGCAGCTGGCCGTCCAGTAGCTGGGCACGTCTTTCCCGCAACCGCTGGGCCAGGTCCGGGCGCCGGTGGGTGGCGCAGGCCCGGACCGTGTCATCGAGCACATCGAGCCACGGGGGTGCGGTCATAGCCCTCTTCGCCTAAGACTCATCGAGCCGAGTGTCCCCGTTTACAGCCGGTGAAGGAGCCGGGCCCACCTCGAGCTGGGTGGGCCCGGCTCGAACCGCGAGAGGATCAGCCGCCGAGGCTCAGGTCGTCGACCACACCGGACGGGTTGGGCAGGTCAGCCGCCGCGGAGTTCTGGGTGACCTGGCCCAGCGGGCTGTCGCCGACCGTGTCGGTCACGGTGTCGGTCACCTTCTCGGTCGCCGCGGCGGGGTCGGACGCGGGCAGGTCCATCTCCGGCAGCGGGTTGGCCACCGGCAGCTCGGGCAGCTCCCCCGGCAGCGCGCCGGCCAGGTCAGGCAGTTCCGGCAGCTCGGGAAGCTCCGGCAGGGCGCCGGTGTCCGGCACCTCGGCGGCGGGCAGGTCCTCCAGCCGGCCGGTGAGGTCGTCCGGCTGCGGCACCTCGGCGGTAGCCGAGGAGACCTGCCCGGACACCGCGTCGGCGCCGGTACGCACCGCGTCCGCGGCCTCACCCGCGCCGGCGTCCTCGAGCTGGCCACTCACCGTCTCCGCCCCGGTGGACACGCCGTCGGCGAAGGCCTGCCCGCCGGAGGACACGTAGGTCGCGACGGTGCCACCCGCGGCCTCGCCGCCCCGGCCGAGCGCCTCGGTGTCCAGGTCGATGTCGCCGAGCTCACCGAACTCGCCCGCGCTCTCGAAGCCGTAGTCGCCGAGCGGGGACATCGTGGCACCACCGACCGCGAACTCCTCCGTGGTGCCCGCGCCGCCGCCCTCGACCGAGAAGCCCGTGCCGGCCACCTCGAACCCGGCGGCGACACCCCCGGTGCCCGCGGCGAGGTACCCGGTGCCGAAGACCTGCGCGTTGCCGAACTCGCCGTCCGCGGTGAGCCCGTCCGGGCCCGCGGCCGCGCCGGCCTGGAACGCGCCGGCCTCGCCGGTACCGCCGCTGACGCCCCCGGCGACACCGCTCAGGCTGCCGGTCAGGTCGGCGTCCGCACCGGCCTCGAAGGTCTCGCTGCGCACGCCGCCCACGCCGGTGAAGCCGTCCGCGCTGCCCTCACCGGACAGGGTGAAGCTGCCCACGTCCGGGGCACCGGCCGCCTCCGCGACGGCGCGCAGCTGCTCGATCGCGTCCGCGGCGCCGCCCGCGGGCAGCTCGGCCCCGTCCAGCGAGTCCATCCCCGGCACCTGGGCCGGTAGCTGGGCATAGTCCAGCACCAGCGGGACGACCTCCTGGACGTCCTGCGCGGTCACGTCGGAAAGGCCGGCTCCGGCGAGCGCCGCGGCGGGGTCCTCGGCGAAGCCGGACCGGGCGGTGGCGTCGGTCAGCAGGGTGAGCACGAAGTCGTGCAGGGTCTGGTCGGCGTTCTGCAACGGAAGTCTCCTTGAACGGGAAGGGTGGGAGCGTTCGGCGGCCGGCCGCCGAACGCCGTGGACGACGCTAGAAGTCGGGGGTGTCCGGCACATCGGGGCTCGTCCCCGTGCTTGCCACGGCACCCGAACGGGTGGGCGTTAGGGGATTAGGGAGTCCACGACTCAGCTCACTCGGGGCTGTCCCCGCGGGGTAACCCTTTGGTACGAAAGGCGGACCCCCTACCGAGGTAACCCACGAAGGAATCGCCACCATGCGCTACGTCCTGGGCATTGAGCTGGGTGGCACGCGCAGCAAGGCCGCGGTCCTTCGTTACGACGGGGAGAGCTGGGGTGATCCCCAGGCCGTTCCACTGGACGGCACCCCGTGGGTCGAGTCGGTACTGCACGTCTCGCGGGAGGGCACGGTGCTGGCCGGGCGGGCCGCGCTGCAGTGGGCAGGCGCCGAACCGGAACGCGTCGCACGGGGGTTCCTGCGCCGAGTCGGCGACGAGACACCGTTTGTGCTGGGGACCCACTGCTACCCGGCCGAGGTGCTGACGGCGGTGCTCGTGGGATGGATCGCCGACCGGGTGGCCGAGGCCGAGCGGGACGAGGCGACCCGGGTCGCGGTGACCCATCCCGCGGGTTGGGGCGCGCACCGCCGCGGCCTGCTCGGTGAGGCACTGCACGAGGCCGGCCTGCCCGGGGTGCTGCTGCTGCCGAGTCCGGTGGCGGTGGCGGAGAACCACCTCGCCCGGCACGGCGCGGAGCCGGGTGACGCGCTGGTGGTGTGCCGGTTCGGCGGCGAGCAGGTGGAGGCCACTGTGCTGCGCCGCACGCCGACCGGGTTCGAGCCGCTCGCGCACGGCGAGCAGGTGGGCCCCGGCGCGGGTACGGAACTGGACGACCTGCTCACCGCGCACGTGCTGGCCCGGCTCGCGCGGGAGGAACCGCCGCCCGACGCGGCCATGGCGGGGCTGCGCGCGGCCTGTACCGGGGCGAAGGAGCAGCTTTCGGTCGGCACCGAAGCGGACCTTCCCACCGCGGGGGTGCGGGTGACCAGGCCGGAGTTCGACGCGCTCGCCCGCCCGGCACTCACCGAAGCGGTGGCACTGGCGCGGCGCACGGCCGGTGCGGTACCCGCCGGGGAGCTGTCCGCGGTGCTGCTCGCCGGCGGAACGGCACGCGTCCCGCTGGTAACCGAGCTGGTCGAGTCCGCCTTCGGTCGCGCGCCCGCGGCGGAGGCCGACCCCGCGTCGGCGGCCGCGCGGGGCGCCGCCCTCGCCACGCTGGCCGCGCTGTCCCGTACCGCGGGTCCGGTGCACCCCACGGACCAGGTGGCGCTGGTGCCCGCCGGGGACCCGGAACCCGAGCTGGAGCCGCCACCACCCCGGCCGCCGGTAGAGATCACCCCGCTGGAACCACCGCGGCCCCGGTTGCCGACCCGGCGCAGGAACCGTGCCGCGGCCAAGGCCGAGCCCGCCGAGCAGAAGGACGGCAGTTGAGCCAACCAGCTCTCCCGGTCCTGGACGGACCCACCCGCCGGCTGTGCGGGGACATCGCGGAGCGAAGGCTCACCCGGCCCCGGCTGGCGATCCTCGCGCCGGGCGGCTACGGCAAGACCGCCGTGCTCGACCATCTCGACCGCACCTGCGCCAGGGCCGGGCTGCCGGTGCACCGGTTCCGACCGGGTGCCGAGCCGCCGCAAGAGGGGCTCGTCCTGGTGGACGACGCGCACGAGCTCGGCGAGCCCGCCCTCGACCAGCTCGCCAGGCTGGCCGCCGCCGGCGGCGGGCTGGTGCTCGCCGCCCGGCCGTGGCCGCGCCCGGACACCCTCGCCGGGGTGCTGCGCGGGCTCGCCGGGCAACTCGTGCTGCGCCCGCTGGACCACGCCGGCACCGCGACCCTGCTGGCCGCCGCCACCGGCAGGCCGGCCCCGGACCGGCTGATCGAGTTCACCCGCATCCAGACCGGCGGCATTCCCGGGTTCGTGCACCGGCTCGGGCAGGCGCTCGGCAGGGACCCCGAGCCACGGGTGCCGGAAGTCGCGCTGGCCGGGTTCCGGCACGAGCTGGACCGCGCCGGGGAGGACACCCTGCACCTGCTGCTGGCCGCCGAGACCGGGACCCGGCTGGATGCCGCCCTGCTGGCCGGGTTGCTCGACCGGGATCGGGTAGCCGAGGTCATGGACGCGGCCAGGGCCACCGGGCTGCTCGACCTGGACGGCAGACTGCTGCCGATCGGCGCCCGCGCGCTGGCCGCGCTGGTTCCCCCCGAACGCAGGGCCGCGCTGTGGCAGCGGCTGGCCGGGCTGCTGCTGGACCGGGGAGCGCCGGTACTGCACCTGGCCCGGTCGCTGCTGGAGGCGGGCTCCGGGGCCGGGCTGGGTGCCCCCGGCACGGCGGCGGTGTTCGAGGCCGCCGCGGCGGAGGCCGTCGGCACGGACCCGGTGCTGGCCACCCGGCTGCTGGACGCGGCGGTCGCCGCGGGCGCGCGCAGGGATGAGGTGGCGGCCCGGCGGGCGGAGGCGGCGGCCAGGGCCGGTGAGCTGGACGCCGCGCTGCGGCTGGCCGACGAGGTGATCGCCACGGCGGGCGCGCCCGAGCGGGCGGCGGCCGCTCGGGTGGCCGGCACAGTGCTGGCGTACCGCGGCCGGCTGGACCGCGCCACGCGGATGCACCGGTGGGCGGGCGGCACCCTGGACACCGCCTTCGCCGCCATCGGCCTGCTCGGCACCGGCAGGCAGGGCGAGGCGCGCGAGTCGCTCGCCGCGCCGCCCGCCGACGAACCGCCGACCCTGCTGGCCACCGCGATCACCGACACCGCGGAAGGGCTGCTGGCCTCGGTGTCCGAAGCGCCGGCGGCGGCACTGTCCACCCTGGTGAGTGCGGCGGAAATGCTGGAGCCGGTGGGGCGCACCGTGCTGCTCCCGGACAGCCCGGCCGCGCTCGGCGCGCTGGTCGCGATCCACTCCGGCGAGCTGACCATCGCCGATGCCCTGCTCCAGGACGCCACCGCCGGGGGATGCGGGGGCGACACGCTGGCCGCACGGCACCGGCTGCTGCGGGCGTGGGTCGCGATGCTGCGCGGCGAGGCCGAGCGCGCGGGCACCCTGCTGGCGGAGGCGGGTTCCGGGCTCGCGCCGAGGGACTGGTTGTTCGCCGTGGCGCTCCGCGTCGGGCTGGCCCGCAGGGCGAGCGACGTGGCCGGGCTGCACCGGATCTGGGAGCAGGCCTGCACGGCGGTGATCCGACACCCGGTGGACCTGTTCACCCTGTTGCCCTTCGGCGAGTTCGCCGTGGCCGCCGCCCGGCTCGGCGACACCGAGCGCCTCGCACCACACCTGCGCCGCGCGAGCGAACTCTGCACCGCGCTCGGCGACCCTCCACTGTGGACATGGCCGCTGCACTGGGGCGGCCTGCACGGCGCGATCATCGCCGAGCGGAAGGAGGAGGCCGCGGCGCATGCCGAGGCACTCGCCGCGGGCGCGGGGAACGGGCCGTACGCGACGGTGCTCGCCGCGGCGGCGCGGTGCTGGCTGGCCGTGGTCCGGGGCGAGGTGGACCCGGAGCGGGTGGAGCAGGCCGCCCGCGGCCTGCACGAGGCCGGCTTCCGCTGGGACGGCGCGCGGTTGGCCGGGCAGGCTGCCATCCGCACCGCCGACCGCAAGGCCATGGTCGGCCTGCTGGAGGTCGCCCGCTCGATGCAGGGGCAGCCCGCGCAGCCGGACGAGCCGGCCGCGCCCACCGAGCGCGGCCGGTTGAGCGAGCGCGAGTTGCAGGTGGCCGAGTTGGTGGTGGCCGGGCTGACCTACAAGCAGGTGGGCGACCGGCTGTTCATCTCGGCCAAGACCGTCGAGCACCACATGGCCAGGATGCGGCAGCGACTCGGCGCGGCCAGCCGCGGCGAGCTGCTGTCCCGGCTACGGTCGGCGCTCGAGGATCGAACGGGGAGGCCGTGACCATGGACACACCGCCCGCCGCGTACCAGGGTGGCGCGCTCGAGGTGGACCGCGACCTGTACCGGCGGATCGCAGGGGCCGACCGGACGCCGGTGCTGGACTTCGTGCTCCCGATCCGGTCGGGGCAGGCATGGGAGGTGCCCGCCGGGCACCTGTGCCGGGTCGTCACCGTCGAGGGTCCACAGGTGGGCGACCTGAACATCTGGAACCGGCACAACCCGCGCGAGCGGCTGTGGGCGTCCAGGACACGGCAGTTACAGGGCGCGCATGTGAGTACCTTCGACCGGCTGTGGTCCACCCTGCCGTACCTGCGGCCGCTGGTGACGATCACGCACGACTCGCTGGCGGGCTACGGCGTGGATGACGACGGCGGCCGGGTGCACGACCTGCTCGGCACCCGCTGCGATCCGTACGTGAACCGGATGCTCACCGGCGAGGACTTCGACTTCCACTGCCACTCCAACCTGGTGCGCGCGGTGCTGCCGTACGGGCTGACCGAGCTCGACGTGCACGACGTGCTGAACGTGTTCCAGCGCACCGGCTTGAACGCGCAGGACCGGTACTTCATGCTGGCCTGCCCCGCGCGGGCAGGCGACTACCTCGAGTTCTTCGCCGAGCAGGACCTGCTGTGCGCGCTGTCCACCTGCCCTGGCGGGGACCTCTCGGTACCGATGTGGGGCCCGGACGCCCGCGACCCGGTCGAGGTCTGCCGCCCGCTGGGCGTCGAGGTGCACCGCCCGGACCCGGCGGCGCTGGCGGGCTGGAGCCCGCCGCGGGTGGCGGCCTACGCGGGCGGGCACGGGTTGGCCCGCCGACCCGGCTCCCGGGCCGGCACGGGGTGAGGACTCCCGGTTCACACCGCGGTGCACCGCGCGGCGCCGGGTGGTCCTGGTCACTCGCCGGGTCAGGTCAGCCGCAGCGCGTGCCGCAGCAGGGCGCTGACCTGCGCGGCCGTCAGGGACTCGGCACCGAGCAGCATGCGAGCACACAGGCCGTCCGCGGCGGCGACAGTGGCCTCGACGGCCACCGGGTCGCTGGTGTACCCGCGCGCCACATCGGCAACCATGTCCCGCCAGTGGGTCGCGACCGCACGCAGCGCAGGCCGGCGGGCGGCGAGCAGCGTCAGCTCCTGCTCGGCCAGCGCGCGGCTGCGGCCGGACCCGCCCGCTTCGGTGATCAGCTGGGCGAGGCCGTCGACCCCGTCCCCGCCGCCCTCGATGATCTCGCGCAACTGGCGCGCGTAGTCCTCGGCCGCCGCGGTGAGCGCGGCGACCAGCAGGTCGTCCAGGGTGGCGAAGTAGTAGATCGCCGCGCTGCCTGCCACCCCGGCCTCGCGGGCCACGGCGCGGTGACTGACCCCGGCGACGCCGTCCCGCTCCACCACCCGGAGGGTGGCGGCGATGATCGCGGCGCGCTTGCGCTCGCCGCGCGCCCTGCGGCCATCCCGCGGTTCGGTCACCCGGTCAGTGTGCCGCGCCCAGCTCCAGCGCCAGCACACCCCCGATCACCAGTACGACCCCGGCACCCTGGATCCAGGTGAGCCCGTCGCCGAGAAAGATCCCGATGATCGCGATCAGGCTGACGCCCAGCGCCGCCCAGATGCCGTAGGCCACACCCACACCCATCCCCTGCTTCAGCACCCGGGAGAGCAGGAAGTAGGCCCCGACCACACCGAGCGCGGCCACCACGGAAGGCACCGGCTTCGAGAAGCCGTCCGAGAAGCGGACCGCGATCGTGCCGACGACCTCGGCCAGGATCGCCGCCAGCAGGAGCAGGTGAGCCATCGAACCCCCAACAAGTAGAACGGTAGTTCAAATACATGGCCAGCCTACACTCTTCCTCGCCCGCGGTCGGGCTCAGTTCCGGGAGATCAGCAACCGGAAACCGGCGTCGAACTCGGCCTGCCCGAGCAGGTCCCGGTGCCGGTCCCGCCACCGGCCGTCGGCCAGGTCCGCGCGCAGCCGTCCCAGGCCGCGCCGAACGGCTTGCGGATCGGCCTGCGCGAGCGCGGAGCAGTTCCGGCGAACGCCGGGATCGAGGTAGGCGGCGGGACGCCGCCAGTAGGCGGGGAAGACGCCGTCGGTGAAGTCCCACGGCACCGGCAACGGGACGACCCGCTGCGCGCCGAGCACCTCGGCGATATCAGCGGCGGCGGGCCGGCCCAGCTCCCGCTCGGCGATCTCCGGCACGTACTCCCGGACGAACCAGTAGTCGGCGTGCATCCGGGTGTCGTAGGCCAGCACCACCCGCACCGGCGCGACCCGGCGCAGCTCGGCGAGCCCGCGCCGCCAGTCGTTCCAGTGGTGCACGGTGAGCACGGCCAGCGCCGCCTCGGCGGCGCCATCCCGCACCGGCAGCCGCTCGGCCACCGCCCGCACCGCGGGCGCGGCATCGCCCGGTCGCTGGCGCAGCATCTCGGCGGAGGGCTCCACGGCCAGCACTGTGCGCCCCGCCGGTTCGTACGAGCCGGTGCCCGCGCCGATGTTCAGCACCGACCGCGCCCCGCCGAGCGCGTCCTCGATGACCGCCTGCCAGCGGGGGTCGGTGCGGCGTCCCCGCGCATAGCCGACGCCGATCCGGTCGTAGGTGTCCATGGCCCCATGGTCCTGACTTTCGGCGGGTACTGGTCAGGGTGCGGCGCGGTTACCGTCCCGGTGTTGTCACCATGAAGGGAGCACTCGTGCGGATTCGTTCGATCGTCGCGTGCGCGGTGGCCGCCGTCGCTGCCCCTGCCGTCCTCGCGGCGCCGGCGGAAGGGATCATCGACGGCTCATTCACCGAGTCGGCGCCCTGGAGCGCCCGGCTCTACCAGGACGGCTCGGACGGCTACTGCACCGCCACCGTCCTGTCGGCCGAGTGGATCCTGACCGCGCGGCACTGCATCGGTGGCGAGCACCGGTGGGGCTTCCGGATCGGCGATATCGAGCACGCCAGGGGCGAGTACGTCGACGCCGCGCCCGGCGGGGTCACCGTGCACGAGCAGGCAGACCTGGCGCTCGTCCGGCTCAGCCGGCCCGTCGAGGCGGAGACGGTCACCCTCGGCACTGCCGCTGACGTCGCCGCTGGCGACACGGTCACCATCCACGGCTGGGGCAGGACGGAGCAGGACCGCCAGTCTCCTCGGCTGAAGAACGCCCGCCTGCGGGTGACCGACACCGCGGCCACGGATGCCTACGGCGGGCGGGCGATCGACGCCACCCGGATCGACGGCGTCTGCGCCATGGGGGATTCCGGCGGGCCGATGTTCGCCGCCAACGGCCGCCAGGTCGGGGTGCTCTCCACCGGCGGCGCGGCAACGTGCCAGTACACCCATCTCGGTGCGTTCCACGACTGGATCGACTCGGTCACCGGCGGCTGAGCGCCGCTTCCAGCCGGTACCGGCTCCGGCCCGACACCCGGCCCCAGTCCCGGGGTTCCGCTCAACACAATCGATTCATAGTTATCCTGAAGTGCAGGTATTTCCAAAAGACGGGTTGAGAAGGCCCACAATATCGATCGATTTGTCACAGGCATTGATGGGCAGATCAATGGGCACCTGAATCTGGTTGCCCGAAATGACCCCCGGCAACCCGGGCGGGGCGGCGTCGTGCCTGCCGGGCCGCCCATCCGGATGTTGGCAACTCGCATCACCCGGCAAGGCATGCACAACGATCTTGTACCCGTGCGACGTGTTGCATGTCTCGAGTAGGTGCTGGTTCAGCGGCAATGGCACGGACAGATCCGGCCGTACGTCCTCCGGCGGCACGGGAGCGGCGCCGGCGAACCCCACGCCGCCGAGCGTCGCCTGGCCCGGTACCAATCACGCGCGGTGCACGAAACTCGGGACAGCGGCAACGGCGCGACGCGAGGACCAGGCGCGCCGAGACCGCCTCCAGGGGCGCCAACAGCGGTCTCGGAGGCAGGCCAGGCGGCCGCCGACTCCGTGTACGCACCGGACACTCTGTGCTCGCCCCCACGGTGCTCTCAAACAAACGGCCCCGACCAGCGTTTCCGCTGGTCGGGGCCAGTGCGGTAGCGGTGGGATTTGAACCCACGGACGGTTTCACCCGTCACTCGCTTTCGAGGCGAGCTCCTTCGGCCGCTCGGACACGCTACCGCGGAACACGATACTGCATCCCTCACCTGCCCCTCGAAGGCCGGGTCCCCCGCGATCGTGTCCACGTCATGCGCAGCGATTTCGCTAGCGGTCTTCGTTGCTGAACTTGTCCTTGACGTCCTGCACGGCGCCGGAGGCCTTGTCCTTCAGCTCGTGGCCTGCCTCCTTGGCCTCACCGCTGGTCTGGTCGGCCTTGCCGGAGTCGGTCAGCTCCTCGTTCCCGGTCAGCTCGCCGAGCTTCTCCTTGGCGCTGCCGACTGCCTGCTCCGCCTTGTCCTTCGCCTTGTCGAACACGCTCATTCGATCCTCCTCGTGCGGGTGCCGGGCGAACGCACCGGACATCGACTCGGATACCCCGTACGGGGCGTTCATCACGCGATGAGGACGAAGATCACCCCGCGGAGTGAGGTCGACGCTCGGCGAAGAAGTCCTCGAGTAGCCGGGCGCACTCCCGTTCCAGCACACCGCCGCGTACCTCCGGGCGGTGGTTGAGCCTGCGGTCGCGCACCACGTCCCACAGCGAACCCACGGCACCGGTCCGCGGTTCCCACGCACCGAACACCACCTTGGCCACCCGCGCGAGCACCAGCGCCCCGGCGCACATGGTGCACGGCTCGACGGTGACCGCGAGGGTGCAGCCGGCCAGGCGCCAGCCGTCGCCGTACGCCCGCGCGGCCGCCCGCAGGGCGCGGATCTCGGCGTGCGCGGTGGGGTCGCCGAGCTCCTCCCTGGCGTTGCACGCGGCGGCCAGCCGGTTGCCGTCCGGCGCGAGGACCACAGCGCCGATCGGGACATCCCGCGTTCCGATCGCGGCCCGTGCGGCCTCGATCGCGGCCCGCACGGCGGCCTCGTCCCCCACCGGGTCCCCCGCCGAGTCCTCCACCGACGCTCAGAGCTCGTCGAGCAGGGCGGTGAACTGCTCACCGAAGCCACAACGCTGGGCGACCATCTGTAGCTGCTCATCCGGATACAGGTCGACATCGGCGACGATCACCTGCATCTCCACCCCGGGCAGGCCGAGGTCGGCGAGCACCTCGAGGTCGCCCTCCGGCCACACCGCCTCGTCCTCCTCGTCCGGGGGGTCCACCCGGAGCAGGTCCAGCACATCGGCCGCGATGTCGTAGTCCAGCGCCGCCGCCGCGTCCGAGAGCAGCAGGGATGCGCCCCTCGGGCTCGGCCGGACGATCACGAAGAACTCGTCGTCCACGGCGAGCAGACCGAACACCGCGCCGGTCGAACGCAGTTTGCCCAGTTCGGTGATCGCGGCATCCAGCTCGGTGAGCGCAGCGGCGTCCAGCGGGCTGCACCGCCATCGCCCGTCCTCGCGGATCACGGCCGCCGCGAACCCCGTGATCGGCTCCTTCACCGCCATGCGCACACCGTATGCCGCGCGTCCGCCGAAAGCACGCGCAATGCCTCAAGCCGTCCGGGAATGCGACTATCGAAGGTATGGAACCCACCGAGTTGCCCTCGCTCCCCGATGCCCGGTTCGCCGGCCTGCTGGCCGAGGCACAGGCGCTGCAACCGCGCACCGTGGAGTTGCGCAGGGCCATCCACCGACGCCCCGAGCAGGGGCTCGAGCTGCCGGAGACCCAGCAGACCGTGCTCCGTGCGCTGGAGGGCCTGCCGGTGGAGATCATCCGCGGCACGTCGGTCGGCTCGGTCACCGCGGTGCTGCGCGGCGGCCTTCCCGGACCCGCGGTGCTGCTGCGCGGCGATATGGACGCGCTGCCGCTGACCGAGGAGACCGGCGCGGACTACGCCTCGGAACTCGAGGACAGCATGCACGCGTGCGGGCACGACACGCACGTCGCGATGCTCGCCTCCGCGGCGCACCTGCTCGCCAGGCACGTGGACGAGCTGGCCGGGTCGGTGGTGTTCATGTTCCAGCCCGGCGAGGAGGGATACCACGGCGCGCGGCACATGATCCACGAAGGCGTGCTGGACGCGGCGGGCTCGCGGGTGGAGCGGGCGTTCGCCCTGCACATCTACGCCAACGCGCCGACCGGCCAACTGCTCTGCCGCCCCGGTCCGATCCTGGCCTCGGCCGACCGGTTCGACGTGCTGGTCAGCGGCAAGGGCGGGCACGGCTCCGCGCCGCACCACGCCATCGACCCGGTGCCGGCCGCGGCCGCGATGGTCGGCGCGCTGCAGACCATGGTCACCAGGCGGATCAACGTGTTCGACCCTGCCGTGCTGTCGGTGACCCGGATCGCCGCCGGCACGACCAGCAACATCATCCCGGAGACCGCGGAGCTGGAGGGCACGATCCGCACCCTGTCCGAGCGGGCCCGCGCCCGGATCCGGGAGGAGCTGCCGCGGATCTGCGAGCACGTCGGCGAGGCGCACCACTGCCGGGTCTCCGCGGACGTCGAGCCCGGCTACCCGGTGACCGCGAACGACCCCGCCATGGCCGATCGCGTGCTCGAGCTGGCCGGCGAGGTGCTCGGGGCCGAGCGGGCGGAGACCATGGCGGAACCGCTGATGGGGGCCGAGGACTTCTCCTACGTGCTGCAGCGGGTACCGGGGGCCTTCGCCTTTCTCGGCGCCTGCCCACCGGGAACCCCGCCCGAGGAGGCCGCGCCGAACCACTCCAACCGGGTGCACTACGACGAGGACGCCCTCCCGCACGGTGTGGCGATGTACGCGGCTTTCGCGCTGGACGCGCTGCGCGCTCCGGCCCACTGAGTTGGTGTACTCCACGGGGTTTGCCCGATACGGCAAGATGTCGCTCGTGCGAGATGTCTGCGTGATCGGACTCGGGTTGATCGGCGGCTCCCTGTTGCGGGCCGCGAGCGCCGGCGGCAGGACGACCTGGGGCGCCACTGAGTCCGCGGTGGATGCCGAGACGGCCGTGGCCGACGGCTACGAGGTGGGCACCGACGTCGCGGGTGCGCTACGCAAGGCGGCCGAGCGGGACGCGATCGTGGTGCTCGCCGTGCCGCTGACCGGGTTGGACGAGGTGCTACGGCTCGTGGCCGAGCAGGCGCCCTCCTGCCTGCTGACCGATGTGACCAGCGTGAAGGCGCCCGTGCTGGCATCCGTGCGGCGGCTGGCCCCGGGCGCCCGGTTCGTCGGCGGGCACCCGATGGCAGGCGGGACCTCCTCCGGCTGGGCCGCGGGCAACCCGGCCCTGTTCACGGGCGCGGCCTGGGTGGCCTGCGTGGAACCGGACACCGACCTGGCGGCCTGGGCCGAGGTGTCCACCCTGGCGATCGAACTCGGCGCGCACGTGGTGCCGGTGGCGGCGGCCGTGCACGACGAGGCCGTCGCCCGGATCTCCCACCTGCCGCACCTGCTCGCGGCCGTGCTCGCCGCGACCGGAGCCTACGGCGGCCCGCTGGCCGCGTCACTGGCCGCCGGGTCCTTCACCGATGGCACCAGGGTGGCCGGCAGCCGGCCGGAGCTGGTGCGGGCGATGACCGAGGGCAACCGGGAGGCGTTGCTGCCGGTGCTGGACGAGGCGCTCGGCAGGCTGGGGGCGGCCCGCGGCTCGCTGGCCTCCACCGGAGGGCTGGCGGCCACGCTGAACGCCGGGCACGAGGGCGCGCGCCGCATCGCCGACCTGCGCGGTGCCGCCCGGGCCGCGGTGCAGGTCAGCCTGGCCGCGCCGGACGCCCGGGACGGCCTGTGCGCGCTCGGCGAGCGCGGCGGCCGGATCGTGGGGATCGACGGCAGCACCGCGCTCGGCGAGGTGGCGTAGCCGGCTGTTACTGGCCTTGCGGTGGCCGCTGGCCGCCACCCTGGTCGTTCGGCGGCTCCTTGCCCTCATCCCCCGCGCCGCGGTGCAGCGCGTCCTTGGCCTTCCGGGTGGCGTTGTCGATCTTCTCGGAGTGGTCGCCGAACCGGGACTTGGCGAACTTGCCCGCCTTGTCCAGCCCCTGCTCCACCTTGTCGCTGTGCTTGCCCAGCTGTTCCTGAGCCTTCTGCTTCATCTCGCCGAAGTTGATTCCCATCGGAACTCCTCACTTCACATACGCGACACTACCCATCAAACCGCACCAGCCGGATCTCGCAACATGGCGAGCGTGCCGTCACCCCCGCGGGCCGCGTACCGCCGCGAAGGCGGCCGCCACCTGCTCGACCACCCCGGCAAGCTGTTGCGCGGCGGGTAACCGCTGGTCGGCGGGCTCACGTTGCTCGCGAACGGCGGCGGCGAACTCCGCGAGCGCCACGGTGAGCAGTCGCACATCCTCCGGGTCCGGCTCCGGGGCACCCTGCTCCACGGTCACCACGACCTCGGTCACCGCGTCGGTGACGCGTTCCAGGCCGACGATCGCGGGCCACCAGGCGGTCGCCTGCCTGCCCGCGGGCGAGGGCTCGACCACGACCTGCTGGAAAGCGGTGCGCAGGTCGGTCAGCCCGCGGTAGGCACGGCGGCGGTAGCGGGAACGCTCCGCCCGCTGGTCGGCCGAGCCGGTGGCCCGCAGCCCGTGCTCCACGTAGCGGCCAACGGCGTCGGCGACCTCGGCCAGTTTCCCGCCGACCCGGGGGCGCCTGCTGCCCGGCCACAGCAGGTAGCCGAACACCAACACGATCGCGCAGCCGATCAGGGTGTCCACCAGCCGCGCGAACACCAGCGCCCAGTCGCCCCGGCTGGCGAGGTCCATCTGCAAGATGATCAGCGGGGTGACGAAGGCGCTCAGGATCCCGTAGTTGCGGGTCTTGCCGGCGGCCACCCCACCGGCGAACAGCGCGATCAGCAGCACCAGCGCCCAGCCGTGCACCCCGAGCCCGAGCACGGCCGCGCCGATACCGACGCCGACCACGGTGCCGAGCCCGCGCAACACCGCCCGGCCGAACACCGAACCGAAGTCCGGCTTCAGCACGATGCCCACGGTCAGCGTGATCCAGTACGAACGCTCGACCGGCACCAGCAACGCGGCCACCTCGGCCAGCGCCACGCACAGCACCAGCCGCAGCGTGGTCAGCCAGGTGAGCGGGCCGGAGATCACCGAGTCCGCCCACTCGCGTAGCTGGGTACGAACCGGCACGCGCTCGCTGCGCTTGCGTTCGGTCCCGTTGTCGATCCTGGCCAGACCCGCGTACAGCGCGGCCAGCGCCGGATCCGCGGGCTCGGCCGCGGGCGCGGGCGGCAGCGGCGCGCGAGCGAGCACCGAGGTGGCCACGGCGGTGAGGTGGTCCACCAGCTCGGGCGGGGCGTGCCGCCTGGCGTTCACCATGGCCACCGCGGCCTCCACGGCCGGGGTGCTCGCGGCCAGCAGGTTGAGCAGCCCGCGGTAGGTCGCGTCCCGGCCGGACAACCAGGATCGCGCCTCCAGCAGCCGGTCGTAGGCGGTGTTCAGCGCGGTGGTCAGCTGGTACCGGGACGCGCGGCGGGTCTCGTCGTCCTGGGCGGAGAGCATGGCGGCGAGCTCGATGTACACCTGCGCCACGGCGCCGCGCTCCGGGGAGGTCGCGCGCACCGCCCACGCGGCCAGCGCCACCAGCAGCCCCCATGCGGCCCCGCCGAGGAAGCAGAGCATGGCCACGCCAGGGTCGATGTTCATGGCGTGCTGCCCGGTGCCGAGCACCGCGAACACCAGCAACTGCAGCCCGGCCACCGAGGCGTTGCTGCCCGCGGTGCTGATCAGCGCCGAGACCGCCGCGACCCCGACCACGGCGAGCATGGACAGCACCGGGGCCCAGCCGGTGAGCAGGCCGGTACCGAAGCCGAGCGTGGCGGCCAGCACGGCGCCGCCGAGCCGCACGGCGCGGTAGCGGTAGGAGCCCGCCGAGTCGGCCAGCACGGTGGGCAACGCGCCGGTCGACACCAGCGCGCCTAGGGCGAGGTCACCCAGGGCGAACCCGACCGCGGGAGGCCCGGCCAGCGCCAGCGCGGCGCGTACCACCCGGTTCCACGGCGTCGGCTCCGGCGTGCTGCGCAGGAGCTGGACCAGCCAGTGCGGCGCCGCGAAATCGGTACTGGTCACGGCACCCATACTCACACGGGAAGCCGCGACTCAGCCGGGTACGGCCATGGCCGGCCGTAGCGATAACATAGTTATCAAATTAGCCGGACATCAACCACGGCGCACATCCGGCGCACCTACCGCTGCTGGCTCTCGTGCTGCGCCTTCCACCTGGCGAACAACTCCGGGATCTCCTTGAGCATGAACTCGAGGAAGTCGGTCATATCGGCGAGCCGCTTGCCCGCCGGGGTACCCGGACCGAGAACGTGTACACCCTCGAGCGTGGCGTCCCGCCACATGGTCATCATCCGGTCGCGCTTGAGGAAGGTGGCGTACCAGAGATCGTCCTGGAGCCGGTAGTGGTCCCGGCGGGCACCCGGCTCCCGCTCCTTGGCGACCAGGCCGATCTGGTCGAGGAACCGCACCGCACCGGATATGGCCGCCGGACTCACCGAGAGCTGCTCGGCGAGCTCGGCGGCCGTCATCTTGCCGCTGTCGGTCGTCATCAGGGTCGCGAACACGCGGGCCGACATCCGCTGCACACCGATCTCGTTCAGCACGAGCGCGAGCCGCTCCACGTAGTGACGGACGGCGTCCTCGTCGCGATGCACGGTCTCGGTACCTGGGTCACGCTGGGACTGGGGCCTGATCGACATGGGTCCATCCTCTCCAATCACGATCGGGTTGATCACCTGATCTATATGTTTTCTTAACTTCACAAGTTTGTGAAATAACAGTACCTTCCGGGGCATGGACAACGCCATCTCCGTTTCCGACCTGCACAAGGCGTTCGGTCGGACCAAGGCCCTCGACGGGCTGAACCTCGATGTCGCTCCCGGGGAGGTGCACGGCTTCCTCGGCCCCAACGGCTCCGGGAAGTCCACCACCGTCCGGGTGCTGCTGGGTCTGTTGCGTCCGGACTCCGGCAACGTGCGGCTGCTCGGTGGCGATCCGTGGAAAGACGCCGCGAGCCTGCACCGTCGCCTCGCCTACGTGCCCGGTGACGTCAGCCTGTGGCCCAACCTCTCCGGCGGCGAGGTCATCGACCTGCTCGGCCGGTTGCGCGGTGGACTCGACCAGCGCCGTCGCAAGGAGCTCATCGAGCGCTTCGATCTCGACCCGAAGAAGAAGGGCCGCGCCTACTCCAAGGGCAACCGCCAGAAGGTCGCCATCGTCGCCGCACTGTCGTCCAATGTGGACATGCTGATCCTGGACGAGCCCACGGCCGGGCTGGACCCGCTGATGGAGGCCACCTTCCAGTACGCGATCCAGGAGGAGCGTGAGCAGGGCCGCACCGTGCTGCTGTCCAGCCACATCCTGGCCGAGGTGGAGGCGCTGTGTGACCGGGTCAGCATCATCCGCAACGGCCGCACGGTGGAGTCCGGCACGCTGGCCGACCTGCGCCACCTGACCCGCACCTCGATCTTCGCCGAGCTGGCCGCGCACCCGAACGGCCTTTCCCGGCTGGAGAACGTGCACGACCTGAAGATCGAGGGCAACACCGTGCGCTTCGACGTGGAGACCAGCGCGCTGGACGAGGCGCTGCGGCAGCTCACCCAGATCGGCGTGCGCAGCCTGACCAGCCAGCCGCCCACCTTGGAAGAGCTTTTCCTGCGGCACTACACCGAGCAGGCCTCCGGCAGGCACAGCACGGAGGCGACGGCATGAGCAGGCCACTCGTCGGAACGCGGCACCTGGTGCGGCACGCGCTGCGCCGGGACCGGATCATCCTGCCGCTGTGGATCGTCCTGCTCAGTGTCATGCCGGCCAGCACGGCGGGCGCCTACGAGCAGCTTTACCCGACCGAGGCCGAGCGGGCCGGGCTGACCGCCGCGATGGGCAACAACCCCTCGATCTCGCTGCTGTACGGCCCGGCCTTCGACCTCTCCACCGCGGGCGGCTTCCTGGCCTGGCGACTGATCGGGTTCATGGCGGTGATGATCGGTCTGATGGCGATCTTCACGGTCACCCGGCACACCAGGGCCGAGGAGGACACCGGCCGTGGCGAGCTACTCGGTTCCACCGTGGTGGGGCGCTTCGCGATGCTGACGGCCGGGGTGATCGTCGCGGGTGGCGCCAGCGTGCTGATCGGTGTGCTGCAGTCGCTGTTCCTGCTGGGCACGGGGGTCGCCGTGCCGGGAGCCTGGGCGTTCGGGCTGTCCACCGCGGGGGCCGGGCTGGTGTTCACCGCGATCGCGGCGGCTGCCGTGCAGCTCGCCGAGTACTCGCGGACGGCCAACGGAATGGCCTCGGCCGTGCTCGGCATCACCTTCCTGCTGCGCGGTGTCGGGGACTCCAGCGAGGCGACCTGGCTGTCCTGGCTGTCCCCGATCGGCTGGACGCAACAGATCAGGGCGTTCGCCGGCGAGCGCTGGTGGGTGCTCGGGCTCGCGCTGGGCGCCGCGCTGGTCGTCGGCGCCGCCGGATACGCGCTGCTGCCCCGGCGGGACTTCGACGCGGGGCTGATCCGGTCGCGGCCCGGCCCCGCCACCGCGGCACCCGGGCTGCGTAGCCCGTTCGCGCTGGCCTGGCGGCTGCACCGGGGATCGCTGATCGGCTGGTCCGTCGCGTTCGCGGTGTCCGGGGTGCTGATGGGCTCGATCGCAAGCGGCATCACCGACATCATCGGGGACAGCGCGCAGGCGCGGGAGATCTTCGCGCGGATGGGCGGATCGGAGGGCATGATCCAGGCCTTCCTCGCCGCGATGACCGGGATGTTCGGCGTGATCGCCGCGATCTACGGGGTGCAGGCCACCCTGCGGATGCGCGGCGAGGAGGTCGGTTACCGGGCCGAACCCCTGCTGGCCACCCGGGTCAGCAGGCTCGGCTGGACCGGGAGCCACCTGGTGTTCGCCTTCCTCGGCACCGCGCTGGTGACCGTGCTCGGCGGGGTCGGGGTCGGCCTCGCGCACGGCCTGCGGGTGGACGACGTCCCCGGCGCCGTCGGGGACGTGCTGACCGGCACCCTGGCACAGTTGCCCGCGGTCTGGCTGATCGTCGGGATCGCCGTCGCGCTCTTCGGTATCTGGCCGAAGTACTCGGTCGCGGCCTGGGGCGTGCTCGCGGTCGCCGTGCTGATCAGCATGTTCGGTCCGGTGGTGCAACTACCGCAGTTGCTGATGGACGTCTCGCCGTTCACGCACATCCCGAAACTGCCCGGCGGCGAGTTCACCGCGACGCCGCTGGTGTGGCTGACCGCGCTCGCGGTGATCGCCCTCGGCGCCGGCCTGACCGCCTTCCGCAGGCGCGACGTCGGCTGAGGCATGGGGGACGGTCGAGCCCGGACCTCGGGGGGTCCGGGCTCGACCCCGGCGTGTTGGCCCCCCACGTAACCGTGTTTGCCGCTCGCGTAACCGTGTTGGCCCCCCACGTAACCGAGTTTGCCGCTCGCGTAGGCGAGTTTGCCCCCCACGTCAGCGCGTCGCCCGCCACGCCGCGATCGCCCCGGACCACGCGCGCGGGGAGAGCGTCAGCGCACCGCCCGCGCGGTCCCTGGTGTCCCGGCACGGCGACCGTCGCACCGAACGCGACGTCGCGGCGCTTACCGACCTCGCGGAGGGTGGCGAGTTGCCGGGCGGAGGTCGCGGCGGCCCCGTACGGGAACGGCAAACTCGTGCACGTGAGCGGCAAACTCACGCGCGTGGACAGCAAACTCGGTTACGTGGGGGGCAAACACGCGGGGGCGTCGGGTCAGCCGGTGATGTCGCGGAGTTGGCTGATCAGGTTGACGCGCTCGGCGGCGGTGTCGGCCAGCGGGTGCACGAGCAGGGTGGTGACCCCGGCCTCGGCGAAGGCGGCGACCCGTTCCTTGACGAAGCCGAGCGGGCCGACCAGCGAGATCGCGCGCAGCAACTCGTCGGGCACGGCGGCGGCCGCCTCGGCTTTCTTACCGTCCAGGTAGAGATCCTGGATCTCCTTGGCCGCGTCCGCGAAGCCGTAGCGGATCGCGAGGTCGTTGTAGAAGTTCTTGCCCCGCGCGCCCATCCCGCCCACATACAGCGCCACCATGTGCCGGTACGGCTCCAGCAGGTGCTCCACGTCCTCGCCGATGGCCAGCGGCAGGCTGGCCACCACGTCGAGCTCACCGAGTTCGGGAGCACGCTTGGCCTTACCCTCGGCCAGCGGGCCTCCCCAGACCTCACCCGCCTTCTCCGGGTAGAAGAAGATCGGCTGCCAGCCCTCGGCCAGCTCCGCGGTCAGCGCGACGTTCTTCGGTCCCAGCGCGGCCAGCAGGATCGGGATCCGCTCGCGCACCGGGTGGTTGATCAGCTTCAGCGGCTTGCCGAGCCCGCTGCCCTCCTCGGCGGGCAGCGGGATGCGGTAGTGCCTGCCCTCGTACTCCACCCGCTCGCGCCGCCACACCTGCCGGCAGATCTCCACGATCTCCCTGGTCCGGCCGATCGGCGCGTCGTAACGCACGCCGTGGAAACCCTCGATCACCTGCGGCCCGGACGCGCCGAGGCCGAGGGTGAACCGGCCGTCCGAGACATAGTCCAGCCCGGCCGCGGTCATCGCGGTCAGCGCCGGCGTTCGGGTGTAGATCTGCAGGATGCCGGAGGCCAGCTCGACCCGCTCCGTCCTGGCCGCGAGATACCCCAGCAGGCTAACCGCGTCGTAGGAGTACGCCTCCGGCACGAACACGATGTCCAGGCCGGCACGTTCCTGCTCCGCGACCTCCGCGACCGCCTCGGTGAACCCACCGGCGTAGCTGAGCTGGGCACCGATCCGCATCCGACCCTCCACCACGTCACTTACAGGACGCTTAGAACGTAACACGACTGGTCAGCCCGCGCGGAGCGTTCCGGTCACGTCCATCCGTACCCTCGCCCTGGCGGTCTCGGGCGGGCAACCAGGACCGTTGGGATAGGTCACCTCGGGGGTGAGCCGGGTAGTCTCCGCCACGGCGAGATCGGGGCCGGACAGCCGGAGCGTGACCCGCACCGGGGCAGCGGGCAGGTCGGACAGCGGAACGAACTCGCGCACCTGCCCGGTCCGGCAGGAGCCCGCCCAGCAGGCGGTCAACGTCGCCCGGTCGGCCCTGGCCGCCAACCGCTGTGCCACCTCGACCTCGATCCCGCCAGTGGCGGCGATCAACGTGCAGGCTCGCCGGGTCTCGCCGGCGCATCCGGTGACGGCGAGCGCCAGCAGGGCGGCAGGGAGCAGCAGCACACGCATACCGCCGGGACGTGCCGAGGCCCGGCGGTGGTTGCGTCGCGCCGCTACCGTGACCGCATGGTGACCGTCGAGCGACGGCAGGTACTGCGGTACCGCCTTGCCCAGCACCGACTCGCCGAACGCGGCCCGGCCGAGGAGTTGTTGCCCGCGGCCGGCGCCATCGGGATTCAGCACACTCCGCCGGGCTCCGCGGCGCAGGCCCTGCACGCCCGGCTGGCCGGCCTCACCCCTGAGCACGTGGCCGAGGCGCTGGACACCGGCAAGACGCTGGTCCAGTTGTGGAGCGTGCGCGGAGCACCGCATGTGGTGCCGACCGCGGACGCGGCGGTGTTCACCACCGGTGCGCTCCCGGATGACGAGGAGTCCTGCCTGCGCTTCATCCGGGGCGCGGCCGACCACCTCGCGCGATTCGGGCTCAGCGCGAGCGAGGCGGTGCGGTACACCAGGGAGGCACTGCCCGCCGTGCTGGACGGCCGGATGCTGACCAAGGACGAGCTCGGGGTCGAGCTGGCCGAACGCGTCGTCGAGAAGCTCCCCGCGCGGATGCGCACGGCATGGCGGGAACCGGACGGCCTCGGGCACAACACCTACGGGCAGAGCCTGGTCCGCTTCGCGCTCTATGTCGTCGGGTTGCACGGCGAGTTGGTCATCCATTCCCCCGCCCGCGGGGCCGCCCGGTTCGCGTTGCCCTGGCAATGGTTGGGTGCCGCGTTGCCGCGCATGGAACCGATCGCGGCCCGCGCCGAACTCGTCCGCCGATACCTGCGCTGCCACGGGCCTTCCGATGCCACGGAGTTCGCGAGTTGGGCCGGGGTGTCACCGGAATACGCACGGCGATCATTCGATCTGCTCCCCGACGAACTGGTCGAGGTGCGCTACGCGGACCGCGGTCGCTGGATCCGGCGACCGGATCTGGCGCTGCTGCGCGAACCACCGTCCACCCGCGGCGCACTGCTGCTGCCGGCGCACGACCCCTTACTCGGCACGAGGGATCGCGGCTGCCTGGTCACCGAACCCGCGTTACGCAAGCAAGTCTGGCGCACGAGCGGGAATCCCGGGGTGCTCATGGTGGACGGCGAGGTCGCCGGGCTGTGGCGCCCGCGCAAGCGGGGCAACACGCTCACCGTGCGCGTCGAGACGTTCACCGAAGCGGTCGGACCCACGCGGGCCGCCATCGAGCGGGAGGCCGAGTCGTTGCCGCCTTTTCGCGGGGCACGCCGGGTCGACGTGACGTTCTGAACGCCATCTACCCACATTCGTAATAAACGCGAACGACGGTTCGCGTATTTGGTTCTCACGCGATTCCCGGGTAGAGTTTTTGTTCGCAGGAAATCAGCCTGCCATCCATTCAGTTCGGATTCGCCTGCCGCGCTGCGCCGGTGGGCGAACCGGTCACGCTCAGATTCGAGGAGAAGTGTTGAGCGGTACTGCACGCCCGCGATACGCCATCGAGGCCTCCGAACTACGCAAGAGCTTCGGCAGCACACGCGCCGTCGACGGGGTGAACCTGGCCGTGCCGCCGGGTGTCGTCTACGGGGTACTGGGGCCGAACGGAGCCGGAAAGACCACCACCATCCGAATGCTCGCCACCCTGCTGCGGCCGGACGCCGGGACGGCGCACGTGTTCGGGCACGACATCGTCGCCGAGCCGGACGCGGTCCGCAGCCGGATCGGGCTCACCGGGCAGTTCGCCTCGGTGGACGAGGAAATCACCGGCCGGGAGAACCTGCTCCTGCTCGGCAGGTTGCTCGGCCATTCCCGGATCTCCGCCCGGCGCAGGGCGGAGCTGCTACTGGAAGCCCTCTCCCTCACCGACGCCGCCGACCGCAGGGTCGGCACCTACTCCGGCGGCATGCGTCGCCGGCTGGATATCGCGGCCGGGCTGGTGACCACCCCGGACCTGATGTGCCTGGACGAACCGACCACCGGCCTCGACCCGCGCAGCCGCAACCAGGTCTGGGCGATCGTGCGCGCGCTGGTCGCCGGTGGCACGACCGTACTGCTCACCACGCAGTATCTCGAGGAGGCCGACCAGCTCGCCGACCGGATCGCGGTGATCGACCACGGCCGGGTCATCGCCGAGGGCACCAGCGACGAGCTGAAGTCCTCGATCGGTGGCGGGGTACTGCACGTCCGGCTGTGGGACGCCGGCCGGCGCGCGGAGGCACGGGAGCTGCTGGCGGCGGCACTCGGCGCCGAGGTTCAGCCGGGAGCTGACCCGACCAGCCTGTCCACGCTGGTAACCGAGGAATCCAGCGTCGGTCCGGCGCTGGCCCGGCTGTCCGCCGCCGGGATCGAGACCCCGTCCTTCTCCCTCGGCCAACCAAGCCTGGACGAGGTGTTTCTTGCCCTGACCGGACATCCGGCCGACCAAACGTCCGAAAAGGAGGCAGTGTGACCGCCGTTCCGGTAGCTCGCGACATTCCTACCGTCCAACCGAACCTGCTCGGCGCGCTGGCCGACCGTTCCCGGCCCGCGCCGCCGAGCAGGTCGACCGCCACGCTCACCTTCTCCTGGCGGGCCCTCCTGCACGTCAAGCACAGCCCCGAGCAGCTGATCGACGTGATCGCCACCCCGGCGAGCATGATGCTGCTGTTCAACTTCCTGTTCGGCGGGGCCATCGCCGGTTCCACCGAGCAGTACCTGCAGTACCTGCTGCCCGGGGTGCTGGTGCAGTTGGTGACCCTGATGAGCGTCTACACCGGGGTATCCCTGAACACCGACCTGGCCACGGGCATCTTCGACCGGTTCCGCACGTTGCCGATCTGGCAGCCGGCGAACCTGGTCGGCAAGCTGTCCGGTGACGTGCTCCGGTTCGTGATCTCGATGACCGTGACGATCGGGCTCGGCCTCGCGCTGGGCTTCCGGCCCGCGGCCGGGGTCGGCGGGGTGCTGCTGGCCGCGGTGCTGCTGCTGGTGTTCGCGTTCAGCGTCGGCTGGATCTTCACCACGCTCGGCCTGCTGCTGAACAAGCCCGAGTCGATCTCCGGCACCAGCATGCTGGTGGTGTTCCCGCTGGTGTTCCTGAGCAACATTTTCGTGCTGCCCGCCAGCCTGCCGGGATGGCTCAGGGCGTTCGTCGAGGTGAACCCGATCAGTCACGCGGCGACCGCCGTGCGCGGGCTGATGCACGGCACCGCGACCGCGGGCCAGCTGCTGCTGGTGCTGGCCTCCTGCGCCGCGCTGACCCTGGTGTTCGGTGCCCTGACGATGCGCCTCTACCGCAGGCAACGTTGACGGCCGCCGCCTGCCATGTCGGCTGGCCGACATGGCAGGCGGCCGCCAACGGCATGCGCGGCCGCTTCGCTGGGTAACCAGCGGAGATGAACACACTGATAGACAAGGCGCCCAAGCAGCTCTACCTGGACGGCCGGTTCGCCGACGCCACCGACGGCCTTACCTTCGGGGTGCACGACCCCGGTGACGAGCAGTGGTTGTGCGATGTCGCCGACGCGCGACCCACCGACGCGCGGCGGGCCGTCGAGGCCGCGGTCCGCGCGCAGGAGGACTGGGCCACCACCGCGCCCCGGCAGCGCGCCGAGATCCTGCGCCGGGCCTGGGAACTGATCACCGAACGCACCGAGGACCTGGCCACCGTGATGACCCTGGAAATGGGCAAGAGCCTGCCGGAGTCACGGGCCGAGGTGACCTACGCGGCCGAGTTCTTCCGCTGGTTCGCCGAGGAGGCGGTGCGGATCGACGGCCGGTACACGCGCAGCCCGGCGGGGGGCGGCCGGACCATCGTCACCAAGCAGGCGGTCGGCCCCTGCCTGCTGATCACGCCGTGGAACTTCCCGCTGGCGATGGGCACCCGCAAGATCGGCCCGGCGATCGCGGCCGGCTGCACGATGATCGTGAAACCGGCGCGGCTCACCCCGATCTCCATGCTCGGCCTGGTGGCCCTGCTGGAAGAGGCCGGGCTGCCCGCAGGCGTGCTGAACGTGCTGCCGAGCACCTCGGCGAGCCGGGTGGTGGACCCGATACTGGCCGACGCACGAGTACGCAAGCTGTCCTTCACCGGCTCCACCGAGGTCGGTCGCGATCTCGTGCGGCGATGCGCGCCCAACCTGCAGCGTATGTCGATGGAGCTCGGTGGCAACGCGCCGTTCCTGGTGTTCTCCGATGCCGACCTGGACGCGGCGGTGCGGGGCGCGGTCACCGCGAAGCTGCGCAACAACGGCGAATCCTGCGTGGCCGCCAACCGGTTCCACGTCGCCGAGCCGGTGGCCGAGGAGTTCACCCGCAGGCTCACCGAGGAGCTCGGCTCGCTGCGGGTCGGGCACGGGTTGACGGACGGTGTCTCGGTCGGCCCGCTGGTCAGCATCGAGCAGCGGGACAAGGTGGTCGAGCTCGTCGCGGACGCGACCGACCAGGGTGCCCGGGTAACCACCGGCGGCAGCACCCCCGGCGGCACCGGGTTCTTCTACTCGCCGACCGTGCTCGCCGATGTGCCGGGGCAGGCACGCATCCTGCGCGAGGAGGTGTTCGGGCCGGTCGCGCCGGTGACCACTTTCAGTGACGAGGAGGACGCGTTACGTCAGGCGAACGACACCGAGTTCGGCCTGGTCGCCTACCTCTACACCCGGGACCTTGAGCGCGCGGTGCGCGTGGGCGAACGGTTGCGCACCGGGATGGTCGGCCTGAACACCGGACTGGTGTCCAACGCGGCCGCGCCGTTCGGCGGTGTCAAGGCCTCCGGCTTCGGCCGGGAGGGCGGAGCCGAGGGCATCGACGAGTACCTGGATACCCGGTACCTGGCCCTTGCCCTCTCCTGACCGGCCCGGTCGTGGTGAAACGCTGGTGAAGCGCGGCCGCGGTGCCGACATTTCTGCCCACGCAGGGTTGACATTCAGACGTGTCGCGTCTCACAGTACCGGGAACCGAAGCGAGGGGGCGGGTGTGAGCGCGCGGGTATCCAGGCGCACGAGGCCGGAGCGGGCCGCCTCGGCGATCCTCATGCTCCCCGCCTTCGACGGCCCCTGAAGGTCACCATGACTGTCTCACCGGCATGTGGGGCAAGCGAAGGTAGGCCGTCCGGCCGGATTCGCTCGCCCGATTTCTCATTGATAATTCAATCGAACTGGCCTAGGTTTGCCCGGGTGAACGAGCGTTCGTCCAGGCGTTCGGTGGTCGAGCAGGCCATTCTTCGCGCCGCACTCGACGCCTTCGCCACTCGCGGCTTCCACGGAGCGACCATGCGCCAGATCGCCGGACTCGCCGAGGTCACTCTCGCGAATGTCTACAACTACGTCGACTCCAAGTCCGACCTGCTGGTGACCCTGTTGCACAGGGCGAGCGACGACCAACTCGCCGACACGCGGGCGGCCGTCCAGGCGGCGGGCGGCTCGGTGACCGAGCGGCTGCGCGCCGCCGTGGGCGCCTACGTCCGGTTCGACCTCGAGCGGCAGGCCGAGAGCCGCATCGTGCACAGCGAGTACCGGTACCTGGACGAGGGCGCCTGCCTGCACGTGACCCGCGCACAGGACCAGCATCGGCGCCTGTTCGCCGACCTGGTGGCGGAGGGGGTGGCCGCGGGCGTGTTCCACACCCCCTACCCGGACCAGGCCGGTCGCGCCATCCTGGCCATGTGCGTGGGGGTGCCGGACTGCCCCGCCGCGGGCGGGCCCCCAACGCCGGAAGAGACGGAGCGTCGTTACGCCCGGTATGCCCTCGCGTTGCTGGAGGCGAGATGAGCGAGGCCACGCAGATCTGGAGCCACTACCTCGAAGACTTCCGGGTAGGCCAGCACGGCGAGCTCGGCAACACCACGATCACCACATCCCAACCGTCCACCGTGGCCTCCCTGGCGACCGTGACCCTACTGGTTTCCGATCAGGGCGTGCTGAACGACCTGCGGTGGAGCTTCCACGCCCCGGTGCGCCGGGGTGATCGAGTTCGGCTGACCGCGACGGTGACCCGGTGCCGGGCAGGCGGAGACGGCTGGGGCCTGCTGCACCGGCATCTGGTGCTCGCCGGCCAGGACGACACCGTGCTCGGCGACGGCACCGGCAGTTTCACCATCCCGACCCGGCAGGCCACGCCGGACGAGCGGCATGTCCGCACCGACTTCGGCTCGGTCGCGTGGGCCGAGTTGCTGTGCGACACCCTGGAACGCAACGAGGATTTCGTCTCCGCGACCAGGCCGATGGACGGCACGCTCGGGTTCCGCTGCGGCGACGAGGAAGCGCATATCCGAGTCTACAAAGGACGAATCGTGGAGGTGGGCAGGTCGACGCCCACCGGTCCGACGTTCACTGTCGCCGGGAGCGAGCTGGCCTGGGCGGAGCTGGCCGGCGCGCCACGCAACGACTTCATCGCGCGGACCATGACCAGCCAGTTCTACGCGACCGGCAACGCACACGAGTACGTTCGGTTCACCAAGGCCGTGGTGAGCGCCTGGGACTCCATCCGTGAGCTCGCCCACCGGGACGCCGTGCGCTGACCCCGCTACTGTGGCCGGTGAGCCGTGTGCGGTTTGCGAATGGAGGTTCGGTATGCGTACAGCCGTGGTCTGTGAGCCGGTCAGGACGCCGGTCGGGCGATTCGGCGGGGTGTTCCGCGAGGTTCCGGCGACGGAGCTGGCCACCGCGGTACTGCGCGAGTTGCTGCGGCGCACCGGGATGCCGCCCGGCA
This sequence comes from Amycolatopsis cihanbeyliensis, assembly GCF_006715045.1. Taxonomy (GTDB): domain Bacteria; phylum Actinomycetota; class Actinomycetes; order Mycobacteriales; family Pseudonocardiaceae; genus Amycolatopsis; species Amycolatopsis cihanbeyliensis. The sequence goes on along the minus strand of NZ_VFML01000001.1, from coordinate 4,455,638 downwards.
CGGTGGAGGACGTGCTGTTCGGCCAGTGTTACCCGAACGGCGAGGCGCCGGCGATCGGCAGGGTCGCCGCGCTGGACGCGGGCATGCCGGTGGAGGTCGCCGGGCTGCAGGTGGACCGCCGCTGCGGCTCCGGCCTGCAGGCCGTGCTGGACGCCGCGATGCGGGTGCAGACCGGCGCCGCCGATGTGGTGATCGCCGGTGGCGCGGAGAGCATGAGCCAGGTCGAGTTCTACTCCGACGCGATGCGCTGGGGCGTTCGCGGTCCCGGCGTCGAGCTGAAGGATCGGCTGGCACGCGCCAGGGTCACCGCGGGCGGGGTGCACCACCCCGTCGAGGGCGGGATGTTGGAGACGGCGGAGAACCTGCGGCGCGAGTACCGGATCTCCCGCATCGCGCAGGACGAGTTGGCGGTGCGCTCACACCAGCGCGCGGTGGCGGCGATCGAGGACGGCCGGTTCGCCGAGGAGATCGTGCCGGTTCCGACACCGGGCAAGCGCGGGGAGCCTGGTCCGACCGTCGAGCGGGACGAGCATCCCAGGGCGGACAGCACGATGGAGTCCCTGGCGAAGCTGCGGCCGGTGCTCGGCAGGCAGGACCCGGAGGCCACGGTGACCGCGGGCAACGCGAGCGGGCAGAACGACGGCGCGGCGGCCTGCCTGGTCACTACCCCGGAACAGGCCGCCGAGCTGGGCCTGCGCCCGCTCGCCCGGCTGGTGAGCTGGGCGGCGGCCGGGGTTCCCCCGCGCACCATGGGCATCGGCCCGGTGCCGGCCACCGAGCGGGCGCTGACCCGTGCCGGGCTCACCCTCGGCGAGATGGACCTGATCGAGCTGAACGAGGCATTCGCCGCGCAGGTGCTGGCCTGCACCGCGGAGTGGAAGTTCGGCGAGGCGGACTGGGCGCGGACCAACGTGAACGGCTCCGGGGTCTCGCTCGGCCACCCGGTCGGGGCGACCGGCGTGCGTATCCTCACCACCCTGCTGCGCGAGCTCGACCGCCGCCAGGCCCGCTACGGCCTGGAGACCATGTGCATCGGCGGCGGCCAGGGCCTCGCCGCCGTTTTCGAGCGCACCCGGTAACCCCGCACCTTCACCTACCGCGGAGGTGGAAGGCGGGGTAGTCCGGGGCGATCTCGCGTAGGCGGTGCTCCGGTGCGTCCTGGTCGACCCCGTCGAAGAAGACGCCTACCTCGAACTTCCAGCGCCGCAGGTAGGCACGCAGCAGCGCGGGCTTGTCGGCATCGGCTACCGGGGTCGCGGCGAACGCCTCGACCCGGCTGCCGACTCGCAACTCGCCGCCCCCGGCCACCCGCAGGTTGCGCACCCACTGCGTCTCCCCGCGCGGCGCGACCAGATAGCGCTCGCCCCGGAAGGTCAGCACGTTCACCGGGACGGTGCGCCACTCGCCGCTCACCCGGCCACGCACGGCAAGCACCCGGCTCCCCCACAGGCTGACTCCGAGCCGGGTCAGGCCGGTCACGACGGTGTTCAGCACCCCGGCGGCGCGGCCGGGCTCGAGGTAACGGGCGGTGGTGTTCATGGCGCTCTCCCTTCACTCACGAGAGCAGTGCTCTCGAATAGGAGCAGTGAACACGAGAGCGATGCGTCCAGTCAAGAGCATTGCTCTCTAATTTGTGCAGTGATCTCGTAAATGGCAGACTGCCGGGGTGACGACCAGCCGCACAGCACGCGAACGAGCCCGCGCGGAGCTGACCAGGGAGATCAAGGACGAAGCGCGCAGGCAGCTCGCCCAGGTGGGCGCGGACGGGCTGTCCCTGCGCGCCGTCTCCCGCAAGCTGGGCATGGTGTCCTCGGCTCTCTACCGGTACTTCCCCAGCCGCGACCACCTGCTGACCGCCCTGATCATCGACGCCTACAACACGCTCGGCGCGGCCGTCGAGGAGGCGGCCGCCAGGGAGGTGGTGCCCATCGAGCAGTGGCGGATGTGCTGCCACGCCGCCCGCAAGTGGGCCAGGGCGCACCCGCACGAGTACGCGCTCATCTACGGCTCGCCGGTCCCCGGTTACCGCGCACCACAGGACACCGTCGAGCCCGCCGCGCGGGTCCCGCTCGCCCTGGTCGGGGTGGTCCGGCTGGCCTGGGGCACCACCGGGGTGCGACCGGCTTTCACCGGGCCATCCCTTTCCGCCACGTTGGACATCCAGACCACCCGGCTGGCCGCGCAGGTCGCTCCGGAACTGCCGAGCAGGGTGCTCACCCGCGTGCTGATCGCCTGGACCCAGCTCTTCGGCATGCTCAGCTTCGAACTGTTCGGGCAACTGGTCGGCAGCGTCGACCCGAGCAGTGAGTTCTTCGCGCACGCCGTGGAGCAGATGCTCGAGTTCGTCGGCTTGCAGTAGGCGTTCGCCGAAAAAGATTGCGCACGATGTAATCGCGCGCTATGGTTGTCGTATGCCCCCTGCCGATCGCGCCCTGCTACTGGAGGAGCAAGCCTGCTTCGCGCTCTACGCGGCGTCCCGGGCGGTCACCGACCTGTACCGGCCGCTGCTGGCGGAGCTGGACCTGACCTACCCCCAGTACCTGGTGCTGCTCGTGCTGTGGGAACGCGACGCCCGGCCGGTGAAAGAGGTCGGCGCCGCGCTACAGCTCGACTACGGCACGGTGTCCCCGCTGCTGAAACGGCTGGAGGCCCGTGGCCTGCTGACCCGCAGCAGGCAGGCGGGGGACGAGCGCAGTGTTGCCGTCCGGCTCACCCCGGCGGGCACCGCGCTGCGCGAACGGGCCGAGCGCATCCCGCGGGAGATCGGCTGCGCCATGGGCCTTGACGACGAGGGCCGCCGCGACCTCATTCGCAGGCTGCGGGACCTCACCGCCACGGTCCGCTCCACGAACACCGGATGCTGACCGCACCCGGAACCTACCCAGAAGGAGATACGTCATGCCCAGCCGCGATGCCACCACCCACTGGGAAGGCGACCTGCGCACCGGCAAGGGACAGGTCACCCTGGACTCGTCCAACGCGGGCCAGTTCCCGGTGTCCTTCCCGACCCGCTCGGGCGACCCGGACGGCCAGACCAGCCCCGAGGAGCTGATCGCTGCGGCGCACTCGTCCTGCCTCGCGATGAACCTGTCCGGGGTGTTCCTCAGGGAGGGCCTGACCGCGAGCTGGATCGACGTCAGCGCGGAGGTCACCCTCGGCCCGGACACCGAGGGCTACCAGATCAGCGGGGTCGCCCTGACCCTGCGGGCAGAGGTCGAAGGCCTCGACGCCGAGCGGTTCGCCGAGCTGGCCCGGACCGCCAAGGACGGCTGCCCGGTCAGCAAGGCGCTGTCCGGCACGACGATCACCATGGACGCCGCGCTGGCCTGAGCGACGGGCAAGAAAATGCGGGAATCGGGCAGCGAGGGGGAGTTCCTGCCCGATTCCCGCGCACACAGTGGTCTTATTCAAATGTCGGGTTATTCAGGTCCGTAGCGTGCGTCACCACTACTGTGACCTGCAACGACCTCCCGCACGCGCCTGGCGGCCCGCGGTCGCTGGGTCGTTCCGAATAACCCTCACAGTGGTCTGTGATCACGTACCCGACTGTAGTGCCTGCCAGGTGTTCGGGCCGACGATCCCGTCCACGCCGAGTCCACTGGCCGACTGGTAGTCCCGCACCCCGGCCGCGGTGTTCGGACCGAAGATGCCATCCATCGCGAGGCGCGCGCCGGTCGCCGCGTTGACCGCGCGCTGCACCCGGTACACCGCCTCGCCCGTGGCGCCCTCCCGCAGCAGCGGAGTGGAACCGGCCGACAGCAGCGCGGTCCAGGTGTGCGCGTCCACCGTTCCCTCGGCGGGCAGTCCCACCGCGGACTGGAACCCGCGCACCGCGCCCATGGTCGACTCGTCCAGGGTGCCGCTCGGGTCGCCCTCGCCGATGTCGTACCCGGCCGCGCGCAGCAGGCACTGCGCGGCCGTCACCCGGTCCCCGGTCGCGCCGGCCTCCAGCGCCGGGTAGCTGGTGAAGTCGAGCTGGGTGCCGACGCAGCCCTCCCGGCCGGCCACCAGGTCCGCCGCGGCCTGCCGCCCCTTGCGCACCGCGTCCGCGTTGTCCTCGATCGGGCTCGCCTTCACCCCGGGAAACGCGATGTAGTCGACCACCTTGCCGGAAACCCCGCCGGTACGCGGGTTCGGGTTGATACCGAGCGCGTCGGCCAGCGCGTAGGAGGCCTCACCGATCGCGTCCCGCGGGCCGCGATCACCCACCACGCCGTAGACCACCCTGCCCTCGTACACCACGGCCACCACGGTGCCACCGGTGATCCCGGAGTCGTAGTGGTCCCAGGTGGAGGTGGAGATGGGCACCACGACGTACGGCAGCTTCTCGGCGTTCAGGTACTTGCCGTCCGGCTGCTGCCACGCGGTCTGGTGCCAGTAGGTCGGGTCGGTCGAGCTGTTGCACTTCGCCGTCCGCTGCCCATCGCAGTCGATGGTCATGCCGGACCGCCAGTGCACCGCGTTTCCAGTGGCACAGACCGGCACCGTGCGCGACTGGCCGCTCCGCTCGGCATACCGGCCGTTGGACACCTGCTGGTCGCACTGCTGCACCACGGCGCTCAGCTCGGAACCGCTCGGCGGGTCCGCGGCGCTCGCAGCCGGAACGGTCGCCACCGCGGCGGCACCGGCCACCAGCACGCCGGTTGCCAGACTCGCCAGAATCTTGCGCATCGCACACTCCTTTCTCGACATAGGACGCCGCTCAGCGACCCGCCTGCAACGCCTTCCAGGTGTTCGGGCCGACGATCCCGTCCACGCCGAGTCCGCTGGCGGACTGGTAGTCGCGTACCGCGGCGGTGGTCCTCGGTCCGAACCGACCGTCCACCGTGAGCCCGGCCGACCGCGCGGCGTTGAGCGCGCGCTGCACGCGGAGCACGGCGCCGCCCGAGGAGCCGTCCTGGATCGTCGGCGTGGAACCGGCCGACAGCAGCGCGGTCCAGGTGTGCGCGTCCACCTCACCCTCGGCGGGCAGGCCGACCGAGGCGCGGAACTGCCTGGCCGCATCGGCCGTTGTCGGGTCGAAGGTGCCGCTGGGCCCGCCCTCTCCGGTGTTGAAGCCCGCCCTGATCAGCAGGCACTGCGCGGCCCGCACCAGCTCGCCGCTCGCGCCGGCCGCCAGCGCGGGATACCGGGTGTGGCTGAGCTGCGCCGTGGCGCAGGTGGTGGCGTCGCCCTCGATCACGTTGTCGTAGCGGATCGCGTTGAACCGGGAGGTGCGGCTCGCCGACCAGGTGCGCTCCGAGGCCACCGTGCCGGTGCGGTACTCCTCCCAGACCACCGCCCTGGTCTCGGCCGAATCGGCCCACCGCACGAACAACGCCATGTGCTGGGTGCTGCTGCCGTGCAACCACAACGCGTCGCCGGGCAGCAGGTCCCGCCTGTCGATCCGGTGGGCGACCTCCATGATGTCGCCGGTCCAGCGGACCCGGTGCAGCCCCCAGGCCATCGACACGTAGCCGGAGCAGTCCTGCCGGTACCGGCCGAACTGGTTGGTGTGCCAGCTGCTCTGGCTGTAGGGAACCCGTTCGTCGATCCAGCTCTTGCCACGTACCAGGATGTCGTCCCTGGTCAGTTCCAGATCCGAGCTCGGGTGGTCGGCGGCCTGCGCGACCACCGGATTACCCGCGAACAGCAGGCAGGCGAGAACCGCCAGGACACTCGCGGTTCGCACTCGGCTCGCACTCATGGGAAATATCAGTACCGCAAGAAATCGACCATGTCGCCCATGGACAAGGAAATCAATTACCACCAACGCACCCGAGGGCGCATTTTGGCGAAAGTTTGGGTCAGCTCGCGCTGGACCAGTTCCGGGTCTGGGCGAGGGCACGCGCGGCATCCTGGCTGAACCAGCGCATCGAGAGCTCGTCGAAGATCGTCAGCGCGGCGCGCAGCGAGCGCTCGGCCTGCACCCAGCGCCCGGTCCGCACGCACAGCCCACCCAGGCTGCGCAGCGTGTATGCCTGCCCCCGCCGATCGCCGAGCGCGTCGAAGATCGTGCGGCAGCGCTCGAGCGCCTCACCGGCCTGCTCGTACTCGCGCACCTGGGCCTGCAGGTCGGCCAGGCTGCGCAACGAGTAGGCCGCGGCATGCCGGTGGCCGTGCTCGGTGAACAGCTCGAGCGAGCGCGCGAGGCTGCCGCGGGCCGGACCGGTGTCGCCGAAGTAGCGCTGCACCTCGCCGAGGCTGCGCAGGACGTGCGCCTCCCAGTGCGCGTCCCCGGTCTCCCGCGCCCCGGCCAGCGCCTCGGCCAGCAGCTCCGCGGCCTGATCGAGGCGCCCGGCCCGGCGCAGCACGTCTGCCAAACGTTTGCGTATCGCCACGATCCCGCGCAGGTCGCCCGCCTCCCGCGCCAGTTGCAGTGCTTCGACGAAGCACCGCTGCGCCTCCGCGAAGTCGCCCGCATCGGAGTGCAGCCCGCCGAGCTGGTCCAGCGCGGCGGCATGCACTCGCTGGTCATCCGCCTGCTTGGCGGCCTCCAGCGCGGTGCTGAGCCGGTCCCTCGCCTGCCCCACCCTGCCCGTCTCGGCGAGCACGTCGGCCTCGACGACCAGGGTGCGCGCCAGCTCGGCGCCGTCGTCAAGGCCGCGGAAGCGTTGCGCCGCCGCGCCGAGATAGCGCACCGCGCTGGCCACCTTGACCTGCTGCCATTGCAGCTCGCCCAGCCTGCGCAGGCTGATCGCCTCGGCCCGCAGGTCGCCGGAGCGCCGGGCGGCACGCAGCGCGAGCACGGTCACGTTGCGCGCCGAGGCCGACCCCGGCCGTACCTTGGCGACCTCGGCGAAGGAGTCCGCGAGCCGCCATCCCCGTTCCCACCAGCCGCGCTCCACCGCGGCGCGGGTCACCGCGAACACGTTGTCCGCCTCGGCGGCGCACCAGCTCGCCGGATTGTGCCGCTCGCCGCCGCACCGGCCGGCGGCGAGATACCCGTCCAGCATCCGGTCCAGCGCGGCGTCCAGCACACCGGCCGGTTCCTCCCCGCGCGCCTTCTCCGCCGCGAACTCGGCGATCAGGTCGTGCGGCTGGTAGCGCAGTTGCCCGAGCTCGTCCCGGCCACGGACCTGCAGCAGCTGGGCCTCGACCAGCGCCTCGGCCACATCGGCGCCGGTCTCCTCCGGCGTGTCCAGCAGGCAGGCGAGCGCGGAGCGGGATACGGCCGGCAACCGGATCGCGCCGAGCAGGCGCAGCGCCCTGCGGGTGCCCTCGGTGCACTCGGCGTAACTCACCTCGATGGTGGCCCGCACATCGAGATCACCCGCCCGCAGCTCGGCCAGCCTGCCGCGCCCGGCACCGATCCGCAGCGCGAGCTCCTCCACCGTCTCGTGCGGGCGTGCGGCCAGCTTGGCCCCGACGATGCGCACCGCGAGCGGGAGCCCGGCGCACAGCTCGACCAGCTTGCGGGCCGATCCCGGCTCCGCGGCGATCCGCTGCTCGCCGACGATCCCGGACAGCAGCTCCCAGGACTCGTCCTGGTCGAAGGCCTCCACCGCGATGGTCTTCGCCCCGGCCAGCCCCAGCATCCGGCGGCGGGAGGTCACCAGCACACCGCAGTCGGCGCCGGCCGGGAGCAACGCCCGCACCTGCGCCTCGTCGCGGGCGTCGTCCAGCAGCGCCAGCACCTTGGCGTCCGCGGTACGGCTGCGCCAGAGCTGCTGCCGCTCGACGAAGCCGTGCGGGATGGCGTCCTCGGCGACCCCGATGGACAGCAGGAACCGGCGCAGCACCTCGCTGGGCCGGCCCGGCTCGCTGGTGAGGTCGGCGACCACCTGCCCGCCGGGGAACTCGCGGCGCAGCAGGTGCGCCGCGCGCACCGCGAGGGTGCTCTTGCCCACCCCGCCGGGCCCGCTGAGCACCACCAGCCGGGGACCGCGACCGGTCAGCGCCGAGCGGATCTGCTCGAGCAACTCCCCCCGGCCGGTGAAGTCGGGCAACTGCGCGGGCACCTCGGCGGGGCAGGTGGTCGGCCGGGTGATCGCGGGCGCCTGCGGCTCGGGCTGGAGCTGCTCGCGCGCAAGGTAGAGCCGGGTACCGGGAACAAGTCCGACCCGCTCCAGCGCGGCCCGCGTGCTGTCGAACACGTCCCGCGCCGCCGCGCCCCTTCCGGCGGCGACCAGCGCCTCGATCAGCAGCGCGGCGAAGTTCTCCTGGGTCGGGTCCTGGCTCAGCTGCTCGGTCAGCCCGCCGATCGCCTCGCTGAGCCGGCCGAGCGCGATGTCGACCTCGAACCGCTGCTCCAGCGCGGCCAGCTTCTGCTGCTCCAGTACCCCCGCGTAGGCGGACAGCACCGGCCCGCGGCCGGTGTCCTGCAGCGCCGGTCCCCGCCACAGCCGCAGGCCGTCCCGCAGGTGGCGGCCTGCCTCGACCAGGTCACCCTGGGCGGCGGCCCGCTGGCCGGCCTCGACCAGCCTGCTGAACTCGGCCGCGTCCAGCTCGCCCTCGTCCAGGATCAGCGTGTAGCTGCCCTGCCGGGTACGGATGACCTGCCGGGGCGAGCGCGCGGGCAGGTCCGGGCAGAGCACCTTGCGCAGGGTGGACACCCGGCCCTGCAGCACCGCGTCGCTCGAGCCGGGTGCCGAACCCGGCCACAACTCCCCGGCCAGCGCCTCGGTGCTCACCGGCTGGTTGGGCTGGCTGAGCAGGACAGCAAGAACGGTCCGGACCTGCCTAGGTCCGATCGGGGCCCCAGAGACGAGTGTGGAACCGAGGATGCCGTACCGCACGTACACCACCGTGATCTCACGTTTCGCTGCGTGCAGCAAGCATCGAGGGTGTACGGCGGGAAAGCAAGTGATCGCGGCCGGTCGTTGTCCAGCCGGACACCTCGTGGACGGCTACTCGCCAGGAGCGGGCCGCCGCGGGGTCCGCAGCGCGTCGGCGACGGACCCGCCCGCCTCGTCGGCATGCTGGCCGCCGCGCTCCGCCGGGGTATGGATCTCCCGGTCCTCGCTGCCCGGCTCCGGCGGGGCGACCGACTCGGCGTCCGTGGTCTCCTGCTCGAGGGTCTCGTCCAGCCCGGTCGCCGGGGTGTCCGGCTGCTCCTGGGCCAGCCGCTGCTCGAGGTCCTCGCCCTGGTGCTCCTCGAACGGGGTCGTGCCGTACCGGTCGACCGCGGCCGTTCGCTCCGGCGGTTCCACCCCTTCTTCCAGCGGATCCACCCGCAGCCGATCCTCGTCGAGGTCCTCACTGCTGCTCAGCGCGGCCGGATCGGTCTCGGCCTGGTCCGGCGGGCCGGTGTCCTGCGGCGGGGTACCGGCGTCCTTGCCCTCGGTCATGTCCGCACCCCCTTTCTGCGTCTGCAGTCCAGGTGGTACCCGATCACCGCCCGACTCAATCCCACCCCGGCCCGCGCCGACCGCGGCCGAGATCCAGCGGCATGCCTCCTTCTCCCGCTCAGACCACGTTGAAGGCTTCCGGATCCGGCCCGGTGCGCACACCACGGTCCAGCGTGGACAGCGCATCCAGGTCCGCCTGGTCGAGGTCGAAGTCGAAAACCTCGATGTTGGCCCGGATGCGTTCCGGGGTGACCGACTTGGGGATGACGATGTTGCCGAGCCGCAGGTGCCAGCGCAGCACGATCTGGGCGGGTGTGCGCTCGTGCTTGCTCGCCAGGTCGGTCACCGCCTGCTCGTTCAGCAGGTCGCCACCCTTGGCCAGCGGGCTCCACGCCTCGGTGTGGATGCCGTGCTCGGCGTGGTAGGCGCGCAGGGCGGCCTGCTGAAGGTAGGGGTGCAACTCGATCTGGTTGACCGCGGGCACCACATCGCTGTTCTCCGCGAGCCTGCGCAGGTGCTGCGGGTGGAAGTTGGACACCCCGATCGCCCGGATCCGCCCGTCGGCATGCAGCTTCTCCATCGCCTGCCAGGACTCGACGTAGCGGTCCCGCTCCGGGACCGGCCAGTGGATCAGGTACAGGTCCAGGTAGTCCAGCCCGAGCAGCTCGAGGCTGTTGTCGAAGGCACGCAGGGTGGCGTCGTAGCCCTGGTCGCTGTTCCACAGCTTGGTGGTGACGAACAGCTCGTCCCTGGGCAGCCCGGACTCGGCGAGGGCCCGGCCGACGGCGCCCTCGTTCTTGTAGGCGGTCGCCGTGTCGATGCTGCGGTAGCCGGCTTCGAGCGCGGCCGTGACCGCGGCTTTCGTCTCGGCCTCCGGCACCTGGAACACGCCGAAGCCGAGTTGCGGCATGGTCACGCCGTTGTTCAGCGTGACGGTGGGTACGCCAGCCATGACCCAATCCTTTCCTGTTGACGACTACCGGCGGCAACAATATTTGCGTACGCTGGTTATTGCAAATCAAAACTACAGTGGCGTGCAATGATGGTGGACACACCCGCCCGAGCCGGAGGATATGGTGCACCGTGTCAGTGCCCGATGACGCCGTCGAAGCCCGCGCCCAGGGCTGGCGCACCCTGGCCGCGCTGCACGCGCGGATCGAGGACAAGCTGGAGCGAGCCCTGCAACGGGAGCACGAGTTGTCCGTCAGCGAGTACTCACTGCTGGACGTGCTGTCCCGGCAGGACGGCTTCCACCTGCGGATGAACCAGCTCGCCAACGCGGTGGTACTGAGCCAGTCGGCGACCACCCGGCTGGTCGGCAGGCTGGAGGACCGCGGGCTGCTACAGCGCTACCTGTGCCCGACCGACCGGCGCGGTATCTACACCGAGTTCACCCCTGCCGGAAGGGAGTTGTTCGGCGCCGCCCGCCCCACCCACGACGCGGCACTGTCCGCGGCACTGGACGAGGCCGCCGAACTCCCCGAACTGGCTCCCCTGGTCAGCGCCCTCGCCACCCTCGAGTTCACCCCCTGACAGCCAGCCGGGCCCGGATCTCCAGTTCGAGGTCCACCGTGGTCTGCTCGGTGACCATGGCAAGCGCCCGGTAGTGGAGCCGAGTCCCGGTGTCCTGGTTTCCCATTTCCTGCTCGGCACTACCCAGCCGGGTCAGGCTGAACGCGTGGAGTTGGACGTCCCCGAGCCGCTCGGCCAGTTCCACGGCCTGCCGCAACGCGATCGCGGCCTCGGCCGGCCGCCCGAGTTCGAGCTGGACGCTGCCGGTGGCGCACATCGTGTTTCCCAGGATCTTCACGCTGCCGGTCTTCTCGCCCAGCACGCCGGAACGCGCGAAGCAGTCCAGCGCCTCCTCGTGCCGCCCGTACACATGGTGGATGAAACCGATCCCGGAGATCGCTGTTCCGGCCAGCCAGTGGTCCGCCAACTCCTCGGCCATGGCCACCGCCTCGGTCAGCCGCTCGAGCGCCTGGGCATACCGCCCGAGCGCCGTGGCCACCATGCCCAGCCCGCCGAGGGCACGGGCCTCCTCCCGCCGGTCGCCGCTACACCGCCCGATCCGCAAGGCCTCGGCGAACCAGTCCCCCGCCTGCTCGTACCGGCCCTGAGTGCCGGCGACAAGACCGAAGCACAGCCGCAGCGAGGAGGCCAACCGCCGGTCACCGGCCTGGTCGGCCAGCGGCAGCGCGATCTCCAGCGCGCCGCGGCACTCGTGGTACCGGCCCTGCCGGGTGAGGTAGTCGACCAGTGCCTCGGCGAGCCGGCAAGCATGGTCGGCATGCCCGTCGGCCGCCGCCTGCCCGACCACGTCGACGAGTTCGCCTCCGGCGGCGTCCAGCCAGGCGGCGGCCTCCGCCCAGCCGGTGAACGGTGTGGGGCCGGTCGGGTAGCCGGCGAAGCCCCAGTCGCTCGCGCACCGGGCCGCGGCGATACAGAGCTCGAACACCCTGATCCGGGCCGCGACCAGGGTCTCCCCGTGCTCCTGCGGAACGGCGTGCCGGGCGTACACCGCGACCAGGTCGTGCAACCGGTACCGGCCGGCCGCGGGCTGTTCCAGCAGGCTCGCGTCGACAAGGCCTTCCAGCAGCCGTTCGGCTTCCTCGGCCGAACAGTCCAGCATCGCGGCCAGCCCCAGTCGATCGTGCCGCACCGTCGGGCACTGCCCGAGCGCGCGGAACGCGCGCCGGGCGGCCACGGGAAGCTGCGCGTAGGACAGCCGCAACGCCGCCGCGACGCTGCGGTCCCCCGCGGCCAGTTCGCCGAGCCTGCGCTCGTCGTCGGCCAGCCGCTCCACCAGCCACTGAAACGTCCACATAGGACGATCTTGCAGCCGGGCTCCGGCGAGCCACAGCGCCAGCGGCAGCCGCCCGCACAGCCGGGCCAGCTCGCGCACGGCGCCCGGCTCCCGGGCGGCGCGGGATCCGCCGGCGATACGACCGAGGAGTTCGCCCGCCGTGTCGAGGTCGAGGGGTTCCAGGGAGATCCTGCGCTGCACCTCCAGCCCGGTGAGCCGCTGCCTGCTGGTCACCAGCACCCGGCTGCCCGGCCCGGTCGGCAGCAGCGGGCGTACCTGCCCGGCCCCGGCGGCATCGTCGAGCACCAGCAGCAGGCGTAGCGAGGCACTCGCGGATCGCCAGCACGCGGTCAGTTCATCGGGGTCGTCCGGGTGAGCACTGTCGTCCACGCCGACCGACCGCAGCAGCCGCCGCAGCGCGCGTTGCGTGGTCAGCGGCGTGCGACCCTCGGTGTGCCCGTGCAGGTCCACGAACAGGCAACCATCCGGGTGATCCGCCCGCAGCCGGTGTGCCGCGCGGACCACCAGCGCGGTCTTACCCGCACCGGCCACCCCGTGCACGGCGTCGACCGACACCACCGCGGCGTCCGCGGGCGTCCCGAGCGACGCGAGTTCCGGCCCGCGCCCGGCCAGCTCCCCGGTGTCGGCGGGCAGCTCGTTCCGTGGCCGAGCGGGCCGAGCCCGGCCGACCGCGGTCACGCCGAGCAGCTCGTCCTCCCCGCGCAGCACCGCCTGCTGCACCCGACGCAGCGGGCCGCCCGGTTCCACCCCGAGATCGTCCACCAGGCGGCGGCGCAGCCGGGTGAACACGGCCAGTGCGTCGCCGGCACGACCGCTGCCGTACAGGGCGCGCATCAGCAGCGCACCGAGCGGCTCGTTATGCGGGTGCGCAGGCAGCAACGCGGACAGTTCGGCGACCGCGTCGGCGTACCGGCCCAGCCGCAGTTGCCGCTCCAGCTTTTCCTGCAGCAGGGCGGTCCGGCGTTCGGTCAGCCGCAGCCGTTCCCCCGCCGCGAAGGGTCCGGGCAGCCCGGCCAGCGGCTCGCCCCGGAACAACTCGAGCGCCCCCGCGTACGCGTGGACGGCCCCGGCCAGATCGCCCGCCCGGTCGGCCGCGTTCGCCTCGGCGAGGATTTCCGCCAGGCGCACCGAGTCCAGCCGGACACCCGCGCTGGCGAAGCGGTAGCCACCGCGACCCGTGCCGATCACCGAGTCCGCAGGGCCCGCCCCGTCCGCGCGCAGGCACTTGCGCAGCCGGTGCACGTAGACCGGAACCACCTTGCCGCCCGTGCCCGGTGGTTCCGTGCCCCACACGCTTTCGAGCAGTTCCTGCTGGCTGACCGGCACATCCGGGCGGAGCACCAGGGCCGCCAGCAGCGCCTGCTGGCGGATCGGCCCCAGATCGAGCGGCTGCCCGCCGCGCCAGGCCCGAAGCGGGCCGAGCACGGCGAGCCGCAGCTGTGCGCTCATCGTGCCCCCGCTTCTCCGGCGCCCGTCCCCACCCCGGATGGTTACATATTCACCGCCGGGGCTCCGCGCAAAGGCCGAGTTCGGCACCCTGCGGATCGACGATCACGCACGAGCCACCGCCGGTCGGCGCGGCGCCACGGTCGTCGTGCACGGCGGCGCCGAGCTCGGCGGCCAGTGCGCAGGCGGCGTCCAGGTCCGCCACGAGCACGTAGGGCAGCCAGTACTGCGCGGGGCCGTCGGCCTGGACGACCTCGGCCACCGGCGCGCCGCCGGGGAGCCGGAAGGTGTGGGTGACCTCGCCGGTACCACCATGGACCTGCCAGGGCAGCACCGCCTGGTAGAAGGCGGCCGCCGCGCTGGGGTCGGTGGCATGCAGCCGGTGCCGGGCGAAGGTCCCCGGTGTCCCTGCCGGCACTCCGGCGGCCGGTTCGGCGATGAGGAAGAACCCCCGCGCCGGATCCAGGATCGGCGCCAGCCAACCCTGGCCGGGGACACGCACCGGCCGGCCGCCTGGCGTGGTCACGGTCGCGCCATGGGCCGTGGCGGTGCCGACCGCGGCGGGCACATCGGTCACCGCCACGCAGCTGCTCCAGTGCGGCGGGACTCCGTCCTTGACCTGGCTCACCCCGCCGAGCGGGGTGTGATCGGCGCGCAGTTGCCTGCCGGTCGGCGTGGCGATGGCGGTCCAGCCGAACAGGTCGCCGTAGAACGCCGCGCCTGCCGCCACATCCGAGACGCGCAGTTCGTGCGCGACGAAATAACCTTCGGGCATTTCCTTTCGCTCCTTTATGTTTGTGTTTCGAACGGGATGAGCGCCACGGCGGGGTGTTTCCCGGCGCGGGCGCGCTTCCGTTCCACGGAGCGCGATCGGATACCCTGAATATGCCGCATCTCGAGTACCGGTTCGCGCCAGTGGATCGGTTCGGGGTGCTTCCGCCATCGGCGTGGTGTTGCCGCATCACGCCGATGGCTTTCAGGTCAGGTCATCAAGCGCCTCCTCGATCGGCATCAGCCGCCTGAGATCGGCAGGCCAGGCCAGTTCGCCGGAATCCAGCTCGGCCAGCCGCGCCCGTACCCAGTCCCGCTCGGCACCCAAGCGGGTCAGCTCGTACTCGGCTTCGAGCAGCAGCACCCGCGGCAGCTCCGCCGGCACGGATCGCAACTGGTCTTCGGTCTGCCGCACCGCGCGGGCCAGTGCCTCGGCACGCTCGGCCAGTGCCTGCCCGGCCCGGTCCACCGGCAGGCAGCCGATCAGCGAGAGCCCGGCGACCAACAGCGTCGCGTCCCGATCCGGGGTCGCCAGCAGCCGGTACACCCGATCCGTGAGCGCCGACCGCCCCTGCTCGGTGAGCCGGTAGATGGTGCGCTCCGGGCGGCTCCCCGCGCGGCTGTGCTCGACCACGCCGATCAGGCCGTCCCGCTCCAGCCGCTCCACCGCGTGGTACAGCCGCCGCGGCAGGCCGGTGACGAAATCCTTGTGCGTGTCGACGATCAGCCGGTGCATCTCGTAGGTGTGCCGGGGCCCCTGGAGCAGCAGCGCGAGCACGGTCACCGCCGCCAGATCGCGATCCACCCTGCGCAGCCGAGCCATCGCACCCATCCCTTCGTCCGTACTGCATTATAGCAACTTGCTATAAGGTTGGCGGCCGTTTCATCGGAATTTCAACGGACTCGCCTAGCGTCCTCTGGGCAGACCCGCGGATCAGCACGGAGGAGATGGCACGTGGCTTTCCGGTCGTACGAACACCCTGCCGCCCCACGGCGAGCGCGCTGGCGCCGCGCCCTGTCAGTGGTCGTCGCGCTCGTGGCGACCCTGATCGTCGCGCCGGCACCGGTGGGCGCCGCCGCACAACCGACCTTCACCTCCGGGCACGGCATCGAGGTACGCAACGTGCTACGCAGCACGCCACGGTCGTATGTGGTGAACATCCACACCGGCGCGGTGGACACCCGCGCCATCGCCTGGGACTACCACGACGTGATCGTCACCCTGCCCGAGGGCTACAACCCGGCCCTGAGCTATCCGGTGCTGTACCTGTTCCACGGCCGCGGCCAGGGGCCGGGCGCCTGGCACAACGAGGCCGACGTGGAGGGGATCACCCGGGGATTCCCGTTCATCACGGTGACCGCCGAGGCGGGCAAGGCGGGCTGGGCGACCAACTGGGTCAACCAATCCGCGGGCGTCCAGCAATGGGACACCTTCCACCTCGACCAGCTCGTACCGTGGATCGACCAGAACCTGAACACCATCCGCGAGCGGGAGGGCCGCGCGATCGCCGGGTTCTCCATGGGCGCGTTCGCCGCGATCCGGCACGCCACCCACCGGCCCGGGCTGTTCCGGTTCGCCGCGGGTTTCTCCGGGGGCTACAACCTGGAGGACGTGCGGATGCGCACCGCCGTCACCGGTTCGATGGAGATCGAGGGGTTCCCGCTGGACGGCCCCTTCGGCGCGCCCGGCGACGGCTCCTGGGCGTTCAACAACCCGCAGCACCGGGTCGGCGCGCTCAGCGGGGTGCACACGGTGCTCTACGGCGGCACGCAACACGGTGACCCGCTGGAGGCCCAGGCACACCGGCTGAGTTACGAGTTCCACCAGCACCTGCTGGCCAACGGGATCACCAACAGCTGGTTCGTCGAGTACGACTGCGCGCACAACATCCACTGCGCCGGCTGGCAAGGACTGCGCAGGGAGCTCCCGGTGATGCGCGACGTCCTCTGGGACCCCCGCTGATCTGGAATCCTTTCCTGCTCGTCCACAGTTCCGCCCAAGTCCATGTCGGCTGACGTCGCCCCGGTCCGTGCTACATAGGCTGGGGCGATCACAGTCGCAGCCCAGCTTAGGAACAGGCGAGTTGTCGAATCGAGTACGGCTGCCGCAACATACAGCGAGTTACCATAGTGAACCGTTTTCATCCTGGTCTGGATATGTTGGCAGGCAAGGCTCCTACCGCGTGGTGGTGACCGGCTAATGCCCGCACTCGAATACCACGGTCCGAAACCTGTCACCGGCACCGATGTCGCCACGATGGACCGGCTACCACTGGTCGAGCCGCAAGCCACCGACACCACCCTCTACGGTGACCAGATATCCACCCTGCGCCGAGTCGAGGCCATCTGGGGCGAAACCCTCTCGCCCGGCTACCTCACCGCGTGGGCGATGATCTCGCCGAAAACGCTCACGGCGAGCGTGCTCACGTTCTGCGTGTTCACCGCACACAGCGGGCTCGCCACATTCGATTTCGGAATCTACACCGGCCCCGACCTCACCACTCTCACCCAACGCGCAAGCACGTTCTCGCTGGACTGGATCGCCACCCCCGGCGTCAAGTCCTGGACTCTGCCCAACCCCATCACTCTCACCAAGGGGGAAGCGGTCGCCATGTGCGGAGTCACCACCGGCAGCGGCACCGCCCCACGACTCGCCTCGACCACCCCCGGAGGGTCCACCCTCATCAACGAAACCCCCTACAGCGTCTACCAGGGCGGACAAAGCTATCCCCTGCCCGAGACGCTGAACCTGCACCACACCCGATGGACCAGAGCCAACCAAAAGTTCTGGTTCGCGCTCCGGTGAACCGTTCAGGCCATCGCAGGCCGTCGGTGGTCAGCCCAACCGAGCACGCCGAAGGGGATGCCCTCGAGGTAGCCGCGGATACCGGCCAGCGGGTACGGGATCACCTCATCGGGCAGGCTGTCGAGCCGGAACCATTCGACGGCCGAGCACTTGTCGGGCTCGCGGTTGTCCGGCTCGCCAATCCACCGTTGTGCCTCGAAGAACACCCCCAGCCGCGGCACCGGCCCGGACCCGGCCACGTGCACCGTGTGCACATGGCGCAGCTCGGCGGGGGCGATGAGCACGCCGACCTCTTCCTCGGCTTCACGCACCGCGGCGGCGAGTAGCGACTCGCCAGCGTCGAGCTTGCCGGACGGAAGATGCCACATGCCGGAGCCGTAGGTGCCGCGCCGCTGGGTGAGCAACAACTCGTCGCCGCGGACGAGTAGCACGTGCACGTCGATGATGGTGTGTTGCCCGTCTGCCATGCGGCGAGATCCTCACGAGCCGGTGGAAACCTGCACGTCCGCGGCATACTGGTCGCCGCGGACGTGCAGAGGCTACGCCGTCACCACCTCCGGGCCGTGACCCTCCACCAGATCGGCGATTCGCGCCGTGAGGTAATCAGCGACCCCAGTCGGCGACCGGTCGCCGGTCTGCACAGCAAGGACCGGATAGCCACCGGCCGCGAGCCGCGTTGCGGTGTCCTCGTAAAGGTCGTTCTCCTGCCTGCTGGTGCACTCGCCAGTATGAAACCGGTTGTGCGCGCCGCGGGCAGCGACTCGCGCCGCGGTGACAGCCGGCGGAGCCTGCAAGATAACGGCAAGGTCCGGCCGGTCGGCGGCCGCGTTGATCGCCTCGACGAACGGCAGCGGCACGCCGTCCATCCGCTGCAAGACGTAGGAGGACGCGACATAGCGGTCGCACACGACGATATGCCCCGCCTCGAGATGCGGCCGCACGTCGGTCTCGAGGTGGTGGTATCGGTCGGCCGCGACCAGGCACGCGAGCGCGTACCCGTGGTAGCTGTCCGTGTGGTGCCGTGCGGTCTTGCCCAACACGCCGTGCGAGGGTTGGGTCGTGGTGTGCACGGGGTAGCCGCGCCGGCCGAGGTATTCGCGTAGGAGTCGGGCGGTGGTGGTCTTGCCGACCCCGGCCGGCCCGTCGAGGGTGACCAGGACACCGCCAGGCGATGCGCTCACGCGGCCGCCTTCCGTTCGTACTGCGCGCGCGAGACGGTGACCAGGTTGCGCCGCACGTACTCGATCGGCGCGTCGCTCAACTGGGCACCGGGCAGCGGGACCTCCACCAGTTGACCGGCCGGTTCGGACTCACCGAGGCCGAGGCCGAGGGGCTGCGTGCGCTGGCCGAGGAGGTGGCGCCGTGATCCGGCAGCGTGACGCACGTGCTCACCGGTCAGCCGAACGTGGACAACCGAGCGGGCGAGCAGCGATGACAACTCGGTTACAGCCCGTCACGTCCGTTAACGGCCGTGGCCACAGTGACCGAGGTTGGGAGTTTCCTGATGACCCGCGTGATCGTTGCCGTGTTCGCCGGCCTTCTGCTGCTGGCAGGGTGCAGCGGGGAGGAATCGGCGTCACCGCCGCCGGACTCCGACCCGTCCACCAACGTGGCCCAGCAGACGACCCCGCCACCGAGCGACACCACGCCGAGCGGCGAGCCGACCACCACCGAGGCCGAGCCGGCCGAGGACGCGCCGGAGTGTGACCCGCTGGCGATGCTGCGGGAGAAGTTGGACGGTCGGCCGTGGAACGGCGAATACGTCGACCAGGACAGCGCCCTGGCCCACACCACGGGCGGTGTGACTGTGCACGTCGGGTGCGGCGAAAGCCGTGGAAGTACGACCCGGAGCACTGGGACAGCGGCAAGCGGTAACGCGCGCCCTGCTGGCCACGGGCACCGGTTCCCGGTTGCCCGAGGTGGCGACCGTGTTCACCCGGTCAGGTAGTGGGTAACCTGACATTGCACCTCTTCGCGGAGGGAAGCCCCCGGTTTGGCCACCGGGGGGCACGCGAAGGGGTCCACTCCGCGAGAGGGCGCCATGGTCGAGAGTTTCGGTCAGGCACTCCGCCGACTCCGCGAGCAGGCCGAGTTGTCGCAGCCCGCGCTCGCCCGGCAAGTGCCGATCAGCCAGTCCAGCTTGTCCCGATACGAGTCGGACCGGCAAGCCATCGACGCGATGACGGCGGCACGCCTGGACAGCATCCTCGGCGCGGACGGTGAGCTACAGGCGTTGCGCCCCCGCCCGACCGCGAACGTGCTGAACGCCGACCAGTGCGACCGCATCGTCTACAGCGTGAAGCACCCCGAGCGCATCGACGCGAACGCTATCGACGCGCTCGCACAGTCCCTCGCGGCGCAGCGCCGCCTGGACGACGCGCTCGGGCCGGACCTGCTGATCCCTACAACGATGGCGCAGGTCGACACGGTGACCAGCCTCTACCGTGAAGCGCGCGGCCGGCACCGTGTCGAGCTGGCCCCGGTCGTGGCCGAGTTCGTCCAGTTCGCGGGTTGGCTGCATGCGGAAGCGCGCAGGGATGCCGACGCGGCACGGCTGTTGGACCAAGCCGAACTGCTCGCCGATGAGGCGGACGACGGCACCTTGGCCGCGCAGGTGGCGAACTTTCGCGGCTACCTCGCGCGGCAGCAGGCGCGCCCTCGGGCGGTGGCGCGCTGGTTTCTGGCGGCGCATCACACGCCGGGCGCGCACGCTGCGCAACGCGCGGGGGATGCCGCTCAGGCCGCGCAGGGCTACGCCGATCTCGGTGACTTGGACACGGCGCGGCGGCTGCTGGACGAGGCGACAGACCTACTCGAACCGGCTGCGCGGGAGACCCCGCCGGGAACGGCGTACTGGCTGACACCGACGTTCCAGCACCTCAATATCGGCTTGGCCCGACTGTCCCTTGGTGATCACGGTGAGGCAGCCGCCCACCTGGCGACCGGTCTGGACGGGCTGCCGGACGATCAGCAGGGCGCGGAGTGGGCCACTGAGTACCAGCACGCGCTATGTGCTGCCCGCGAGTCCCGCTAACCCTATGCGCATAGGCCGCGCATGGCGTAACCCCTGTGGACCTGCTAGCGGCCGGTCGACGCTACGTGCATGCGGGATATCAGCAGCGCGAGGCGGCCATGGTGAGGCGGAAGCACGCCCCGCCGGACGAATTCGCCAAGCTACGGGCGGGAGCGGACGAGATCGCGGGCTGGCACCGGCTGGCGCGGGAGGCTCGGACCTGCTGGCATTGCAAGGCGACCTACCCGACCGCTGAGCACGCCACCCGGTGCGAGGAGTTCCACGAGGCGCAGGACGATGCAGCCCGTGAGGCGCCGCGCGGCGGCCGGGCGAGCGGAGTGCGCCGATGATCCAGCGACAGGACCGGCCACTTCTGGTGCTGATGCTGCTCGCGTTGGCGGTGTCCCTGGTGCAGTCGATCGGCTTCACGGCCGGATGGTGGTGCGGCTGCTGAACCCTTGGCTGCTGCCGGTCCCCGTCCCCTCGGAACCGGCGGCACGGGTCCCGGCGTCCACCCACTCTCCGCGCCGGGGCCCACCTTGACCCCGGTCGGCGTGAAGCCCGCCGCGTCGGTCGGGCCACACCAACCCGAGAAAGGCTAGCGCTACAACCACCGGCCGCGAGCCCTCGCAGCGACTCCCCTTCCCGCGCAGCTGAGCGAGGCGCCCGAGGCTCGACCCCAACTCAGGAACGCGAGGGAAACGCTTGGCGAGAATATGGATCACGGTGGACGATCACCGGCACGCGCTGGCCGTAACGACCAGATCAGAACGGGTGAGGTTCGCCGCGTGTGGGCTGCTGCTACCGGCCCATAACGACGCCAACACCGTGGCTCCGCACTGCCCGAGTTGCCTGGTCAGGGCACAGGTCAAGCGGGGGCAGTGGCAGGTCACCGAACATGGTTCCCTGGAATGGTTGGTGCACTTCGTGCCCGCCGAGGCACCGCGCACCCATCGCGCGCATTGCGGCGCGCCCTGCAGGCCGGAACCGGTCGACTACCGGGCCCGCTGCCTCCTCTGCCCGGTCTGTGCTGCGCACGCGCTGGGTCAGTCGGTGTGAGCGAGGCCCAGGCGCCGTTTGCGGTGAAGTGCTGTGCGTGCATGAGCGGTCGCGCTAAGGTGCTGGGCTGGATGGCCACGGCACTGGCCGCACGCAGGAGGGGCACGGCATGGCGTCAGCGGGGGATGAATACCTGCGCAGCGTCCTCGGCGGGGAGGACGCGGGACAGGTCAATGTGACCGGTGGGGGCTCGACTCCCGGCGCGGCTCCGGAGGCTCGGCACGACATCGAAGACGAGATCGCCGAGGAGCGCGCAGATGCGCAGGAGCGGCTGGAGGAGCACCGCGAGGGCGGCGGTGGTAGCTGGCTCGACGGCATTAACCGGGTCGCGGCGTCCGTGGGTGGTGGCTACCTGTTCGACGAAGAGACCATCGCCGCCAAGATTCGCGAATTCGAAAATCTTCGCGATCAGATCACCGAGAAATATGACGAGTTACGGCAGGCGGCAGCAGCTTGCACTCCGCCGTCACCTGATGCACCCGCAGTAAACCAGGCCAAAGCAGCTCAGGAATCCATCAACAAAGCCGCTGAACACAACAAGGCGATGGCTGAGTACGCTCAATCTTACATCGACGCCTTACGTAAGGCGAATGGAACTTATGTGGAGAAGGAGGAGGACACCGCTGAGGTCTTCAAGGATCGTGGCGAGGACGGGTCGTCATCCGGGACGGGGGCGTAACTCCAGTGGTCTCTATGCGTAAGCGCTGGTTCGTCGTAGGCGCCACACTGCTGTCAGCCTCACTGGCAGGGTGCGACTCCCACGAGACAGGACAAGCGTTACCCACTTCCAGGCTAGACACCAGCAGTTCTCAGCCCAGCACGACCGGGCGGCAGTTCAGTGAAGCGCCACCAGTACCCGAGCCGTTGGACGCATCGAAGTACATCCAGGATCCATGTTCGAGCCTGACGGAGGCGCAACAGCAGAAATTTGAGGTCACGTCGAGCCGAGAAAACAACAACGAGACCGCTACGAACTGCCGCTGGAATATCAGGGACGGATCGACAAGCGCGGGCGTTTCGTATATGACGTCCGTCGAGAACGGCTTGAGCAACATCTATGCACTCAACGACACAGGTCACTGGGATAAGGGATATTTTGAGCCGACCGAAGTGGACGGATACCCGGCAGTATATGTTGAAATAGCCGACAATCGCGATCAGGGCGATTGCGGCATGGCTATTGGCATCAGGGATGACCTGTTTTTCGACGCCAACGTCAGGACACGCGCCGGAAATGACGCCTGTAAGGCTGCCGAGAATATCGCTTTCGCTGTTCTCCAGACGATCAAGGACGACGCGTAGCCGCATGTTGAGAGGTTCTGGCCTGCGCTTGCTCCGACGCGTGAGTGCTGGCTGTTTCTAGCGTTCGTCGCGGTTAGGGACGCGCCATACCGCGTAGACAGTGCCGGCCGCGAGGACGAGTGTGCTGGCGAGGGTGGCGGTTTCATCCAGCCCGAGCAGGTTGTCCGCGAGCGCGTCGGACACCGCGGTGATGACGGTGCCGACCGCGGCCACGATGGCCTTGAGCTTCGGTCCGATCTTCACGTGTCGCTCCCTTCGCTGACCGGCGCGGCGCCGATGTGGACTTCGCCGGTGATCTCGATGTGCTGCGCCACGGCGTCCCGGATGATCTGCTCGACCCGGTCCTCCGTCAGTCCGGGGTCGCGGGACAGTGCGGCCACCGCCCGGGTGAGGTCGGCGATGCCACCGCGCTCGGGCACTCGGCGTTGGCGACCACGAGCGATCTCTACACGAGCGTGCTGCCGGATGTCGCGCGGGCTGCGGCCGAGGCGACCGCGGCGGTGGTGCCCCGCCGGGCACCCACGAAAACGCTCGGGCAGCCATCGGGCACCCATGGCCCCGAAACGGTGCGATCGACTGGAGGAGGTGAGGATCCAGACAGAGAAAACCGCAGCTAGACGATGGTCTCTCTGCGGTGTGAAGTGGCGCGCCCGAAGGGATTCGAACCCCTAACCTTCTGATCCGTAGTTCTGCCCAGGTCAGGTTGATCAATGTCGGGCAGTGTCGCCCCGGTCCGGTCCGTACAGACCAGGCCGGGGCGATCTCCGCTCAATGACCAATTCTGTCGGCCGTTCACGGACCGTCCGGGCTCACTTCGGGCACACACGTGACGAGACGGTTGGCGCGTCAGGGCTCAGCTCTGGACCAGGTAAAGGGTGTCGAGTTCAGGGCGGGTACTTCGGCGCGATGCTTGGCTGTCAGGGCTTGCATGGCGTCGACCGTTGGGCCGCCGGTCCAGGCGACGCAGTAGCGGTTGGCGTCACGTTGGTAGCGCAGGAGCACGTGCACACCGGTCGCGGTGGTCAGCAGGGTGGCCAGGCGCCGGGCGCCTCGGGTGCGACTTGACACAACAGCTCACCTCGTCCTGCTTGGGGTCCAGAGGATCGGCGCGGGCGAACGCACCAATCGAGGTGCCGAGGGTTCGTTTGGTGCGGGTAGCGCCAGTAGCTCCCCGATGACGTGTCCGAGCGTGCCGGTGCGTTCCCAGACCACGCCGGGTGGTTCCCGCCCGTCCGAGCGGAGAGCCATCACGTCGGTGGGGCTGCGGACGCGGATCGCATCCGTCCATCCACCTGGCCAGGCACGGAACCCATGCAAGTCGGTCAGAGTGCCTCCGAGCGGCCGGGGCGGGAGGAATCGCCAACCTGCCTCGCGAAGGATGATCAGACCCACCAGTTCGGGAAACTCACGGACGGCGGCCTCATCGGTCGCCCTCATGCCGCTGTCTTCGGCAAAAGCTGGCGCGACGGACGGAACCCGGTCGGAATGGCGAGATGCGGTAGTGGGTCCCCGGTAATGCGGTAGAGCACGCGCTGCCCGAGGAAGGCGTGTCGGCCGTGCAGCCAGCGCCAGTTGTCCAGCACGTACCCCTCGCCCGTCGCCATACTGAACGTGTGAGCGTGCCGGTCGAGGACCACACGCAGTGTCGGCAGCCAGCGACTCACCTGGGGTGAGAACCAGGCCAACTCGTCCAGCCGCAGGCGAACCGACATCCGGCAGTTGCCGAGGTCGGTGAAGACCGAACCGAGGTGTCCGGCCGCGCCGCCGAACAGCGCCGAGCGCGGCGTGCGGAAGGCACGCAGGGCGTCCGGCGCGGACTCGGCAAGATCGTCATAGACGGCTTTGCCGTCGATCAGCACGCATTCACCACCGGCAATGCCGGGCTGGCGGCAGCTTGTCAGCAACAGCCTCGGCGGTTGGGGCACTCCGGAGCGGTCGGTGTGCGGACTCAGCGCTTCGGCGCTGAACCCGGCGAAGCCGTGCCGAACACGAGCGGCTCCCCGGTCGGTGATGGTTGTGATGCCGTCGGCGTCGCTGTCGCGATGCGGCACAACCGTGGTGAGAGAGCTGGCCAGGTCCAGGAGGGCCGCCGCGTCGGCCAGTCCGCAGATCAGCGCCAGGCCATGCTCGGCGAGCCGAGCCGGTATGTCGGAAACCGCACTGCGATAGCGCGCAAGTGGATCGTGCACCGTGTGCAACCTCCCCAAACTGGTCGAGTCGTTGCGACCAGCACAGCCGGATCAAGCGGCCACGTCCAGTGACAAGTTGTCAACGCTCGGTCGTTCTCTCGCGCGGGGCACGGTGCTACGTTGCCAGTGAGCGGCAAGCCAGTGACTTCGGAGGATGCCTCGATGAGCCAGCCCAACCACCGCCCGCGCGCGTTCCCGATCTCGATCAAGGGTGTGGTCGTGCGTGCCGGAAAGGTGCTGCTGCTCAAGAACGAGCGGGACGAGTGGGAACTACCCGGCGGGCGGATCGAACTAGATGAAACCCCCGAAGAGTGTGTGGCCCGCGAGATCACCGAGGAAACCCGATGGAAGGTGACCACGGGGCCAATCCTCGATACCTGGATGTACTACATCGACCAGGCCGAGAAACACGTGTTCATCGTGACCTACGGGTGCTACCCAGACGGCGACAGTGAGCCGGTGCTGTCCCACGAGCACAAAGAGATCGGCCTGTTCGCCGAGCACGACGTGCCGGGGCTGACCATGCCCGACGGTTACAAGCACTCCATCGTCACCTGGTTTGCGCGGCTGCGCGAAGACGCCCCGGAACTGGTCAGATAGCTCATGCTGGCGGGTAGCCAATGCGCGGCGTGCGGCGCGGAGCTGAGCCGGTTCGCCACTGAGCCGGTATGCCCGACCTGCCACGCCAGCACGCCGCACCGGCCGCAAGCTGGTTCGGCCCCGACGCTGGCTCCCGCCCTCTGGATGTGGTCCTCATCCGAGGCCAGCTCCGCGTTGCGCAGCCGGGACCTGGCTACGATCCTGCGCGCTTACCGGCGGCTCAACCGGCTCAGCCAGGAACAACTTGCCGCAGTGCTCGGCTACGACAAGACCTACGTGTCGATGATCGAGACCCGGCGTCGCACCATCAGCGATGTCGGCACCCGGCGCCACATCGCCCACACTCTCGGCCTTCCGACGCATGTGCTCGGTGTGACCGACAGCGACGATGCCGACTTCGCCGCCATGCTCCAGTTCGGCGACTCCACCATCAGACTGGCCGAGATCGCCCGGCAGTCCGGACGTGCGGTGGACGCGGTGAACGAACTGTGGCCGCTGGTCGCCCGCCTGGAAGCACGCGCGGCCGAGGGCCACACCGAACGGGACACGCTCGTCCTGCTCGGCCACGGCCGGGCCGCACTCGGCGTGTCGCTGGGAACGGTGCTGCCCGAGGAACGGCTGACCGCCGCCGCTCGCTGGACCGGCAAGGCACTGCTGGTCGCCGAACGCCTCGGCGATCCGGCGTTCCTGGCACACGTGCTGCGGATGCACGGCAACGAACTGCGCAAGGCCGAACACCACCGGGCAGCCGTCGCACGACTCGACCGGGCCATCGCGGTCTCGCCCGATCGCGCAGGCCAGGGCGCGGCCTATGCCCTCCTCGCCCGAGCGGCAGGCGAGCAGGGCAATCCCATCCAGTTCGATGAAGCGATCGGTCACTATCGCGACCTGCTCGATAGCAGGCACGGACGCGGTATGTTGTTCAACCCGTTCACGTTCCGCGAGATCCACCTACGTGGCCTGGTCGCCACCGGACGCGCCGCCGACGCCGCGCGCATCATGGCCACCGACCTGGCGGACGCGTCCCCCGTCGCGCCGCAATGGCACATCATCGAACGCGTGACAGCAGGCCAAGTCCTCATCGCCGCAGGCGACCGCGACGCCGCAGAAGACGCCCTGAATGCCGCCCTCGTAACCGCCGAATCGCATCGACTGCCGCACCAAATCCAGCGCACCATCCGGGCAGCCAGCGGCAGCGGCCTGATTGGCGTCGCCGAAGCTGGACAATCCGCTTTGATCCGACTGAACGAACGGCTATCGCCAGCAGTCGAATCCTGACCTCGCGCGCGTGCGCGCGTTTTGGGTATCGACCGGTCGAACCAGGCAGTTGAAGTGGCCTACGGGTTGAATCTTCCGAGGAGGGAGGGACGGGGATGTCCGGCGGGTAGGCGCGGCCGAAAAACGTGCTCCAGTGCGCCGGTCAGGCCGTGTCTTGCCACAGGTGCGGAGCGCAGGTGCGGCAGTACCGGTTGCCGGCGTTGTCGACGCGGGTCGGGGTGTCGCGGCAGCGGTCGCAGGGTTGCTCGCCGGTAACGAGGGTGAGTTGCGGCGCGGCAGGCGAAGGGTGCGACTGGTCGGTGCTGCTCGAAGGGAGCGCCGAAGAGTGCGAAGGGAGCGGGGCGCCGGGTGTCGCTCCCTTCACCTCCTTCGTGCTCCCTTCGTCCTCGGTGCTCGGTTCCAGCGACCAGACCCAGCCGTCGTCCATTCCGGCCTTGCGGCTGTGCACCTTGGGGTAGGTGCCCTTCGGCTTCTTGGCTCGCTTGAGCTGGTCGGGTGAGTAGCCGGCGGCGCGGCCGGCCTTGATCACCTCTTCGGGTTCGACGGCGCCACCTTGGCGGGCGAGGTAGGAATGCAGCCATCCCCGGATGTCCTCTCCGTCGTCACCGTCGCCGGTCCCTGGCTGGTCGATGAAGTCGCGCACGTGCTGGTCGGTCTCGCCGAGCGGGACGAACCGACCCACGTCGGTAGGGCCGTCCGGGGTGTCCACGGTGGCGGCGTCGATGCGGTAGCGCAAGGATGGCAGCCCCTGGGGCGCGATGTTCGTTTTGATGATCGACATGACGCAGGAGCCGTCTTCGGCCTCGGCGTCGCGGGCGAAGCCGATCGCGGAGCGGACGACCTGCCCGAACTCGGCCGAGCCGGAGATCATCTGTAGCGGTTCGGTGCCGCCGGCCTTGCGGAAGTGGGCTACGCCGACCACGGCGATGTTGAGGTCCTGGGCCAGCCGGGTGAGGGGTTCCAGGTACCGGCGGACCACGCCTTGCTTGACGAGATCGGCGCCGGTCATGGTGGACAGCAGCGCGTCGAGCACGACCAGCCGCGCGCCGGTGGCGATCATCTCGGCGCGCAACTCGTCCAGGTCCACCGCGAGCGAGATCATCGCTTCTTGACCTTCAACGGTCTCGGCGTAGAGCCGGTGCACCCGGTCTAGATCAGCCCCGGCGGCGACAAACCGGGGCGCAAGGGTGTAGGACCAGGAATCCTCCGTCCCGAGGTACAGCACCGGGGCAGGCTGGCCGTGCACATCGCCCGGCAGCCGACCACGGGACACCTCGGCCGCCAGCCACACGGCAGCCTGCGACTTGCCGATCCCCGCATGGCCCGCCCACACGGTGACCTCACCGAGCGGGACTCGGTTCTCCCACAGGAAAGTACGGCGCTTCAACGGAATCTCGGACACCCGCTGCGACCGGACGCGGCGCGGCCGGTCCCCTTCGGGTCCATCGTGGACAATGCCGTCGCGGTCCGCCCACTGCTCAGCGGAACCCTGCTCGATCACGCGGCCACCCCCGTTGCTCGCCGGCAGCCGGGGCAGAACACGTCATGTGCGGGCGCCGGATACGGCACCGACACGACGACTCGGCAACCGGAGCCGGCGCACCGGCGCGGCACCACCGGCACCGACCGGCGACGCTTCAACTCCGTGTAGGTGGGCGTGCTAGCCACCGTCCGCCAGTCGGCCGCCGCCGAGATCGCCGAGGAGGTCTGCCGGAAATCTTGCCGGGCGACCCATTCGATCCACTCGGCGAGCAGTTCGGCCACATGCGGCGAGCGGTTCAGCAAGCGCCACGCCTCGGCGTCCAGCCGAAGGTGTTCGTACTCGGCGCGATCGACCACCACGCGCCGAGGCAGCCGAACGGCACGCGCTCGGCGGTCACGGCTTACCGGGGCGGCATCGGTCACGCGGCGTCGCCCTCCCCCTCGACGCCGAGAACCCGCAGCAGATCGGCGGTCACCACCCGGTAGGAGTTGCCCAGCCGCAGCACCCGGCACGGGAACTCGTCCTTCTTGGCCAGCTCGTAGGCCAGCGTGCGCCCCAGCCCGAGCGCGCGCCCGGCGGTCAACAGGTCCACCACCGTGGCAGTCCCAGCAGGTCGTCACGGTTCATCGCGTTTGTCGCCACCCGCACCTCCTTGTCATTCTGGACAGTTCGTGTCGTCCTCCAGAGTGACGCCAGAGATCGAAGCTTGTCAAGCTGTATGTGTCGTGTCATGCTGTGCCTTGACAACAAGGAGGTGGGTCCGTGCGACTCGAAGAGATGATCGGCCGGCGCGTCCGCGACGTGCGCGAGCTGAACGAGATGACCCAGCAGGAGGTCGGCGAGAAACTCGCGCACCTGCTCGGAAAACCCTGGTCCCGACAGGCCGTGTCGGCGGCCGAGCAGGGAAACCGCGCATTCACCGCCGCCGAACTGGTGGCCATCGCGCAGGTTATCGGGACCACCGTAGCCCGACTGTTCAGTCCGCCCCTGGACGCCGACGAAATCGAACTACCCAGCGGGGCGACGGTACCCCGCAGCACCTACGTCGAATCCACTATGCAGCGCGTCTCCTCGGCCAAATCTATCGCGCACATGCGAGATACCATCGAAATCATGGCCAACGCGAATGCCGCTGCCGCAAAGCACAATCACCTGGTTAACAAGGGAATCGCGGGATTGATCGAAGCCATCGAAGCCACGGCAGAGATTAACGAATTCGAGCACAACAACGGAGGTCACGACAAGTGAAAGCCGGAAGCGTCACCCGTAGATGTGGCTGCCGCGACCCCAAAACCGGCAAGCAGTACGGGAAAGCCTGCCCGCAAGCCAGAAAGAAGGGACACGGAACCTGGACTATCCGGCAGGAACTCGCGCCGACCGCCGACGATGACCGGCGACTCTTCCGCCGCACCGGCTACGCATCAGCCGACGACGCCCAGAAGGCGCTCGACCAAGTGCGCGCCCTGCTCGCCATTCCCGAGTCGGACGACGCCGAGGGGCGGGAGCACATCTCGGCCCTGCTCGTGCGCGTGGTAGCGAACAAGGAGCCCATTCCTGACTATGAGGACACGAAGAGGCGACTCCGTACCGGCCAGAGCCTCACCAGCAAAACCACCGTTGGCGAGTGGCTCGACCAGTGGATGGCGGACGAAAACGACGAGCACCGTAAGGCGACCGAGGCCAGCTACGAAAGCCATGTTCGGCTGTACCTGAAACCGCATCTTGGCGAAATCCGCCTGGATCGGCTGCAAGTCGGTCATGTCGTCAAGATGTTCCAGGCCATCGAAGACCAGAACGAGGCTATCCAGGCGAACAACGCCGACCGAAAAGCGCTGGAATTGCAGATCAAGCAAACGCGAAGACGAGCGGGGAAGAAGCGGCTCCGGGACAAGCTCGGCGAGTTGCCGCCCTACCGGCGCCCGGTCGGGCCGTCCAGCCGGCAACGGATCAGGGCCACCCTACGCGCGGCACTGAACGACGCCATCGCTCAGCAGTGGATCACGTTCAACGCGGCGGCCCACGTCAAGATCACAGCCAAGCAGCCCAGGCCGATCGTGTGGACGGCCGAACGGGTCGAGCAGTGGCGACAGACCGGCATCCGGCCGTCGCCGGTCATGGTCTGGACGCCCGAGCAGACCGGCCAGTTCCTTGCCCACGTGGCTGAGGATCGGCTCTACGCGCTCTGGCACCTGCTGACCTTCCGGGGCCTGCGCCGGGGCGAAGCCTGCGGGCTGCGGCCGGAAGACCTCAACCTCGACGCGGGCACGCTCGACGTGGCCAAGCAACTCACCGAGGTGGACTACGAGGTGGCCGAGAGCGACCCGAAGACCGACGCCGGAGAGCGGACTATCGCGCTCGATGCCGGGACGACTGAGATGCTCCGGACGCATCGGGTACGGCAGGCCAGGGAACGGCTGTCCTGGGGGCCGGCCTGGGTGGACTCCGGCCGGGTATTCACCCGTGAGAACGGCGAGCAGCTTCGTCCCTCCTGGGTCACCGACCGGTTCGCCGCGCTCGCGGCCGAAGCCGGCCTGCCGCCGATCCGGCTGCACGACCTTCGGCACGGAGCGGCCACCCTCGCACTTGCCGGTGGGGCGGAGATGAAGACCGTTCAGGACATGCTCGGCCACTCGTCCATCACGATCACCTCGGACGTGTACACGTCGGTGCTGCCCGATGTGGCGCGTGAGGCGGCCGAGGCAGCCGCCCGGCTCATCCCCCGGCAGGTCACCGGAACCGATGGGCACACTTCGGGCACACATCACCTGACCGAGCCCGATCAGCAATCATCCACAATGGCCTAGAAACCAAGAAACCCCTGCTCACAGGGGGTCTGCGTTGGCGCGCCCGAAGGGATTCGAACCCCTAACCTTCTGATCCGTAGTCAGATGCTCTATCCGTTGAGCTACGGGCGCCTGTTCAGTTGTGAAGGCTAGCAGTGCTAGCAATCCGGTTCTCGGGGTGGGACCGAGAACCCGGCGGAGGCTCCGGGATTTGAACCCGGGAGGGGGGGTTACCCCCAACCGCATTAGCAGTGCGGCGCCATAGACCAGACTAGGCGAAGCCTCCAGGTCAACGACCACTGCCGGGATAGAGTACACATCCGGATCAGGCTCCGGCAAAGCACCCCCTCCCGGGGCACGGTCGGTGACCGTCGTCACGCTCAGTTCCTACCCGCGAGCTCCACGAACGGGGCAAGCGAGTCGGGGTTGGCCAGCGCGTCCTTGCTCACCGCGCGCTCGGGGGCGACCCCGGAGAGGATCTTCTTCACCGGGACCTCGCACTTCTTGCCGTTCAGCGTGCGCGGCACCTCGTCGACGACCACGAACCGGTCCGGGACGTGCCGGGGGGACAGCGCCGAGCGCAGCTCCTTGCGCAGCGCAGGCTCGATCTCCTCCAGCTCGGCGCCCGGCGCGAGCACCAGGAAGCACAGCAGCTCACCCTCCCCGCCGGCCGAGGTGTCGATCACCAGGGAGTCGGTGACCTGCTCGATGCCCTCGACCACGCGGTAGAACTCGGCCGTGCCCATCCGCACGCCGCCGCGGTTCAACGTCGAGTCGCTGCGCCCGTAGATCACCGCCGAACCCCGGTTGGTGATCCGGATCCAGTCGCCGTGCCGCCAGTTGCCCGGGTAGTCCTCGAAGTACGCGGCACGCAGCCGGGAGCCGTCGGGATCGTTCCAGAAGAACACCGGCATCGACGGCATCGGCGCGGTGATCATCAGTTCGCCGACCTCCTCGACCAGCGAGTTGCCCTGCTCGTCGAACGCCGCCACGGCGGCGCCCAGCGAGCGGCAGGACAGCTCGCCCAGCCAGACCGGGACGTCCGGCGCGGAGCCGACGAACGCGGTACACAAATCCGTACCGCCGGAAACCGAGCAGATCTGCACGTCCCTGCCGATCTCGTCGGCGATCCACCGGAATCCTTCCTGGCTCAGCGGCGCACCGGTGGACCCGATGGCGCGTAGCGCGGAAAGATCGTATCGCTGCGCCGGCTTCAGACGCGCCTTCAGGCAGCTTTGCACGAACGGCGCGGAGGTGCCGAAGTAGGTGACCCGGTGCTGTTCGGCAAGCTGCCACAGCACGTTCAGATCCGGGTGACCCGGGCTGCCGTCGAACAACACGATCGTGCTGCCCACCAGCAGGCCCGAGATGAGGAAGTTCCACATCATCCAGCCGGTGGTGGTGAACCAGAAGAGTCGCTCCCCCGGCCCGAGATCGCTCTGCAGCGCCAACGCCTTCAGGTGCTCGACCACGATCCCGCCGTGGCCGTGCACGATGCCCTTCGGCAGCCCGGTGGTTCCCGAGGAGTACAGCACCCACAGCGGGTGGTCGAACTCCACCGGGTCGAACTCCGGCGGCGCCCCGTCGTGCTCGGCCAGCAACGCGTCCCAGTCCCGGACGTCCGGCATCGAGCCGCCGCCCAGGTAGTCGACCAGCACGGTGGCCGCCAGCGACGGCAGCTGCCCGCGCAGTTCCTCCACTGTGGACCTGGTGTCGAACTTCCGTCCGTTGTAGGCGTAGCCGTTGACGGCGAGCAGCACCTTCGGCTCGATCTGGGTGAACCGGTCGGCGGTCGCGCGCACGCCGAAGTCCGGCGAGCAGGACGACCAGACCGCGCCGAGGCTCGCGGCGGCGAGAAAGGCGATCAACGTCTGCGGGCAGTTCGGGGCCAGCGCGACGACGCGGTCACCCTTGCCGACGCCGAGCGCGCGCAGCCCCGCCCTGGCCGCGCCTACCCGGGAGCGGAGGTCGCCGTAGGTCAGCCGCTCGGCGAGGCCGTCCTCGCGATGGAAGATCACCGCGAGCTCGTGGTCCTCCTTGGCCGCCCCGGCCACCCCACCGGCGAGCGCGTGCTCGGCGTAGTTCAGCGTGCCGCCACTGAACCAACGCGCACCGGGCAACTCGTTCCCGGACAGCACCTCGGCCGGCCGATCGTGCCAGCGCACCCCGAGAAAATCGGACACGGCGTCCCAGAACTCGGCGGGTGAACCGGTGGAGAACTCCCACAGCTCCTGGTAGTCGGTGACGACCACTCCCCGCTCGGCGCGTAACCAGGAACGGAATGCCTCGATCTTGGTGTGTTCGACCCGGTTCAGGTCCGGCCGCCAGAGCACCTCGGGAGCGTCGTTGGTCATGCGGACCGAGCGTAGCGGGATGCTCCGAGCAACCAAAGGCCCAGTCGGCCCACGGCGCGAGCCGCACGCCGATCGGCAGATCGGCAGATCGTACGGCCCCCGGTCAGCCCGCCAGGTCGGCGACCAGTTCCTCGGCCATAGCGTGCAGTCGCGGCAGGTCCACCGGGGTGACCGTGACCCAGTCCCCGTTGCGCCGCAAGGCAAACCGGCCTTCCTCGGTGTCCACCCAGCCGACCGGGCTCGGCGCCCGCACCCAGCGCCCTGCCCCGGTGCGCACGCTGCCGCCGAGCTGCCCGCCACCCGCTCGCCTGGCCACCGCGCGCACCAGGGTGTTCACCTCGGGCGGTCGCACCCCGGCGTCCCGCAACACACCGATGAACCCGTCCGTGCCGCCCCGCTCGCCCTCCGCGCAGGCGCGCGTGTAGTCGCCGACGCGCACGTTGGCAGGGCTGCCGACCCCCGCGTCCAGCGGGGTGAGCACCTCCAGCATGGTGGGCACCAGGTTCGCCGGCCGCACCGGCCCGATGCGCAGCTCGGCCCCGGCGAACCCCGCGGTCACCGCACCCCGCCTGCCGCTCGCCGCGACCGCGCGGAAGGCGAAGTCGGCGCGCTCGACCTCGAGGTCGACCCGCAACTCGGACTCGCCGAGCTGGCGTAGCAGGCCGGCAAGGTCCCGGGCCGGTTCGGTCACCGTGCCGAGGTCCCGCTCGGCAAGCGTCCCGCTCGCGCCCTCGATCAGCCGTGCCCGTGCGGCCGCGGTCCGGCCGATCTGCCGTATCCCGAGCGTCGGCGGCGGGTCGCCGAGGCCGAGCTCGGACCAGAGCAGGAAGAACTCGCCGGGGTAGAGCTGAATCCAACCGGAGTCCGGGTCACGCACGGGAACTCCCTACTCTCGCTGCTTCGGGCTGTCCTCGCCGATGACCGGGGGCACCACGGGGGTCTCCGCACTCCAGAAGTCGCTGTCCTCCTCCAGGTAGGCCGGCCGCTGGTGCTCGCTGTCGCCGCCACCACCGGGCCGGGCACCCGCGGCCCCCATCGGCATGCCCATCGGCCCCATGGCACCACGCTGGCCCGTGCTCGCCGCGCCGGCCCCGCCCGCGCCGCCGGCGGCTCCACCGGCCCCGGGTGCCCCGGCGGCGGCCCGCGGACCAGCGCCGTACTGCTCGGCCGCGGGTGGCGCGTTCGGCGGCAACGACGTACCCGGTGCGGGTGACCCGCCGGGCGCGGGGCCGCCCACGCCGGTGGGCGGGGCCGAGCCGCCACCCACGTTGCTGGCGTCGGTTCCGTCGTCCGGCTCCGGTTGCTCCGGGTCCGGCCGCGGCGGTTCCTTCGGTGGGTCATCCGGATCGCCGAAGATCCCCGGCCCGCGCCGCGGCGGGGTGAACTCCGGTACCTCCTGGTAGACCTTGCTGGAGTCGCGCTGCAGCCGCTCCATCACCTCGGCCGCCTGCCGGTGGCGGTCGAGGAACAGCTGCCGCTGCTCGCCCGAGTCGGCAACCAGGCTGGTGGCACCGCCGAAACCGCCCGAGGCGAACGGGCCGGCCGACATCGGGGTGGTGCCGTCGTTCGCGGGCGCTCGCTCCAGTGGCTGTTCCGGTTGCCCCGGCATCGCCCTGATCGGCGCGGGCATGGCGTCCCTCGCGACCTTTACATGTCCCGCCTGGTCATTGACCAGCGTGTACAGCGACCCGCATTGGTTCGAGGTGTCCTGCGTCCAGTGCAGGAGATCCACGAACACGGCACGGGCCTGGTCGGCGGCTTCGCCGGTCCAGGCCGCGTGGAAGGACTCCACGATCGCACGCAACCCCGCGACGGTCGAGATGAGACCGCCCCGGAGATCCGCCCACTTCTCCGCGACTTCCTCGGCTCCGGCGAGGTTCACGTTGTCGTGCACCATCCGGTAGAGTTCCTCGTGCGAGTAGCCCATCCAGTCGATCGGCAGGTCCAGGTCACCGGCGTCCGGTTCGGGTTCCTCCGGGACGCCCCGGTCCGGTGGCGGGAACGGCAGGCACCGGTCGGCGGGCGGGCGGTCCACCGGGTATCCGTGCACCTCCATCAGTAACCCCCTTCCGGTGACGCCTTCCGCTCGGCCTCCAGCAGAGCGTCCGCGTTGTCCTCGTCCTGCGTTCGGTACGTCTCGACCGCCTTGTGCACCGTGTTCTCGAGCTCCAGCAGCACCTCGCTGAACTGCTGGAGCACCGGCAGCGCCGCGGTGTCCGGGCCTGCCGCCGCCTGCTGCAGCCGCTCGCCCAGCACCCGGCCGACGAAGCTGTCGCCGAAATGCAACGACGCGTCCAGCCCGGCGTGCGCCTTCGCGATCAGGCCGTGCACCTCGGCCTGGACCTCGTTCAGTTCGCGCAGCAGCCGGCTGGCCACGTCCTCGTCCAGGGTGAGGCGGCCCGCCTGGGCCTCCGTTCGTACCGCCTTTGCCTGCTGCGCGACCGGGGCGAGCCCGCCACCCAACGGCGCGCTGAACTGGGGTTGGTTCGGTTCGGCCACGATGTCATCCCATCCGGCTGGACTCTGCGGGTACCGGAAACCGTACCGGCGCGGGCGCCTCGAGGTGGGCCAAACGCCGTTATCGGTCTCCGCGGAACACTGTGTCCTGTTCACACTGGGACGAAGCAGTGGCCCGAACGGTTTCAACCAAGGCTCAGCGGAGGTGGGCGTCGAACCAGGCGAGGGTGCGTTCCCATGCCTCGGCCGCGGCCTCCGGGTCGGCGTCGAACCGGTGATTGGCCCCGGGGTAGCGGACCACGTTGGTGGCCACCGACGCGGCCGAAGCCGCCTCGCGCAGGAGCTCCACCTCGGCCACGTCGACCTCCTCGCCGGTGTCCCCGTAGATGCCGAGCCACGGGGACACCAGCGTGCCCGCCACGTCCACCAGCGGTGGGATATCGCTGGAGACCGGCTTGCTGATACCGGGGCCGCCGACGCTCACCGCCGCACCCAGCTCCCTGCGGGTCGCCACCACCAGCGCCGCGGTGCCACCGATGTCGAAGCCGACCACCCCCAGCAGGTCCGCGCTGATCCCGCGATCCATCAGCCAGGCCAGGGTGGCGTCGGTGGCCGCGAGCACGCCGTCGCAGGTGAGGGCATCCACATCCGCCGGGCCGGCCTCGTAGAGATGCGGCGCCACCGCGAGCCATCCCTCACCGGCCAGGCTGGATGTCAGCAGGCGCACGCCGTCGGTGACCCCTTCGGCCTCGTGCAGAACGACCAGGCCGCCTCGCACCACCCCCTCGGGTTCGGCATAGGTGAGGCGTACCGCCCGGCCGTCGTCCCGCTGGTAGCTGTCGGTGTGCGTCTGCGTCATATGCCCACTCAACCACCTCGGTGTGAACCCAAGTCAACATGACGAGCACGACCTGAGGCGAGATAACGTTGTCCACGCACGCCACGACATGGCGAGTTGCCCAGCGAAACAGCGAGGAGCCCCGAGCATGCCGCCGACCGTCCCCACCCGCGCCGACCTGGAGTCTCTTCCGAAGTACGTACCCGGGCGCACGGTGACCGGAGCGATCAAGCTGGCGAGCAACGAGGCTCCGGGTGGTCCGCTGCCGAGCGTCGCCGAGGCGATCGCGCGGGCCACGACGGAGGTGAACCGCTACCCGGACATGGGAGCGTGGGCACTGGTGGACCGGCTGGCGAACGAGCTGGAGGTACCCGCCGACATGGTCGCCGTCGGGTGCGGCTCGGTCTCGCTGTGCCAGCAACTGGTGCAGGCCCTGTGCACCCAAGGCGAGCAGGCCCTGTTCGCCTGGCGTTCCTTCGAGGCGTACCCGATCGTCACCCAGGTGGCCGGGGCGGACCAGGTGACCGTCCCGCTGGACGCCACCCACACGCACGACCTGGACGCGATGCTCGCGGCGATCACGCCGAAGACCCGGCTGGTGTTCGTCTGCAACCCGAACAACCCGACCGGCACCGCGGTGCGCCGTGCGGCACTGGAACGGTTCCTCGACCAGGTGCCGGCCGATGTGCTGGTGGTGCTGGACGAGGCCTACCGCGAGTACGTCACCGACCCCGACGTGCCGGACGGCCTCCAGTTCGCCCGCGAGCGGGACAACGTTGCCGTGCTGCGCACCTTCTCCAAGGCCTACGGGCTGGCCGGGCTGCGGGTCGGCTACGGCGTCGCCCCCGCACACGTCACCACGGCGCTGCGCAAGGTGTACGTGCCGTTCAGCGTGAACGCGCTCGCCCAGGCCGCGGCCATCGCCTCGCTGGACGCCAGGGACGAGCTGCTGGCCAGGTGCACCGAGATCGCGGCCGAGCGGGACCGGGTGCGCGGGGAGCTGCTGGCCACGGGCTACGTCGTGCCGGAGAGCCAGGCCAACTTCGTCTGGCTGCCGCTAAGCGAGCGCACCGAGGAGTTCGCGGAGCACGCGCTGGACAGCAAGGTCGTGGTGCGGCCGTTCGCGGGCGATGGCGTGCGGGTCACCATCGGCACCCCGGAGGAGAACGAGGTCTTCCTGGAAGCGGCCCGCACCTTCCAGCGCAGCTCCTGAGGCTCACTCCACGGTGACGCTCTTGGCCAGGTTGCGCGGCTTGTCGATGTCCCGGCCGAGATGCGTGGCCAGGTGGTAGGCGAACAACTGCAGCGGGATCGCGAACAGGATCGGGTCGAGTTCGGGTTCGGTACGCGGCACCCGGAGCACCACGTCGGCGAGGCCGCCGGGCAGTTCGGCGTTGCTCACCGCCAGCACCGGGCCGCCGCGCGCCTTGATCTGCTCGATGGTGCCGATGTTCTTGGTGAGCAGGTCGTCGTCGGGCACCAGCACCACCGAGGGCATCCGCTCGTCGATCAGCGCCAGCGGGCCGTGCTTGAGCTCGGCGGCCTGGTAGGCCTCGGCGTGCACGTAGGAGATCTCCTTGAGCTTCTGCGCGCCCTCCCTCGCCACCGGCCAGCCGCGCACCCTGCCGATGAAGAACATGTGCCGCGCCGCGCCGAACCGGCGAGCCGCCTCGGCGATCTCCTCCTCGGCCGCGAGGACCTCGGCGATCCGCGCCGGCAGGTCGGCCAGTGCGGTGACGATCCGGCGGCCGTTGGCGACCGAGAGGTCCCGCATCCGGCCCAGTAGCAGGGCGAGCATCGCGAAACACACGCTCATATTGGTGACGGCCTTGGTCGAGGCCACCGACACCTCGGGCCCGGCGTGCAGGAAGACCCCGCTGCCGCATTCCCTGGCGATCGCGCTGCCCACGACGTTGACCACCCCGATCACCCGGCCGCCCTTGCGGCCGAGCTCCTGCACCGCGGCCAGGGTGTCCGCGGTCTCCCCTGACTGGCTGACCGCGACGTACAGCGTGTCCGGGTCGACGACCGGGTTGCGGTAGCGAAACTCCGAGGCCGGCTCGGCGTCCGCGGGCAGCCTGGCCAGTTCCTCGACCAGGTTCGCGCCGAGCTGGCCCGCGTAGTACGCGGAGCCGCAGCCGAGGAACTTCACCCGCCGCACCGAGCGCAACGCGTGCGCGTCCAGCCCGATACCACCGAGACGTGCGGTGGCGAACCGCTCCTCCAGCCTGCCGAGCAGGGCGCGGTGCACGGCCTCCGGCTGCTCGTGCATCTCCTTGCGCATGAAGTCGGTGAACTCGCCGAGCTGGTAGTCGTCCTCCGCGACGTCCACAATGGTCGGTTCCTTGGCCGTGCGGTGCGCCTGCAGGGTGCTGGTGCGGTAATCATCGGTGGTGATCGTGGCCAGCTCACCGTCGTCCAGGTACACCACCCGCTGGGTGTAGCGCACCAGCGCCGCCACGTCGGAGGCGACGAACATCTCCGCGTCACCGATGCCGAGCACGATCGGGCTGCCGTTGCGGGCTACCACCAGTTCCCCCGGGTTGCGCACGTCCAGCACCACGAGCCCGTAGGCACCCTCCACCCCGCGCAGCGCCGCGCGCACCGCGTCCTCGAGGCCGGCGCTGGTCGGCAGGGCCGCGGCGACCAGGTGCGCCAGCGCCTCGGTGTCGGTGTCCGAGGCGAACTCCACGCCGTCCGCGACCAACTTGGCTCGCAACTGCTCGGCGTTCTCGATGATCCCGTTGTGCACCACCGCGATCCGGCCGCCGGCGTCCAGGTGCGGGTGGGCGTTGGCGTCGGTCGGCTCACCGTGCGTCGCCCACCGGGTGTGCGCGATGCCCACTCGGGCACCGGTGCCCTTGCCGACCAGCTCGCGCAGCTCACCGACCCGCACGGCGGCCTTGGTCACCCGTGCCTTTCCCCGGTGGGCCACCGCGATGCCCGCGGAGTCGTATCCCCGGTACTCCAGCCGGTGCAGCCCCTCCAGCAGGATCGGTTCCGCCTCCCGACCGCCGAGATATCCGACGATTCCACACATGTGTCCAGCCCTTCACCCGTAAACAATGCGCCGTAGCTGCCGTTCGGTCAGCTCACCCGCGGCCACCGGGCGGGCGGCCAGCTCGGCCAGCAGCAG
This sequence comes from Amycolatopsis cihanbeyliensis, assembly GCF_006715045.1. Classification (GTDB taxonomy): domain Bacteria; phylum Actinomycetota; class Actinomycetes; order Mycobacteriales; family Pseudonocardiaceae; genus Amycolatopsis; species Amycolatopsis cihanbeyliensis. Next base: position 4,416,027 of record NZ_VFML01000001.1, on the reverse strand, counting down.
CGGCCAGATCTCCGCGTTCCTGTGTCCACGCCGGTGCAGCGCCGCGTGCCTGCGCCGGACGAACTGCTCGGTGGTCTCGCCGAAGTAGGCGATCACATCCGCCACCACGCGGGCGGCGGTGGGCAGCGGTAGCCCGGTCGATCCGGCGATATGGCGAACCAGCTCGGCGTGGTCCATTCGCCCGACCCTGGCAGGGCAGCGCATTCGGGGCAAATTTCCTGCCCGATTCCGGGCAGGATCTACAGTTGGCGCAGGACCAGTTGGACCACGGCCGCGAGGCCGATCACCACGATGACGATGCGCAACACGGTCGGTGAGAGTCGCCTGCCGATCTTCGCGCCGAGCAGGCCCCCGACCACCGAACCGGCGGCCAGCAGGCCGACGACCGGCCAGCTGATCGGGGCGACGAAGGCGTACACCGCACCGGCCACCACGTTGACCACCGCGGCCAGCACGTTCTTGATGCCGTTCAACCGCTGGATCGGCTCGGACAGCAGCATGCCCATGAACGCCATCAGCATCACGCCCTGGGCCGCGGTGAAGTACCCGCCGTAGATGCCGACCAGGAAGATCAGGAACACCAGCAACGGACCGGCACGATGCCGCGGCTTCCCGCCGTTGCGAGTGGCGATCCAGGCCGCGACCCGCGGCTGCACGATCACCAGCACGACGGCCAGCCCGACCAGCACCGGCACCACGGTCTCGAAGGCGTCGCTCGGCAGGGACAGCAGCAGGACCGTGCCACCGATCGCGCCGAAGAACGAGGCCACCGCGAACCCCAGCAGCCGCCGCCACTGCCCGGTCAGTTCCTTGCGGTAGCCCACCGCGCCGCTGATCGTGCCGGGCGCGAGCCCGATGGCGTTCGAGGTGGTCGCGGTGACCGGCGGGTAACCGAGGGCGACCAGCACCGGGAAGGTCACCAGGGTGCCGGAGCCGACAACGGTGTTGATGGTGCCCGCCCACACACCGGCCAGCGCGATCAGCACGGCGTGCCACCAGGTCATGACGCAATCACTTGATGGACCCTAAGCAACCCGTCCGATGATCGCTAAGCGGTTGTGGCTCTCCCGACAAACCGGCACGGAGAGTGAACATACTGTTATCCGCCGCTTCTGGCACCGGTATGCTCGTTCCTACGCCAAACCGACCGCAGCGTGAAGTGGGAGGCCATGAGCGAAGGTTTCGGTCAGGCGCTCCGCCGGTTGAGGCAGGCAGCCGGACTGTCCCAGCCCGAACTTGCCCGACGGGTGCCGATCTCGCAGTCCAGCCTTTCCCGCTACGAGTGGCGAACACGCGGCGGCTGGAAGACGTGATCGGCGCGGCCTCGGCACTCGAACCTGTGGGCGCCCATTTGCGGTTCGTCCGCTCCCTGGCCACCGAAGCGCGGGGGCCGATACGGCGAGACGTGGTCGGGCTCGCCGGGCAGTGGGCACAGTACGCGGGGTGGCTGCACACCGCTATGGCCGAATGGGACAAGGCCGCGAGCTGGTTCAACCGATCGCTGGAATGGGCGTCCGAGGCCGAGGACGCCGACCGATGGGTATGTCCCGCATACTCACGCCGTTTCGCTCGGGCCAGGACAGCGGGACGGGCATGACCAGCGCACTCATCCGCCAGGACGCCTACGACGTCACCACTGTCGAGTCTCCTCCCGCGCCCACGGCTCCGCTGGGGACAGCCGGGCGTCACGTTTCACGGTCGTCGCAACGGGTATCCCACCGAGGAGACGTACCCGCGGCCGAGGAGGAGACGTGCAGACGACGAGGTTGCGCGAGTTGATCGCTGCCGAGGGGCCGTACGCCTCGGTGTACTTCGAGGACTCGCACGACACCGCGGACGCCGCCAAGCGGCTCGAACTCACCTGGCGGGACCTGCGCGAGCGCCTCGCGGAGCAGGGGGCCTCCGTGCCGACACTGGACGCGCTGGCCGAGGCCGTGCGGCAGGGCACCCCGCCGGTGGGGCGCAGCGGCCGCGCCATGATCGCCGCGAACGGCGAGGTACTGCTGGACCGCCACCTGCCCACCCCGCCCACGGGCACCGTGACCAGGTACTCCGCGTTGCCCTACCTGCTGCCGCTCGTCGAGTACGGCGAACCCGCCCCGGTGCACATCGTCGCCGTGGTGGACAGCATGGGCGCCGACCTCACCGCCTTCGCCGCCGACGGCACCGTGCTGAGCACGGAAACCACCCAGGGCAGCGAACACCCGGTGCACGCGGTCACCCATGCCGGGGAGATTCGCCGGCATATGGAGGAGCGGGTCGAGGAGACCGTCAAGCAGAACCTGAGGCTGGTGGCCGAGGACATCAACAAGCTGGCCCAGCGGGTCGGCGCCGAGCTGGTGGTGCTGGCAGGCGAGGTGCAGGGGCGCTCCGCGCTGCACGAGGAACTGCCGGAACAGACCCGCAGGCTCGCCGTGGAGGTCAGCTCCGGCAGCCGCCAGGACGGTGTGGCGGACAGCGACCTGCGCAAGCACGTGCACGAGCTGCTCGAGCACGCTCGGCAGGAGCGGCTGGACGACGCCGTGCGGCGGTTCCGCGCGGAGAGCGGCCGCGACGGTGGGCTCTCGGTACAGGGGTTGCAGGCGACCACCACCGCGTTGCGCGAGGCGAACGTGGCCATGTTGCTGGTCGACCCGGCCGCGCAGGACAGCGAGGCCACGGTCGCCGTCGGTCCCGGCCCCGAGCAGGTGGCCCCGCAACAGGAGGAACTGACCGCGATCGGGGCCGAGACGCCGGTGACCGGGCGCGCCGACGAAGCACTCGCCGTCGCCGCCATCGCGACCGGCGCCGAGATCGTGCATACCGGGGACCGGCTGGAGCTGATGGACGGCTTCGGCGCCGTGCTCCGGCACGACTGATCGGGCAACGTGGAAAGATCGGAGGTGCCCGGATGCCGAAGGCATGGAACGCCAAGCGTGAACGACAGTACGAGTACATCAAGGAGACCCAGCGCAAGTACGGCGCGAGCGCGGAGCGCGCGGAGGAGATAGCCGCCCGCACCGTGAACAAGGATCGCGCCCGCACCGGCGAGTCCGCCCGCGCCAGCAAGACGTCCACAAAGGACGTTTCGCCGGAACGGCGGGGCGGTAAACGGTCGGGGCAGGGACTTGGCCCCGGCGGGCCGACCAGGGACCAGCTCTACAACGAGGCGAAGCAACGCGGAGTCGAGGGACGCTCGAAGATGACGAAGCAGGAACTACGCGAGGCCCTCGGCAAGTGACCCGACCTAGACTGGTACCGATCGACCCATCCCCCTGCCGGGCGACACGATGAGGTGAACGTGAGCGAGACCGAGCCGCCGTCGCAACGTGTCGGCGGACAAGATGACATCGAGCTGAGGCTGGGTGCCGACCTGGTGCACCTTCCGCTGATCCGCTCGGTGGCGGCGAGTATCGCGATGCGCGCCGACTTCGACCTGGACACCATCGCGGACCTGCGACTCGCCGTCGACGAGGCATGTTCGACCCTGATCACCAGGGCACTCCCCGCCACCACCATGGTGTGCCGATTCACCATCAAGCAGGATGAGCTGCGCTTCACCGGCGCGGTGAGCAGCGCGGACCAGCACACCCCCAGCACGGGTTCGTTCGGCTGGCGGGTACTGACCACCCTCGCCGACTCGGCCGCCTCCTGGGTGGAGACCGATGGCGACGCCACGCGGGCGCACTGGGTGCACGTGGAGTTGGCCAAGCGGCGGCCAGTGATTCAGGGGTGAGGACCGACTCCGGCCCCGAGCCGGACGACTACGGCCATCTCGCGCCCCTGTTCGATCAGCTCGCCGAACTCGACCGGGACGACCCGCGACACGCCGAACTGCGCGATGAGCTGGTCACCGGCTACCTTCCGCTCGCCGAGCACGTGGCGCAACGGTTCAGCGGGCGAGGCGCGGCCAAGGAGGACCTGGTGCAGGTCGCCACCCTCGGCCTGATCAACGCGGTGGACCGGTTCGACCCGAAACACGGCTCGGACTTCCTCTCCTTCGCGGTGCCGACCGTGATGGGCGAGGTCCGCCGCCATTTCCGGGACACCGGCTGGACGGTACGGGTGCCGCGCCGCCTGAAGGAACTGCACCTTTCCATCAGCAACGCCAGCACGAAGCTGTCCCAGCGGCTGGGCCGCGCCCCCACCCCGAGCGAACTGGCCAACCATCTCGGGCTCACCCCGAACGAGGTGTACGAGGGCCTGGAAGCCGGCAACGCCTACAACTCGATGTCCCTGGACGAGGTGCTGTCCGGGGAGACCGACAACCTCGCGCTGGGCGACACCCTCGGTGCGGACGACAGCGCGCTGGAGGGGGTGGAGAACCACGAGGCCCTCCAGCCGCTGGTCCGGGAACTACCCGAGCGCGAGCGGCGCATCCTCGCGCTGCGATTCGTGCACAACCTGACCCAGACCCAGATCGCCGAGCGGGTCGGTATCTCGCAGATGCATGTCTCCCGGCTGCTGGCCAGGACGCTCAGCCAGCTCCGGGACGGGCTGGCCGAGCCCCCTGCCGTCGAGGAGGAGTGACCCTCAGCCGGGGACGGAGAGGTCCTCCACCACGTCCCCGACCCGCGTCTGGTCCAGGACCCTGGCGATATCGGCCTGCGCGATCATCCCGACCAGGTCGTGCCCGTCGATCACGGGCAGCCGGCGCACCTGGTGCTCGGACATGGTGCGCAGCACCTCGCCGACCTCGTCGTCCGCGCCGACGGTCACCGCCTCGCCCTGAGCCAACTCGCCGACGTGCATCGCACGCGGGTCCTTGCCGCCTGCCAGTACCTTGGTCACGATGTCCCGGTCGGTGACCACGCCCTTGAGCTGGTCGTCCTCACCACAGATCGGCAGCGCACCGACGTCCAGATCGGCCATCCGCCGGGCCGCGTCCAGCACCGTGTCGCTGGTGCGCATGCACTGCGCGTCCGGGGTCATGATGTCCCTTGCCTTGGTCATCTCGACTCCCTCCGTTTCGAGCGGGTCAGTCCTGGCTTACCCGCTCGTGCGTCGGAGAAACCCGGTACCGCAGCAAGGCACCGCCGTCCTGCCGGAGCACCGCGACCGAGCGCACCGCCGCGGCCAGCAGGACCAGCACGCCGAGGTTCTCGGCCAGCTCCTCGGCGTGATAGGTCAGCACGTACAGCGGCCCGCTCTCGCCCTCCGCGATCAGCAGGCCCTGCGCAAGCTCGCCACCGAGCGCGCCGGCCAGCAGCAGCGCGCAGCCACCGGCCACGCACCAGGTGCCCGCCCTCGGCAACCGGAAGGCCAGCAGCAGGAACGCGGTGGCCACCGCGGCGCCGGCCACCAGCCCGGGCAGCAGCCAGTAGAACGGGAAGCCGTCGAAGGACACCAGCCGCCTGCCGATCCGGTCCAGCCGCTCGTGCAGTTGCGTGTGGTCGTCAAGGGAGAGCAGGCCGAGCACCCCGGCGCAGACGAACCACGCCCATGCCTCGCCCGCCCGCGCGGCCCTGGCCAGGCCGCCGACCACCGCGAACGCCACCGCCGCGACCACCAGCAGCCCGGTACTCCACCAGGTCGGCAGGTTGCCCTCCACGAACACGTCCAGGTAGAGCTGGATCTCGCCGCGGTTCCTGGTCAGCGGGTGGTCGATCAGCGCGGGCACGGCCATGCTCGCCACGTTCAGCGCGAGGGTGATGCCCAGCACCACCCAGCCGAGCCGCCGCAGGCGCAGCTCCTGCCGGACTGGCGTGACGGTCTGCCCCGGGTCGGTCAGCGTTGCCATCGCGTCACCCTATGGGGTGAACATTGGGCGAACAAATCGGATGAAGAAGGTTTCATCCCCGGCTCAGCGGGCCGTCATCAGCCACGGCGAGGGTAGCCAGATGGACCCCGCGCTCTCCCTGCTCACCGGCGACTCGGCGGGCGAGCTGATCGAGGCCGTGCTCGACGCGGCCGGCGGGCGGCCGCAGCACTGGTCGGCGGCCCAGGTCGAGCACCAACCGGGCACCCGCACCACGGTGAGCTACACGGTGCGGGTGTGCTGGGCGGGCGGCGCGGTCACCACGGAGACACTCGGCGCCTGCTCCGGCGAGTTGCCCGCGGGGGTGGCCCGGCTCGGCGACGGCCGAACCGAGATCGGCATGTGGCGGTTCCCCTTCGACCCCGAACTGCCCGCGTTACCGCTGGCCTGCGATCCGCGCGAGCTGGCCGACCTGCTCGGCGGCCAACCGGCGCGGCTGCGGGTACGGGCCTACCGGCCACGCAGGCGCGCCGTGGTCGAGGCGAACCTTCCCGGCGGGCGCACGGTGTTCGTCAAGGTCGTCCGGCCGGATCGAGCCCGCGGGTTGCACGAACGGCACCGGCTCGCGGTGGCCGCCGGCTGCCCGGTGCCCGACCCGCTCGGCTGGAGCGAGCGCGGGCTGGTGCTGCTGCCCGGGCTGCCGGGCCGCGACCTGCGCGCCGAGCTGCTCGGTGGGCGGGCCGTGCTGCCCGATCCGGCTGCGATCGAGGGCGTGCTGGACGCACTGCCGGAGGTCGGCGGGCGCCTGTTGCCGACCTGGGGGCAGCGAGCGCCGTACTACGCCGAGGTGCTGGCCGGTATGGCTCCGGAGCTGGCCGGGCGGGCCAGGGCGATCGCGGCGGCCGTCCGGCACGAGTCACCGGAGGGTCCGGCGGTGCCCGTGCACGGGGACTTCTACGAGAGCCAGTTGCTGGTCGCCGGCTGCCGGGTCAGCGGCCTGCTCGACCTGGACACCCTCGGCCGCGGGGAGCGCCTTGACGACGCCGGGTGCCTGCTGGCGCACCTCTCGCTGCTGGCCCGGCTACGCCCGGAGGCCGCTGCCCGGATCGAGGGATTCGGCCACGCGCTGACCACGCGCCTCGCACGCGGGCTGGATCCGGCCGCGCTGGCGAGGCGGGTGGCCGCGGTGTCGCTCTCCCTCGCCACCGGGCCGCACCGGGTGCGGGAGCCGGACCGGGGACGCAAGGCCGAACGCCGCCTCGCCCTCGCGCAGCGGTGGCTGGACCGGGGTGGCTGGTGACAGAGCGTCCGAGAACAGCTCGGACCCGCGGTCGCGAGTGGAGGAACGCGCGTGCCGGAGCCCACGAGCGGGAAGCGGGGCGCGCGGCTGGCGGAAGGCACGGCTGTGACCGGAGTCCGAGCCTCGCCGAGCCGATCGTGTCGCGCGTTCTCGGACGAAGAGGGTTATTCAGAACGACCCAGCGACCGCGGGCCGCCAGGCCCGTGCGAGCGGTCGTTGCAGGTCACAACAGTGGTGACGCATGCTACGGACCTGAATAACCCGACATTTGCATAAGACACGAACACTGAAAAAAGCTTCATGGACAGCGGGGGTCTCGTTTCATCAACGCTCGCGATCGTGAAAGGGACAGCGAAGTTCCCCGAGAAGGAGGGCACAGCATGAACGGCAAGCGCACCTGGGTCGTCGCCGGCGCCACCCTGGCCATCGCCGGATTCGGCACCACCGTGGCGTTGGCAGCCGACGGCTCCGGTGAGACGGCCCCGCGGGACCAGCGGGACACGCCCGTGGTCCAGCAGGTCCAGCCCCAGCCCGGCCCCGCGGCCGCCACGGACGCGGCGGACACCGCCGATTCGGCCGATTCCGCCGCCTCGCCCGCCGACCCGGCGGACACCGCCGACAGCCCGGACGGTCCGGACAGCGCGAACAGCCCCGGCTGACCGGGACACGCGAAGCAGTAGCGTTTCGTCTCGATCACTGGTGGGTACATACTTGCTGGTAGAACGAGCGAGGAGCTGGAGCATGAGCGATCCCGGTTGGCGGCCGCCGATGCTGGCGACGCTGACCGGTGATCGTTTCTCCGACGAGAACTGGATCTTCGAGCGCAAGCTGGACGGGGTGCGGGCGGTCTGCGCGCGGGACGGCGGGACCCCCCGGTTGTGGTCCCGCAACCACAAGCCGATCGAGGCGAGCTACCCGGAGATCGTGGACGCGCTGGCCGCACACGGCGGCCCCCGGTTCATCGCCGACGGCGAGATCGTCGCCTTCGAAGGGGAGCAGACCAGCTTCGCCCGGCTGCAGCAGCGGATCCACCTCACCGAACCGACGCGTATCGAGGCGACCGGGGTGCGGGTGTACTACTACCTGTTCGACCTGCTGGCCTTCGACGGGCATGACGCGTCCCGGCTCCCACTGCGCGAGCGCAAGCGGCTGTTGCGGGACGCCTTCGAGTTCACCGACCCGCTGCGTCTCGCCGAACACCGCAACGGCGACGGCGCGGCCTACTACCGGAAGGCCTGCGCGTCGGGCTGGGAGGGCGTGATCGCCAAACGGGCGGACTCGCCGTACCATGGCGGCCGCTCCCGGGACTGGCTGAAGTTCAAATGCGTGGCTGACCAGGAGTTCGTGGTCGGCGGCTTCACCGACCCCGCGGGTTCGCGGGTGGGTTTCGGCGCCCTGCTGCTCGGCTACTACGAGGGCGACCGGCTGCGCTACGCGGGCAAGGTGGGCACCGGGTACGACGTCAGCACCCTGCGCAGCCTGCGGGCCCGGCTGGAGGATCTGCGGCAGGACGACCCGCCGTTCGCCGAGCCGGTACCGGAACGCGGCTACTGGGTGCGGCCGGAGCTGGTGATACAGGTCGGGTTCACCGAGTGGACCGAGGAGGGGCGGCTGCGGCACCCGCGCTACACCGGGCTGCGCGAGGACAAGCGCGCGGCCGAGGTCGTGCGCGAGGCCTGAGCGCGGGCGAAGCGCGGTTGCCGGGGAAGGTCCTACGATCATGGGGTGACCAGGGTGCGGGTGTCGGGGCGACTCCGAACCGTACTGCGCACCAGCCTGGGCTTCGCCGCGCTGGGTTTCGGGGCGAGTATCTGCGGCGCCGGGGTGGTGTTCCTGCTGCTGGCGCTGCAGGGCATCCCCAGCGGAGTCGGCGGCAACGACTGGACGCTGGTCGTCTGCTCGGCCGGTTATGTGGCGCTGTCCCTGCTGGCGGGCACGGTGTGGGCGGGGGTACTGCAACGCCGCACGGCCATCTGGTTCCTGTTCGGCCGCCCACCCTCGCCGGAGGAGGCACGCAGGGCGCTGCGGCTGCCGGTGGACCTCGCGCTGGTGAGCGGCACCCTGTGGTCCATCGGCGCCGCGGGGCTGGGCATCCTCACCGCCGCGCTCGGCAGTGGCTGGGACGCGGGCGGGGTCACCCTCACGATCGCGCTCGGTGGGCTCACCACCGTGGGGCTCACCTACCTGGCCGCCGAGTGGGTGGCCCGACCGGTGATGACCCTGGCGCTGGACGTCGCCCCACCCACGGGGAACCTGCCCACCACGGTGCTCACCCGGCTGGTGCTGACCTGGATGCTGGCCAGCGGGGTGCCGCTGCTGGGCGTGCTGTTGCTGGCCGCCCCGCCGTACCTCGGCGACGGTGACCCGACGACCAGCCTGGTCCTGCTCGGCGCGATCGGGCTGGTGGTCGGTGCGGTGGCCACCGGGCTGCTGGCCAAGGCGGTCGCCGCCCCGCTGCACCGGCTGCGCACCGCGCTGGACGAGATCGCCCGCGGCCGGATGGACGTGTCGGTTCCGGTGGACGACGCCAGCGAGATCGGCATGCTGCAGAACTCGGTCAACGAGCTGGTCGCCGGGCTGCGCGAGCAGGAACGGATGCGGGACCTGTTCGGCAGGCACGTGGGCGCGGAGGTGGCCCGGCACGCACTGGAACACGGCGCCTCGCTGTCCGGGGACGTGCGCGAGGTGACCGCGCTGTTCGTCGATGTGGTGGACTCCACCGCGCTGGCCTACCGGTTGCCGCCGCCGGAGCTGGTTCGCAAGCTGAACAAGTTGTTCACCAGCGTGGTGGACGCGGTGAACACGCACGGCGGGTTGGTGAACAAGTTCCAGGGCGACGCCGCACTCTGCGTCTTCGGCGCACCCACCCGGCTGTCCGACCCCGCCACCTCGGCGTTGCGGGCCGCCCGCGCCATCCGGGACGCGGTACGCGCGGCCGGCGAACTCGACCTCGGTATCGGCGTGGCCTGCGGGCCCGCCTTCGCCGGGCAGCTGGGCACCAGCAGCAGGCTGGAGTACACGGTGATCGGCGACGCGGTGAACGAGGCCGCCCGGCTCACCGAGCACGCCAAGCAGGTGCCGGGGCGAATTCTCGCCAGCGATGCGGTGCTGGACACCTGCGACGGCGGTGAGCGCGCACACTGGAGCTGGCACGCCACGGTCCGGCTGCGCGGAAGGCAGTCCGCGACCGGCACCTGGGCCGACGAGCCCTGATGCTCACTCCCCGACGCGGGGGGACTCCACCTTCGGCAGGTCCGGCCAGCGCAAGGCGGTGGAGCCCCAGGTGAGGCCCGCGCCGAACGCGCTGACCAGCACGCGGTCCCCGGCGTGCAGCGAGCCGGCCACGCAGGCATCGGTCAGCGCCAGTGGGATCGAGGCCGCGCTGGTGTTGCCGGTGCGGTCCACATTGATCACCAGTCCCTCCGGCGGCAGCCCGAGCTGCTTGGCGACCGCGTTCAGGATCCGGATATTGGCCTGGTGCCCGACGAACCGGTCGACCTCGCCGACCGACCAGCCCATCCGATCCAGCACCACGCGGGAGGATTCCGCCATCCTCGCGCTGGCCTGCCGGAACACCGCGGTGCCCTGCATGGCGAGGAAGTGATCCCGCGGGTCCGCGGACCGGCGTTGCTTGGCGCCACCGGCGGGGACCACCAGCAGGTCGGTCAACTCGCCGTCGCTGTGCAGGTCGAACGGGCCGAGCGCACCGAGTTCGTCGGCGGTGCCCGCGCGCAACACCACCGCGCCCGCGCCATCCCCGAAGATCGGCACCGTGCTGCGGTCGTCCGGATCCAGCAGGGTGGTGAACGCGTCCGAGCCGACCACCAGTACCCGGCCGGCCACCCCGCCCGCGATCAGCCCGGCGGCGGTGGCGAGGGCGTAGACGAAGCCACTGCACACGGCGTTGACATCGAAGGCGGCCACCCCGCCGAGTCCCAGCCTGCTGGCCACCTCGGGCGCGCTCGCCGGGCACAGGTAGTCCGGGGTCGCGGTGGCCAGCACCAGCGCGTCGACGACATCGGAGCCTGCCGACCGCAACGCGCACCTGCCCGCCTCCACAGCCATATCTACTGTGGACAGTCCGGGGTCGACGACGTGCCGCTCGCGGATACCGGTCCGGTTACGGATCCACTCGTCGGAGGTGTCCAACCGCTGCTCGAGCTCGGCGTTGTCCAGGACCCGGGGCGGCAGCCAGCCACCGAGACCAGTCACCACCGCCGCGCGACGCGCGTCCTGCATCGGCACCGGGATTGTCCCTCCAAGTCGGCGAGTGGGAAGGGGAACTCCCTCGATACCAGCCCCCTTGGTATTTCTACGGCCTACCAATCGGTAAACCCTCGCCCGTGTGACCCAAGTCTCAACATGAGCGTCTTTCACTTCACAGTGGAGTGTTGTAGAAGAGGCCACCATCGCCATGGGTTCGAGGTGGCACCCGCAGGCGCCGACCCACGCCCCGGCAGGTCCGCTCGCGCGGTCCGGCACGTTCTTTCCGGTAACCGATTCATCGACTCTTCCCGGTAACGTGATCAATAAAAATGTGGATTCGACCTCTGGGTCTCCCGCCGGCGAGTGAGATTTCACGTGGTGCATCCTCGCTGAATTCCGGACACGAACCGGCCGGATCAGACCGTAGGGTTCCGGTCATGAGCACGGATGAACTCAGCCTGCGCGCGTTGAACCGGGCACTGCTCGCCCGCCAGCTGCTGTTGCGCCGGGAGCGGCGCGGTGCCCTCGAGGTGATCGAGCATCTGGTCGGCATGCAGGCGCAGAGCCCGGCCCCGCCCTGCTACGGGCTGTGGAGCCGGATCAGCGGTTTCGACCCCGCGGAGGTCAACACCCTGCTCACCGAGCGGAAGGTGGTCCGCACGACCGTCATGCGCGGGACCATCCACCTGGTCTCCGCGGACGACTGCCTCGCGCTGCGCCCGCTGCTGCAACCGGTGCTGGAACGGATGATGCGCTCCAGCGACTGGGGCTCGGCGGTGACGGGCCTGGATCCGGCCGCGCTGGCCGAGGTGGGCCGCACGGTGCTGACGCGGCATCCGAGTACCCCGGCCGAGCTCGGTGCGCGCCTGCGCGAGCACTGGCCGGAGCGGGACGGGCGGGCCATGGCCAACGCCGTGCAGGTGCTCACCCCGCTGGTGCAGCTACCGCCGCGCGGGCTGTGGGGCAGCTCGGGCCGGCCGGTGAACACCACCGTCGAGGCCTGGCTGGGCCGCTCGACCGACGATCGCCCGGATATCGAGCGGATGATCCTGCGCTACCTCGGCGCGTTCGGGCCGGCGAGCGTGCGGGACATCCAGGCGTGGTGCGGGCTGACCAGGCTCGGCGAGGTGGTCGACCGGCTCCGCCCCCGGCTGCGCGAGTTCACCGGCCCGGACGGCACCCGGCTCTGGGACCTGCCGGAGGCGCCCCGGCCGGACCCCGCGACCCCGGCGCCGGCCCGGCTGCTCGCCCCGTTCGACAACGCGCTGCTCGCCCATGCCGACCGCGGCCGCATCATCAGCGACCCGGACCGGGCCCGGGTCTTCACCAGGAACGGCCTGGTGAGGGGCACGGTGCTGGTCGATGGGTTCGTCTGTGGCAGGTGGAACACCAGCACCTCCCGCGGAACGGCGACGCTGGAGATCGAGCAATTCCGGAAAGTGTCCAAGAAAGACACCACCGCGCTGGAACGGGAGGGGCGGAAGCTGCTGGCCATGACCGCACCGAGGGCGGAGGAACTGCGGATTCACTGGCATCACCCCAATGGGTCAGAACCTAAGTAGGGTGGACCCGTTTACCCCCGTTAACCTCCTGCCTACGCTTTCTTCAGCGCCGCGTACCCCTGCCGCTGCGCCGAAGGAGAGCCATCATGGCCGCCCTGCTCGACGGCTCGCCCGCGCTCGTCGGACGCACGCGTGACCTCGAGACGCTCACCGACTTGCTGGACAAACGCCCCTCGGTCGCGCTGGTGGCAGGCGAGGCCGGTGTCGGCAAGACCAGGCTGGCGCGGGAGCTGTTGCGGCGCAGCGAGTTCCGCGCCGACAACCTGCTGCTCGGTGCCTGCCGGCCCGCGCACGACCCGTTCCCCTACGGCCCGGTGCTCGACGCGCTGCGCCGCACCGGCGGGTTGGACCCGCTGGGCCCGCTGAGCTCCGTGGCCGGGGTGCTGCGCCCGCTGCTACCGGAGATCGCCGACGCGCTGCCGGCCTGCCCGGAGCCGTTGCCGGACCGGGCGGCCGAGCGGCATCGGCAGTTCCGCGCGATCCGCGAGTTACTGGCGGCCTGCGGCCGCGCCCTGCTGGTCATCGACGACCTGCAGTGGGCGGACCCGCTCACCCGCGAGGTGTTGCGGTTCGTGCTCGCCGACCCGCCGGAACGGCTCGGCGTCCTGCTGACCTACACCGACACCGAGTTGCCTCCTGGCGGGCCGCTCGAGTCACCCGCGCGGATCGCCGTCGGCGTGCCCACCGTCCGGCTGCGGCTGCGGCCACTGGGGGCGCGCGAGGTGCACACCCTGACCACATCGTTCCTCAAAAAATCCACAGTGGACATCGAGTTCACCAGGAAACTGCACGACCGCACCGCGGGAATCCCCTTCGTGATCGAGGAAACCCTGCGCGCGCTGACGGTGTCCGGCGCGCCGGTCACCGATGGCGCGGGCGGCCGGATGCTGGACGAGCTGGCCGTTCCGGCGCCGCTGCGCGAGGTCATGCATGCCCGGATGGCCGAGTTGCCCGAGCCGGCCGCCGCGCTGGCCAGGGCGGCCGCCGTGCTCGGCACGCCCGCGGAGGCCGGCACGATCGGCGCCCTGTGCGGGTTGCGCACCGGCAGGCTGTGCGCCGCGCTGACCGCCGCGGTGCGGGGCGGCGTGCTGCATGAGGTCATCCCGGACCGTTACGGCTTCCGGCACGGATTCGCCCGTGCCGCGGTGTACGAGTCGATCAGCCCCCCGGAACGCGAGCAGTTGCACAACAAGGCGATCGACATACTCGGCACCGGCGAGAACCCGCCGCTGGCGCAGCTTGCCCGGCATGCCCGAGCGGCCGGTCACCTGCCGGAATGGCTGCGGTACGCCGAGGCCGCGGTGGAGCGCGCGGTCGGCGAGGGGCAGACCTCGGCGGCACTGGACGTGTTGCAGGAACTGCTGGACGGTCCGCTCGGCGCCCCGGACGCGGAACGGTTCGCGGTGCGGCTCAGCGAGATCGCGCTGCGCGCGCACCGGCCCGAACTGATCGGGACGCTGCGCGGGGTGGTCGACCGCGGTGAGCTCGGCCGGATCGCCAGGGGCCGGATCCGGCTCAACCTCGGGCTGCTGCTGGCGCGACTGCCCGGGCGGTTGCTGCGGGCAAGGGCACAGGTGGAGCAGGCCGTCGCCGAGTTGGCCGACCGCCCGGACCTTGCGGTACGCGGGTACAACCTGCTGGCCATCCCGCTGGAGGGGCTCACCCCACTGGTCTGGCACGAGCACTGGATGTCCGAAGTGGACGCGGTGTTCCCGGAGATCGAGGACGTCGAGCTGCGGCTCGCGCTGCGCGCCGACCGGATCGCGAGCAGGGCGCATATCGGCGACGGCACGGCCTGGCAGGAGTTCGAGCGCCTGCCGGACACCGCCCCCACCGCGGGTGAACGGGTGCAGCTCGCGCGATTGTGGTGCAACCTCGCCGACGCGCAGTCCTGGATCGGCCGGCTGGACCGGGCCGCGGAGCTGCTGGCGGGTGGCACCCGGATGGCCGAGGCCGCGGGGGCGCTGTTCGTCGGCAGCACCGCCGGTGGCTCGCGGTTGCGGCTGGACTGGGTCACCGGCGACTGGAACGGCCTCGCCGAACGCGCGGAGTCGACCCAGCAGCGCTACTCCGATATCGGTCCGGTGGTCGCGGACGCCCAGCTGGTGCGGGGCGCGCTCGCCGCGGTGCGGGGCGAGTTCGACGCGGCGCAGCGCCTGCTGCGGGCCACCGGGCTGGCCAAACCGCAGGGCGCCGTGCTGCCGGTGGCACTGTCCGCGGCGGGCATGCTCACCAGGGTCCTGCTGGCCACCGAGGACGTGCGCGGGGCGGCCGAGGCCGCCGAGCACGGCCTGCGCCTAGCGCGGCGCAAGGGGGTCTGGGTGTGGGCCGCCGAGTTGCTTCCGGCCGCCGCGCGGGCCTACGCGCTCGCCGGGCGGTCGCCGGAGGCCGTGGCGGCCGTCACCGAGTTCGCCGCGGGTATCGCCGGCCTGGACGCGCCGTTCGCACATACCAGCCTGGTGGCCGCCAGGGCGGTGCTGCTGGAGGCCCAGGCCGAGCACGAGCGGGCGGCGGAGGCCTTCGACGAGGCCGGCAGGGGCTACCTCGCGCTGCCGATGCCATACCCCGCCGCGGTATCCGCCGAGGAGGCCGCCTGCTGCCGGCTGGCCGCCGGCGTGCAGGGCGGCGTAGACGGGCTGCGCGCCGCCGCGGAGGCCTACGCCCGGCTCGGCGCGGCCAGGGACGCCGGTCGTTGCCGGTACGCGTTACGCGAGCTCGGCGCCTGGCGCCCGTCCCGGCGGGGCCGGCGCGGCTACGGCGACCAGCTCTCGCCACGGGAACGCGAGGTGGCCGCGATGCTGGCCTGCGGGCGCACCAACCGGGAGATCGCCGAGGGCCTGTTCCTCTCCCCGCGCACCGTGGAGCAGCACGTGACCCGCGTGCTGCGCAAACTCGGCCTGCGTTCGCGCACCGAGGTGGGCAAACAGGCCCCGCAGAAGGCCAGCTGACCGGGCCGGAGGCGTGCGCCAACGGCCAACGCATGCGCGTGGATCGCCAACACACGCGCGTGAGCGGCAAACACGGGCGACCGGCGTGTTTGCCGTCTGTGCGCGCGTTGGCCATCCACATACGGGCGTTGGCCGCTGACGCGCAGCCTCAGCGGGGGAGGAACGCCTCCGGGAAGATCCGCAACTCCGGTTCGTCGGCGCGCAGGGTCGCGGTCTGCCGGGAACCGCGGTCGCCGAACTCCGCGAAGCCGGTGAAGTCGGACAACTCGTGGTAGTCGACGAAGTCCTGCAGGCTCGGGATCTGGATCCGCACCTGTTCGCGCGGCTCCTCCGAGGGTTCCTTCGAGGACGGCGGCGGGGCGCTACGGGCGACCGGGCGTTCGGCCTCGGTCCTCGCGGCGGGGGTCGGTTCCCGCCGGGGCGCGGGCTTCGGCTCGACGGCGGGCTTCGGGCTGGGCTCGGTGTCGGCACCGGCGTCCCGGGACACCGGTGTGGGTTTCGGCGGGATCTCGATCACCGGCGCGGGCGTGGTGGTCGTCGGTTGCGCCCGGCCGTCCGAGGCGTCGGCGGGGGTGTCGCGGTCGTGGCCGGTTCCGTAGACACCGCTGACCAGCACCACGAACATGAGCGCGCCTGCCGCCCAGGCGACCACCCCGGCGCGGCCGAGTTCGCGGGGCCTGGAGACGGGCTCGAACCAGTCGGCAGGCTGGTGGTCCGCGGCGACCGGCCAGGTCTCCGCGGGGCCGTCCGGCTCCATCGTGGCAAGGGGAGCGCGTTGCCCGGAGAGGCTGGCAGCGAGGATGCCGGTGCGATCGCGCACCTCGGCGACGGAACCGGCGTCCTCCGCCCCGCTGCGCGGCCTGTTTCGCGGGACCGTGCGCGCCATCAGCTACCTCCATCGACGTGCGCCGCCAACCGCCGGCAGGCACTCCGTCCGCCGGCGCCTTTGTTGATCAGGCACCGCGAACTGCCCGGTCGAGCCGTTTCGAGTGTTCCCCATGCCACCGGACGTGATCACCCTTGACACCGCGACCGCATCCGGTTACTAAATGCTGTTTACCGGCTACCGACGCGCTTGTCACTACCGCGCGGCCGAGCTGAAACAATAATCGACTCGATAGAGTGAACATCCGCGCACCGAGTCAACTTTCGGTCGGACTCCTCCGCCTCCGGTGCGGCGATCACTCCCCCGAGAGGCGCACCCTGCGGAGTAACTGGGCGTTCAGCGCCACCACGATCGTGGACAGGCTCATCACGACGGCGCCCACCGCTGGTGGCAGCACGAACCCGACCGAGGCGAGCACGCCGGCCGCCAGCGGGACGGCCGCCAGGTTGTACCCGGCCGCCCAACCGAGGTTCTGCCACATCTTCCGGTAGCTGGCAACGGAAAGCCTGCGGGCGGCGAGCACCCCGCGCGGGTCGTCGGACACCAGCACCACACCCGCCGACTCGATCGCCACATCCGTGCCCGCACCGATCGCGATACCGACATCGGCCCTGGCGAGCGCGGGCGCGTCGTTCACCCCGTCACCGACCATGGCCACCCGCTGGCCACGTTCCTGCAACCGCGCCACGGCCGAATCCTTGTCCTGCGGCAGCACCTCGGCGAACACCTCGTCCACCCCGAGCTCGGCGGCAACCGACTCGGCGACGTTACGGGCATCGCCGGTGATCATCACGACCCGGACGCCCTCGGCATGCAGCGCGTCCACGGCCTGCCTCGACTCCGGCCGGATCTCGTCGGCCAACGCCAGCGCGCCGATCACGCCACCGTCCCGCAGGACGTGCAACACGGTCGCACCCCGGTCGGCGAGTGCCCTGGTGCGCCGGTCGAGCTCCGCGGGAGGTTCGACCTCGTAGTGCCGCAGCAGTGAAGGACCGCCGACCGCGATCTCCTTTCCGTCCACTGTGGCTACTACGCCACGTCCGGTCAACGAGCGGAACCCCGTTGCCCGCGGCAGCTTCATCCGCTCGCTCGCCGCGTCCACAATGGCCGCCGCGAGTGGATGTTCCGAATCGTGCTCGGCCGCGGCCGCCAGCCCCAGCACGGTGTCCTCGTCGGCCCGGCCGGTGGCCAGCACCTCGCTCACCGCGGGGCGTCCCCTGGTGAGGGTGCCGGTCTTGTCGAAAAGCACCGTGTCCACCGTGCGCATCCGCTCCAGCGCCAGCCGGTCGGTGACCAGGATGCCCGCACGGGCCGAGATACCGGTGGAGATCGCGATCACCAGCGGGATCGCCAGCCCGAGGGCGTGCGGGCAGGCGATCACCAGCACGGTGACCGTGCGCTCGACGGCATCGGTGGCGCCCCCGAGCAAGGACCAGACCACGTAGGTGAGCACCCCGGCCAGCAGGGCGAACCAGAACAGCAGTGCGGCGGCCCGGTCGGCCAGCGCCTGGGCCCGCGAGCGGGAGCCCTGGGCATCCGCGACCAGCCGCTGGATCCCGGCCAGCGCGGTGTCCTCGCCGACCGCGTCCACCCGGATCCGTATCGCCGAGTCGGTGGCCACGGTGCCGGCGACCACCTGGTCGCCCTCGGCCCTGCGCACCGTGCCCGACTCGCCGGTGACCATGGACTCGTCCAGCTCGGCCGCGCCCTCGGCCACGGTCCCGTCGGCGGGCACCCGCCCACCGGAGCGGACCAGCACGACGTCCCCGACCCGCAGCTCGTCCAGCGTCACCGTGCGCACCTCGCCACCGTCCTCGACGCGTTCGGCGTCGTCCGGCAGCAGCTCGGCAAGGGCCTCCAGGGCCCCGGATGCCTGGCCGAGGGCGCGCATTTCCAGCCAGTGCCCGAGCAGCATGATCACGACCAGCAGCGCGAGCTCCCACCAGAAGTCCAGCCGGAGCCCGCCGACCCCGAGCGAGGTGAGGCCGCTGGCGATGAACGCCACGCTGATCGCCAGCGCGACCAGTGTCATCATCCCCGGCTGCCGCTGGCGCAGCTCGCCCACCGCGCCGGAGAGGAACGGCCAGCCACCGTAGAGGAAGACGACCGTGCCCAGGACCGGAGCGACCCAGCCCGCCCAGGGCGGGATGTGGTACCCGAGCAGGTCGGCAACCATGTGGCTGCCCGCGACCACCGGCACGGAAAGGCCGAGGCTCAACCAGAAGCGGTCCCGGAAGACCGCGGCGTGGTCACCGTGCTCGTGTTCGTGCTGCCCGGTTTCGTGTCCGGCGTGCGTGTCCATCACGCCGCCTACCATACCCCTAGAGGGTATGTTGGCAACTCGGCGAACGCGTCGACGCCCGCGGCGGTGAGTCCACCGCCGCGGGCGTCGCGCCTGGTCAGCTCACCTGGCCGCCGGTCCGCTCGGCGATCCACCCGGTGTAGGAGGTCACATCGGTGTAGATGCCGGGGAGCTCGGGGCAGCTCGCGGTCTGCCCCCGGCTGGTGGCGCCGACCAGCACCCACCTGCCGCCGCCGCGGACCACGGCGGGACCGCCGGAGTCGCCGTAGCAGGAGCTGCCTTCACCGCCCTTGTTGTCCATGCACAGCTCACTGTCCGGGTCGAACCCGCGGCCGCAGCGGCCGTCGGCGGCGATCGTGGTGTCCAGCTGCTGCAGCGTGACCGGCGCCTGCCCGCAGCCACGGGTGGGGCAGGTCAGCCCCCAGCCGAGTTCCCTGACCTCGGTACCCGGCGCGGGAGAGCTGCCGATCTCGATCGGCTCCGCGGCCACCGGTGCGGCCAACCGCGCCAGCGCGATGTCGTACTGCCCCGGCCCGCTCCAGGACCAGTTCTCGTGCGGGATGAACTCGGCCACCTCGGCGACCTCACCGCCGCTGGTGCGGTCGGTGGTACCGATCCGGTACTGCCACCGCGAGGGGTCCACGGCGCTGTCGGTGGACGGATCGGTCACGCAGTGCGCGGCGGTCACCAGCCACTGAGCACTGATCAGCGAGGCGCCGCAGTTGTGCCGACCATCCCTGGTCTGCATACCCGCCATGAAGCCGTAGGTCTCGGTCGCGTCCACGCCGCCCACGATGAACGGCTGCACCCCGGAGTCCCGCTCGGCGGCGGTGGCGGGGGCCACCAGGCCAAGGGTCATGGCTGAGCCGGCCAGCAGGGCCGCGGCGAGCGCACGCTTGCGCATCCGGTCTCTCCTTCCCGCCGGCGACGATCACCGGCGTCCCCGAAAGAGTGAGCGAGCCGGGACACCCGGTCACCAGACGAAAGTCGGTGCCCGTTCCCATCGCACGCACGTTCACACCACATCCCCCGGGCGGGGGGTGTGCTCACCCCGGCGACAAAACCCGATAGCGGAACTAGTCATGCGGAGTACAAATAAACCGGCACGACAACCAGAAATTAACAATACCCGAAATGGCCTTGTGGCGGGCAACACACAACTGTAACCTACCAGCTGGTAGGTATACCCTGCGAAACATCTGTGACCAAAGTTGTATTCGTATCTGCTCGTCATGCAGGAGATTTCCATGCTGAATGGTTCACGCAAGAGATCAAGACCCTGGCACCGGCTCGCGGCGACCTGCGGGGCCGCGGTACTGGTCAGTGGCCTGCTGAGTGCCGGAACGGCCGCCGCCGCGCCGGTCGTCTTCAACTACGATGTCACCGGTGGCACGGCGCAGGTGGAGAAACTCGATTCCACCGTCGAGCTGGGCCATGGCAGCCTGTCCGCACACATCGACGTGGTGTCCGGTGAATTCGTCGCCGACCTCGACATGGAGACGGCGCACGGCGAGTTCACCGTATTCGGTTTCGTTCCGGTGAGCGCCGACCTCGATTTGATCCCGCAAGGCCAGACCACCGGAACAATTGATGGCGGATCCGTGACGGCGGAGGCGGAAGTCACCCTGAAACTGAGCAATGTGAAGATTGCGGGAGTGCCCGCGTTCATCGGGGACAACTGCCGGACGAAGACCCCGGCCACGGTTTCCCTGACCTCCGCCCCCGGCTTCAACCCGCTGGTCGGCGGCGACCTGCTCAGCACGTTCACCATCCCGAAGTTCAGTGGTTGCAAGGTACTCACCGTCATCCCGTGGGTCGCCGACCTCGCGCTGGACGCCCTGATCGCCGGCCCGGACAACGACCTGAAACTCACCCTCGCTTGGGCCAACTGACCGGCCGCCGGGGCGCGCCCGGCGCGCCCCGGCCTCAGCGGGGCACCAGCTCGGTGATCCTCCAGCGGCCGTCCACGCGCTCGGCGTCCACGCTCAGCGCCGCCCCGGTGGCGCTGCTCTTGCCGGTGTCCACCCTGGTGGCCGTCTGGTCGAGGAACGCCAGCAGGTGCGCACGGGAGGAGTCGAGGGTCCGCACCCCGCTGACCGAAACCGTGGTGGACAGCACCAGCTTCTGCTCGGGCGCCTTCGCCCGAACCTGCCCGAACAGCAGGTCGTAGTCCTCAACGGCGGAACCCGCGAGCACGTCCTGCGCCGCCCGCTCGGTGGCCGCCATATCGTCATAGGAGTAGGAGAAGATCCGCTCCAACGCCTCGCCGACCTGCCCGCTCACCTCGGTGGTCAGGCCGGTGTCCACCAGGGCGGCGTTGCCGCCCGCGCCGCCGGAGGCCACGGACCGCGCCTCGACGAGGAACCAGGACCCGAGCCCCACCAGCACCGCCGCGGCCAGCACCAGCAACACCGGCGTACCGGGTCTACGCCGCCATGGTCGCCATCGCCGCAATCGCCGTAGTCTCGACATCGACACTCCTCACTCGCCACCCACGCCGACCGCGCTCAGCGCACTCAACTTCCAGCCGTCGTCGGTGCGGCTCAGCTCGACCCGGAACCGGTTACGCCGCACCGCGGGCTCGGCGCCCTCCCTGGTCACGGTGATCTCCGCGGCGGCGATCACCGTGGCGGCGCCCGCCCGCTGGTCCAACTCGGTGACCGCGGCGTCCACCACCTTCCCGCGGGTGGAGGTCTTCGCGCCGGTGATCCGTTCCCTGGTCCGCTGGGCGTCCTGTACCAGGCTGTCCCGCAACGCACCGGTCGCCGAGTCGCGCCACCGGCTCATACCCTCCTCGAACCGGGTGTGGTCCATGGTGGTGAGGTTGGTGACACCCTGCTCGCCGACCCGCAACACCTCGTCTCGTGCCTGCGCGTAGCCACCGGCTTGCTCGGCGGCCCGCCACCAGGAGACCCCGAACCACCCCGCGTAGCCGAGCGAGGCGACCACCAGCACCAACGCGAGAATGGTGCCCGGCCGCGGTCGCCGCCGGGTGCGGACCGGTTCGCGTTCCTCCCCCGGCACCTCGGCATCGGTGGTTTCCGTCGGTTCGGCGGTACTGGTCACCGTCCACCTCGCAGCAGATCAACCCCGAGCAGCTGGCTCAGGCTGCCCGGATCGGGCGCGGGTGCTCCTTTCGGTGCGCGCTGCGAACCCCGGACCGAGCTCGGATGCCCGTACGGCAGGGTGCAGCGCGCCTGCGTGTTCACCTCCGGCGCGGGCGAGGTGTCGGTGCCCGGCCGGTACACCGTGTCCTCGTACCCCCGGATACACGGCTCGGGTTCGAAGAAGCGCAGCACGGAGGCGAACCGGGCCTCCCCGTCCGCACCGACCACCTCGCCGGTCGCGTCGAGCGCGAGCGGGTAGTAGACCAGCAGTTGCTCGGTGGCGTCGGTCCTGGTCTCGAAGATCATCGAGGGGGTCAGCAGGTTCGCCAGCACCAGCCCGAGACCCCGCCCGGACTCGGCCAGTAGCGCGCTGGTCTCCTCGGCGACCGGCGGGGTGGCGCCGATCAGCCTGCGCAGGTCGCCGTCGGAGCGCTTGAACTGGTCGGCGAGCAACCGCAGGTCCCGGCTGAACGAGTCGATCGCGGGCGACTGCTCCACCTGCGTGTTCAGCACCGTGCGCGCGTCAGTGATCAGCCTGCTGGTCTGCGGCAGGTGTTCCACGGCCGTGCGGGTGAACGCGTCCGCGCTGTCCAGCAGCCGACCGAGGTCGGGCCCGGTGCCCTGGAAGGCTTCCCCCGCCTCGCGCACGACGGTACGCAGCGATTCCAGCGGCACCGAGGCGACCATGTTGTCCAACGTGGACATCACTTGTTCGACCGGTAGCGGGAGGCTGGTCCGGTCCTGCTCGATCACCGAGCCCTCGGTGAGGAACGGCCCTTCCGCCGACCGCGGGCGCAGGTCGAGGTACTGCTCTCCCACGGCGGAGCGGTTGGTCACCACGGCCTCGGTATCCGCCGGGATGGGTGGGGCCGAGTCCTCGATGTACAGGTCGGCCTCGATCCCCTCGTCGGCAAGCCGCATCGGGCCGACCCGCCCGACCTGCACCCCGCGGTAGGTGACCTCACCGTTGGTGAACAGCCCGCCCGAGGAGGCCAGCCGCACCTGCACCACCATCCCGCTGCCGCCGAACATCCGGTCCAGCCCGGCATAGCTGTACCCGACGTAGCTCACACCGACCAGCGCCACCAGCACGAACACGACGACCTGGAGCTGTACCTTGCGGGTGATCATTTCTCGCCCCCTGGCAACGCGGGTGAATCCATCGGACGGAGCGGAACGACCGGACCCCCTGGCTCGCCGGGCTCGGTGGGTTCACCGGCGGGTACCGCGGCGTCGAGGTCGACGAACACGTTCCCGTAGTCGCCCTGGAACATCTCCATCGCCGAGTCCGGGAACGGGAAGGTCAGCAACATCTCGAAGGCCTCGGGCAGGTCCTTGCCGGCATCGGCGAGGTTGCGCAGGATGGGTGCCAGCCGCTCGAGGTCGGCCACCATGTCCGCGCCCGCCTCGTCGATCGTGTCCACCGCGACCTCGGACAGCGCGTCCAGCGAGCGCAACATGGTCACCAGCGACTCACGTTGCCGCGCCAGGATCTCCACCCCGGGTTCCAGGTCGCGCAACACCTCGTCGATCCGCTCGCGCTGCCCGGCAAGGGTCGCCGAGAGCCGGTTGACCCCCTCCAGCGCCCTGGTGATCTCGTGCCGGTGCGTGTCCAGCTGACCCACGAACGTATCCATATTGGACAGCAAGGCACGGATACCGGCCTCGTTGCCGTCCAGCGCGTTGTTCAGCTCGCTGGTGATCTGCTGCATCTGCCCGACGCCGCCCCCGTTGAGCAGCAGGGAGAGCGCGCCGAAGACCTCCTCGACCTCGGCGTTGCGATTGCTGCGTTCCAGCGGGATCAGCGCGCCATCGGTGAGCTTCCCGGTCCCGCCGCCGGCGGGCTCGCTCAGCTCGACGAACTTCTCCCCGAGCAGGCTGGACTGCCGCACACTCGCGCGGGCGTTGGCGGGCAGCTCGACCGACCCGTTCACCGACACGGTCACCCGCGCCGTCCAGTCCCGCGGCGCGACCTCGATCCGGTCCACCCTGCCGACCGGGACGTCGTTCACCTTGACCCCGGCCTGCGGTACGAGGTCGAGCACGTTGGCGAACTCGATGGTCACCTGGTACGGCTGCTCGCCGAGGTCGGCCCCGCCGGGTAGCGGCAGCGCGTAGATCCCGTTGAACCCTCCGGCGCCGCAGCCGGAAAGTGAGAACGCGGCCAGCACGGCCACTGCGAGCACCCGGCCACGCATCAGTGCTTGTTCCTGAACGCGCGGCACGACCGGCTCGGCCGGGCTCGGACTTCATTCACGAATGTCACCTCCGCGGGTGGTGCGCCCGGCCTCCCCGTTCGTGGGCCGTCGCCGCGCGCGTTCTTCCGGTCGCCTCGAGCGGCCAGCTCCTGTCCAAGGGCCATCTCTCAGGACCCTCCCGTGCTGTAGGCGGGCCCGACCGGGGGCAGCGGCAGGGCCGGCGCGCCCTCCGGCGCACCGGACTCCCGCTGGGACTGCGGCCACCACTCCAGCAGCAGGGTCCGCGAATCCAGGGTCCGCCGCTGCGGGTTGTAGCCCTGGTAGAAGTTCTCCACCGCGTTCGGCGCGGTATCCAGCGCCTCGGCCAGCGAGTCCCGCTGGTCGACCAGTACCTGAGTGATCTCCACCAGTTTGTCTACATTGGATTTAATCTGCCCCCGGTTGTCCTTGATGAACCCGCGAACCGACTCCAGCGCCGTGGCGAGCTCGCCCACCGCGGCGCCGAGCTCGGTGCGTTCGCCGCTGAGGAAGGCGGAGATATCGGCCAGCTGCCCGGCGAACTCGACCACCTGGTCGTCGTTACCGGCCAACATGCTGGTGAACTCCTGCAGCCCGGACACCGTGCCGAACAGCTCGTCCCGGGTGCCGGCGAGTGTCCGGTTGGCCGCGGCGAGCTTGCCGATGGTGTCGTTGACCAGCTTCCCGTTGCCCGCCGCGTTCTCCGCGAGCGTGTCCAGCAGGTCCGACAGCGCGCCCTCGGAGTTCGCCCCATCCGGGCCGAGTGCACCGGCCAGCTCGTCCAGGCTGGCGAACAGCTCGTCCAGCTCCGCCGGGGTGACCGTGCGCTCGGCCGGGATCACCGCGCCCGAGTCCAGTTTCGGGCCCTGCGTGTACACCGGAACGAACTGCACGTACCGGTCGCTGACCAGGCTCGGCGCCACCACCGCGGCCGAGGCACCCTCCGGGATGGCCACGTCCGAGTCCACCGCGAGTTCCACCCGGACCTGCTGCCCCTCCGGGATCACCTCCTCCACCGTGCCCACCGGGATGCCCAGCACCCGCACGGTCGAGCCGGGGTAGAGGCCCACCGCCGCGGTGAAGTACGCGGTGAAGCGCTGCTGCCCGCCCGGGCTGATGATCAGCACGGTCGCCGCGGCCAGCAGCACGGCGAGCACGGTCAGGGTGATGCCCGCACGCAGGCCCTTGCGCGTTCCGGCCGGGCTCATCGCGGTCCTCCTTGCGGGAACGGCTCCTTCGGCGGGGCACAGGGCTCACCCTCCGGCGGCTCGATCAGCCCGCACAGGTAGGTGTCGATCCACCGGCCGTTCCCCATGGTGTTGCCGATCAGCCGGTAGTACGGCCCGGCCAGCGCCAGGCTGCGGTTCAGCTCGTCCTGGTTGCGTTGCAGTACGGCGTTCACTCGGTCCAGCTGCTCCAGCGCCGGGCGCAGCCGCGCGGAGTTGTCCGCGACCAGCCCACGTAGCTGCGCGGAGAGTTCGCGCGTTCCGGACAGCAGCTCGCTGATCGACTCCTTGCGCGCGCGGAGCTCCGCCAGCAGCAGATTGCCGTCGGAGAGCAGTTGCCGCACCGAGTCCTTGCGGTCGGCGAAGGTGCGGGAGACCTTGCGCGTGTTCTCCAGCAGCTTGGCAAGCTCGGCGTCCCGGGAGGCGATCGTCTCGGAAAGCGCGGACAGTCCCTCCAGCGCCGATCGCACGTGCGGCGGGGAGTCCGCGAAGGTCTCGGTGAGCACCCGCATCGACTTCGCCAGCCGGTCGGTGTCGATATCACCGACGGTGGCGGAAAGCTGGTCGAAGACCTCGTTGATGTCGAAGGGGGTGGTGGTCCGTTCCAGCGGGATGGGCTCGTCCGGGTCCTGCCGCGCGCTGCCCTGCGGGTCGATCGCGAGGTACTTCGACCCCAGCAGGGTCTTGATCCCGATCTCGGCCGTGGTGCGGTCGCCGACCCAGGCATCGTCCACCCGGAAGGCGACCTTCACGTGGTCGCCCTCCAGTTCCACCTCGGTGACCGTGCCGACCTTCACCCCGGCGGCCCGGACCTCGGTACTCGCGGTGAGGCCCGCCGCCTCCCTGAAGTGCGCGGTGTAGGTGGTGCCGCCGCCGATGATCGGCAGGTCCTCGGAGTAGAAGGTGACCAGCGCGATCAGGCTGAGCAGCACGATGCTCAGCACGCCGATGGTGGCCTGGTTCCGTTCCTGGAAGCTCTTCATCGGTAGCACCTCGGCTCGGTGCGCGGGATTCCGGCCAGTGGCAGCGGCGAGTTCGCCGCTGCCGGCGAGGTGGTCGCCTCGCACAGGAAGAAGTTCATCCACGAGCCGTAGGAGGACATTCTCGTCACCGACTCCATCTTCACCGGGAGGTTCCGCAACGCGGCATCGACGATCTCCTCGTTGTCGGCGAGGTTCTTGGACAGCCTGCCGAGCTCGGTGATGCTCGACCGGAGCGCGGGGCGACCGTCCGCGAGCAGCCCGGCGGTGGAGTCGGCGAGGTCGCCGAGCGAGGTGATCGCCGCACCGACCGGCTCACGGTCCGCGGCCAGCCCGGAAACGAACCGTTGCACGGTGTCCAGCAGGGAGGACAGCTCCCCGCCGCGGGCGTTCACCGTGTCCAGCACCTGGTTCAGGTTGCCGATCACCTCGCCGATCACCTCGTCCTTGCCCGCGATGGTGGAGGTCAGCGAGGCGGTGTGCCGCAGCAGGCTGTCCACCGTGCTGCCCTCGCCCTGGAACACCTGGATCAGCTCGTAGGACAGCTTGTTCACGTCCTGCGGGGACAGTGCCTGGAACAGCGGGCGGAAACCGTTGAACAGCAGGGTCAGATCCAGCGCGGGGCTGGTGCGCTCCAGCGGGATCTCCCCACCCGGCGGGAGTGTCCCGTCCAGCTCACCCGCCCCCCGCTCCAGCGCGATGTAACGCTGCCCGAGCATGTTGCGGTACTTCAGGCCCGCCGTCACCGAGGCGGGCAGGACGCGCTCGGCGTCCACCGAGAACTCCACCCTGGCCAGCCGCCGGTCGATCAGCTCGATGCGTTCCACCTCGCCGACCCGCACCCCGCCCACGCGCACGTCGTCCCCTTCCACGAGCGAGGTGACGTCGGTGAACCGCGCGGAGTAGGCGTGCGATGACCGGAAGTCGGTGTTCGCGATCGACATCGCAAGCAAACCGGTACTGAGCAGGGTGACCGCGGCGAACACGGTCAACTTGACCAGCGGGGCAACCAGATCCCTCATTCGAACTCCACCTCCGTCCCGCGCAGCAGCGGGCCGACCAGCAGGCCGCTCCACTCCGGCACCTCGGCCGGCCGCACGCCGAGCGTGGGTGCCAGCACGGCGGCGAGGAAGTTCCGTTCCTGCGGGGAGTTCGCCGCCCCCATCTCAGAGTCCATCATGGACAGTGCGGGGATCTCGGCCGGGGGCTCGTCGCCACCCGAGCCATAGCAACGGGGTCCGCGCTTGTCGTCGTAACGCGGGTCGTCGGCGCCCGGATGGTACTGCCCCCGGTCCGGCACGAACCGGAGCTTCACGTGCAGGCCGGGCTTGTCGGTCCCCTTGCCGAAGGTCTTCTCCAGCCTGGGGATCAGGTCGGTGACCGAGTCCAGCATGCAGGCGTACTGCGGGGCGTACCGGGCCAGCACGTCCAGGGTGGGCCGGGCGGAGGCGGAAAGCCGGATCAGGGTGTCCTTGTTCCGCTCGAGGAACCCGGTGACATCCTTGGTCGCCACGGTGAGCGTGCGGTAGAGGGCATCCAGGTTCGCCCGCTGCTCCACCACGGTCCTGCTGGTCACCGTAAGGTCGGAGAGGGCATGCATGAAGTCGCCCGCGGCGCCGTCGTAGGTGTCCGAGACATCGGCGAAGGCGGTGATGTCCGCTTTGATCTCGGGGAGTTGCGGGTTCAGCTCACCGAGATAGTTGCCGACCCGGACCAGCGTGTCGCCGAGCGGTTCCCCGCGCCCCTCCAGCGCACGGGCGAGCGCGTTCAAGGTGCTCGCCAGCTCGGCGGGTTCCACCGAACGCAGCAGGGGCAGCAGGTTGTTCAGCACCCGTTCCAGCTCGATCGAGGCGGCCGAGCGGTCCTGGCCGATCACGTCCCCCGCCGAGAGCGAGGTGGGTGCCGGGTTCTCCGGCTCGACCAGGCTCACGTACCGCTCCCCGAACAGGGTCTTCGGCAGCAGCCGGGCGGAGACGTTGCGCGGTACCTTGTCGATCAGCTCGGGGTCCATGGCCAGCTCGAGCTCCGCGGCGTCGCCATGACTGTCCACGGCACGCACCGAGCCGACGATCAGCCCGCGCATCTTCACGTCCGCGTGCGCCTGGAGCTGGTTGCCGACCTGGTCGGCGCGCAGCGTCACCGGTACGTCGGTGCTGAAAACGTCGCGGTAGATCGCGATGGTGAGCCAGAGGAACACCGCCACGATCACCAGGTACACCACGCCGAGCACGCGCAGCCCCGGGCTGCGGAACCGCTCTTCCGGGCTGTGCCCTCGGTGCCCGGTCATCCCGCGATCCTCACCGTCGTGGTGGTCCCCCAGATCGCCAGGCTGAGGAAGAAGTCGAGCACCGCGATGGTCACGATCGCCGAGCGCACCGCGCGGCCGACCGCCACCCCGACCCCGGCGGGGCCGCCCGCCGCGCGGTAGCCGTAGTAGCAGTGCGCCAGGATGATCACCACGCTGAACACCAGCACCTTGACGAAGGACCAGACCACGTCCTCCGGGGGTAGGAACAAGGTGAAGTAGTGGTCGTAGGTTCCGGTGGACTGCCCGTAGAACTCCACCGTGATCGTGCGCGCGGCGAGGTAGGAGGTGAGCAGTCCGATCACGTACAGCGGGATGATCGCGATGAACCCGGCGATGATCCGGGTGGTCACCAGGAAGGGCAGGCTCGGCACGCCCATCACCTCCAGCGCGTCGATCTCCTCGGAGATACGCATCGCGCCGAGCTGCGCGGTGAACCCGGAGCCCACCGTGGCCGACAGCGCGAGCCCGGCCACCAGCGGCGCGATCTCCCGCGTGTTGAAGTACGCGGAGAGGAACCCGGCGAAGGCCGAGGTGCCGACCTGGTTCAGCGCGGAGAAGCCCTGCAGGCCGACCACCGTGCCGGTGAACACGGAAAGGCCGACCATGACGCCGATCGTGCCGCCGATCACGGCGAGGGCCCCGGTGCCGAAGCTGACCTCGGCCAGTAGCCGCACCACTTCCCTGTAGTACCGGTGCAGGGTGCGCGGCACCCACAGCAGCGCGCGCAGGTAAAAGGAGAGCTGGTCCCCGAGCCGGCCGAGCGGGTCCAGCGACCGGTCCATGCGTCCACGCTGCTTCAGTCCCGTGTGTGCCATCAGGATCACAACGCCTTCGGCGGGACGATCTGCAGGTAGATCGTCGTGAGGATGAAGTTGAGGAAGAACAGCAGCAGGAAGGTGATCACCACCGACTGGTTCACCGCGTCCCCTACGCCTTTCGGCCCACCGCCGGGGTTCAGCCCGCGGAAGGCCGCTACCACGCCGGCGATGAATCCGAAGAGGACGGCCTTGATCTCACTGATCCACAGGTCCGGTAGCTGAGCCAGCGCGGAGAAGGAGGCAAGGTAGGCGCCGGGCGTCCCGTCCTGCATGATCACGTTGAAGAAGTAGCCGCCGAGTACCCCGACCACGCTGACCATGCCGTTCAGCAGCACCGCGATCACGATCGCGGCGTGCACTCTCGGCACCACCAGCCGGTGGATCGGGGACACGCCGAGTGCGCGCATCGCGTCGATCTCCTCCCGGATGGTGCGGGACCCGAGATCGGCACAGACGGCACTTCCTCCCGCGCCGGCGATCAGCAGCGCGGTGATCAGCGGGCTGGCCTGCTGGATCACCGCGAGCACGCTGGCCGATCCGGTGAAGGACTGCGCGCCGATCTGCTGGGTCAGCGAACCCAGCTGCAACGCGATCACCGCACCGAACGGGATAGCAACCAGCGCGGCGGGCAGGATGCTGACCCGGACGATGAACCAGCACTGCTGGATGAACTCGCGGAACTGGTACGGCGGTTTCAGGCTCAGCCGGAGCACGTCCAGGCCCAGCGAGCAGAGCCTGCCCACCTGGCGCAGCGCCGCCAGGCCCATGGTCGCGACCGGTGGGGCGCTCATGCGCGGTACCCCCTCGGCTGCGGGACCGACACGCCGTAGTGGCGCCGCTCGCCCTCGGTGAGGCCGGCCAGGATGCCCCGCTGTGCCTGCTCCGGGAGCTGGTGCAGCACCCGCATCACCCGGTCCTTGCGCCGCCGCACGGCCCGGCGCGGCGGCAACCCTGGGGTCGGCTCGAGTTGCGGCACCACGCCGGCAGGCTCCTCGGGTCGGCCGGGCGGCTCCCGCTCCGCCTCCGCGGCCATGGTGGCGCTGTCCTTCTCCTCGCTCATCCCGATCGGTCCGATCCGCCTGCCGCGCAGGAACTGGGCCACCGCGGGTTCGTCACTGGTCAGCAGCACCTCGCGCGGCCCGAACATGACCAGCCTGCGGCGGAACAGCATGCCCACGTTGTCCGGCACCGTGCGGGCGACGGAGATGTTGTGCGTGACGATCAGGATCGTGGTGTCCAGCTGCGCGTTCAGGTCGATCAGCAGCTGCGCGAGGTAGGCGGTGCGGACCGGGTCGAGGCCGGAGTCCGGCTCGTCGCACAGGATGATCCGCGGCTCGAGCACCAGCGCCCTCGCCAGCCCTGCCCGCTTGCGCATCCCGCCGGACAGCTCGCCCGGTAGCTTCCGTTCCGCACCGGTGAGCCCGACCAGCTCCATCTTCTCCCCGACGAGGTGCCGGATCTCCGCCTCGCTCTTGCGCGTGTGCTCGCGCAGCGGGAAGGCGATATTGTCGTAGAGGTTCATCGAGCCGAACAGCGCGCCGTCCTGGAACAGCACACCGAACTGCTTGCGCGCCGCGTACAGCTGGTGTTCCGAGCAGCGCACCAGGTCCACCCCGTCCAGCCGGACGCTGCCCTGCTCCGGCCGGAGCAGGCCGATCAGGCATTTCAGGAACACGGACTTGCCGGTTCCGGAGGGACCGAGCAGCACGCTCACCTCACCGTCCGGCAACACCAGCGAGACGTCCCGCCAGATGTTCTGGCCACCGAAGGACTTGCTCAGGCCGTCCACTGCCACCTCGCCACCCATCGGCTATCCCTCCTCACCTTGCGCGCACACCGGCGGCGGGTCGGGAACGGAGCATTCGCGGATCGGGCTGAACTCGATCCTGATGTGGTTTCCCGGGCCGGAAACGAGGTTGGTGAACAGCGAGTCCAGCGGTTCCTTCGTGCCGCAGTTCGCGAACTCCGGAATGGAGTACTCCGACTCCATGACCCCGCCGTTGGCCAGGTCCCACTCGCCCGGCTCCGAGGACAGCTCGATCTCGATCGGGACGCTGGTGCCGCAGTTCGGCCCGACGTCCAGCGGGGTCCCGTTCACCTGGACATCGCGCATGGTCATCATCGCGGTCGCCGTGCCCTGGAACACGAACTCCAGCGGGTCCACCGAACCCTCGGCCGGGGCGGTCTGGGTGACCTTGACCAGCGCGGAGGTGGGCACGAACCGGAAGATCACGAACGAGTCCCTTGTCTCGGGCAGCCACAGGTCGCCCTTGATCCCGTTGCAGTACAGGATTCCTCCGGTGTCGGGGTTGCTGCGCAGCCAGAGCCAGAGGTCCCCGCCCAGGTAGCCGGGTGGCCCGAACACGATGTCCGAATCCAGCTTCGTGACCCCGGCGGTCACGACCACGTCGTAGTAGCCCCGCCGGACCTGGATCGCGTCCTCCGGTATCTCGGTCCCGCACAGGTTGGCGGTGTCGGCAGCCGCACCCGGTGGGCCTTCCGGCGCCCGCCGTGCCGGCTGGGACGCCTCGGGGGCTGCCGTCGTGGACCGCGGCGACGGCGTGCTCGGCGTACTCGACTCGGCGGCGGGCGAGGTGCGTTCCGTGGTGGGGGTGGGGGTGGGAGTCCGGTCCGCGGCCGCCACCCGGACCGTGCCGAGCGCGGCGTCCTGGCCCTCCTCGAGGGTGCAGAACACCCCGGCCGGGGACTCCGCGCCCTCGGCCTCACCGAGCAGGATCAGCTCGGCCCGGTCGAGGGTCAGCGCGACCTCACCGGCCACGCTGGTCGCGATCGGTTCCAACTCACCCGGCGCCCGCACGGCGAGTTCTCCCTCGGCGGGCAGGGGTTGCGCCGGAAGCTCCGCCTTCGCCTGGACTCTCGCTCGCTTTCCCGCGTGCTGGGCGAAGACGTTGACCCGCACGGTGCCGGCCAGCGAGTCCCTGCCCGCCGCACGCAGCGCGGTGACCGTCTCGGCGGGAAAGACAAGTCCCACCGACACCTCCGCGGCAGGCAACTCCCGCGGTGCCTCGACCACCGTGGGAAAGCTCGCGGTGACACCCGCCGTCAACGGCTGTGTGCCGGCGGCGGGAAACTCGCAGGTGTTGCGCAGGCTCGTGGTCACCGGCTGGAGTACGGCGTCCCCGGTTTCCGGCGCGCTTCCCGCGGCCACCGGTCCCGCCACCAGAGTCAACGCCGCCACCGCCGCGATCGCGACCCCGCGGATACGGCCCCGCCATACCGATCGAACAGACAACACGGGATCTCCTCGGTTCGGGCGCTCACTCGGTGATCGGAATCGTGGCGAGGTGCGGATCCTGCGGCGGCTCGGTCTCGGTGATGGCACAGGACACGTCGAACTCCCCGAGCTCGATCGGGGAACCGTCCGCGCGCCGGGCGTCGATGGTCGCGGTGAACTCCGCACCCGCGGCCAACGTCAGTGTGCCGGGCTCGTAGGCGATCAGGGAGGGCATCGTCCCGGTGATGTCGACCGGAAGCGACTGCTCGACCGGGACCTCGGTCCGCGGGATGCGCAAGCCCGGAATCCCCAGTGTGGCGCGGAGGCCGTTGATGTCCGCGTCCACATCGGCCCGTGCCGCACCGTCGAAGGTGGCCGCCTCCAGCAGGTTCAGCACGGTGACGATGTCCTCGTTCAGGGTGAGCGCGATCGTCACGTCACTGTGCGCCCGGAATCGTTCCCCCACCGCGACCGAGTCCGGCAGGCTGACCCGGACGGTGCCACTCAGCTCCTGCGGGACGAGATAGGGAAACTCGCAGGTGTAGGTGAGTTCCTTGTCCACCTCGATGGTGCTCGCCCTGGCGGCCGCGGCGGGCGCGGTCAGCATGGCGGTCACCGCCGACACGACGACAACCATCGAAAGGCTACGGGGCATCGGGGCTCCTTCTGCTGGAACGATCTGGTCCGTGCCCGCCGGACCGACGGGCACGGACCAAAGCGCTGGTCAGTGCGTGTTTCCAAGCGCTCTCAGGCGACGATCGGGACGGTCGCCAGGTGTGTGTCCTGACCCGACTGCGGCTGGCAGGGCACGTCGAAGGTGCCGAGCGCGGTCTCGTCGCCCGCGGCGTCCCGCGGGGTGAGCGTGCCGCTCAGGTCACCGGCCGACACCGAGAGGTCACCGGGCGCGCGGAAGATCAACGACGGGGTGTTGATCGGCATGGACGCGGTGAGCCCGCCCGCCGCCGGCACGTCCACCGGCGGGATGGTGGCCGGCAGCCCCAGGGTCAGCTCGAGCGTGCCCGAGGCATCGCTGAGGCCGGCGTGCAGATCGGCCTGACCCGAACCCTCGACCGTGGCTGCGCCGTTGTCCCGCAACACATCCACGCTCGCCGCGTTGATATCCGCCTGTACCTCGGCGTCGGTGATCTCGGCGCGCTGGTCCACCTGCGCCTGGTCCGGGAAGGTGGCCGTCACCCTGCCCACGGCGTCCTGCTGACCGGCCTCGGGAAAGGTGCAGGTGTAGGCCAGTTCCTTGTCCACACTCCCCTGGGTCGACATTCCGGCCGCCGGTCCCGCGGTGGGCGCGCCGGTGACCTCGATCGTGCCGAGGTGCGCGTCCTGGCCCGCGTCCTGGGTGCAGGGGATGTCGATCGGGTTGCCGAGCGCGGTGTCATTGCCGTTCTCGTCCAGCGCGGTGGCCGAGGCGAAGAACTGCTGGCCCGCGCCGATCTCCAGCGAGCCCGGCTCGTACAGGATGAAGCTGGGCATCGGACCGGTCATGCTGCTGCTCATCGGGCCGCTGGCCGGAATGTCCTGCTTCGGCGCCTTCAGGTTCGGCACGCCCATGGTGAGGGTCCTGCCGCCGAAGGCGACGTCCACATCGGCGACCCCGTCCGCCTCCATGGTGGCCGCGCCGATCAACCGGAACGCGGTCACGATGTTCTCGCTGAGGGTGAAGTCGATGGCGAGGCCGGTGGGTTGGATGCGCTCCCCGACCGCGGCCGAGGTCGGCAGGTCGACGCTCACCGTCGCGGTGACCGGCTGTGGGCCGACCAGTGGGAAGGTGCAGGTGTAGGTCAGTTCCTTGCTGACCACGTCCAGCGGACTTGCGGTGTCCGCGGTGGCCGGTCCGGCGGCGAGCACGCCGGCCAGCGCGGTGACCATGCCTACCGTGGTCACCGAGGCCACGGTACGCAGTCTGGATGAAGATACGCGACCAATCATACGAATTCTCCTAAGGCCGAATGCCAACCCCCCGCGCGAACACAGCACCATTAACGGCGACTGGTCGCGGCCGGCATGAATAGACCCAACGGGACGTATTACGGTAGTGGAGTCCAATTTCCTTCAGCTATCTACCAGCCAGTAGGTTACTTCAGTGTGACGCGGGAAACAAGTGGTCGTTCGCCGCGGGATCGTTCCAGATCAACGGTTCCATGAATTTGTCACTCAACTGCCAAAAAGGCTCGTTGAACCTTGTGACGCACCAGCCAGGTTTGCCTGACATGCCCTGCCCGCTGGTTCATTCGGGGCAATCACATAGGCGAAGAAGCGCAGTATACGCAGGTCACTACCGGTCGAGCTAACCCGAACGGACGTCACCCGACCTGCACCGACGCTCGGGGCAAGCCCTCGCCAAACCATCGCCGAGAAGCCGCCGCAGGCCGGAAAGAACAGGAACAACACCGTTTACCCCGACTCGCGAGGAACGATTATCCTTCATCGTCAAAGATTGAATTAGTCGCTGATTCGCAGCCGAACGAGAGCCCGAGCGGGACCCCATCGATACGGATGATCGACCATCGGATGATCAGTAGCGTGACGTTCGCATGTTTTGTGTTAACCATGAGCGAATCGAACCCGTTGACAAGCACCCTGACCACCGATATTGTGATGCAGGTTACAAGATTCGCGAACCTGCCGGACAAGGGTGGCGTGATCTGTTGAGACCAAGGGGAAGATCCGTGGAATGGATCGCCGGACCCGGTTCGAGCCGATCGGCGGCCCCGACGAACGGTCGAGCCGAACCGGGCGGCGCCGGCACGGACGACCCCTGGTCCGCCCTGCCGCGCAGCCTCGCGGCGATGTTCCGGCCACGGGCAGGCGACGTCGCCGCGGCGATCCTGCACGAGATCCAGCGCTCGATTCCGGAGTACGCCCGGCCGCTGGAAGGTCGCTTCGGGGAGGCGATCACCGAGGGAATCGAGCAGGCGATCAACCAGTTCATCGAGCGGATGGCCGATCCGGACGCTTCCAAGGAAGAGGCGGCGAAGCTGTTTCGCTGGCTCGGCAAACTGGAGGTCAGCGAGGGCCGTGGGGTGGACACCCTGCAGACCGCGTATCACGTCGGTGCGCGGGTGGCCTGGCGGTTGATCGCCGAGTTCGGCCAGGCCGCGCAGCTGTCCTCGGCCACCATCTGCCGGCTCGCCGACGCGTTGTTCGTCTACATCGACGAGATCTCGGCACTGTCGGTCGAGGGCTACGCGGCGGCCAAGATCCGCAACGCCGGCGCGCTGGAACGGCGCCGAAGACGCCTGCTCGAGCTGATCCTGTCCGACCCACCGGTTTCCACCGACGCCCTCGGCGAGCTGGCCGGACCCGCGCGCTGGGAGCTACCCGAGCATATCGCCGCGGTGGCGCTGGAACGCCGGGACGAGCTCGCCGAACCCGCGGCGCTGGCGCTCGATGACGGGGTGCTCGCCGATCTCGGCGACAGCGAGCCGTACCTGATCGTCGCCGACCCGGATCTGCGGCGGTCCGAGCTCGAGTCCGAATTGGCCGGTCAGTCCGGCTGGCGGGCCGTGGTCGGGCCGAGGGTACGGCTCTCCGCGGCGACCACCTCGCTGCACTGGGCCCGGCGCGCGCTGGAGCTCGCTCGCCGTGGCGTGCTCGCCGACCAGCAGCTGATCTGGTGCGGGGAGCACCTGCCCACCCTGTTGCTGACCACGGACGAGTTCCTGGTCCGCGAACTCGCCCAGTCCTGCCTCGCCCCGCTGGACCCGCTGACCGTCAAGCAACGCACCCGGCTCAGCGAAACCCTGCTCGCGCTGCTGGAGACCAGGGGCAGTGCGCCGGAGATCGCGGCCCGCCTGCACATCCACCCGCAGACCGTCCGCTACCGCCTGCACCAGCTTGAGGGCCTCTTCGGGGACCGCCTGCGCGACCCCGACGAACGCTTCGCCCTCGAGATCTCGCTGCGCGCCCTCCACCTGCTGCGCTGCTCCGAGTGACAACGCTCCGAGTGACGATCGAAGGAGTGGGTTGCTAGGTCAGGGTGGTGAGGAAGGAGATGATGCTGCTGGTGTCGGCCTGGCCGAGCAGCTCGCGCTCCACCTTGCCGATCTTCGCCGCGATCCGTTTGTACGCGGCGCGCCCGCGGGGGCTGAGATACACCCGCACCCGGCGACGGTCCTCCTCGTCCACCTCGCGGTAGACCACCGCGTTCGACACCAGCTTGTCGACCACCCTGGTCAGGGTCGGGCCGGTGACCATCGTCCGGGCGGCGAGGTCGGCCATGGACAGCCCGCTCCGCTCGGCCAGCGCCTCGACCACCAGCCACTGGTCCAGGCCGAAGCCCTCCGGTTTGAGCAGTTGTTCCACCCGGACGGTGACCACCCGTGCCGCCCTGGTGAGCACCCGGATCAATGGCTCGCCGGCGGAGGTGCTCTGACTCTCGGTAGCGCTGTCCTCACGCATTTCGTGCCGCCCGTCCTCCCACTTGCGGAAACCTCAGCCGATTGTAAGACTTCCAGGTGAAAGAAAGTCCACCATGCCGTAACACGGACCTCGCGGAGACCCCATGGCATTCGGTGTCGCCGCCGGAAGCCGCCGCGACATCTGGAATGTCGCGATGGTGATCCCCCTACAGGGGCCAGCAGGACTGTTCGGGCCGTCCTGCGAGGCGATCACGGAGCTCGCCGCGCACGAGATCAACGCCGAGGGCGGCATCCTTGGTCGAGAGGTCCGGGTCGAGGTCCTGGACGGCGGCGCGGCACCGCAGGCGATCGCGGGCGAACTGCGCGACCTCATCGACCGTGGCCGGGTGGACGCCGTGAGTGGTTGGCATATCTCCTCGGTACGCAACGCACTCGCGCCGGTACTCGCCGATCGCGTCCCGTACGTGTACTCGTCCCTCTACGAGGGCGGCGAACGCAGGCCGGGCATCTTCTGCTCGGGTGAGACCCCACGGATGCAGGTCGCGCCCGCGCTGCGCTGGCTGCGGGACAATCTCGGCGCGCGACGCTGGTTCGTCGTCGGCGACGACTACGTGTGGCCCCATGTCTCCACCGCGGCGGTCCGCCAGTTCGCCCACGAGCTCGACCTCGATATCGCGGGCGAGGCCTTCGTCGGTCTCGGCGCGGGCGATATGACCCGGCTGGTACGCAGGGTGGAGGCGACCCCGTGCGACGGGGTGCTGATGCTGCTGGTCGGGCACGACGCGGTGGAGT
This sequence comes from Amycolatopsis cihanbeyliensis, assembly GCF_006715045.1. GTDB lineage: Bacteria > Actinomycetota > Actinomycetes > Mycobacteriales > Pseudonocardiaceae > Amycolatopsis > Amycolatopsis cihanbeyliensis. Next base: position 4,378,088 of record NZ_VFML01000001.1, on the reverse strand, counting down.
TCAACCGCGAGTTCGCCCGGCGCGGGCTGCACGAGCGGCTGCTGCGGTTCAGCCCGCTGATGGAGGAGAACATGCTGCTCGCCAGCGGGCATTCGGCGACGGGGAACCTGTTCGTCTCGGCCGCGTACTTCCGCTCCCTTGTCAGCGCCGACGCGCTGGACCTTCTCGGCAGGTATGTCGGCCTGCACGGGCCGAGCGCGCCGGCGCTGAACAACGCGGCCGAGTCCTGCTACGAAGGATTACACACCCTGGCAAGCCTCACTCGCCGAGCGGGAACCGCGGACCTGCCCGAGTTGAACGCGGCGATCGACGGCGTCGCCTATCACGGTCCGCGCGGCACCGTGGAGTTCCACGGCCAGCAGGCCAGCCAGCACGTTCACCTCGCCATCGCGGACGGCTACGACTTCGACGTCATCACCCGGCTCTGAACGACCGCGTCGGCGGAACCTCTTGACGCCACCCTCCTGTCGAATTACTTTCATCTGAAATTATTCCATCCGATCCTAATCGGAGGCGCCCGATGAACAACGTGGGTCTGCTCTACGTCGGCGCGGTGTTGCTGGTGAACGGCCTGATGTTGCTGGGCAAGGTGCCCACCCGCTCGGCGGGGCCGCTGAACCTGTTTGTCGGCGCCCTCCAGTGCGTCACCCCTACCGTGCTGATCATCCAGGCCGGCGGCGACACGGACGCCATCCTCGGCGCCTCCGGCCTGTACCTGTTCGGTTTCACGTATCTCTATGTCGGGATCGCCAACCTGGCCAACCTCGAACCCGAGGGCGTCGGCTGGTTCTCGCTGTTCGTGGCCGGTGCGGCCGTGGTGTACGCGGGCATCTCGTTCTGGCGCCAGGGCGATCCGGTTTTCGGCGTCATCTGGCTCGCCTGGGCCCTGCTGTGGTCGCTGTTCTTCCTGGTGCTCGGCCTTGGCATGACCGGACTGACGAGGTTCACCGGCTGGGCGGTCGTGCTGCTCAGCCAGCCGACCTGCTCGGTGCCCGCGTTCCTGGCCATGACCGGCGCGTACACCTCGGACGGGCCGACCGCGCTGCTCGCCGCCGGCATCGGCGTCGTACTGGTGGCCACGGCCGCGCTGCTCTCCCGCGAGCGTGCGACCCAGGCCGCGACCGCGACCGCGTGAAGCAAGGTTCCAGTTCGCTCAACCCAGCTCAACCAAAGGAGAAATGATGCGACACGGTGATATTTCGGCCAGCCCCGACACCGTCGGCGTCGCGGTGGTGAACTACAAGATGCCGCGGCTGCACACCAAGCCCGAGGTGCTGGAGAACGCGCGCAAGATCGCCGACATGGTGGTCGGGATGAAGACCGGGCTGCCGGGGATGGACCTGGTGGTGTTCCCGGAGTACTCGACCCAGGGCATCATGTACGACCCGGACGAGATGTTCGCGACCGCGGCCACCGTTCCGGGCGAGGAGACCGAGATCTTCAGCGCTGCCTGCCGCGAGGCGGACACCTGGGGCATCTTCTCGATCACCGGTGAGCAGCACGAGGACCACCCGCACAAGCCTCCGTACAACACGCTGATCCTGATCAACAACCACGGCGAGATCGTGCAGAAGTACCGCAAGATCCTGCCCTGGTGCCCGATCGAGGGCTGGTACCCAGGGGACACCACGTATGTCTCCGACGGGCCGAAGGGCATGAAGGTCTCGCTGATCATCTGCGATGACGGCAACTACCCGGAGATCTGGCGGGACTGCGCGATGAAGGGCGCCGAGTTGATCGTCCGCTGCCAGGGTTACATGTACCCGGCGAAGGAGCAGCAGGTGCTGATGGCGAAGTCGATGGCGTGGGCGAACAACTGCTACGTGGCGGTGGCGAACGCGGCCGGCTTCGACGGCGTGTACTCCTACTTCGGCCACTCCGCGATCATCGGCTTCGACGGCCGCACGCTCGGCGAGACCGGCGAGGAGGAGTACGGCATCCAGTACGCGCAGATCTCGCTGTCGGCGATCCGGGACGCGCGGGAGAACGACCAGTCCCAGAACCACCTATTCAAGCTGCTGCACCGCGGCTACTCGGGCGTGCACGCCGCGGGTGACGGCGACAAGGGCGTGGCCGACTGCCCGTTCGAGTTCTACAAGCAGTGGGTCACCGACGCCACCAAGGCGCAGGAGAACGTGGAGGCCATCACCAGGAGCACCGTCGGAGTCGCGGACTGCCAGGTCGGCGACCTTCCGGTGGAAAAGACGATGCAGGCCTGACAGTCCCCCGCGAGGAAAGGAATTCCATGCCGTACCTGACCGACATGTACCACGACCAGAACCGTCGCAGGCATGCTCGGCAGGACGGCTCCCCGCCGGTGACTGCCGACCCTGAGCGGCAGTCACCGGCCACCTTCGATCCGGACACGCTGACCGAACGCCTCGGCGCGCGGATACTGGGCCAGTCCCCCGCCGTGCACAGCGCCGTCCGGGCGCTGACGCTGGCGACCGCGGGCGTCACCGACCCCGGTCGCCCGCTGGCCAACCTGCTGCTCGTCGGCCCGACCGGGGTCGGGAAGACAGAACTGGTCCGCCAGATCGCGGCCGAGCTGCGTTCCGGGCCGGACGATCTGTGCCGGGTGGACATGAGCTCGCTGGCCCAGGAGCACTACGCGGCCTCGTTCACCGGAGCGCCACCCGGTTACGCGGGCAGCAAGGAGGCCTACAGCGTCTTCGATCGCTCCACAATAGAGGGAGACCCGTACACGCCGGGAATCGTCCTGTTCGACGAGGTGGAGAAGGCGCATCCCACCGTGCTGCGCGCCCTGCTGCACGTACTGGACAACGGCAGGCTCCGGCTGGCCAACGGGCAGCAGACCATCTCCTTTCGGAACAGTTTCGTCTTCCTCACCTCCAACCTGGGCTCCGCCGAACTGGCCCGCCGCCGGGCCTCCCGCTGGCGCCGCCTCGCCGGGCCGCTGGCGACCCGCCTCGCCGCACGCGGCAACCAGGTCACCCTGGACACCGCCGTCCGCGAGTTCTTCGAACCCGAGTTCCTCAACCGGATCGACGAAACCGTTGTGTTCACCGAACTGGACACCGCCACGGCGGAACGGATCACCCGCCTGGAAATCGACCTGCTCCGAACTCGCCTCCGCCGCCGCTCGGTGGACCTCGAGGTGGACGACGGGGTCGCCGCCCTGCTCACCGAGACCGGCTTCGACCCGGTCTACGGTGCCCGCGGCCTGCGCCGCGCCCTGCGCACCATCCTCGCCGAACCGGTGGCCACCGCCATCCTGCGCGCCCGCGGCCGCACCGCCACCCCCCTGCACGTGCACGCCACCACCGCGGGCGGCCAGGTCACCGCCAGTACGTCCCCGGCAAAGCCCTGAACGCCACTTTCGAGACGCTGAATGCCCCGAACGTGGCCATTGAGACGTCTGAGGTCCGGAACGTGGCGTTCAGGGCCCGGAAGCGGGTGGGCCACTCGAGGACCGGGTACACCCATTCGTTGTGGTTGCCTATTCGCCAACAACAAGCTGCGAAACTCGAAGGTTTCTGTCCGTAACACTCGGCGGCACACGCCGAAATAGCAAAGACGGGCGGTACCGGGCACGCCGAGCCCGGTGGGCAGGAACCTTGGGAGTAGTCAGTGAGTTCAGCGGGATATGAGGATGCGGCCACCGATCCGCGAGTCGACCAGGCGAAACGCCTGTTCGATTTCCTTGCTCGAGCGCAGGAACTGAAGAGCAGCCCACCGCAGAGCGTCGAGGCCTACAACCGGAACGGCTCGGTGCTGTGGCTGGCCGACGCTCCCGAGCATCCCGCCGTGACGACCGCATATCGCTCCCCAGACCCGGAACCGGAACAGCCGGTGCTGACCGTCGATCGAATTCCCCGAGTGGAACCTCCGGATCCCGAGCAGCCGCTGTCCGCCTGGCTGAACGGGCCGTTGGACGACCCCGCTACGGCACCGGAGCTGCGCGCGTCCGTCACCGAGTTCATGCCGGACACGGACGACACGGACGGCGAGGGCAGCGACATCGCGGTGGCGCGCGAGGTGCCCGTCGAGGAACGGCCGGAGATCAGGGAAGAGTTCGACCGGTGGCTGCCGCGATGGCAGGAATGGGCCGAACAGGAACTGCTCGACCGGCCGGTTCGCGACCTGTATGCCGCGCTGTTCTCGACCTATGTCAACGCCACCAGCCACCCCGAGGAACTCGAACTGATCGTCGCAACGGGCTGCCTCGGCTGGATCCCGACCGGCCACCCACCGGTGAAGCGTCACCTGCTCAGCTGCAAGGCAGCGATCCACTTCGACGACGACACCGGGCGGCTCACGGTCATCCGTATCGAGTCGATCGAGTCGCTCGATGTCGAACTCGACATGCTCGCACCCAGCCTGGTCAGCAACACGGCACACATCAACGAGGTGCGCGAGCAGGCCCGCCAGTTCGCCGCGCATCCGCTGCACCAGGCGGAGATCGCCCCACTTGTCCGCAGGCTCGTGCACAGCCTGGACGCGGACGGGCAGTACCGGGAGACCGACGCCCAGCCCGACCCCTCCGGGCGCGCGCTCGCCACCTTCGCCCCGGCGGTCATCCTGCGCAAACGCTCGCAGCAGGGCCTGGTCGAGATCTTCCGGACGGTCGTCCGGCAGCTCTCCGCCGCCGGGATGGTGCCGGACGGGGTGCTGCCGCTGATCGACCCGAACCACACCCCCCGAGTCGAGGGTGAACCGGGGGACGGTGCGCTGGTGACGGTGGACGACGATCCGTTCCTCCCATTGCCGGTCAATGAGGTCCAGCTGCGTGTTCTTCGCCAGGTGGACACGACCGCGCAGACCCTGGTGCAGGGCCCGCCCGGCACCGGCAAGACGCACATGGCCGCCGCCTTGCTGTCCCACCTCCTGGCCCAGGGCAAGCGCGTACTGGTCACCGCGCACACCGACCGGGCGCTCAAGGAGGTGCGGCAGAAACTGCCGGAGCGGATCAAGCCGCTGTCGGTGGCCGTGGTCGGCACCTCGCGCGAGGACATGTCTGACCTGAAGCTGGCCGTGGACCGGATCGCCACCGCCGCCGCCGAGCACGATCCGCACGAGGCCGCGGCAACGCTCCACGAATGTCTCGACCTGATCGACCAGTACCGACGACGGCGCGCGGAGCTGTACCGGCAGCTGGTGGCGGCGCGTGAGCACGAAGTGATCGAGCACGAGCACGCGGGCTACCGGGGCACGCTGACCGCGATCGCCCGGCAGCGCCAGGAACAGGCGGACCGGTTCGGCTGGCTGGCCTGTTATGTCGACGACGCCGCCACCGGGCCGGCCCCGGTGCACGGCGCCGAGCTCGTCGAATGGCACGGCTACCTGACCGACGGCACGCTGCGGGCCGATGAACCGGAGTCACGCAAGCGGTTGCTCGACCTGTCCACAGTCCCGGACCCGCAAACGTTTGCTGACCTGGTGACCAGCGCACAAAGCGCGGAATCCGCCGACCGGCAACACGGTGAGCCGAGCAGCCCGGCCGCCTTCGACGCGATCCGGCGGCTCGACACGGCCGGGCGGGACCGGTTGCGGCGGCGACTGCACGACCTCGCCGATGAGGCGGCGGATCTGGCCCGGCGCCGGGAGTCCTGGCTGAATGACGCGCTGGCCGACGTCCGTTCCGGCCGAGCCGGAACCTGGCAGGCACGCGAGGGCACGATCCACGAGCTGATCGAGCGGGCGCGGACGCCCGTCAATCAACTCGGTTCGCTCGCCGATGTCGGCATGACGGGCGAGGCGGGACCGCTCGTGGCGCTGGCCGAGGAGCTCCGCGCTCATCTGGACGGTGGCGGCACCATCAGGACCAACCCGGACGGCAGCCCGAAGATCGGCCTGCTCACCGCGAAGCAGGTCAAGCAGGCGCAGCCGCTGTTCGACCAGGTACGGGTGGACGGGCTGGCGCCGACCACGGCCGAGCGGATATCGACCTTCCTGCTCTGGGTGGACGCGACCAGGATACTCGCCGCGCTGGAGAAGGCGTGGCCGGACGGGATGCACATCGCCGCCGAGGACACCCTGCCGGAACGGTTGCAGTGGCATGTCACCGAGGCGCAGCAGCTGCGCAGGGTACTGGCCCTCGGCGAGCGGCTCGAGCAGGAGGAGCAACACCTCGCGACGGCCGGGCTCCCCCGGCCGGACTGGAACGACCTGGAAGCCGTCCGGGAGTACGCCGGGTTGGTCGACGCGGCCGCCGCCAGGGATGCCCGCGCCGCGGCGATCGAACCACTGCACCAGATCGACCAGACCGCCGCCGAGGCGGCTCGGTGGGACAACGCGGCCGGCTGCGTGCACCACCTTCTCGACGCTGTCCGGCGGCGCGACCACAACGACTACGCCGTCGCCCATCAGCGGATCGGGCGGCTCGCCGAGGTGCAGCGACTGTGTCTGCGCAGGAACAAGCTCGCCGCCACGATCTCCGCGGCGGTCCCGGCGCTGGGCAAGGCGGTCACCGAGACCGCCGACGACCCGCGATGGCCCGAGCGGCTGGCCGACTTCGCGGACGCCTGGGCGTGGGCCACGACCGGCGCGTGGATCCGGCGGCAGGGCGGGCAGGACATCAACGAGCTGCAGGCCGCGGTCAACCGGGCCGAGGAGCAGATTCGCCGCCACGTCGAGGAACTGTCCGCGACCCGCGCCTGGAGTCACGCGGTCGCGCCGGAACGGTTGACCGGCCAGGCGCGAGCCGATCTCGAGCAGTACGCGCAGCTGGTCCGGCGCCTCGGTAAGGGAACCGGTGTCTATGCCGCGCAGCGCAGGGCGGAGATCCGGCACGCGATGGACCGCTGCCGGCCTGCGGTCCCGGTATGGATCATGCCCATCTACCGGATCGCCGAGCAGCTGCGCATCCAGCCGGACATGTTCGACGTGGTGATAGTGGACGAGGCCTCGCAAGCCGGGTTGGAGGCGCTGTTCCTGCAGTACCTCGCGCCCAAGATCGTCGTGATCGGCGACGACAAGCAGGTCTCCCCGTCGGCGGTCGGCATCGACCAGCAGCAGCTGCGCGATCTGGCAAGGCAGTACCTTGCCGACGATCGCTACCTCGCCTCATGGCAGGACCCGCAGCGCAGCCTGTTCGATCACGCCAAGATGCTGTACGGGGGCAGGCTCACCCTGGTGGAGCATCGGCGGTGCGTGCCGGAGATCATCGGGTTCTCCAACCAGGTGGCCTACGAGCCGGATGGCATCCGGCTCATTCCGGTCCGGCAGTACGGCGCCGACCGGCTCGAACCGGTCAAGGCCGTCTTCCTGGCGGACGGCTACCAGCGCGGCACCAAGAACAAGGTCAACCGGGTCGAGGTCGAAGCGATCGTCACCCAGATCGAGAAGTGCATCGCCGATCCACGCTACGACGGACGCACCTTCGGCGTGATCTCGCTGCTGGGAACGGCTCAGGCGAAGGTCATCGAGACCGAACTGCTCTCGCGGGTGCCACCGGAGGAGTGGGCGGCGCGGAACCTGCGCTGCGGCGACTCGGCAGATTTCCAGGGATCCGAGCGGGACGTGATGTTCCTTTCGATGGTGGCGGCTCCGGAACCCGAGCACCGGATGGCCGCCCTGACCCGCGACACCTACGTGCAGCGGTACAACGTCGCGGCATCCCGTGCGCGCGACCAGATGTGGGTGTTCCATTCGGTCACCCGGGACGACCTCGGCAACAAGGAAGACATGCGGTTCCGGCTGCTCGACTACTGCTACGGCGTGATCAACCGCCGCGAGCGCGAGGAGGAGGGCACCTCGACCGGCCTGGTGCCGGAGCACACCCTGGTCGAGCCGTTCGACTCGCTGTTCGAGCAGCGGGTGTACAACCGCCTCGTCGAACGCGGTTACTGGGTCGTACCGCAGTATCCGGTCGAGGGCTACCGGATCGATCTGGTCGTGATCGGTGCGCAGGCTCGGCTCGCGGTCGAATGCGACGGTGACGCGTGGCATGGCCCGGATGCCTACGAGCGCGACCTGGCCCGGCAACGCGACCTGGAACGATGCGGGTGGCAGTTCTTCCGGATCAGGGAGTCCGCCTTCTACATCGACCAGCCGGCCATGCTGGAGGACCTGCGCGGGATGCTGCACGGGCTGGACATCCACCCACCGGGCCACGATGTCGTCGAGGCGCAGGTTGAGGCCATGCCGGAGGCAGCGCCGGTACCGGCACCGGCCGAGCATGCCGCCACGACACCGACCGTCGATGCCGCGCCGGCGACCACGGGCAGGATCTCGCTCGGTCCGTACGAGGAGTACACCGGCGCGGTCCCCTCGGCCATCGAGGCGTCGCGGGCGGACCTGATGACCGCCATCCAGGCAATCGTCGCGCGCGAGGGGCCGGTGGTCGGCGATCGGTTGCATCGGGCCTATGTCAGCGCGTCCGGTGGCAGCAAGGTCGGCTCGCGGATCGCGAAGGCACTGAACGCGGCGGTGAGCGGCGCCGTGCGGCGCGGCATCATCGTGCAGGACGCACCGCTGGACGAGGTGGGCGTGAAGCCACGCACCTACCGGCTTCCCGACCAACCCGAGGTTCGGCTCCGGCAGCTCGGGCCGCGGTCGCTGGACCAGCTACCGCCCCGCGAGCTGGCAGCGTTGTTTCAGCTCGTCGCGACGCAGAACGGGAACGCCGATGAGGAGGCCCTCTACCGTGCGGTCCTCGACCTGCTCGGCCGCGAGCGACTCACACCGAACGTCCGGCAACAGTTCAGGCGGGTCCTTCCGCTGCTGGAACGCGATCCGCATTGACCTCGCATCCTCCCTGCGTACGCTGATCTCATGTGCCGGAACATCACCACACTGCGTGGGCTGCAGCCGCACGCGACCGACGAGGAGATCGAGGCCGCGGCGCGACAGTACGTACGCAAGGTAACCGGGGTGCAGTCGCTCTCGGACAAGACCAGGGAACCGTTCGAGGCCGCGGTCGCGGAGATCACCGGGATCACCACCCGGTTGCTCGCCGAACTGCCGGAACGCAAGCAGCCACCGAAGAACGACCCTCCGCTGCGCCGCCCGGAGGTACGCGCCCGCATCACCGCCCGCTCGCAGGCATAGCCAGCCAAGGTAGAACATGTTCTAATTGACGGCATGCGCCATGGTATCGTGCTGTTCACCAGTGATCGTGGGATCACCCCTGCCGACGCCGCACGGGCGGCGGAGGCGGCGGGATTCGACTCGTTCTCGGTCCCCGAACACACGCATATTCCGGTGCACCGGACCGCGACCCACCCGGGGACCGGCGACGAGAGCCTCCCGGACGACCGCTACCTGCGCACCCTCGATCCGTGGGTCGCGTTGGCCACCGCCGCGTCGGTGACCGAGCGCATCAGGTTGTCCACGGCTGTGGCGCTCCCCGCCGAGCACGATCCGATCACCCTGGCGAAGACCGTCGCCTCCCTCGACCACCTCTCCGGCGGGCGGGTCACGCTGGGGGCCGGGTTCGGCTGGAACACCGACGAGCTTGCCGACCACGGGGTGCCGCCCGGCAGGCGCAGGACCGTGCTGCGCGAGTACCTGGCAGCGATGCGCACGCTGTGGACCGAGGACGAGGCGAGTTACGACGGCGAGTTCGTCCGGTTCGGACCCAGCTGGGCCTGGCCGAAACCGACCGGTCGGATTCCGGTGTTGATCGGCGCCGGAGGCACGGAGAACACGTTCTCCTGGATCGCGCGGCACGCGGACGGCTGGATCACCACCCCCACCGACCGCGAGCTGGACGAGAAGGTGCGCCTGCTGCGCAAGGCCTGGGACGAAGCCGGGCGGGAGGGCGAGCCGGAGATCGTCGCGCTCGCCGGGAAGCCGGATCGCGAGGTGCTGGCTCACTGGGCGGAGCTGGGCGTCAGCGAGGTGGTCTTCGGCCTGCCGGACCGCTCCGCGGACGAGGTCACCGCCTGGATCGGACGGTTGGCGGGCAAGCTCGGCCTGGTCAGCTGACTCGCGACGGCCTCGTCGTAGTCCTGTTGCCGCTTGTCCTCAATTGACATTTCGATCTGCCCCACACGTCAACGGCATCACCGGGCCGGCTACCCGCGACCGGCGGCTGCTCGCACGGCTCCCGCGCCCGGTCGTCCTCCTGGACCTACTCCACTCGGGTGGTTTGTCCCCGTGCCCTGGTCCGATCATCGAACTGGCGACGTAACGTGCTCGCTGGGTAACCAAGGGGGATCGATGAGTGGGTACCAGATCACGCTGCGGGAACTCGAAACCGCCGGGGACGCCGCGATCGGCCTTGCCGACCAGCTGGCCGCCGTGGACCTTCCCGGCGCCCGGCAGCGTGTCCCGGGTACCGGACACGCTGCCGTGCGCACGGCGAGAGCCTGCTGACGGCAAGGAAGCACTACGCGGCCAACGAGGACGCGGCGGCGGGCGATCTCCGGTACGACCACACCGGAGGGACGAGGCCGATCTGACATGGTCACCTACGGCGACGTGCGGCAGTGGTGGCCGGGCCCGGTCGATACGGCCGAGCAGGACCTCAAGGGCCACAGTGACCAGTTCCTCGGCTTCACCGACGAGCTGGCCGAGGCGGCGACACCGTCCGGCTGGGCCGGCAGGTCGGCGGAGGCAGCGTCGGGCCGGCTCAAGCGGCTCACCGATCGGGTCGAACACCTGCTCGCGGGCGTGAACGCGGCCCGAACGGCACTGATCACCGCCGCCGACGCGACCACCGTGCTGCGCCAGGAGATCTCCGAGACGGAGGGTCTCGCCGAGGCACACCGGATGACCGTGAGTAACGATGGTGGCGTCCTCGATCCCGGGCCGCCGCCGGAAACCACGCCCGAGCAACTGGAGCCGGTCAAGGAGGAACGAGGCCGGGTCCGGGCGGAGATCCTCGACCGGGTGAGGCTGATCCTCCAGCGGGCAGAGGAGATCGACAACGCACTCGCCGACGTGCTCGGCAGGGTGCGGCGTGACGAGATCGGCGACGGTGGTGCCACCTCCCTGGCGGCCGCGGCCCAGGCCGGTGCCGAACAGGGTTCACTACACGACCGGCTTGTCGCGAGGTACCAGGTATCGGTGGACCCGGATGGCATGACCACCTACCCGAAAGGGGCACTCGGCTGGATGGCCGAGCAGCTCGGCATGGAACCGCAGAAGGTCACCACCAGCGAAGCCAGTCACCTGGACGATATCGGCCTCGCCGGTGCTGCCGATGCCTACGGCATCTACAAGACCGCGCTACACGATGCTCAGAATGTCCTCGACGGGGACAACAAGAACTCCATTACCGACGGGCACGCGGACGCATTCCGGCACGCATACTGGAATGCCATGCTCGCCAACCGGTTCGGGCAAGAGTGGACGGAAGGTTACACCACGGCGCACGAGCGCAAGCCCGACAACCCGGCGACATCCGAGGCGATGGATCTGCACAACAACGAGGTCGGCAGGCGGATCGCCGCGGCACATCCCGACGCGGGTCCCGATGAGTTGAAGCAGCACATCGAAAAGGCCGTGCGTGAAGGGGACATGGTGGTGGTCGGGCAAGAAGGGCGTCTGGTACCCAGCGATCGGGTGGAGGTCGGCGCGACCGGCAGGGCGACCGACCCACCGGCGCCTGGCGGACGCGATCCAGAACCGCGGGACGAGGGCCACAGCTCCGGCGGCTACAACTACGGACGCGACGGCGAGAACTATGGCACGTACCAGAACTAGCCGACTGGTCGCGTGCGGTTGGGACCACGTCTACAGCTTCGCCGTCGAGCGAACCGTCGGTGGCGCTGTCGAGATGGGCGAGATCGTCGCCGGGCCGGGGAACATCCTGGTGTTCACCAAGTCCGGCGAGGTTCAGCAAGCTGCTCTGACACGCAGCGAACTGTACGACGGAAGCGGTTCACGATGGTGAACACTGCCCGGCGCCTGGGGCCAACTCGGCGACGTGAGCGGCAAACTCACGCGCATGGGAAGCAAACACGAGCGCGTGGACGGCAAACACGCCGGGTGGCCGGGGGCGTGGTGCTGTCGCTGCTCGCGGTGGCGGCGCTGCTGGCGGCGTGCGGCGGGGATGAGGGGGTTGAGTTGCGCGAGGATCGGCAGTTGGAGGCGGAGCTGCGGCAGCTTCGGCAGGCGGGCGAGGCCGCGCCGTTGCGCCAGTTCGTGCCCGGCGACTGGGACCACGTCTACAGCTTCGCCGAGCCGGTGACCAGGGAGTTCGTGGTGGAACAGGTCGGAAGGCCGGTGGACATGGGTGACACGTTCACCGGGCCGGGCAACATGCTGGTCTTCACCAAGTCCGGCGATGTCCAGGACGCCGTCTCGGTTGAGGTCAACCTGTTCGACGGCTCCTACGGTCCCGGGGTCAGGGTGATCGCCGATCCGCCGAATACCGGCCGGCTCCAGCTGAACGACGGAAGCGGTTCACGGTGGTGAACATCGTCCGACGCCTGGGGCCAACTCGGCGACGTGAGCAGCAAACACGAGCGCGTGGAGGGCAAACACGCCGGGTGAGCTGGGGATTCAGTCGAACTCGCCGGCTTTGGCGCCGCGCAGGAAGGCGTCCCACTCGGCGGCGGTGAAGTAGTGCGCGGGCTTGCCGCGATCCTTGGTGTCCCGCAGGTAGCGACCGCCGCCCGGCGCCTCGGCCACCTCCACGCAGGCGCCGTTGTTGCCGTTGCTGAAGCTGCTCTTCCGCCAGTGCAGGTGCTCCGGGAGGCCGCTCATGGTGGCTCCCCTTTCTCGATCGCCCAGGTCTAGTACTCCTCCCCGATTTTACCCAGCAGCGCTACGCTCTCCTCCGGCGCGAGGGCGAGGCCCAGCGCCCGGTCGAAGATGTCGGTGTAGCGGGCCAGGTCCTCCGGCCGCTCGAAGTACATCCCGCCACGCTCGTTCTCCACGTACACCAGGTCGATCTCGTTCGCGTCCGGGAACTTGAGCAGGTTGAACGGGCCACTCATCGCCGCGTGCGCACCGGCGGCGAAGGGCATGATCCGGATATCCGCGTGCTGCCGCTCGATCACGTCGATCAGGTGCCGCACCTGGTCCAGCATCACCGAGCTACCGCCGACCACCCTGCGCACCGCGCCCTCGTTGATCAGCGCGGTGATGCTGCGGTCCTCCAACCGCAACTGCCGGGCCACCCGCAGGTCGACCGCACGGTTCGCGGCCTCGTCACCCGCTTCCGGATGCGCGGCGCGGTAGACCGCGCGGATGTAGCCCGGCGTCTGGAACATGCCCGGCACGAACTCGGACTCGTACAGCAGGATTCGCTCGGCATCGCTCTCCAGGCTGGCGTAGATCTCGAACCAGTCGCTGATCACGTCCGAGTACGACTCCCACCAACCACGCTCGCGGGACTGTTCGGACAGGCGGATCAGCCGGGTGGTCTCGGCCTTGCTGGCGCCGTAGATCTCGCAGAGCTTGTAGACGTGCTCGGTGAGGATGGCGTTGCGGCCGTTCTCGATCCGGCTCAGCGAGGGCTGCGCCATCTTCATCCGCTTGGACACGGTCGTCGTGGTCATCCCGCGCTTCTCGCGGAGCTTGCGCAGGCGCTTACCGAGCACCCGGCGCCGCACGCCGGGACCGAGCGAAGTGGTCATGCCGCCGGATACTAGCCGCATTCCGCGCCCCCTATCGGGTGAACTTCACTCGTCGCGTTGCATCACGTATATACGCCACTTACCGTAAATCAGGCCGGTTGCGGCCGGTGACCCGGCCCCGCGTACCCGCCCAGGTCTGCGGGGCCGGGTCCCAGAGCGGGAGGTAGAACATGTGGCCACGGTGGCGGCGCTGGCCGAACGTGCGGCCGGATCGGGTCTGCGCGGTGTACTGCCGGGACGACCGGGGCCGGCGGGCCAGGGTCACCATCGCGCTGTGCGGCGACCGGGTACTGATCGGCGAACCGGACGGCGGCCAGTGGTGGCTGTCCCCCTTGCAGGCAGGGCGGCTACGGGCGGCCCTGCGCGATCTGGTGCTGCGCGATGCCAAGCCCTGAGCAGGAGGCCATCGCAGCGATCATGCGCAGCCGCGAGGCCGGATTCCAGTTCACGCACCTGCACAACGACGGCGAGTTGACCGCGATCCACGCCCAGCGCTGGCGCTCCGGCGCCCTGGACACCTACGTTGTCCGCTCCCCGACCGACGCCTACGCCGCCCGCTTCCGCGCCGAGGAACGCCATCCGCTGTGGCAACTCGGCGGCCCTGCCGCCGAGGTCATCGAGGCCCTGCTCGACCTCCCCGCACACGACACGACCGGTGCCCCCACTCGCACCCGCGGCGGACTCTGGCTGCCCTGACCCAAGGGATTCCGTTCGGGTGAGTATCCCTACTCAGGACAGTCCTGAGTAGATTCCCGTGACCGGCGAGTAGCTCCGGTCGTTCGGCTACCGATCACTTGAGGCGATTCGCCCGTAACCGTAGGGTCATGAGGTGACTACGGGAGGGAGGCCCCGAGTTGTCGGGTTACCAGGTGCTGGTCGACAAGATCACCGAGGCTGGGCGGGCCGCCGCGCAGGTCGCCGACGGCATGCGCGGGGTGGCCTGTGCCGAAGCGCTGCCCGAGGGCGACTCCGGCATGCCCGGCGCGCGGTGCGCGAGCAAGCTCGCCGCCGTGAAACAAGCCTGGCAGGGGCGTGAGCAGAGCTTCATCGGCCGGCTCGACGAGCACGCGGGCAGCATGCGCAGGGCCGCGCAGCTCTACAGCGCCAACGAGGACGCCGCCGAGCAGGACCTCATGCCCGTCGAGCGGTCCGCAGGCGGGCGGCGACCGTTCTGATGGTCACCTGGAGTGACGTCAAACGCTGGCGGCCTGGACCGCTGCAAGGCGCGGTCGGACCATTGAACGAGGCCTACAACAAGATCATCGCGTGTGGGGATGACTTGCGGGACATCAACACGCCGGACGGCTGGTCCGGTGACGCCGCCGGCGCGGCCGCGAACGCGGCCAACGGGATCATCGATGGGCTGGAGGAATACTCGGCGGAGATCGCCGCGATGCGGCGGGGCATGGCCGCGACGGGGGACGCCATCACGGGCATCCAACACGGGGTCACCGAAGCGGAAAGCCTGGCCGCGACACATCACTTCCGCATCGGCGACGAAGGGGCGATCATCGACGAAGGACCGCCCCCGGACATCCCTGACGGTCAGCGGGAAGCCGTGGCCGCGGAGCGACGAACCGTCGCCGCCGAACTCCGCGAACGGGTGACGCAGGTACTCAAGAGCGCAGGCGACCTGGACAACGACTTCTGCGCGGTGCTGGATCGGATCCTCGCCGACAATACGATCGACGCGACCGCCAACGACAACCAGCAGACCAGCCTCGCTGCCGCGGGTAACGCCGGAGCGGTACACGGTGGGCTGAGCATCCCTCCGCCACCACCGGCCGGGGCAACCGCCGCACAGAACGCCGCCTACTGGGCAACCCTCAGCGAGGGGCAACGCACCCAGCTGGCCATGGACCTCCCCGAACTGGTCGGCCCGCGCGACGGGTTCTCGGCCAAACAACGCGACATCGCCAACCGCAGGCTCATGGAGCGAGAACGAACCGAACTCCAGAACGAACGAAACCGCCTGCTGGACGGCATCGACGCCGCCGAGCGGGGCACCATCGACCCGACCGACACGCCCAGGCTGAAAGAAAAACTCGGCGATCTCGACAACAAGATCCGAGGTCTTGACAACCTGGCCGGCCGGCTGGAGCAACCGCCGGACACCCCCGAAGACCAGAAGTATTACCTGCTCGACATCGACGGAAGCCACGATGGCCGTGCCATCGTGGCCCACGGCAATCCAGACACCGCACAGAACGTGGCCACTTTCGTGCCAGGAACCGGCACCGACCTGGCCAACTTCGGTAGCACCCTCGATCGCGCCGACGTCATGCACCGTGCGGCAGACAAGGCTACGTCTGAATCAAATTCGGTCATCGCCTGGCTGGATTACGATGCGCCCGATTCAATCCCTGATGCGGCATTTTCGAGTTTCGCCGAAGGCGCCAGGCAACCGCTGGACGGTTTCCAGGACGGATTGCGGGAAAGTCATCAGGGAGACACACCGTCACACAATACGATCATCGGGCACAGCTACGGGTCCACGGCGGCAGGATTCGCGGCCCGCGACCAGCAGCTCGCGATGGACGACTTCATCGCGATAGGTAGCCCCGGTGTCGGGGTCGACGACGCGACCGGGCTGCACCTTCCACCAGACCGGGTATGGGCGGTAGCCGCCGAGAACGATCCGGTCGCGGACCTCGGACACTTCGGCACCGCACCTGACGACCCCAGCTTCGGCGCGAACACCATCTTCTCCGCCCCCGGATCGTCTTGGCCCATCGTCGGATACAGTCCGGAAGCCCACAGTCAGTACTGGGATCCTCGCAATCCGTCGCTCGCGGGTATCGGACAGGTCATTGCGGGTAAGCAACCGCATTAGGGAGGTTGTCGCGGTGTCACGGATCAAAGTCGCACTCACCGCCGTAGTGGCCGCGCTCTGCATGATCACGCTCAACGCCTGCGGAGAATCCGATACACCTTCTGGAGAACCCTTGGAACCTACGATCAACATTCAGGAAGCCAACCGCCTTGTCGATGATTACATGGAACGGGGACGGCGAGCCATCTCTCCAGACGCACGACTCACCGACGACTTCCGCAAGGACAGCATGGCCTGCGACGACCCCACGGACCGGGGTCCGAAGGGCAGAGTTTTCGCGACCCGTGATGCCGAAGTCGCAGGAATACCGAACGCCAGCACCCGGGAGAACTTCACAGCGCTCCGAACCTGGTGGAAGGAGAACAGCTTTCGAGTCACCACGGATAACGGGCAGGCAATATATGGAGAGCACACGGACAACGGTTTCCGGATGAGCCTGGAGTCCAATGACGAAGGAAAAATCTATCTCGGTGTCAGCTCCCCCTGCGTGTGGCCGGACGGCACCCCGGAACCCGAATCACCGGCGTGAAGTCGCTCACGGCCAGCATCGCCGGTGACCCCCGGTAGCTATTCCTGACCGCTCTCGACGAAGCGGCGCGGTTCAGCGAGCACGGAGGCCGCGTTGCTGGAGACTCCGGCTCGCCCAGTGCCGGGCGTTGCTCAGCTCTGGCAGGCCATCGAAACCGGTGCCGGGCTCGCGGTTGGTGACCTCGTCGACGAGCGCGGGCGGTTCGGCGCCGAGCCCGTGCGCACCTGCTTATTGCCGGTGCGCACGGCAAGCGCGGTCGAGCTGTGTGGCCTTGCTGGTGACGACGTCGTCCACCGGCTTGTTGTTGGTCGAGCTGAGCACGACGGTCTCGCCACGCCGCCAGGCATCCGCCATGATCGCGGTCGCCGTCTGGTTTTGCCGGTTCCCGGCGGGCCGGTGACCACCGTGAGCGGGCTGCTGGCCGCGATGGACACCACGTGTTCCCGAGCATGGTTGAGCCGGAACGGGCAGGCGTCCAACGGTGCGGCGGGCGGGGGTGAGCAGTCCTGGAAGAGGAAGCGGGCCGCGCTCGCTTGCCAGCCGTCGGCACGAACCATCCAGTCCAGGTCCTGCACCAGGCTGCGCACGGCAATATCCAGCTTGCCGCGGAAAAGCCATGACCAGGTTGAACACGCCGAGCTCCTGCGGCCTCCACAGATCCTGCTCATCAGGTGGTGGCGGCAGGCGGAGCGGGTCGAGCACGGCGTCCGGGATGCCCAGCGCGGCGAGCAGCTGCTTGGTGACCGCTGTCATCGCGGCGGCCGCGCCGAACCCGATCAGCTTGCCGGAGATCACCTCGGCGGCATCGGCCAGTACGTCGGGGTCGAACCATTCCGGGCTGAGCAAGGCTGTGTTCACACTGGGCAACTCGTTGTCGATCGGTATGTAGGAATCCTCGCCGGCGGGGATTCCGGCTCGTTCAAGACGCGGATGAACAGTGGGGCGAGATGCGGACGATGCCGCTTGTCGCGCACGACAACGGTCGGCCAGCCGTACCAGACTCGTTCGAGATCACCGAGCTCCTCGAACAGAGCGCACACCGACTCCGGCGCGGGCAGTCGCTGATCCCTCCACACAGGACGGTCTCCGACTGGAGCGGGAACAGGGCCCACCGGTCCCTTCGCTCCAGCCGTACCAGCGCGGTCAAGGACTCGTGTACAACACACGAGCGGAGGTACCGCACCAGGTTCGACCACGGCGAAGGCGACGGCTCCTCGACCGCGGGCACCTTGCCCTGTGGCACCGGCCCCGCGGCGACTGCGGCTCGGCGGGCAGGTTGCCACAGCCGGTACAGACGATGGCCCACTGGCCCCCGTCGCGGGTGCCGAGGACGGGCAAGCCCAGCCGCAACGGCTGATCGCATGCGGCGCACCGGGCCGGGTACTTGAGCGGAAACTGCGCATAGCCCTCATAGTCCGGTCGGCGCGCCATGGCATCCCCTGCCTAGGTCTCCCACCCTCGCGTTGCGGTAACGGTAAGTGTCGAGACAACCACGACCGGGTGGATCTGGGTCGGAGCGCACGGCTGTCGGGGGCTGCCTCTACGGTGGGAGGCGACGGGTTGAGGAGGTGCGCGTGGAACGGGTACCGGCCGAGCTCTTCCGGTTCGCCGTCGGCGACTACGCCGAGCTGTACACCGCGATCCTGCACGCCTTCGCCGAGGCCAACGAACGCCTCGAAACTGCGCTGAGCCTGGACCAGGTGCGCGAGCGGCTGCGCACGGTGGGGTGGTTCGACGCGCTCACCGATGCCGACCTGGCCCGTGCGCTGGGCAGCCTGCGGGACTGGCAGTTGGTCGACGTGATCCAGAACCATGCCGAGAACTACCGCTCCGCCGAGGAGTACGAGCGGCGCAATCTGCAGTATTCCCTCACCAAGCGGGGTGAGGCGGCATTCGCCGGGGTGCAGCACGCGCTGACCGTGCTGGCCTCCACCGGGGCGTTGCAGACCGCGGTGCTGGACGCGATCGCCGACCGGCTGGACGAGTTGCACGCGCTGCTGGACAACCCGGCGGCGACCGACCGCAAGATCTACACCGCGCTCACCGAGCTGGAGGGCCATCTCGACGCGCTGCGGGCGAACACCAAGCAGTTCAACGGCGAGTTGCAACGGCTGCTCCGCGCGGACGGTGCCGACCTGACCACCTTCCACGAGGTCAAGCTCGCCACCGTCAGCTACCTGCAGGAGTTCGTCACCAACCTGGATCAGCGGGCACACGCGATCGCGGCCGGGGTGGGCCGGATCGAGGAGCAAGGTGTCAGCACCTTGCAGCATCGCGCGTTGCTCGGCGCCGAACTGCCGCCGACCACCGGGGTCGACCCGGCACCGGCCTGGCTGGAGCATCGGCGGACCCGCTGGGCGGGGTTGCGTGACTGGTTCCTGCCGGAGGACGGCTCGCCGGCCAGGGTGCACCAGCTGCATACCGTGGCCAGGCGGGCGATCGTCACGTTGTTGCAGGTGCTGGACCGGATCACCGAGTCGCGCCGGCGGGCCAGCAGCGCGGTGGCCGACTTCCGGGAGCTGGCGCGCTGGTTCGCGCAGGCCCCGACCGAGCCGGATATGCACCGGCTGTGGTCGGCGGCCTTCGGGCTCACCTCGGCGCGGCACGCGCACCTGACCCACCCGGATCCGGAGCTGGCCAGCACGAGCAGCAGCTGGCGGGACCCGCCGCAGGTTCCGGTGTCCCCGTTGCTGCGCACCGCGGGGCGCAAGGAACGCTTCGCCCGCACCGGGAAGGTGCGCGATGTCGCCGAGCTGAAGCGGCAGCGGGCCGAGCGGGCCCGGGCGGAACGCGCCGAGTTGCGGCAGGCGTGGCGGATGCTGGCCACCGGTGGGCCGGTACGGCTGTCCGAGTTCGGCACCCTCGACCATGCCACCTTCGAACGGCTGCTCGACCTGCTCGGCCGGGCGCTGGCGACCCGGCCGGACAGCATCGGTACCCGGCGTGCGGTCACCGCGGACGGGAAGATCGAGATCGTGCTGCGGCCGCCGCAAGACACGCGGGTGGCGACGCTGCGCACGCCACGGGGCACGCTCACCGGGCCGGACTACCTGGTCGATATCGCTACCGGCGAGCACTCGAGGCAGCGAGAGGCCACCGGATGAGCAACCTCGCGAATCAACTCGTCATCGCGGAGCGGGACGAGGTGGCCCGGGGTATCCGGCTGCTACTGGCGACCCCACTGGTCACCGAAGGCACCGCCCCCGAGGCATTTGAGGTGATCCGCAAGCGGCAGGTGCCGATCACCAAGTGGTTCGACTACTACTGCGGCTGGACGCTGGTGGTGGAACCCCGCTTCGGCTACGCCCGGCTGGCCAAGGTGCGCAACCGGCACGACCACACCCGCCCCGCCCGCAGGCTGCGATCCGGCCGCACCCCGTTCGACCGCCGCCGCTACACCCTGCTCTGCGTGGTCGCGGCCGAGTTGCTCGCCGGGCCGGTCACCACGATCGGTTTCCTCGCCGACCGGGTCACCCAGGCCACCGCGGCCGATCCGGTGGTCCCGAGCTTCGACACCGCCAGCAGGGCCGAGCGGATGGCCTACGTGGACGTGTTGCGGCTGCTGGAGTCCTTCGGCGCGCTCACCGTGGTGGACGGCAGCACGGAGTCCTTTGTAGAGTCCGAGCAGGCCAAGGTGCTGTATCACGTGGACGCCACGCTGCTGATGCGGCTGCTCGCCGCGCCGAACGGGCCCTCGCGACTCGCCGTTCCGGCCGAGGATGTCGGTCCACGATGGAATGAGCTGCTGGACGGGTTGGTGCGCCAGCGGCGCTACGGGCACGACGGCAACGGTTCCCCGACGTCGGAGATACAGCACAACCTCTGGCTGCGACACTCGATCTTCCGGCGGCTGGTGGACGATCCGGTGCTCTACCGCGCGGACCTGACCGAGGACGAGCGCGGCTACCTCGCCTCGCCCACCGGGCGCCAGCTCGCCCGCCGGGCCGCGGAACAGGCCGGTTTCGTGTTCGAGGAACGCGCCGAGGGCTTCCTGCTGGTGGATCCGGCCGGGCTGGCCACGGACGCCAAGTTCCCGGACGACACCAGCACCGCCGGGGTGGCCGCGCTGCTCCTGCTGGACACACTGCTGGAGGCACCGGCCGGACTCGCGCCGGAACAACTGCATGCCAAGGCGGGCGAGTTGTTGCGCCGCTTCCCGCGCTGGGCGAAGACCTACCGGACGACCGAGGGCCCCGCGCAGCTGGCCACCGACGCGGTTGCCGTGCTCACCGGATTCGGCCTCGCCGAACACTCGGGCGGGATGATCCGTGCGCTGCCCGCTGCCGCGCGTTACGCCGTCGGCGCCCCGCGCACCAACGAGAGTGAGGGTGAGTCGTCGTGACGGTCACCGAGCTGCCGCAGCAGCCGCAGGAAGAAGCACCCGCGCGGCGGCCGCGCTGGCGGCCGGCCCGTGCCGGGATCCTGAACGTCTGGCGTTACTACGACGAGGTGTTCGAGTTCCACAATGGACGCCTGTTGCTGCGCGGACCGAACGGGACCGGCAAGTCCAAGGCGCTGGAACTGCTGCTGCCCTTCCTGTTCGACGCCAACCTGCGGGCCAACCGCCTTTCCACCTTCGGGACCGGCGAGCGGACCATGCACTGGAACCTGATGGGCGAGGGCGCGACCGGCACCACGCGGGTCGGCTACGTGTGGCTGGAGTTCCAGCTCGGCGAGTCCTGGTTCAGCTGCGGGGCCCGGCTGCAGGCCAGCTCGCACACCAGCACCGCGCACGCTGATTACTTCACCACCAGCCAGCGCGTCGGCGAACCGGGCGGGCTCGAGCTGACCAACGAGTCCGGGCAGCCGCTCACCAAAGCCGTGCTGGCCGAAACGATCGGCGAGCACGGCAGCCTGCACCCCAACGCCACCGAGTACCGCGCCGCCGTGCGGCACGCGCTCTTCCCCGGCCTGTCCGAGCAACGCTACGACGCGCTGATCACCGCGTTGCTGCAGTTGCGCACCCCGAAGCTGTCCCAGCGGCTCGACCCCGGCCTGCTGTCCACCTTGCTGTCCAGGGCGTTACCGCCGCTCGGCCAGGAGGAGATCGCCGAGCTCGCCGAGGGGTTCGAGCGGCTGGACCGGCAACGGGAGCGGCTGAAGCTGCTGGACTCCGAGGCCGCGGCCGCCAAAACCGTGGCCGAGAAGCAACGCACCTACGCCCAGCGGGTGCTCCGCGCCGCGGCCGACACGCTGACCTCGGCCACGGCTGACCTGGAGAAGCTCGCCAGACAAGCACGGGAGTCGGAGGAGCAGTACCACGCGGCGGTCGCGGAGAACGCCGAAACCGAGCAACGCAGGGGCGAGGCCGAGCAACGGCTCGCGCAGGCCCGCGCCCGGATCGAGGGGCTCACCGACAGCGAGGCGTACCAGCAGGGCCGCGAGCTGGACAAGCTGCGGCAGCAGGCGAGCAAGGCGCGGCGGCAGGCAGCCGAGACGGCCGCGCAGGCGGAACGTGCCGGGGAGATCGCGCGACAGGACAAGGAACACGCGGCGACCGCCGAGAACGAGGTCGAGCGCTGCGCGGAGACCGTCCGGGCGGCGGGGTCCGAGGCCGAGCGGGCGGCGCGGCGGGCCGACCTGCGCGGCACGCACGAGGAGATCGCCACCGTGCTGGACCAGGACGGCCAGCAGGCACGCAGGCTGGCCCGCGCCGCGGTCCGCGGCCGGCAGGAACAGATCGAGCAGGTGCGCGCCGCGCTGCGCCGGCACGAGCAGGCGGTGCGGGCACGGACCGCGGCCGAGGAGACCCTCGAGCGGACCCGCGCCGAGCTGGCCGAGCAGTCGGATGCGCGCTCCCGGCTCGCCGCTACCTATGACGAGACGGTGGCCCGGCAGGAGCAGCTGCTGCTGGACTGGGCGCGCGGCTGCGCCGAGCTGGACTTCGCCGAGCCGGTGGAACTCGCCGAGCTGGCCGAGTCGGAGGCCGAGGTGTTGCAGTACGTGGAGGCCGTGGCTGCCCGCTGCCTGCATGCCATCACCGCCGAGGAGACCACGCTGTCGGCCCGCCGCGACACCACCGAGCAGGAGCGGCAACGGCTGGAGTCGGAGATCGCCGAGCTGCGCGACCAGGTCGACCTGCCGCCCGAACCGCCGCCGCACCGCACCGCCGACCGCTCCGCCATGACCGGGGCGCCGCTGTGGAAACTGGTGTCCTTCGCCGAAGGGATCGCGCCGCGCACTCAGGCCGCGGTGGAGGCGGCGCTGCAAGCGGGCGGGCTGCTGGACGCCTGGGTGTCGCCGTCGGGCGAGCTGGCCGTCCACGGGCACGACACCTTCGCCGATGCCAACTCCCTCGCACCCGCGGCCCGCTCGCTGCGGGAGGTGCTGCGGCCCGAGCCCGATGCCGAAGTACCGGCCGAGACCGTCGAACGTCTGCTGGGAGCGGTGGCCTACGGTCGCACGCTGCCCGAGCATCCGGCCGCGATCGGCGCGGACGGGACCTGGCGACTGGGCGCGGTGACCGGGAGCTGGGCCAAGGACGAGGCCGAGCACATCGGCGCCGCGGCACGGGAACGCAACCGGCAGCGGCGGCTCGAGCAGCTGGCCGCTCGGGTGTCCGAACTCGATGCTGAACTGTCTACATTGGCCACACAGCTGCGGGTGCTCGCCGACCGGCGGGACCGGGTCGCTGCCGAGCGCGCCCAGCGGCCCGCGCAGGCGCCGGTGAACGACGCGCGCAGGGCCCTCGATCGGGCCGAGGCCGAGGTGGCCGCGGCCGACCGGGCGGTGAACCGGGCCGCGGAGGAGCTGGGCACGCGGGAACGGGCGGCCAGCGAGGCGCTGCACGAGCTCAGCCTCGCCGCCACCACCCACCGCGCGCCCACCGATGCCGAGGCGCTGGACACACTGGACCGCGCGGTGCAGGCATTCGGGGACCTGGCCGACACCTGGCTGTACGAGCGGGACCGCTACCTCGCCGCGGAGCGCTCGGCCGAAGCGCTGCGCACTCAGGCCGCCCGCTCCGGCGAGGCGGCCGAGCAGGCTACCGTCACGGCCGAGGAGGCGGCGGCCGAGGCCGGCGCGCTCGCGGAGACACTCAGCGCGGTGGAAAGCACGGTCGGCGCGGACTACCGGCAGGTGCTCGCGGAGATCGAGGAGTTGCGAGCCGAAGGTCGCCGGTTGGAAGAGGAAATCAAGTCGGCGGGCGATCGGCTGCGGGAACTGGATCGCCGGATCGGTTCGCTGGAAAGCAGGCTGAGCGAGGCGGCGGACAAGCGGGACGAGGCAGTCGGGCTGCGGGACACGGCGGCCGAGCGGTTCCGGCGCCTGGTGAGCGGCAGCTTCCCCAGTGACGCCGGGCTCGACGTCGAGCTGTCCACATCGGATGGGGTGCGGGCGACCCTGGACTCGGCGCGGGCCGTTGCGGCGAAATGGCCCGCGGTGCCGCATGCCCCGAAGAACCTCAACGACGCCTTCGGCAATCTCACCGAAGCCGTGCACAGGTGCCGGGATGCGTTGAGCGGGCACGCGGACCTGGAGTTGGAGTCCGATGAGGACATCTCGGTGCTCACCGCGGTGGTGGACGGCGCCAGGGTGGGCGCGCGGGAGTTGCACGAGCTGCTGGTCGCCGAGGCGGAACGCGCGCGGGGTGACATCACCTCGGCCGAGCGCGAGCTGTTCGACAAGACACTCACCGGCGACACCCGGCGCCAGCTGGCCGACCGGATCCGGCAGGCGGGCGAGCTGGTGGACGCGATGAACTCGCGGCTGGAGCGGGTGCGCACCGCCTCGCAGGTGGCGGTCCGCCTGGTGTGGCAGGTGAACCCGGAGCTGACCGCGGGCACCAAGGCGGCACGCGAGCTGCTGCTGAAGGACCCGGTGCGGCTGGGCGAGACCGACCGGGAGTCGCTGCACCGGTTCTTCCGGGACCGGATCGAGCAGGCAAGGGCGGAGAACACGGCGTCCAGCTGGCAGGAGCAGCTGGCGCAGGTGTTCGACTACACCGCGTGGCACCAGTTCGTGGTGAAGCTCGACCGGGCCGACGGCAGGGGCTGGCAGCCGCTGACCAAACGGATGCACGGCGCGCTGTCCGGCGGGGAGAAGGCAATCGCGCTGCACCTGCCGCTGTTCGCCGCGGTGGCCGCGCACTACGAGTCGGTGCCGGACTCGCCCCGAATGATCCTGCTGGACGAGGTGTTCGTCGGGGTGGACAGCACCAACCGCGGCCAGGTGTTCGAGTTGCTCCGCTCGCTGGACCTCGACCTGGTGCTCACCTCGGACCACGAGTGGTGCGCCTACCGGGAGCTGCCCGGTATCGCGGTACACCAGCTGATCACCGGGGCGGACGACGAGGCGGTCACCACCGCGCGGTTCGTCTGGACCGGCGACGCCTGGGCGGACGAGTCGGCGTGAGGCTCCCGGAGTCCTGGCGATCGGCGGCATTGCGGCCACTGTGGCGGTCGGCGCATCACCGGCTGTCCTCGGGCAGACCGGTGAGCCGCCTGCGGGTCGGCCCGCTGGAACCGGAGCAGCGTGCGGCCGTGGCCGACCTGCTCGGCATGGACCGCCTGCCCGGCGAGCACTGCACGATCACCATGGCCAAGCTGGACGAGGTGCTGCACGATACGGTCGGCGCGGGAGCGCGCGAGGTGGTCGCCGAGTTGGTTGGCCCGCTGGGCGACCGCGCCGGAGAGCGAGCCCGGGGCGCCGCGGAGCGGGCGCGGTTGTGGGACTGGCTGGCCGAGCATCCGCTGGTGACCCGCCAACCGGTGCTGCGGGACTGGGTGTCGCAGCTGCGCAGGGCCGGCCTGATCGATGGCTCGGTGCCGCGCACCCGGCGGGTGCTGGAGCAGGCGCTGGGGGTACTGGACCGGCTGCCCGCGGGTGGCGAATCGTTGCAGGTGCTGGCCGAGCGAGCCACCGGCGACGCGCACGAGCTGGACGACGGCACCCGGCTGGCCGGCATCGTGCTGCGCGCGCTGGCCGTGCAGTTCGACCTCGACCCGCCCGGAAACGCAGACCGGCGGCGCGAGCTGTGGGAACGCGCCGGGGTGTCGGTGGACCAGCTGTCCACGCAGGTACTCGTCGCCGGCCTGCGCCCGGAAGGGGACGCGCTGGCTTGCCGGCTGGCCCGTGCCTGCGCGGCCGAGGGCGAGGCGGTGGCGCTGACCCTGGCCCAGCTGCGCGGGGTGGATCGGTTCGCCGTGGCCGAGCCCGTGGTGTGGGTGGTGGAGAACCCGAGCGTGCTCTCCGCGGCGCTGCGCCGGTTCGGCACCGACTGCCCGCCGCTGGTGTGCACCGCGGGCTGGCCGAGCAGCGCGGGCGTGTTGCTGCTGCGGTTGCTCGCCGCCGCGGGGGCCGACCTGCGCTACCACGGCGACCTGGACGGCGACGGGGTCCGGATCGCCGCGTACGTGCTGGCCAAGACCGGTGCGCAGCCCTGGCGGATGTCGGCGGAGGACTACCGCGCCGCGCTGCGTACCCGGCCGCATGGGCCGAGCCCGGGCCGGGTCACCGAGGCACCGTGGGACGCGGAGCTGGCGCCCGCGCTGCGCGAGCACGGCGTCGCGGTGGTCGAGGAGCGGGTGACCGGGCTGCTGCTGGACGACCTCGCGGGGAACTGAATCCTGAAAGTCGGCGGCGGTCCTGCCGTTCGACGCGGGCGCGCGCCGCCCGGCCATTCCTACGCTGCGCGGGTCCAGTGGTCGATCCGGGGAGACGTGGGTGCGATGCGCGATACCTTCCGACGTTGCGTGCTGGCCACGGCAGTGGGACTGCTCGTCCTTGCCGGGCTACCGCTGCCGGCCGCGCACGGCGCCACGGCCGGTGACCTGCCCGAGCGGGTGCACCGGTTCATGGAGTCCTATCTGGACAGTACCGGGCTCCCGGGCGCCGCGGTGGCGATCACGCGGGAGGACCGGGTGTTGCTGGCCGCCGGGTACGGGCACGACTCCACCGGCGCGCGGGTGACCGACCGAACCCGGTTCCCGGTGGGTTCGGTCAGCAAGTCGTTCACCGCGCTGGCGGTACTGCGACTGGTGGAGGCGGGCCGGGTGGAGCTGGACACCCCGGTGCGCCGGTACCTGCCCGCGTTCCGGCTCGCCGATCCGCGTGGCGCGCGGATCACGGTGCGGCAGTTGCTGAACCAGACCTCCGGTATGTCCGACTCCGGGTATCCGGATGCCAGGATGCCGCCACCGGAGACTCCGGCGGAGGCCGTCGCCCGGCTGCGCGCGGCCGAGTTGTCCGCCGAACCCGGGACCACCTGGCGCTACTACAACCCGAACTGGCATGTCGCCGCCCGGCTGGTCGAGGTGGTCAGCTCGCGACCGTACGCCGGCTACCTGCGCGACCAGGTGTTCCGGCCGCTGGGCATGGCCGACACCTCGGCGGTGCTCGGCACGGGGGACGCGCGAGTGCCGGTCGGGCACGCCTACACCTATGGCATCCCGTTCGTACGGTCGGAGCCCGGGCAGTTCGTCGCGGGATCGCATGGTGTGGTCTCCACGGCCGCGGACCTGGCCAACTGGCTGATCATGCAGGGCGGCCACGGCAGGCGGCTGGTCTCGGCGCGCAGCCTGGACACCATGCACACCCCGACCGGCCCGGACGGCAACGAGGGGATGGGCTGGTTCGTCAACACCGAGGGCGGGCGGACCGAGATCTCGCACGACGGCGCCTGGTTCACCCACACCGCGCGGCAGGTCCTGCTGCCGGGCAGCGGCCACGGCGTCGCCGTGCTGGCCAACACCGGCATCGGGCTGGCGCCCACCGACGCGAGCGCCATCGCGGACGGGGTGCTGGCGGCGATCGAGGGTGAGACCCCGGCCCTGGGGCCGCCGGTCGCGCTGGTCGTCGACCTCGTGCTTGCCGCGCTCACCCTCGCCGCCACGGGCCTCGCCGTACGCGGGATCCTGCGCAGGCGGCGGTGGGCGGACCGGAGGCTGCGGCATGCTCGGTGGCGAGCCGCGCTCCGGCTGGTGCCGTACGGCCTGCCGGTGCTGTGTCTCGCCCTGCTGCCGCAGCTGGTGGACCGGATCTTCCAGGGGCCGTCGATCAGCTGGGCGCAGTTGCTCACCGGGGCGGTGGCGCTGGTGACCTTCGCCGGGCTCACCGCCACGGGCTGCGTCGGCGTCGTACTGGCCCGCCTGCACGCGCTGCTGACCGGCACACGGCACCACGCGGAGGACCCCGGCATCAGCTGAGCACATATTCGCAGTTCGGCACCTTCTCGGTCGCCGAGCAGGTCGGTGACCACCTGCGGGAGCGGAGCGAGGGCCGTGGACCGCCGGAACGGCGAAAGCGACCAGGGCGGCCACCACGTTCGTCCGCAGCGGTGTCCGCCCTGGCCGGGGACGCGGACCTGAGTGGAGGTCTTTCGAACTCTCGAGAACGAACTGGCGACCACCACTGGGGGTCCCGGGGGCTTGCCCCGGCGCGGGGTCTGGGGACTCGGCGCCCAGAAGGCACGGCTGGAGCAACCCGGGCCGCGCGGTCCGCGGACACACTCCACCCGGTTTGCGGAAGCGGAGGGATTTGAACCCCCGGTCCCTCTCGGGACGCTCGATTTCAAGTCGAGTGCATTAGGCCGCTCTGCCACGCTTCCCTTGCGGCCAGCGTAACGCCTACTCCGGCGGCGCCGAGCGCGCACCCGGGACGGTTACTCGTCGATCTCGGTCAGGTGGTTGAGCACCCGGGAGAAGGCCTGGCCCATCGCGACCTGCTCCTCGGTGGTCAGCAGGTCGATCAGGTGTTCCCGCACCCCCTGCACATGGGTCGGGGCCGCCCGCTCCAGCACGGCCACCCCCTCGTCGGTGAGCTCGGCCACCACCCCGCGCTTGTCCTCGGGGTCCTTACCCCTGCGCACGATCCCGAGCACCTCCAGCCGGCCGACCTGGTGGGAGAGCCGGCTCTTCGTCGAGCCGAGCATGCTGGCCAGCTCGGTCATTCGCATCCGGTTGTGCGGTTGCGAGGAGAGGCAGACCAGCACCTCGTAGTCGGCGAGCGAGACATCATGCTCGTCGGCGAGCTCACGATGCAGCCGGTGACGCAACATCAGGGTAGCGACGATGTACGACCGCCATGCGTGCATCTCCGTGTCCGTCAGCCAACGCACACCATCCCGAACCTCGCTCATCCACATCAGACTAGGACCTGCGGCCGAGCGGCGCGCCACCCTGGCCGGTGATACCGCTAACCCGTGAAACCCCGCGTGCACCAGCACCCGGGCCCGTCGCGGGGCGCGGCGACGCAGTCCGCGGGTATCACCGGAACGTGATGTAACGAAACGGTTGTGAGCGGACGCCCAAAAGCGCATCCTGGAGTTGACGGCGGAGATCGCCGGGCGTCGGTACGGACCCCGAGGTGCCGGTCCGGTGCTCCACCGGGAAAGGTTCAGGTGGTGCAGTGACTGATGATCCGATGCGGTTGACTGCGAGCTGTGCCCCCGCGGTTGAGGCGGCCTGATTCCGGCCCAGTCGCGATTGTGAGCAGCACGGGTTCTCGACGTAATGCGCTCGACAACTCATCGCGCGTGATGGCGCCTATCGAGGCTGCATCGACGCGTCGTCTGCACGTCGGCAGCTTTCGGGTGCCGACCCGTCGGGCAGCCAACCGCTTCTACAACAGACAACCTCGGTAGGTCCGGGTGCGGTCCGCGGGACCGCACCCGGACTTGTTTCGCTACCACCCTGCTCCCGCCCTGACCGCGATGAGTGACCCGCGGGAACGGGCCACTCATCGCGGACGGCGTCAGCTGGTGTGGGAGTGCGGGTCGGAGCCCTCGGCGACCTGGACCGTGGCGACGCGCTGGTGGGCACGCTGCTCGGCGGTCGCCTTCTTGCTCTTCGCCTGGAACGGCGGCACGCCGTTGACCTCTTCGGTGCTGATCCCGTAGCTGCCGATCGTCCACGCCATGGCGTCGGCATTGCGGTCCAGCGCCATCCGGTCGACGTTGCCGAGGTGGTCACAGGACTGGTGGTAGCAGGGATCGAAGGCCACCCCCGCAAGACCGCCCCACTTGGCGGCCTGCTCCGGGGTCTTGGCCACCTCGGCACCGGTGAACAGGCCACCGGCCGGGATGCCGACCTCGATAAACTCGCCGTAGTCCGACCGGCCGCTGAAGTCGGTGTCCTCCACCTCGATGCCACGCGAGCCGAGGAAGCCCACGAACTTCTCTTCGATCTGCGCCGAGCCGTACGGGCCGGGACCCGCGCCGGTGCCGGCCGAGTCGTCACCGTCGTAGGCGAAGTAGCCCGCGTTCGGCGAACCGATCATGTCGAAGTTCAGGTACATCGAGATGTTCAGCTGCTGCTCGAAATCCAGCGACTGCACGTAGCGCGTCGAGCCGACCAGGCCCAGTTCCTCCGCGCCCCACCAGGCGAAGCGGACCGAGTTGTTCACCCGCGGGCTGCCGCCGAGCTTCAGTGCGGTCTCCAGCAGCGCGGCCGAGCCGGTGCCGTTGTCGTTGATCCCGGCCCCGTCGTCGACGCTGTCCAGGTGCGCACCGGCCATCACGACGTTGTCCTTGCGGCCGGTCTGGGTCTCCGCGATGACGTTGTGGGTGGTGCGCTCCTCGGTCAGGGTGCGGATCTCCAGCGTGACGTCCGAGCCGTCCTGCCCGATCAGTGCCTCGCCGTCGGCCTTGGTGATGCCGCCGATCGGGATACTGGCGTTCTCCGGGCCACCGAGGGTGCCGTTGACCGGGCCCGCCACGTTGTTGTACACGATCGCGCCGACCGCGCCCGCCTCGGCCGCGGCGATCCCCTTCTGCGCGAAGCTACAGATACCACGCTGGATGAGCGCGATCTTGCCGGTGACGTCGCCGAAGTCCGAAGCCTCGCAGCCCGGGGTGTCGTCCGGCGGGATCGCCGCCAGTGGAGCCGTGGTGCCACCGTCCGGGGTGGACGGGCTGTAGGTCATGGCGATGATCGGCACGTCGCCGCCGCCGGCGGTGAGCCGTTCCGCCAGCGTCTCGGTGTAGGTGAAGTCGAACTCGTGCCGGTTCACCTCGTAGCCGGCGGCCTGGAGCTTGCGCTCGATGTAGTCGGCCGACTCGTTGTAGCCTGCCGAACCCGCGGCACGGTTACCGCCGTTACGGTCGGAGAACCGCTGGAATGCGATGAGATGCCGGTTGATGTTGCCGACGTGGACCTGCCGCACCAACTTCTTGGCGAGGCGTGGTCCCGCTGGCGCATCGCCCACCGCAAGCTGTCCGGCCGCGGCGGGCGCTGTGGTGAGCGCCAAGCTCGCGCATGCCGCGATCACGACGGCAGGCACGAGTCTCTTCCTGACGGATGCCATAAACAGTTCCAATCTCCCAGTCTGGGCCAACCGCCTGACACCGCCCCGACCCGGTGTGAGCGTTCGACGAGCGACCACCCTTGTTCGTTTCGAACGAAAGGTCAAGGGTCGTTCGGCGGTACCCATACGCAGCGGTAACCGTTCCGATAAGCGTTAACTCGACGGCCGGGGAAATCGCGAATCAGCACCGGACGCACATTCGGCCTGACCTTCGGCGCCGCCGGTACGGCGCTACAGTCGAGCGTATGCATGCGATCACGATCAGCGAGCCGGGTGGGCCGGAGCAACTGCGCTGGACCGAGGTGCCGGACCCGACGCCCGGCGAGGGCGAGGTGCTCATCGACGTCGCGGCGAGCGCGGTGAACCGAGCCGACCTGCTGCAGCGCAGGGGCCTGTACCCGCCGCCGAGGGGCGCCAGCGAGGTCCTCGGGCTGGAGTGTTCCGGAGCGATCGCCGAGCTCGGCCCCGGGGTGCCGGACTGGCAGGTCGGCGACGAGGTGTGCGCGCTGCTGGCCGGCGGCGGTTACGCCGAGAAGGCGGTCGTGCCCGCCACCCAGCTGCTGCCGGTGCCGAGCGAGGTGGACCTGCTGTCCGCGGCCGGCCTGCCCGAGGTGGCCTGCACCGTGTGGTCGAACGTGGTCATGCACGCCGGACTCGGCGAGGGGGACGTACTGCTGGTGCACGGCGGCGCCGGTGGCATCGGAACGCATGCCATCCAGGTGGGCAGGGCGCTCGGGGCGACCGTCGCGGTGACGGCGGGTTCGGCGAAGCGGCTGGAGCGCTGCAGGCAACTCGGCGCGGCCATCGTGATCAACTACCGGGAGCAGGACTTCGTCGAGGAGCTGAAGGCCGAGACCGCGGGCGCGGACGTCATCCTGGACAACATGGGCGCGTCCTATCTGGGGCGCAACGTGGACGCGCTGGCCACCGGCGGCCGGCTGGTGGTGATCGGCATGCAGGGCGGTGTCAAGGGTGAGCTGAACATCGGCAAGCTGCTGACCAAGCGGGCCAGCGTTGCCGCGACCGGCCTGCGTGGCCGGCCGCTCGAGGAGAAGGCCCGGATCGTGGCCGCCGTGCGGGAAAGCCTGTGGCCGCTGGTGGAGAGCGGCTCGGTGCTACCGGTGGTGGACCAGGTGGTGCCGATGGCCGAGGCCGGCGACGCCCACCGCGCGCTGGAAGAGAGCACCGTGTTCGGCAAGGTCCTGCTGGCCGCCCGTTCCTGACCGGGCGGGTTCAGCGCAGCTCCTCCAGGACCCGGATGAGCTGGTTGACCTCGAACACGTTCGAGTAGTGCGCGAGCCCGATACGCACGGCCCCGCCCACCTCGGCGACCCCGAGCGCGGCGAACACCCCGTCGCCGCCCTCGTCGGCGAAGGCGCACAGCCCCTGTGTGGCCAGGTACTCGGCCACCTCGGGCGCCTTGCGACCCGCGATGGTGAAGGCGAACGCCGGGATCCGCCGCATCGCCTCGCCGAGCACCATCACATGCGGGAGCGCGCGCAGCTCGGTGGAAAGCTGGGCCAGCAGCCCGGCGTGGTACGACTTGGCCGAGCCCAGCGAGGTCACCAGCCGGTCCCGGCGCGAGCCGGTGGCCGCGTCGTCCAGCTCGGCCAGGTAGTCGACCGACGCGATGAGCCCGGCCAGCAGCGGGTAGGCATGCGGCCCCAACTCCAGCTTGGCCGGACCGCGGGCCGCCCCCTCCAACGCCACCGGCGGCAACCTCTCCAGTAGCTCGGGGTCGCGGAACACGAGCGCACCCACCGAGGGCCCGCCCCAGGCCAGCGCGGACAGCACCAGCACGTCGGCGCCCATCGCGTTCAGGTCCAGCGGGACGAACGGGGCCGCGTACGTCGCGTCCACCACCGTCAGTGCCCCGGCCCGCTCGGCGAACTCGGCGATGGTCGCCACGTCCGGGCGGGTACCCACCGAGCCGGAGGCGGCGGTCACGGCGACCACCTTGGTCCGCGCGGACACCAGGTCCTCGTACTGCCATGCCGGCAGCTCGCAGGTCTCGATGTCGATCTCACCCCAGCGCACCACCGCACCGGTGCGCTTGGCGGCGTGCCGCCACGGCGCCAGGTTGGCCTGCTCGTCCAGCCTGGACACGACCACCTCGTCGCCCAGTGTCCAGCCCTCGCCGAGGACGTCGGCCAGTCGCCGGGTGAGCACCGACGCGCTCGGGCCGAGCACCACCCCTGCCGGGTCCGCGCCGACCAGGTCGGCGACCGCCTTCCTGGCCGCGGTAACGATGCTCTCCGCCCGTTGCGATGCCGGAAACGCTCCACCCGGACCCGAAACCGGCGCACGCATGGCCGTGGACACCGCCGAAGCGACCTGCTCGGGCACCAGCATCCCGGCGGCGCCATCGAAATGAATCCAGCCGTCACCCAGAGCAGGGAACAACCCTCGAATCCGAGCGACGTCGAACGCCATGGGTGACACCGTACTCATGCCGCCCCGCGCTCCCCGCTCGCGGGTTGACCTGGTGCGCAGGTGACCGGCCGGGCCGCTACCGTTGAGGGAGAAGCCAACGCAACATCGGGTCAGGATGGAGCAGATGACCGAGCCGACTTCCCCCAACTCGAACGACTCCGGCAACCAGGACGGCGAGCAGTCGCAACACGTCGTGGTCGTGGGGCCGGACGGTTCACCCGTCGGCACGGCCCGGATCGCCTCCGGCGAGGAGGCCGAGCAGCAACAGGAGACCGTCGGCGACCTGGTCGAGGAGCCGGCGAAGGTCATGCGGATCGGCACCATGATCAAGCAGCTGCTGGAGGAGGTCCGCGCGGCGCCGCTGGACGACGCCAGCCGCAACCGGCTCCGTGAGATCCACGCCACCTCGATCAAGGAGCTGGAAGAGGCGCTGGCTCCCGAGCTGCGCGAGGAGCTCGAACGGCTGGTCGCCCCGTTCACCGCGGACACCACGCCCTCCGACGCCGAGTTGCGGATCGCCCAGGCCCAGCTTGTCGGCTGGTTGGAAGGGCTGTTCCACGGCATCCAGACCGCCCTGTTCGCGCAGCAGATGGCGGCGCGGGTGCAGCTGGAGCAGATGCGCCGCGGCCTGCCACCGGGCGCCTCCGCGGGTGGCCAGGAACAGCACGGTCCGGGCATCAGCGGCACCGGCCAGTACCTCTGACCGCTCAGGGCCTGGGTGTCAGAGCCCGGGCAGCTGGCCGCGCAGCCGGTCCAGCCAGCGGTCGATGGTGAGCTCGTATCGCCCGGGGTCGTACTTGCGCTGCGCGGCGTGGACGGTGCCACCGACCGCGGAACGCACCTGGTCCGCCCACTCCGGCCGGACGAGCACATGCTGCCAGTAGTCGGCCCGCATGTGCACCGCCGCGACATGCGCATAGCCGGGCGCCGCCTCGGACACCCGGAGGCCGTACTTGGCGTCCGGAACCCGCGGCGTGCCTGAGGTCACCACGAGCACCGTGGGCCGGGCGGCGCGTACGAGGCTGGTCGGATCCGCGCCATGCGCGATCGCCTCGTTGTTCAGTCCGATGTAGTCGACCGAACGCCAGCCGCTGTAGTACGGGATCGCCCCGGCATCGCTGACCGCCAGGGTGCGGAACTCGTCCGGGACCCGAGCGACGTCCAGTCCTTCGCCGATGGCCACGTGGGCGCGCCGCAGGTCGGGACCGTAGTTCGCGACCACCGGCAGGCCCGCCGTCGTCGCACCGGCGACCGCGGTCCACAGCAGCGGGACCACGGCCATGCCCGCGACGAGGCCACGCCGGGCGATGCCGGTGAGCGCGAGCCCACCGCCGAGGCACAGCACGGGGAACGCGTGGAAGGCGAACCGGTGCAGGTAGTCCATCGACGGCCCGGACACGGCGTAGGTCAGATAGGTGGCCGCCACCACCGCGCACAGCAAGCCACCGACCGGCCGGGTCGTGCCGCGCACCAGAAGGGAGAGGGTGAGCAGGATCAGCGGGACGAACAGTGGCCCGGTCTCGAGCACCCACGTCAGCCCGGCACCGAGATTGCCGAACTTGACGTAGAACGTGTTCGGCAACGGGTAGCCGTAGTAGGACC
Source organism: Amycolatopsis cihanbeyliensis (assembly GCF_006715045.1). Taxonomy (GTDB): domain Bacteria; phylum Actinomycetota; class Actinomycetes; order Mycobacteriales; family Pseudonocardiaceae; genus Amycolatopsis; species Amycolatopsis cihanbeyliensis. The sequence continues at coordinate 4,342,954 of NZ_VFML01000001.1, read as the reverse complement.
AGCGCCACAAAAAGTATCCGGCGCCCGCCGCCAGCACGCCCAGCACCCACCAGCGGGCCGCGCGACGCCGGCGCGCCCGCCAGAACCACACCCCGAAGGCGGGCAGGGCGGCCAGCACACCCTCCGGGCGCAGCATGCCCGCGACCAGCACGAGCACCGGCGGTTCCCAGTCCCGCACCGGCCGCCCGCCGAGCACCCGCACGCCGATGATCGCCGACCGCAGCACGACCGCGGCGAAGGCCACGGTCTCCAGCCCGGCGGTGATGTGGAAGTAGGTGGGCAGGAACAGCACGTAGCAGCCCGCGGCGACCAGCGCCCCGGGGATACCGGCGGCACGGTGCGCCGCGCGCAGCAGCATGCCGAGGATGCCGAGGCCGATGGCGAACGAGGTGAACTTCGCGACCGTGGGCAGGTCCAGCCCGAGCCAGGCGAAGGGCGCGTGCCAGAGCATCCAGGCGAAGTTGGTGAAACCCTCGACCGGGTCGCCGGAAGGGTTCCACACCGGACCGTGCCCATCGGCGAGGTTGGCCGAGTACCGGAAGGTGATCCAGGCATCGTCGATGGTGAAGAACCAGGCCGCCCAGGTGCCGACCAGGAACACCCCGACCAGGCAGCCCGCGATGATCAGCCGGCGGGATGGGCGCGCCGCGGTCATCCCACCCCGCCTTCCGGCGTCGGGGGCGTACCGTCCCGGCGGGAGCCCAGCACGTCGAGCACGCGCGCGGCGCCCCGGCCGTCCACCGCTCGCGCCGCACGCTCGGCCAGTTCGCTGCGCCCGCGCGCGTCCCCCAGCAGCGGGCGCAGCACGTCCGCGGCGCCGCCCAGCTCGGCCGGGGTACCGAGACCGGCGGCAAGGCCCCGCTCCACCGCGGCGCGGTAACCCCGCTCCTGGTTGTCGACGAGGCAGACGAGCGCGGCCGGCACCCCGACGCAGCACAGCTCCAGCAGCGTCACCCCGGCCGCGCTCACCACCAGGTCGGCCTCGGCCAGCAGGCGAGGTAGCTCCCTGTCCGGCGGGGACACCCGGAATCGCTGGCCGGGGGCCGGCAGTGGTGCCGCCGGCTCGCCGTGGGCCAGTACCTCGGCCTCGAACGGCAGGCCGGTGTCCCGCAGCGCGTGCAGCAGCCCCGTAACGGTGTCCCGCCACCCCGCACCACCACCCAGGACGACCACCACCCGCGGTGGCTCGCCAGGCGTCCGCCGCCGCGCGCGCCGCTCCCGCGCCAGCGCCACCGCCTGCCGCAGCGGCGCGAAGCGGGCGCCGGTAAGTATCACCGGGGAACCGTCATCCGGCCGATCGGCCGGGCACAGGCCACAGTCGACCACGATATCGGCGGCCCGGCGGCCGAACGGCCCTCCCTCCAGCGACACCAGCGTCGCGCCGGAAGCGTTCAGCTCGGTCCGCAGTTCGCCGAACCCGTAGTGATCGACCAGCACGGCGTCGAAACCCTCGGCCAGCGCGCCGAGCCCGGCCGCGTCGTCCACGGGTGCCAGCATCCGCACATCGAGTTCCACCAGCCGCGTCGCGAGCCAGCCCGCGCCCGCGGTCTCCCCTGAGAAGGCGACCGTCCAGCCCCGGCCGCGTGCCTCCTCGGCGAACGCCACCGCCCTGGCCACGTGCCCGACACCCGCCGTCGCGGAGGCGTCGGCCCGCAGCAGCAGCCTCACCGCCCGACCTTCTTCTGCTCCACGTGAGCGTTCAGGGCGACCAGGTCGGGCCGGGAACGCAACAGCCCGACCACCTCCTGCCAGCGCGGCGGCCGGTCGCCGAGCTCGGCGACCACCCCCTCCAGTACCCCCCAGTCCTCCTCGGTGTCCAGGGTCACCCGCAGGTCGTCGGCCGCGGGCGCGATCACCACACCGGAGCAGGCGTAGCGATCGGGCCTGCCCTTCACCCCGGAGGTGACATGCTCCCGGTGCGGACCGGCCGGTTCGGCGGCCTGCTCCGCCAGCACGGCGGTACGCACCAGCTCGGCGTCGAACCCGCGCGGGAGCGTGCGCACCAGGGTGGTGCTGACGTAGTCCAGGTCCTGTTGGGCTCGCCACAGCGCCACCACCTGACCGAGCAGCGCCGGATCGTGCAGCGGGCAGTCCGCGGTCAACCGCACCACCGCGGCCGCCGGATACAGCTCACCGGCCAGCTGGAACCGGGCCAGCACATCCTCCAGCGGACCGCGCACGGCCGAGGCTCCGTGCCGCCGGGCCTCCGCGGCCACGGCCTCGTCCTCGGGCTCGTCCGAGGTGGCCACGACGACCCGGCAGACGCCGGGAGCGGCCAGCGCCGCGCGCACCACCCACCCCAGCACGCTTCGGCCACCGAGCGGGCGGAGCACCTTGCCGGGAAGCCTGGTCGAGGACAGCCGCGCCTGGATCACGACGTTGACGGCGGGGGCGGCGTGCATGGGTGACATGATGGCGGACGGCGTTCGCTGTCAAGCGTGGAGGTAGTAGATGGCCGAGCTCGAAGGTTCGAGCATCCTGCTGACCGGTGGGACCGGCTCCTTCGGCAAGGCGTTCATCACGCACGCACTGGCCGAGCTGAATCCCAAGAGGCTGGTCGTACTGTCCCGGGACGAGCTGAAGCAGTACGAGGTCCGCCAGCGGTTCGGTGACGACCCGCGGCTGCGCTGGTTCATCGGCGACGTGCGGGACCGCCGCAGGCTGGAACGTGCGATGCACGGGGTGGACTACGTGGTGCACGCGGCGGCGCTGAAACAGGTGGACACCGGGGAGTACAACCCGTTCGAGTTCGTGCAGACCAATGTGGTCGGCTCGCAGCACCTCATCGAGGCCGCCATCGACACCGGGGTACGGAAGGTGGTGGCGCTGTCCACGGACAAGGCTTCCAGCCCGATCAACCTCTACGGCGCCACCAAGCTCTGCGCCGACCGGATGTTCATCAGCGCGAACCACTACGCGGCGACGCACCCGACCAGGTTCGCGGTGGTGCGCTACGGCAACGTGATGGGCTCGCGGGGCAGCGTGATCCCGTTCTTCCGCTCGCTCGCCGAGCGCGGCGAGTCGCTGCCCATCACGCACAAGGAGATGACCCGGTTCTGGATCACCCTGCCGCAGGCCGTGCGGTTCGTCTCGGACTCGTTCGACCAGATGCGCGGCGGTGAACTCTACGTGCCGCGGATCCCGAGCATGCGGCTGGTCGACCTGGCACAGGCCATCGCGCCGGGCAGCCCGATGCACGAGGTCGGCGTCCGCCCCGGCGAGAAGCTGCACGAGGAGATGATCGCGCCGGACGACTCCCGGCGGACCGTGCAGCTACCCGATCGCTACATCGTGCAACCGCATATCGCGGGTTGGGGCTACGAACCCCCTGAGCACGGCACGCCGGTTTCGGACGGCTTCGCCTACCGGTCCGACACCAACGACCTGTGGCTGGACGGCGACCAGCTGCGCGAGCTCGTGGCGCAGTATGGCTGACTTCCTGCCCTACGGCCGGCAGTCGGTCACGGAGGAGGACATCGAGGCCGTGGTCGAGGTGCTGCGCGGGGACTGGCTGACCACCGGCCCCGCGGTCACCCGGTTCGAGGCCGACCTGGCCGGGCACACCGGCGGGACCCCGGCCGTCGCGGTCACCTCGGGCACCGCCGCCCTGCATGTCGCCTATGCCGCGGCCGGGGTGGGTCCCGGGGACGAGGTGGTGGCCGGCCCGCTGACCTTCGTGGCGACCGCCTCGACGGCCGCGCTGCACGGCGCCACCGTCACCTTCGCCGATGTCGAGCCGGACACCGGGAACCTGGACCCCGCCGCGGCACGGGCCGCGATGACCCGGCGAACCAGGGTGCTCGCCGCTGTCGACTACGCGGGGCACCCGGCCGAGCTCGACCGCTTGCGCGCGATCGCGCATGGAGCCGATGCCCTGTTGCTGGAGGATGCCGCACACTCGATCGGCGGTTCCTGGCAGGGCAGGCCGGTCGGCTCGCTGGCCGACCTGACCACGTTCTCCTTCTTCCCCACCAAGAACCTCACCACCGCCGAGGGCGGGGCCGTGGTCACGCCGGATGAGGGGCTGCTCGCCAGGGCCCGGCGGTTCCGCAACCACGGGCTGGTCCGTGACCGGGCCGAGCAGCGGTTCCCCGACGAGGGCGGCTGGCATCAGGAGGTGCACGAGTTCGGGCTGAACTACCGCCTTCCGGATGTGCTGTGCGCGCTCGGCAGCAGCCAGCTACGCCGGATCCCCTCGTTCAAGCGGCGGCGGGCCGAGATCCACGCGCGCTACGACGCGGGCCTGGCCGATGTCCCGGCCGTGCGCACCCCGGTGACCAGGGACGGGGCCGATCCGGCGTGGCACCTGTATCCGCTGCGAGTGCTGGACGGTAGGCGCGGCAAGCTCTTCGACCACCTGCGCGGGGTGGGCATCGGCGTGCAGGTCAACTACATCCCGGCGTACTGGCACCCGGTGTTCGCCGACCTCGGGTACCGGCGCGGCATGTGCCCGAACGCCGAGCGGTACTACGCCGAGCAGCTTTCCTTGCCGCTGTTCCCCGACCTCACCGACGCGGATGTGGACCGGGTGATCGACGAGGTACGCACCTTCCTCGGCACCTGACCGGCTACACCAGGTCCCAGGTGAGCGGGGTGCCCCTGGGGGCGTCCGCCCGGAACGTGCGCCCGAGCACCGTCGCCAGGTCCGCGGGCGGCAGCCCACCCGCGGGACGGATGGAACGTACATTGTGCTCGGTCACCGGCTCACCCGCGCGCACGTCCCGTACCACATACAGCGAACGGCGGATCCGCAGACCGGCCCGCTCGCTCGGCTTGGGACCGATCCCGGTTTCGCCGAGAGCCTGCCAGCCACGTTCGCTTTCCGTCACCAGTGCGGCCAGCTCGGTGGGCTCCAGGGAGAACGCGGAGTCGACGCCACCGTCCTTCCTGGACATGGTCACGTGCTTCTCGATGGCACAGGCCCCCAGCGGGACGGAGGCCAGTGGCACCCCGATCCCCGGGGTGTGGTCGGAAAGCCCCACCAGGACGTCGAAGGCCTCGGCAAGGACCGGCAGCGCGCGCAGGTTGCTCTCCTCCGGCGGGGCCGGGTACGAAGCCGTGCAACCCAGCACGATCAGCTGGTCGTTTCCGGCTTCCCTTGCCGTGGTCACGGCCGCGTCGATCTCGGCGACACTCGCCTTGCCGGTCGAGATGATCAGTGGCTTTCCGGTGCGCGCGCAGAGTTCGATCAACGGCAGGTCGACGATCTCGGAGGACGCGATCTTGTAGGCGGCCGTGTCCAGCGACTCCAGCAGATCGACGGCGGTCGGGTCGAACGGGCTGGAGAAGACCTCGAGACCGTGCTCGCGCGCCCGCCGGAAGATCGGTTCGTGCCATTCCCACGGGGTATGTGCCCGGTCGTAGAGGGCGTACAGGTTCTCACCGTGCCACGGGGAGTTCTCGTTGGTGATCCGGAACTCGGGGGTGTCGACATCGATGGTGATGGTGTCCGCCCGGTAGGTCTGCAACTTCAGCGCGTGCGCACCCGCACCGGCCACCGCGTCCACGATGGCCAGTGCCCGATCGAACTCCCCGTTGTGGTTTCCGGACATTTCGGCGATCACGAACGGCGCGTGTTCGGGCCCGATCGTGCGCGCACCGATCCGGACTCCGCGACGGTTGGACATCACATTCCCTTCACCCTGCGCACCTCGGCCGGGGTCAGTTCGTTCCACACGACCTCGCGCGGTTCCCCGTCGACCTCCCGAAGGTACCGCCGCACCTCGGTGAAGCCGACCTGCTGGTGCAGCCGGAGCACCGGGGTGTTGCTCGCCAAGGTGGCCGCGCCGAGCGTCCGAACACCCAGCACGTCGAAGGCGTAGTCGATCGCCTCGTACTCCAGCTCGACCCAGGCCGCGCTCCGGTCCTCGCCGAGCCCTTCGACATCGAGGTACTTGTTCCATTCCGTGACCTCGGCGTCCAGCCCGACGAAGATCACCACCCCCGCGGGTACACCCGCACGTTCGTAGATCAGGACACGGCGGGTCAAGTCCGCGGATATCGCGTCCCACCAGGCGCGATGCTCGTCCACCCCGATCTCGTGGGTGGTGAAGCTGGCTCCGCGCACCTTGGGGTGGTTGCGCCAGCGGCGAATCGACTCCGCATCCTCTTCGGTGGCCGGACGCAGCACCCGGTTACTCCGCGACGCCGGCGCCGGCGTGCTCCTCCAGCTTCCGCAGCCGGTCCTCGTACCTGGCGATCCCGGTCAGCCGGACCCGGATCTGGGCATGCTGGTGCTGGATCTCCTCGATCAGCGACCGCGCCTCGGCGAGTTCCGGCTTGTCCGCGACCGGGGTGAGCGCCGCCTTCTCCCGCAGGGTCTCCAGCGCCGCCTCGAGCGCCGCGACCTGTGGCATCAGCCGGTCGAGCTCACTGCGGGTCCAGCGCAGGTCACCGCGTGCGTGTTCGAGACCCGCCTCAAGGGCGTCCAGCCTGCGCCGGTGGTCCGCTGTGCAGTGTTCCTGCTCGGTGACCCGGTCCTCGAGTTGCGGGACACGCTCCCGGAGGCGTTCCTCGATGCGGAAGTCGACAAGCCTGGCGAGTCTCTTCGCCACGCGCTCGCGGAGGTGGAACGAAGGCATACGGTTTCCTTCTGTGATGCTGTGATGCTCGGTGGAATCAGCGCAACAGTTCAGTGTTGCCGGTCTTGGTCCAGGAGTCCAACAGCCTGCCCTCCGCGGCGATCCGGTGCTCGGGTCCCACCTTGCACGAGTCTCCCGCCGCGTGTTCCCAGTGCGTCTGGTCCGGATCATCGATAAAGGAGAAGCCGGACAGGACAAGGTCCGCGCGGGGAAAGGTGGTGCGCGCGATCCAGGCAGCCATGGTGCCGGTGGTGGCCCAGGCGCCTTCCTCCTTCGTGGCGAGCCCGAGCGCCTCGGAAAGCGGCAGGGTCACCTCCCGGTTGGACACCGGGACGAAACCGAGGTCCCTCGGCCACCACGGCGGGATGTCCTCCGGTTCCCACAGCAACCGACCTGGCTCGACCAGCAGGTACAGTCGGCTGCGGTAGTTCTCGAACACCCAGCGGGTCGCACGCAGGGCGCGGTTGAACACCACGACATGTGTGCGGCTACCCACGGTCGGTGGCCCCTCCGGCTCGTCGCGGACGAAACCGTTCACCCGGAACACCAGGTCGCAGGCGTCGATCGCCTTGGCACGCTGAGTGTTCGGGGGTAGCGGCTGGTTACCGACGACCGCGACCGAGCGCGGGTCCGGCCGATCCGCGTAGGCCTGTAGCAGGCTCACCATCAGGCTCGGCGCGGCGACGTCCGAGACGGCGGATTCCATGACGCGACAAGCTACCAGTACGACCGGGCAGCGATAACACCGAATCGTGTCACGTTGCGGACTCGGGGCAGTCCGCTGCCGACCGCCTAGCATCGCAGACTTCGACAGGCAGAGGTGGCCGATGACGAAATACTCACGACACGCGATCCGCGCGGGGATGACCCGCATGGTCAACCGGGTTCTCCGGCCGGACGACCGCGCGCATGCGGAACGCCTCGACCGGCTGGAGGGCGAGCTCGCCGCGCTCCGTGCCGAGGTCGCAGGCCAGGCACAGCGCGTGCTCGACCGGGTTGTCGAGTTCGAGATCCGCACGAGGCGCGACATCGTCTACGCCGGGGACGTCGAAGCGGCGCGGGAGAGCGCCCGGTTCGCCCAGGAACACCTGGTCGGCGCGCGGCACTTCGGGCGACCGCAGGAGACGTTGGAATACGGCCTCTCGCTCGCTCCTTCCGGGGGTATGGCCCTGGAGTTCGGGGTCGCCTCCGGAAACACACTCAAACTCATCGCGGCGCAACGCGCCGACAACCAGGTGTACGGCTTCGACTCGTTCGAGGGGCTGCCGGAGGACTGGCTCGCCGGGGTGCCTGCCGGGGCGTTCGCCCGCGACGACCTTCCCGAGGTGCCGGGAGCCCACCTCGTGGTGGGGCTCTTCGCCGACACCCTGCCGGACTTTCTCGCGGCACACCGGGGCCGGGTCGACTTCCTGCACGTCGACAGCGACCTGTACAGCTCGGCAAGGACGGTCCTCGAACAGGTCGGGCCTCGGCTCGAGCCGGGCAGCGTGATCGTGTTCGACGAGTTCTACAACTACCCCGGCTGGCAGCGGCACGAGTACCGGGCCTGGCTGGAGTACGTGGAGCGGACCGGCGTGTCGTTCACCTACGAGGCGTGCACGTACGAGGACAGGCAGGTAGTCGTGCGTGTCACCGGGATGACCGGCCAGGCGGAGGGCCGCTAGGGCACCGCCGGTACCCTCGTTTCTCGTGCACGCCACCAGCACTGTTCACCCAGTAGACACCGCCGCTGGGACGCCGTCGAAGCCGGCGCCCGACCGGCGCTCCTTCGCCAGAGCGTTCGCCGACCTCAGAACCGGCTTCCGGCAGCGCGAACTGTGGAGCCATCTCGGTTGGCAGGACATCAAGCAGCGCTACCGCCGCTCGGTACTCGGGCCGCTGTGGATCACCATCAGCATGGGCATCACGGCGCTCGGCCTCGGCCTGCTCTACTCGCAGCTGTTCGATTCCGAGATCTCGACGTACCTGCCCTACATCACCGTCGGGTTCATCGTCTGGCACTTCCTGCTCGGCAACCTCACCGAGGGCACCGACACGTTCATCGCGAACGAGGGGCTGATCAAGCACCTGCCCGCCCCGCTCTCCGTCTACGTGCTGCGCACGGTGTGGCGGCAGAGCATCATGTTCGTCCACAACCTGATCATCTACTTCGTGGTGCTGGCGATCTTCTGGAACGGGATCACCGAGCCGGGATACACCATCACGGACAACGGCGTACCTCAGCCCGGTCTGGGCTGGTCGGCGTTCCTGGCCATCCCGGGGTTCGCCCTGATCGCGATCAACGCGGGCTGGGTGGTGCTGCTGTTCGGCATCGCCTCCACCCGGTTCCGGGACATCCCGCAGGTGGTCAGCAGCCTGATCAACCTGATGTTCTTCATGACCCCGATCGTCTGGTCCACCGACATCCTCCGGGACCGGTTCGGCGAATCGGTCGGCTGGCGCGATCTGGTCGCCGAGCTGAACCCGCTGTACCACTTCATCCAGATCGTGCGCGCACCGCTGATCGGCAACGAGCAGAGCTGGCATCACTGGGTGATCGTGGCCGGCTTCGCGGTGGTCGGCTGGGGCCTGGCGCTCCTGGTGATGCGCAACTATCGTTCTCGCGTCTCGTATTGGGTGTGACTGATGGTCAGCATTGAGGTTCGCGAAGCTTACGTCGATTTTCCGATTTTCGACGCCAAGACCCGATCGCTGAAGAAGAAGGTGCTCGGCAAGGTCGGCGGCAAGATCGGCACCGAGAGCAGGGTGCCGATCATCGAGGCACTGCACGACATCACCTTGTCGATCAACGACGGGGACCGCATCGGGCTGGTCGGGCACAACGGGGCGGGCAAGTCCACCCTGCTGCGACTGCTGTCCGGCATCTACGAGCCGACCCGCGGCCACGCCAGTATCGTCGGCAGGGTCGCGCCCGTTTTCGACCTCGGTGTCGGGCTCGACCCGGAGATCTCCGGCTACGAGAACATCATGATCCGGGGCCTTTACCTCGGGATGAGCCGCAAGCAGATGGAGAAGCGGATCGACGACATCGCCGAGTTCACCGAACTCGGCGACTACCTGGCGATGCCGTTGCGTACCTACTCCACCGGGATGCGGGTGCGGCTGGCGCTGGGCGTGGTCACCTCGATCGACCCGGAGATCCTGCTGCTCGACGAGGGTATCGGCGCGGTGGACGCGGCCTTCCTGAACAAGGCCAGGAACCGGCTGGTGGACCTGGTCCGCCGCTCCGGCCTGCTGGTGTTCGCCTCGCATCAGGACGACCTGCTGCTGGAGCTGTGCACCTCGGCGATCTGGATGGACGAGGGACACATGCGGATGCGCGGCGGGCTGCGCGAGGTACTGACGGCGTACAAGGGCAAGGACCCGTTCGAGAACCTCAGCGCCGAGGCCGCCGCCCGGATCGGGACCGAGCAGACGCTCGCGGCCAAGGGCGAGGGATGATGTCCGGCGGCGGGCCGGAGCAGGCCCCGCTCGGCGCGGAAGCGGTGGTGGCCGTGGTGGTCACCCGGCACCGGCGCGAGTTGCTCACCGACTCGCTCAAGATCATCGCGACCCAGAGCCACCCGGTCGACCACCTCGTCGTGGTGGACAACGGTCCCGACCAGCCCGCGCGGGAGGTCGTGCGGGCCTGCGGGCTTCCGGCCACCTACCTGCCCTCGCACCGCAACCTGGGCGGCGCGGGCGGGTTCGCCCTCGGCATGCTGCACGCGCTGTCCCTCGGCGCCGGCTGGATCTGGCTGGCCGACGACGACGGGCGGCCGGCGGACGAGCACGTGCTCGCGGTGTTGCTGAACGAGGCACGTACCCGGAACCTGGCCGAGGTCTCGCCGGTCGTGGCCAACATCGACAGCCCGGAGAAGCTGGCCTTCCCGCTGCGCCGCGGGCTGAGCTGGAAACGGTCCGCGGCCGAACTCGGTGCCGACTTCCTGCCCGGCATCGCCTCCCTGATGAACGGCGCGCTGTTCCGCGCCGGCACGCTCGAGGTGGTCGGCGTGCCGGACCTGCGCCTGTTCTTCCGCGGGGACGAGGTCGAGCTGCACCGCAGGCTGGTCCGCTCCGGCCTGCCCTTCGGCACCTCGCTCCAGGCGACCTACCTGCACCCGAACGGCTCGGACGAGTTCAAACCGATGCTCGGCGGCCGCTTCCACGCGCAGGACCCGGAGAACGAGGTGAAGCGGTACTACACCTACCGCAACCGCGGCTACCTGCTCGCCCAGCCCGGGATGCGGAAGATCGGGGCGCTGGAGGTGTTGCGCTTCGGCCTGTACTTCATCGGGGTGAAGCGCGACCCGAAGGCCTTCCTGCAGTGGCTGCGCCTGGTCCGCCAGGGGCGCAGGGAGCGGTTCTTCCGCTACTGACGACCCGCGCTCGGCGCGGTCCGGGTCAGCGCGTCAGAGATAGCCCTCGAGCTGGGAGTACAACTGCTGCGCGATCCGCGCGTTGTCAGCGGGGGCGTAGGTGATCCACTGCTGGCCGTCGCCGGCCTGGTGCATGGTGTTCAGGTAGCGGCCGTCCTCGGTGTCGAACCAGGCCAGCGGGCCGAGCGGGGCCTGCCGGCCGTCCTGACCCTGCACCAGGGCGGTGAACTGGCCGAGCCGCTTCTTCGGCTTCTCGAAGATCCGTTCCACCATGCGTAACTGTCCGCCCCCACGCGGGCCGCTCACGCCACCGAACGGGTCATAGCCGCCGTCCTCGGCCTGCCGCCGCGGCTGGCTGCTCGGCGCCGGGCGGGGGACGGTCACCGACTGCCCCGCGGCCGCAGGCGTCAGCGGGAGCAGGTCGACGATCGCGGTCACCAGGCCGGTCGGCCGGGTCTCCTCGAACACCAGCAGGTTCTCGTCCTGCCGGGCCAGCACGGCGAACCGCCCGTCCGAGCTGACCCGGGCGAACAGCTTCTTGTCATCGGCGAGCTGGGCGGCCGCGGTGATCGCCACTGGCGCGCGCACGATGGTGCGCAGTGCGAGCTCGGCGTCCTCGTCCAGCCGGCCGGAGTGCGCCAGTCCGCGGGATTCCAGGTCGCGGAACACGGCATCCCTGACCTGGGCCCGCTGGGTTTTCGTGGTGCCGATCTGCGGTAGCTGAAAGGGGAAGGGTGCGGCGCCGAGCCCGCAGTGCTCCAGCAGGATGTCCACCGCTGCCAGCGACAGCGAGAACGAATGCGCCATGACCTCGTGCTCCCCCCTCGGGTATCGGCCTTCGAACAGCACGTTAGCCGACGCCGGATCCGCCGCGCAGCCGGATCGCTCCGAACGTGCGGACCAGCACGATCGGCGCGGGAAGCACCGCCTTGCCGGGCCTCCGCTGTCAGCGAACCGCCTTGTCGCTGCTCATCGTGACCTGCTGTTCTTGGCTACATGGCCGATGAGAAGCTCGCACTGGTACTGCATCTGACAGCGGGCGGTGAACCGTTGCTGTTCAGCCTGGAAACCGAGGAGGCGCAACGGCTTGAGCCCAAGCTGGCCCAGCTGGTCAAGCACAACGCCGTGGAACCCGTGCGCACCAGGGACGGTATGACGGTGACGGTGAACTTCGCCCACGTCGCCGTCACCTACGTGGACGACATGCAGCGCAAGGGCACCGTGTTCGGCATGCACCGATGACCCGAGGGGGTCAGAGGCGGTAGAGACGGGTCCAGTTGGCTCGGCTGGTCAGTTCGGGCATGGCCCGCTTGTACTGCTCCTGCACGGCGTGCCCTTCCTTGCGCAGCCGCTGGAGCACCCGGACCGTCTGCTTGGCGAGCTCGAACATGCGGGCGCGGTCGTAGCGGCGCACCCGGACGCCCTCCTGGTTGGCGTCGGTGACCACCGCCGTCTCGAACAGCGACACGTGCCACCAGTGCGCCTCGTCGGTCGGGATCGCGCCGAGGGCGTGCGTGTGCTTGCCGAGCAACCGGTTGAGCACCCGCTTGAGCAGCACCGCGCGCTGCAGGCTGGGCCGCGGGCCGGTGTTGATGATGCCGATGTCGCTCGAGGCGATCCCGGGAACGTCGGTGGCCGGGTACCGGTGGGTCTCCGGGTACCGCGCCCGGATCTCCCGGATCTCCTTCATCGCCGCGACCCCGCCGTCGGCCAGGATCTCCGGGCCCTCCAGGAAGTCCTCGACGGCTTTGATCAAGGTCGCGGTGAGGCCGTACTGCATGCTGAGCAGGTACCGGACCACCTGCGCGAGCAGCACCCTGGCCAGGACGTTCAGGTTGAACGGGCTGTGCAGCGCGGCGGTGATGATGGAGTTGCGCAGGTTGAAGTAGCGGTGCCACTCGTCCCAGTCCTTCCAGTGGAAGTCCGCGTGCCACACCCCGGCGCCGGGCAGCGTCACCGTGGGGAAGCCGTGCGCCCGTGCCCGGTAGCTGTACTCGGCATCGTCCCACTGGAAGAAGTACGGCATCGGGTAGCCGACCTCCCGCACCACCTCGTACGGGATCAGGCAGGACCACCAGCCGTTGTACCCGGCGTCCAGGCGCCGCTCCTGGCGGTTCGGCTTGCCGGTCTCCTCGTCCACACCGAGCAGGTCGGCGGTGGTGAGGCTGTGCTCGACCGGCTGGCCGGGCTCGAGAGTGTTCAGCCGGGCGTACTCGGCACCGACGTGCAGCTGGTTCGGGTGCAGCAGGTTGAGCATCTGCCCACCCACGATCATCGGGTTCGCGGCCTTGTTCGAGAACGCCGTCAGCCGGATCACCAGATCGGGCTCCAGCAGCACGTCGTCGTCCATGAACAGCACGTTCGCGTGCTCGGTCACAGCGCTGTCCTGGTGTCCCGGCCCCGCCAACCCGTCCGCCTCCGCCAGGCGCCCGGCGACCTCGTACAACCCGCGGGTGAACCCGCCCGCGCCGCCGAGGTTCGGCTGCCGGATGTAGTGCAGCTTGTCGCCCAGCTCCGCGGCGACCTCGGCGAAGTCCTCCCGGGACTCCACCGGGTCACTGCCCTGGTCGGCGACATAGATGGCGTCCAGGGTCTCCAGCGAGGACATGTCGCCGGCCAGCGACTTCAGGGTGGCGAGGCAGTCGTCCACCCGGTTCATCGTGCAGATGGTCACCGCGGTCGGCCGGATCCGCTCCGGCGGCTCGACGGTCCACCGCACGCCCTCGACGGTCAGCCGCTCGCCCGCCTCGGTCTCCAGGTCCAGCCAGAGCGCGCCGCCGTCGAGGAAACGGTCGATCTTCGCCTCGAGGACGACCGTGGCCCGCTCGGCGTCCCGCGCGGTGTACGTGGCCACCACCCGCGACTCGCCGTCCGGGTCGGAGGCGCCCACGGCGAGCCTGCCCGAACCGCTCACCACGGCTTCCACCCTTACCTGCCGCACCTCGGTCCAGCGCTGCCAGTAGCTGGCCGGGAAACGTCCGAAGTAGGTGTTGCCGGACACCAGGGCGGAGGGCTCGAGGGTGATGCCGCCACGGTCGCGGGCGACCACGCCCTCGACCACCTCGGCGTAGAGGTCCTTGCTGACCAGGTCCGAGGGACCCGCGTAGAGGCCGCGCTGCGCGAGCAGCCTGCCCCGCGGGGCGCGCTCGGCGAACACCTCGGCTTCGGCCGGCTCCGCGGCCGCCGCGCCGTTCCCGGCCGACTTCCGCGTGGCCGCTGCTGCTTTACCGGGCATCAGACCTCAGTCCTCCAAAAGACTCGAACACCGCTGCCAAGGTACAGGCCCGGCACGGTGGGCCATTCACTGTGTGCGTTCGGGGCGCGGCTCGCGGAACACGACCCACTTCAGCATGACGAAGTTGATAGTGGTGGCGGTTGCCTGCGAGATGACCCAGGCGACGCTGGTTCGTGGTTCGAAGTCCGGCAACAGGTACAGCATCCAACGGTTCATCCCCACCGCGACGAAGAACGTCACCGTGTACAGCAGGACGAAACCGCCGATCTGCCCGACACCGTTCCGGTGTCCACCGGCGAATGTGAATTTGCGGTTAAGAAAGAAGGCGGTGCTGGTGCCGACCACGAAACTCATCGCCCGCGCCAGATCCACCCACGGGGCGGTGACCATGCCCAGCGCGAGTAGCCCCTGGTAGGTACCGAAGTCCAGCAGGGCACAGAATCCGCCGATGAGCGCGAACCGGATCAGCTGGCCGGGCAGTCCGGGCGAGGCCGATCGGGCCGGGTCGACTTCTGCGTATGGATCCGTCGCCACCACTGCATCAACCTCGCCGGTCTGGTTTCGTCTCGACGCGGGAAAGTGTAAGGGCCGTCGCGGAACTCCCCTTGGCAAGGTACGCGGCGGCGCGCCTGCGGTAATACAGTGTAGAAGCGGTCACCACACGATCATGTTCCGGGCATCGCTACCCTGGGGCGAGTGAGCGCAGCGATCCGAGCAAACACCGAGCGAAAGGCCCTCACCGGCTGGGGGCGTACCGCGCCGACGGTCGCCGAGGTGCTGAGCACCCCCGACATCGACCGCATCGCGCGCGCCGTCGCCGAATCGGGCGATCGCGGCGTGATCGCCCGCGGGCTGGGCCGCTCCTACGGCGACCCCGCGCAGAACGCGGGCGGCCTGGTGATCGACATGACCGCGCTGGACCGGATCCACTCGGTGGACGCCGACAGCGGGACGGTCGTGGTCGACGCCGGGGTCAGCCTGGACACCCTGATGCGCGCGGCGCTGCCGTTCGGCCTGTGGATCCCGGTGCTGCCGGGCACCCGGCAGGTCACCATCGGCGGCGCGATCGGCGCGGACATCCACGGCAAGGCGCACCACGTGGTCGGCAGCTTCGGCAACCACGTGCTGTCCATGGACCTGCTCACCGCGGACGGCCGGGTACGCACGCTCACCCCGGAGGGCGCCGAGTCCGAACTGTTCTGGGCCACCGTGGGCGGGATGGGGCTCACCGGGATCGTGCTGCGCGCCACGCTGCGCCTCGAACAGGTCGAGACCGCCTACTTCGTGGTGGACACCGAGCAGATCGACAACCTGGACGAGCTGATGGAGCGGCAGTCCACCGACGACGAGAAGTACGCCGAGTCGGTGTCCTGGTTCGACGCGGTGACCACCGGACCGCACTTCGGCCGCGGGTTGCTCACCAGGGCGAACCACGCCAAGCTCGAGGACCTGCCGAAGAAGCTGCGGGCGAACCCGCTGAAGTTCGACGCCCCGCAGCTGCTCACCGTGCCGAACGTGTTCCCGCCCGGCCTGCTGAACAGGTTCACCGGCCGGGTCTTCAGCGAGCTCTGGTACCGCAAGTCGCCGACCAAGCTGGGCGCGGTGCAGAACATCACCCAGTTCCTGCACCCGCTGGACATCATCGGCGAGTGGAACCGCGGCTACGGGCCGCACGGCTTCCTGCAGTACCAGTTCGTGGTGCCGCTGGAACGCGCGGACGTGATCCGCTCGGCGCTGGCCGCGATGACCGAGCGCGGCCAGGTCTCGGCGCTGAACGTGCTCAAACGGTTCGGCGAGGGTAACCAGGCGCCGCTGTCCTTCCCCAAGCCCGGCTGGACCCTGTGCGTGGACATTCCGGTCGGGCGCGGCCTCACCGAGCTGTGCGCCGAGCTGGACACGATGGTGCTGGACGCGGGTGGGCGGCACTACCTGGCCAAGGAGTCCCGTGCCTCGCCGGAGGCGATCCAGCAGGGCTACCCGCGCCTCGACGAGTGGCGCAAGATTCGCAACGCATACGACCCGGACGGCGTTTTCGCCTCGGATATGGCACGAAGGTTGAACCTGTGATCGACGCTGTAGGCAATCCCCAGTCACTGCTGCTGCTCGGCGGCACCTCGGACATCGCGCTCGCCGTCGCGGAGCGCTACCTCGCCGCACGACCGTTGCGGATCGTGCTCGCGGCCCGGCCCTCGCCCCGGCTGGACGCCGCGGCCGAGCGGCTGCGCACGGCGGGCGCCGAGGTGTCCTGTGTGGATTTCGACGCCCAGGACACCGCCGCGCACCCCGCCGTGATCGACAAGTCGTTCGGCGACGGTGATATCGACCTGACGGTCGTCGCCTTTGGACTGCTGGGCGACGCCGAGCAGGTCTGGCAGGACCATGCCAAGGCGGTCGAGCTGGCCTCGGTGAACTACACCGCGGCGGTGTCGGTCGGGGTGGCGCTGGCCGACCGGCTGAAGAAGCAGGGGCACGGCGCGGTGCTCGCGCTGTCCTCCGTGGCCGGCGAGCGGGTTCGCCGGGCGAACTTCCTCTACGGCTCCACCAAGGCCGGGTTCGACGGGTTCTACCTCGGGCTGGGCGAGGCGCTGCGCCCGCACGGCGTGCGGGTCACCGTGGTGCGGCCCGGTCAGGTGAAGACCAAGATGACCGAGGGGATGGCCAAGGCGCCGCTGGAGCAGACCGCCGAGCAGGTCGCCGAGGTCGCGGTGGACGCGGTACGCAAGCGCAAGGAGCTGGTGTGGGCTCCCGCCCAGTTCCGGCTCGTGATGTCGGCCCTGCGGCACGTTCCCCGGCCGATCTTCCGCAGGCTGCCCATCTGACCACCCGCGCTTCACCCGGCCGAGTGACCGGCCTACATTAAGTGTATGCACGGGGAGGCCAGTAACGCGGACGGTTCGGTCGCGGTCACGGTCACGCCCACCGGGGCCGTGGTCGACCTGCGACTGACGCCGGAAGCCACGCAACGCCCGCACACCCAGCTCCAGCGGGAACTGCTGGAGGCGATCCGCGTGGCGACCGAGCGGGCGGGCGAGGCCACTCCGGCCCCCTCCGCCGCCACGCGCAGGCTGCCGCCGCCCCGGCCCTCCGCGGCGCAGCGCCGCAGATCCCGGCACTGAGCCCCCGTGGCGCCGCTCGTGACGCGCGTTTCGAAAACAACGCCGAGTCACCACTGGGCGTTCGGGGCGCG
Organism: Amycolatopsis cihanbeyliensis; assembly: GCF_006715045.1. GTDB lineage: Bacteria > Actinomycetota > Actinomycetes > Mycobacteriales > Pseudonocardiaceae > Amycolatopsis > Amycolatopsis cihanbeyliensis. The sequence goes on along the minus strand of NZ_VFML01000001.1, from coordinate 4,325,593 downwards.
GGCGTCGACCGCCCGGACCAGGTAGAGCTGCCGGGTGCCGACCCAGGGCGAGGTGATGGTCCAACTGGCCAGCGCGCGCGGCGGGGCGGCCACCGGGGTGGTCTCCAGCACGAACTCGGGGTGGGCGGGGCGCACCCCCCGGTCCAGGAACTCGAAGTTCACCTCCAACAGCGCGCGCCCGATCGGACCGCTGCGATCCTCCCGCTCGGTGATGGCCGGGCCGACCGCGCCGCGGTCGGAGAACAGGTCCACCAGGGCGCAGGAACAGGCGTAGGCAAGGGCACCGACCTCGCCCGCGCTGTGCACGGTCGCACCGGGCACGATCCGGCCGATCTGGGTGCCGATCTCCAGGTAGCGCTGCGAGCTGGCGTGGTTGGTGGTCATCGGCGGGAAGTCGCGCGGCAGGCCTGGCGCGGCGTACACCGCGACACTGGCCGCGGTCAACACGGCCGGGGCCGCCAGGCCGAGGTGCGGGGTCCAGCGGGCGCTCATCGCGACCAGGAACACCGTGGCAGCGATGATGCTCGGGCCGTAGTACCAGTGGTACGGCGGCACATCCAGCCACATGTAGGCGGCGTAGTGCAGCACCCCACCCACCGCGAGCGCGGCGAACGGCAGCAGCGAACGGGCCTTGGCCGCACCCCGCAGCACCCCGATCAACCAGGGCAGTCCCAGTACGCCACCGGCCAGCGCGGGCAGGAAGGACAGCAGCGTGGCCTGCGGGTAGCGCCGCAGGTAGAGCTCAACCCCGGTGGAGAAGCTCCATTCGCCCCAGGACCGCTGCAGGGTCTTGATGATCAGCGTGTCCGGCACCGCCGATCCGAGGACGAACCAGCTGAACAGGAACCACGGCAGGGCCACCGCGGCGAAGGCGGCGAGTGAGCGCAGGGCGCCGACCCAGAACCGCCTGCGGGCGAGCACGATCACCACCACGAACACCAGCAGGTCCAGGCGGATCAGGGCGAGCAAGCCGGCCACGGCACCCAGAGCGGCCGGCCGCCGCTCGGTCGCGCACACCACCAGCCAGGACAGCGCCGCCGCGCCGAGTGCGATCTCCAGACCCACCGAGGACAGCAACAACGGGTTCACGGTCAGCAGGCCGACGCTCATCGGGGCGAACCAGCGGGGCAGGCCGATGCTCGTGCCGAGCCTGCGCAGCCCGAGCAGCAACACCACCTGGCAGGCGACGAACAGCACCCCCGCGGCGAACACGGCGTCCCGGACCAGCACCGTGACGACCGCCAGCAGCAGCACGTTCAGCGGCGAGGTGGCGGTGTTCGAGGTGCCCTCGTCGATCAGTCCCCAGTGCCCGTGGAAGGCGAGGTTCTCGGCGTAGGCCAGGGTGATGTAGGTGTCGTCGATCAGGTGCGTGCGGACGACGAGGAAGGCTGCGGTGGAGAACAGGGCCACCACCGCGGGCGTCCCCCACGAGGGCCACTGCCGGTAGTCACCAGAACCACTGTGTGTACTAGTGACGCTCAACGGGTGCTGCGACATCCACGCCACTGTACGACGTAGCTGTGACTTCCCTGTTATCTAATCGGTTTTGGGTGGTGATTCACAGGTAGTAGGAGATCACCAGGCTCGCCATCCAGGAAGCGCCGAGCACCTGGAGCACCCGGTCGCGCAGGGCGATCTCCTCCGGTTCGCCCGCATTGCCGCCGTCCACGTCCACGGCGTAGCGCAGCACCGCGAGCACCAGTGGCACGATCGAGATGACCGCCCACACCGACTCCGGCGCCCGCTGCTGCTGCTCGAACGCCCACAGGCAGTAGGACATGATCAGGATCGCGGCCGAGGTGGCCCAGACGAAGCGCAGGTAGCTCGCCGAGTACTTCTTCAACGAGGACCGGATCTTCGCGCCGGTGCGCTCGAACAGCATCACCTCGGCGTAGCGCTTGCCGGCCACCATGAACAGCGAGCCGAACGCGGTGACCAGCAGGAACCACTGGGACAGCGAGATACCGGTCGCGACGCCACCGGCGATCAGCCGCATCAGGAAGCCGGAACCCACGATCGCGAGATCGATCACCGGCTGGTGCTTCAACCCGAAGCAGTAACCGAGCTGGATCGCCTCGTACACACCCAGCACGATCAGCAGCTTCGGATTGGCGAGCAGGCCGACCGCCATCCCACCGGCGAAGAACAGCACGGCGGCCGCGTAGGCCACCCGCACCGGCACCACCCCGGCGGCGATCGGCCGGTTGCGCTTGGTCGGATGCGCCCGGTCGGCCTCCACATCCACCGCGTCGTTGATCAGGTATACCGAGGAGGCGACGAGCGAGAACGCCACGAATGCGATCGCCGCGTCCAGGAGCACCGCACCGTCCCCGAGCTGCACGCCGGTGAACGGCGCCGCGAAGACCAGGACGTTCTTCACCCATTGCCGTGGCCGGGCGGTCTTCAGCACGCCCAGCACACCGCCCACCGGGCCCCTGCGGGGGGTCACGGCGGGCTCCACCCGCTCGGTCGCCTCACTCATGAATGCCTGTTCAACTTCCGTCGCAGCAGTGCGCCGAGCACGCCGCCAAGCGCCGCGCCGGCCAGCACGTCGGTCGGGTAGTGCACACCGAGCACCAGTCGGGAGGCGAGCATCGGCGGCACGAGTACGGGAACGAGGTTACGCCCGGTCGTACCCGAGTAGAGCACCGCCGCCGCTGTGGTGGATGTCGCATGCGAGGAAGGGAAGCTCAACCGGCTCGGGGTGCCGACCAGCACCCACACCGACTCGTGCTCCGGCCGCCGCCTGCGCACCACCCGCTTGACCGCGATCGAGGCGGCGTGCGCACCGACGACCCCGGCGGCCGCGGTGAGCCAGTCCCGGCGGCGCCGCCGGTCCACCGCGGCGCCGAGCAGCCCGAGGGCGAACCAGCCCGCGCTGTGCTCGCCGAAGTGGGAGAGCCCGCGAGCGGCCGTGACCGCCTGCGGGCTCGCCAGCACGTCCTGCACCCTGGCCAGCAACGCGACCTCACCCGAGGGCGGCGCGCTCGCGCCGCCCTGTGCCTCTTCGGGAGCTCGCTCAAGCATCGAGCGACCCGTCCAGCGGTGCGCCGTCGGCGAGATGCGGTCCGATCTTGTTGTCGAACGCCGCGAGCGCCGAACCGATCGCCATGTGCATGTCCAGGTACTTGTAGGTGCCGAGCCGCCCGCCGAAGAGCACGTTGCGCTCCGTGGCCTCGCGCTTGGCCAACTCCCGGTAGCGCTCCAGCTTCTCCCGGTCCTCCTGGGTGTTGATCGGGTAGTACGGCTCGTCGGTGTCCCCGGCGAACCGCGAGTACTCCCGGACGATCACCGTCTTGTCCTTGGGGTAGTCGCGCTCGGGGTGGAAGTGCCGGAACTCGTGGATCCGGGTGTAGGGCACGTGCTCGTCGCTGTAGTTCATCACCGAGGTGCCCTGGAAGTCGCCGGTGGGCACGACCTCCTGCTCGAAGTCCAGGGTGCGCCAGCCGAGGCTGCCCTCGACGTAGCCGAAGTAGCGGTCCAGCGGCCCGGTGTAGAGCGTGGGGGTGCCTGCCGGGATGGCCTCCCGCACGTCGAAGTAGTCCACGTTCAGCCGGACCTCGATGTTCGGGTGGTCGGCCATCCGCTCCAGCCAGGCGGTGTAGCCGTCGACCGGAAGACCCTCGTAGGTGTCGTTGAAGTAGCGGTTGTCGAAGGTGTAGCGCACCGGGAGCCTGGTGATGATCGAGGCCGAGAGCTCCTTGGGGTCGGTCTGCCACTGCTTGGCCGTGTACCCGCGGATGAACGCCTCGTACAGCGGGCGGCCGATCAGCGAGATCCCCTTTTCCTCGAGGTTCTGCGCGTCCTTGGTGTCGATCTCGCTGGCCTGCTGCGCGATCAGCTCGCGCGCCTCGTCCGGCGTATGCGACTTGCCGAAGAACTGGTTGATCAGTCCCAGGTTCATCGGCAACGAGTAGACCTGGCCCTGATACTTCGCGAACACCCGGTGCTGGTAGTTCGTGAAATCGGTGAACTGGTTGACGTAGTCCCATACCCGCTTGTTCGAGGTGTGGAACAGGTGCGCGCCGTACCGGTGCACCTCGATGCCGGTCTCCGGCTCGGGTTCGGAATAGGCGTTGCCGCCGATGTGCTCCCGCCGTTCCAGGACGAGGACCCGCTTGTCGAGCTGCGTCGCCGCCCGCTCGGCGACGGTGAGACCGAAGAAGCCGGAGCCGACCACGATCAGGTCGTAACCGGTGAAATCGTCTTCAGTAATCTTGCTGGGGTTCGTGTGCGCGCTCACGGGCGCACAGGCTACCGGCGCGCCGGAAACGGAGCACAACGCCCATGGATAACCGGGAGGGACATGCAATGGCCCTGGCGCGTAGGTCACGGCCCGTAGGCGCGTTCGCGGTCGCGCGTTCCGCATCAGACACCGAGTAGAAGTAGTTACCACCAGTGCCAACACCGGATTCGATCTGGATCTACGCCAGCACGATCGGGGTCTACCTGATCGTCCTCCTGCTACCGGGGGGATTCCTCGGCTGGGCCGCCGGTCTTCGCGGCTGGGCACTATTCGGCATGGCGCCGTTGTTCACGTATCTGGCAGCCGGCCTGGCCGGTCCGTGGCTGGCGGTCGTCGGGCTGCCGTTCAACCCCGGTACCGCCGCGGCTGTCGTGCTGCTTCTGGCCGCCGCGGCACTGGGCCTGCGCAGGCTGGCGCAGGCCCGCGGCTGGGCCCCGGGCGAACCGGACCGGCCACCGGTGCCCTGGAGCCGGCGAGCGCATCTCGCGGTCGGGGCCTGCGTGCTGCTGGCGACCGTGCTCTCGGTGATCGTCGTGCTGTCCGCGGCCGGCGGCGCCAGCGCGATCTTCCAGCGCTGGGACACCGTCTACCACGCCAACGGCATCCGCTACATCGCCGAGACCGGCGACGGCTCGCTGTTCGGGATGAGCACGATCAACTGGTACCCGGACGGCTCCTACTACCCCAACGGCTATCACCTGGTCGGCAGCCTGGTCTACACGCTGTCCGGGGCCGCGGTGCCCACCGTGCTGAACGCGGTCACGGTGCCGGTCGCCGGCCTGTTCGCACTGTCCATGGTGGCCATGGTGCGCCAGTTCGGCGGCCGGGCCGTGCTGGCAGGCAGCGCGGCCGTCGTGGCCGGCGCGGCCACCTCCGGCGCGTACGAGTCGGTGTCCAGCGGGCTGCTGCCGTTCGCGCTGGGCATCGTGCTGACCCCGCTGGCCGCCCTCGCCCTGGACCGGTTCCTGCGCCGGCCCGCACCGGACACCGGGATGGTGCTCGCGCTGGCCGGGGTGGGCCTGCTGGTGGCACACACCAGCGCCCTGGTGGGCGCGATCCTGTTCGCCTTCCCGCTGGTGGTGCAACGCTGGTGGCGCCGGGAGGGCAAACCGCTCGCCGACCTGGCCAGGGTGGCCCCGGTGGGGCTGGGGGCCGCGCTGCTCGCGGCCCCACACCTGCTCGGCGCGGTCAGCTTCGGTTCCGGCAGCTTCCCGTACAACCCCTGGGCCTCGGACGTTCCGCTCCTGGAAGCGGTCTCCCAGCTGGTGCTGTTCCGCCAGTTCCTCACCCCGGCGCTGATCTGGCTTTCGGCGTGCCTGCTCGTCGGGGTGCTGATGATCCGCACGCTGCACCGGCTGCGCTGGATCGGGTTCTCCGCGCTGCTGCTGTCCGGGATCTTCGTGCTGGTGGCCAGTTACGGCGGGCTGCCCTGGGTGATCACCTTCTCCCGGCCGTGGTGGAACGACCGCTACCGGCTGATGGCGCTGGCCGCGATCCCGCTGTGCCTGCTGGCCGCGCACGGCCTCGCCGAGGCGCAGCGGCTGCTCGCCAAGTGGGCGGCAGGCACCTCGCTGGCCCGGCAGCGCACCTCGGCCGGGGCACCGGCCAACGCACTCGGGCCGGCCAGCGCGGTACTGCTGATCGTGACCATGGCGGTGGTCACCAACGGCTTCTACTCCACGGCGAACGCCAGGGTGGTCGGCTTCGCCTACCAGAACTGGCCCGAGTCCCGGTACACCGATATCCCGGTGACCAGGGACGAGGTGGCCGCGATGCTGCGGATGGGCGAGCTGGCGCGCCCCGGCGAGATGGTGCTCAACGGCCGCACCGACGGCACGGCCTGGCTGTACGCGATCACCGGAGTCCGGCCGGTCGCCGGCCACTACGACGCGAATGTCGTCCCGCCGGACGCGGCCTACCTCGCCGCGCACTTCCGCGAGTACCAACAGGACCCGAAGGTGCGGGCCGCCGTGCGGCGGTTGAACATCCGGCACGTGCTGCTCGGCTCCGGCTCGGTACTGCCCGACCTGCCTCCCGAACCCGGCTTGCGGGACCTGGAAGGGCTGCCCTTCCTGAAGCAGGTCTACCGCAACTCGGACGCGGTCATCTACGCGCTTCGCCAGCCGGGATGACGGTTCCCGTGCGGTAGGTCTCCCCCTGCCACCGCACGGGAACCGCGGTTCCCCAACCCCCCGGGGAAGCACCCGTTCGCCCGCTTGAGATATCACCGCGCCGCGGGCGAACCGTCCCACTGTTACTCCCTGTGCGTCAGAATCGACGCGCCATGGTGGGAGCTGGTTTCACAACCAACCAAGCCTCACCCGGTTGGACTAGAGTCCTGCAACTCCGGTAGTACGTCCTCGACGATCTGTTCCAGTACCGCCTCGTGCCCCTGGTACGGGCCGGTGCTGCGCGGCCAGTGCGCGACGACGTCGGTGAAGCCGAGCTCGGCCGCCCGCCCCGCCGCGTCGGCGAACGCCTGCGCACTGGTCATCGAGTACTGCGGGGCGGCGTCCAGGCTGAGGTACCGGTGGATCTCCGCGGGGTCCCGGTCGCTCTTCCCGAGCACCTCCTCGAACCGCCCGGTGAGCTCGCCGATGCTGCGCCACCACTCCTCCATCGACTCGGAGCTGCGCCCGGTGGTCACCCAGCCACCGCCGAAGCGGGTGACCACCCGCATCGTGCGGGGCCCGTTCGCGGCGATCAGGAAGGGCATCCGCGGGCGCTGCACCGGGCCCGGCAGGTTACGGGCGCCGACCGCGGTGAAGTAGCTGCCCTGGTAGTCGAACTTGTCCGTGGTGAGCAGGCCGTCCAGCGCCTCGGTGAACTCGATGAACCGATCCGCCCGCTGCTTGGCGGACAGCTCGGGGTGGCCGAGCACCCGCGCGTCGTAGGAGGCCGAGCCCGCGCCGAGCCCGACGACGATGCGGCCGTCCGCGACGTCGTCCAGGGTGTTCAGCTCCCGCATGAACGGCACCGGGTGCCGGAAGTTCGGGGAGGCGACGAAAGTGCCCAGTCGGAGCCTGGAGGTGACGGTCGCGGCCGCGGTCAACGTGGGCACGGCATCGAACCACGGCCCGTCGACCAGCGATCTCCAGCCCAGGTGGTCGTAGGTCCAGGCGTGGTCGAAGCCGTACTCCTCGGCCGCACGCCACTTGGGCTCGGCTGCCCACCAACGGTCTTCCGGAAGAATCACAATGCCAACGCGCACGTGGCCAAGGTAGTAGTAACCGCCGACAGTGCTTGGCGACGGTCGGCATCCGGGATGATGGACCTGTGGACAAACCTCAACTGATCGCCTCGGACGTCGACGGAACCCTGCTCACTCCGACCGAGGAGCTCAGCTCCCGCACCCGTTCCCTGGTACACCGGGTGATCGCGGACGGAACGCCGTTCGTGCTCGTCAGCGGCCGGCCGCCGCGGTGGATCCCACCGATCGCCTGCGCGGCGGGGCTGACCGGCTACGCCGTGTGCGCCAACGGCGCGGTGCTCTACGACATCGGCGCGGACCGGGTGCTCGGTGTGCACGGGCTCGAGCCGGTGCTGCTGCACGACCTGGCCGATGCGCTGGAACACGCGCTGCCCGGCTGCCGGCTCGCCGCCGAACGGACCGGGACACGAGCCGCTGACCAGGGACTTCGGCATTTCGTGATCGAGCACGAGTACTACAACCCGTGGGGCGACGGGGAGGGAATGACCGCACCACGTGGCGAGGTACTCGGGCACAAGGCGGTGAAACTGCTGGTGAGCAGGGCCGGAATGAACTCGGACGAGATGGTGGAAGCGGCCGAGGCGGCACTGGGCGATGCGGTGAACATCACATTCTCCACCGGCGCCGGGTTGATCGAGCTGTCCGCGCCCGGGATCACCAAGGCGACCGGGCTGGCCGAGGTGGCCGAGCGCCTCGCGGTGGAACAGGACCGGATCATCGCCTTCGGGGACATGCCCAACGACCTGGCGATGCTGGGCTGGGCGGGGCACGGGGTGGCGATGGCCAACGCGCACCCCGTGGTCCGGGCGGCGGCCGACGAGGTGACCGCCCCCAACTCCGAGGACGGCGTCGCGCAGGTGCTGGAGCGCTGGTTCTAGGTGGCCACGGGTCGTCCCCAAGGTTGTCCACAGGGGCTGGGGATTGTTCCCAAAACTGTGGATAACTCCGCGGTACTGCTGCTGGTGGCCGCCGTGACCCTTGCCGCCCTCGCGCTGGCCGGCTGCGGTCAGGGATCGACCGGGGAGGATCGCGTGCCGGAACGATCGGCCGGGGAGACCGCAACCACCGATCAGGGGGTCGTCCAGGAGGCGGTCGCGTTCGGCGGGCTCGCCGTCCCGGCGGACGCCGAGGTGCTCGGGGTGCAGCATCAGTCCGGTATCGACGATATGTACGTGCTGGCCTTCGCCACCCCGCCGGACTCGGTCGAGGCCATGCTCACCGGTTCCGGGTTCACCACGGCACTGACCCCGGGCCGGGAGGTCCACCAGCGGCCGGTGGACGGGCTCGAGTTCGGCACCGGGGACGAGATCGTGTCCGGGCAGGATGTACTGGCCCCCGGCGGGGGCCGCACACAGCGGGTCAACCGGAAGGTGCTGGTCGACCGGGCCGACCCGGACCGCCCGGTGGTGCACTGGTGGCTGTTCACCACCTGAGGCAGTGCCCCGGTAGCGGTGCCCCGGACCGTGTTTTTAGAAGGCGCGCGCCCACGCATCACCTCAGGCAGCCACCTTCTTAACCAGCGCCTCGTCAGGACTCCGGGCGCCGGTTGTCCAGCTCCGCGGCCTGCTCCGGGGTGGGCGCCGTGCCGCCGAGATGCGCGGGCAGCCACCACCGATCCTCCTCGCCCGCCGGGGAGTCGGGGTACTCGGCCTGGACCCGCTCCACCAGGCCGGACATGCGCACCCGCAGGTCCTTGGTGCGCACCTCGGGGTCCTCATCGGCGCCCGGCCGCATCGGCTCCCCGACCAGGATGGAGATGGGCAGGTGCCGCTTGGTCAGCGTGCGCGGCCGCCCCTTCGTCCACAACCGGTGGGTGCCCCACACCGCCATCGGCACCACTGGCACGTTCGCTTCCACCGCCATCCGCACCGCCCCGGACTTGAGCCCCTTCACCGTGAACGACCTGCTGATCGTGGCCTCCGGGAAGACGCCGACGACCTCGCCGGCACGCAGCCGCCGCACCGCCTCGTCGTAGGACTCCTTACCGGCCGCGCGGTCCACCGGGATGTGGTGCATCCCGCGCATCAGCGGCCCCGCGATGCGGTTGGCGAAGATCTCCCGCTTCGCCATGAACCGCACCAGCCGGTCGGCCGGTTGCGCGCCGAGCCCGCAGAAGACGAAGTCCAGGTAGCTCACGTGGTTGCACGCGATCACCGCGCCGCCCTCGGCCGGGATGTGTTCCGCGCCGTCCACCCGCAGCCGCAGGTCCAGTACCCGGAACATCGCCTTGGCCGCCAGCACGACGGGCGGGTATACGAACTCAGCCATCTTTCCAGGCTACGCGAGCGCGACCAGGGAACCTACGTTTCCGTAGGTTCCCTGGATCACCTCCTCAGGTCGCACAGGGCACGTGTTCGAACCGGGGGTCCGCGTCCAGGGTTTCGATCAGCCCGGCGGACTGGGAGGCCAGCGGGTACACCGCAACCCACTTGTCCGTGCCGGCACGGCGGAAGGTCGCCACCTGGTAGCGGCCTGCGTAGACCGGGTCGGCACCGCACCGCTGGCGGTCGGCGTAGCCGCTGCCGGTGACCACGGCCAGCGCGGGCCTGCGCACGTTGACCACGTAGTCGTAGTCGATGTTGACGTAGCCGGGCGCTCCGGAGAGATCAATACGGCTGCCGTGCCGGGCGATGTGCTCGTCGGTGAGGCCGAGCACGTCCACCATGATCAGCTGCGGGCCCGCCCGGTAGGAGAGCACCCCGTTGGCGAAGGTGCTGATCACGGTGCCCGCGGGCAGCCGGTCGGCGAACCAGGAACCGATCTCGGACATCTCGGCGATCTTGTCCCGCCAGGCATGCATCCGGCTGAGCATCAACGGGTGCACGGTCGAGACGATCAGGGACAGCCCGGATGCCGTCAGCACCAGCATCGGAACCAGGTAGGCCAGCCGCCCGCGCGGCCGCGGGGAGGGGGTGTCCGCGGACTTCCGGATCACCCCGTACGCGGCCGCGGAGGCCACCGCCAGCAGCGGCGGGACCGGCGCCAGCAGGCGCCAGGCCGGCATCCAGTCGCCGCCCGCGTAGGTGATGAAGGCCAGGTAGCCGAAGGCGATCGCGAACACCAGCCAGACCAGCGAGCGCGCCCGCGCGTTGCCCGGCACCGCCGTGGAGGTCCTGGCCAGCAACAGCGCCACGATCATGGCCGCGGCCAGCAGCAGGAAGCCCTCGTGCGCGAGGGTGAAGCCGGAAAGGTAGTCCCAGCCCCGGCTGAGCTGCCAGTCGAGCGGCGCACCCATCTTCGCCGCCAGCGCGTTCGGGATCAGGTACCCGTAGTAGGTCACCCGCCAGGCGGTCCACGGCACCGCGAGCACGAGCGCGCCGAGCACGTAGCCGGCAGGGGCCCACCAGCTCGCCCGGTTACGCGCGGCGGCCAGCAGCAGCCACAGCCCGACGATCGCGCCGACCACGACACCGTCCGGCCTGGTCATCGTGGCCAGTGCCACCAGCACCCCGGCGATGACGAACCGTTCGGCGGTCACCGCGAGGCACAGGCCAAGGGTCAGCAGCAGGAACAGCGGCGTCTCGAGGCCGGAGGGACCGTAGGCGGCCAGCCCGCTGGCCGCCGCGGTCAGCACCGCGGCGGCGATGCCGAAGGCGGGCTGGTCCGGGCTCTCCGGCCGCACCAGCCGCACCACGCGGTTGACCAGGAGGTAGGCCAGCACCACGCAGCCCAGCGTGCACAGCACGCCGAGCACGACGGCCGAGCCGACGATATCCAGCCCGAACACCGCCTTCAGCAGGCCGAGAGTGATCACCCAGAGAAAGTTCGAGTAACCCTCGACCCGCTCGCCCGGGTTGAATACCGGCCCGTTGCCCTCGGCAATGTTCAAGGCATATCGGAAACTGATGTAGGCGTCCTCGGCAACGGTGCTGAACATCAGTTGGTGCGCGAGGGAGAAAGCGCAGGCCAGCAACAACACGCCGACCCGCCATCCCTTGTGGGTATTGATCCGTGACCAGGTGAGCAGCACGAATACGGCCAGGACGAGCCACGCTGCGACAGCGACGACGATCAAATGCCTCTCACCCCTCGCGAACCGCCCGACCGTACCCGGTCAACCTAGTGTCCGTTTGGATGGCGGGGCTATTCAGGCCCTGCCCATCAGGTCCTGCCCATCAGGTCCTGCCCACCGGGTTCACATCCCGGCGAGCACCTTTCGATCGAGCCGGTAGACGGTCACCGAGCCGGAGCGGAACGCCACCCGCAGGCCGGGCAGCCCGTCCAGGTTCCGCAGCCCGGGCGCCAGCCGGAAGGTGGGCTCGCCGACCCAGTTCTCCGGGGCGCCCGGACCGGCCCCGATCAGCGGTGCCTCGCTGTCCACGTATACATAGCCGATGTTCAGCCGGAGGATCTCCGCGCGGATCGCGGGATCATCCGGGTACTCCCGGAAGTCCGCCAGCAGGTGGTAGGTGTACGGCAACTGGGCGTCGCCGAGGGTGACCACGTTCACCACCGGAAGGCCCTCGTCGACGTAGGCATAGGTGGAACCGTCGTTCGCGCTGTTCATCATTCGCTCGCCGGGCCGCGACCGCGTGCCGAGCCAGTCGACGGCCGCGCGGTCGTCCGCGTCCACCCGCACGAACTCCGGATCGGCGTACCGGGACGCGATCGCCTCGGCGTTGCGCTGCGCGTACGGAATGGACGCCAGGAACACGTACCCGGCCAGCAGCGGCACCAGCACGACCGCGGTCACCGGAACCAGCGGGAGCGAGCGGCGCGCTCGGACCACCAGCCGCGCCAGGGCGAGCGCCGTCACCAGTAGCCCGAACGCGGCCAGTGCCGGGGCGAACAGCGCGATATGCGACTGGATCCGCACATAGGACTTGTAGAAGAAGGAACCGACGATGGTAGCCGCGATACCGTCGGCGGGGCTGGTCCTGAACTCGATGCCGGCCAGCAGCCAGAACCCCCACAGGGCCAGCGCGGTCCAGCCCCGCCGGGTGAGCAACACCGCGGCCACGCCGGCCAGCACCAGCAGGGCCGCGGAAAGCTGGGCGTAGGTCTGGTCGGGATCGAGGTAGCCGCCGTAGCTGAACATCAGGTTGGTGCCCACGGCCTCGCCGAGCGGTGCCGGGCGGGTGTCCGGCGGCCACCCCCCGGTGCGCGTGGCCTCGCCGAGCGCGCCGAGGAGGGAACCGAGGGCGGCGACACCGGCGACCGTGCCCGCGGTGAGCAGCACCGGCCACCGGTCCCGCAGTTCCCGGCGGCCGGGCCGGGTGAGCGCGGCGACCGCCCAGCAGACCAGCAGGCTCAGCCCCACGGTGGCGGCCACGCTGGGATGGACCGCGAACGCGCCGGCGACTCCGAGACCCAGCAGCACCGCGCGCGACCACTGCCGCCCGCCGAGGGTCAACGCGGCGGCGATGATGCCGGGGGCGAGGCTCATCGCGACCGCGTTCGGGGCGATGCCACCGTCGTGCAGTAGCTGCACCCCCGGCCGGTACAGGCCGGCCGCGACCAGCGCGGCGATCCCGCCCGCCAGGCTCGTCCAGGCGGGCCCGGAACCCAGCCCGCGTAGGATCGCGGCCGCCAGCGCCGCACAGCCCAGCACGAACGCAGGCCCGACGGCCAGCGCCGTGACCAGGTTGAACCCGACGATCGGCCCGGCCGTGAGCTCCCCGGTCAGCGCGGCGGTGAGCGGCAGCCCCGAGGGGTAGAAGGACACCGGTCCCCCGGTGAGCAGGTCCAGCGGAAGCAGTTCCCATGGCGCACCGGTTCCGGTGCGGGCGATGTACGCGGTCAGCCAGGTGTGCGTGATCGTGTCGTGTTCCTGCGGGTAGGTCGACCAGTCCCCGAGCCCGGACCACCACGGTCGCAGGGCCAGCAGTGCCGCGCCGAGGCAGAGCACGGCACCGCCGAGCCTGGCGAGGGTGACCAGGCGCGGCGACACCGCGGGCGGAAAGTCCCCGCCCCGCCGCCGGGCGCGGGTCCGGGCACCGGGCAGCTTGCGGGCCAGCAGGGCCAGCGGCACCGCCAGCAGGACCAGACACCCCACGGTCAGCAGGGGCGAGAGGGCCAGCCCCGGGATCCCGGAGAGCACACCGGAGACCGTGAACAGGCCGATGCTCACCGGCACGGTCAGCGCGGCCAGCCACAACAGGTCGCGTACACCGGCGAGGAGTTGCAACACGAGACCGGGCAGCGTCAGCACGAGCAGTCCGGCAAGGAGGGAGAGAACCTGGCTCCACACTGTCCGGCTCCGATGGCGAGGGTGGAAATGGTGCTGGTGTCTTATTCAATGTCGGGTTATTCAGGTCCGTAGCATCGTGACCGATGCAGTGAACTGCAACGACATCCCGCCCGTCGCCCACCGCCACCCCATCGGTGGCGCTGCGCGCCGCGGTGACCATGGACCTGGCGGCCCGCGGTCGCTGGATCGTTCTGAACAACCCTCCTGGGCGCCACGAATTCCAGGTAACCCCGAGCGGCCGCTTTTCCGTCAGGAGGCCGAATTCCGTTCCCGCTGGTGAGGCACGGTAGCGCGACCCCGATATCTCTCACTCGACCGGGTGACGGAGTACATTCGTCGGCCACCACTCCGGCGCAATCCCGCATCCCGTGAGGTCCACCCGTGCCGAATACCGTTTCCCCGTGGCCGATCCTGTTCACCGTGGCGGTGACGATCGCGGTCATCGTCGTTCCCGGACTGCTGGTCGCGCTCGCCTCCGGGATGCGGGGCTGGCGGGCCGCCGGGACGGCTCCACTGCTCAGCTATGCCGTGGCCGGGCTTTCCGGGCCCTGGCTGGCCGCGCTGGGACTACCGTTCGGCCTCACCGGCTTCATCGTCGCGGTCGCCGCCTTCGCCGCCGTCGGCGCGGGACTCCGGTCACTCACCGTCCGAAAGCTCCATAATGGACGTCGCCAGGGGCTGGATCCCGTCCGATGGAGCCGGTTCGCACACCTGGCGGTGCTGGCCTGCCTGCTGGTAGCGGCGCTGGTCGGCGGGTACACGGTGCTGGAGGGCATCGTCAGGGTGAACGCCATCCCGCAGGGTTGGGACGCGGTCTACCACGGCAACGCGGTGCGCTACCTCGCCGACACCGGGGACGGCAGCCTCACCGGCACCAGCAGCACGAACTGGTACGGCGAGGGCAACGCGCTGTTCTACCCGAACGCCTACCACCTGCTCGCCGCGCTCGGCTACCAGCTGAGCGGCGCCTCCGTGCCGGTGATCCTGAACGTGAACACCATGCTGCTACCGGGTTTGCTGGCGCTGTCGCTGGTCGCACTGGTGCACACTTTCCGCGGCAGGGCCGTGCTGGCGGGGGCCGCCGCGCTGGTCGCCGTGGCCCCGTTGGCAGGCTTCTACGAGTCGATGAACCGTGGGCCGCTGCTGCCCTTCCTGCTCGGCTGGGTGCTCACCCCACTGGCCGCGGTGGCGCTGCACCGCTACCTGCTGCGGCCTGCGCCCGATACGGGTTTCGTGTTCGTGGCGGCCGTGGCCGGGCTGTTCACCGTGCATTCCTCCGCCCTGTTCGGCGCCGTCCTGTTCGCGGCGCCACTGATCGGGCAACGCTGGGTGGCCGCGCGGGGGCACCGCGGGCGGACCGTGCGCGCCGACCTGCTCGCGCTGGTGGCCGCGGGCTTGGCCGTGGTGCTGGTGGTATCCCAGCAGCTACTCGGCGCCATCGGCCTGGCGACCAGCGACATCCCGTACTACGGCTGGGGGAGCACCCGGCCGGTCAACCAGGCCGTCGGCACCCTGCTGACCTTCCAGCACCAGTCGGCGGCCCCGCAGGTCTGGCTCGCCCTCGCGCTACTGCTGGGCCTGCTGTTCCTCCCCCGGTTGAACGGGCTGCGCTGGATCGCCGGCACCGCGTTGCTGAGCGGCGTGCTGTATGTCGCCGTGTCCACATCGGACCATCCGCTGGTGATGACCATCGCAAGGCCGTGGTGGGACGATCCGTACCGGTTCGTGGCCATGGCGATCCTGCCGCTGCTGCTGATCGCCGCGCACGGGCTCGCCGAGGTGCAGGCCACGGTGGCCCGCCGGCTACGCGGGCTACCGGTGCCGGGCGGGACATGGCAGGCGGCCGGATTCGGTGCCGTGCTGTTGCTCGGGTTCGGCACGGTCACCGGCGGGCTCTACACCGGCAGCAACGCCAGGGCGATCACCTCCGGCTACTACGACCCCGTGGACGACAACATGAAGACCAGTCCGGCCGAGGCGGCGGCGATGCGCCGGCTCGGCGAGCTGGCGGCGCCGGGTGACTGGGCGATGAACGACCGGGCCGACGGCTCGGTCTGGACCTACGCGCTCAGCGGGGTACGGACCGTCGCGGGGCATTTCGACGGCACCCGGCAGCCGGCCGAGGCGGAGTTGCTCGGCGCGCACTTCAACGAGTACCCGACCAATCCGGAGGTGCGCGCCGCGGTGCGGCGGCTGGGCGTGCGCTGGGTGATCCTGGGCGGCGGCGGCAACTTCACCGAGTTCACCCGGCAACCCGGCCTGACCGGACTGGACGACGCCCCGTTTCTCGAGCTGGTCTACCGCAACCCCAGCGCGTCGATCTACCGGCTGGCCCCGGCTACCGGCCTGCCCCTACCCGAGCGGAACGCATACCGCTCAGTCGTGCGGTCAGCGCCGCCGAGCCCGCGGTGATCAGGTCGGCGACGGTGAACATGACCCTGGAGGCCAGCGCGAAGGCGAGCGCCTGCGGCCCGGAGATCGCGGTGGCGGTGAGCACGGCCACCATCACCACCTCGCGCACCCCGGCGCCGCTCGGCATGATGAACGCGAAGTTGCCCGAGGTCATCGCGATGGCCATGGCGCCGACGCACAGCACGTAGCCGGCGAAGCCGGGGGCGCCCACCGAGTTGGCCAGCAACCACAGGTGCAACCCCTGCAGGGCGTACACCCCGAGCAGCGCGCCGAACACCCTGCCCACGGTGGCGTAGCTGAACCGGTGGTCCAGCGCCGGCCTGCGCAGTATCCGCAGCACCAGGGAGGTGCCCCAGGTCAGCACGCGGGGGTGTAGTGCGACCAGCCCGAGCGGGATCAGCACCAGCAGCCACCAGGCCCGCGGGCTGTTCGCGAACACCGCGGGCATCGCGAACAGGGACAGCACCAGCGCGGCGACCACGCCGACGCCGAAGTGGATGAGGGAGCTGGTGAAGATCCGCGCCCTGGCCAGACCCGCCTTCTTGCCCAGCTCCATCTGCAGCAGGTACGCCCACACCGAGCCGGGGACGTACTTGCCGAGCGAACCCACCAGGTTGATCTGCGCCCCGCGCGGGTAGCCGACCCGGGTACCCAGGTCGTTCACGATCACCTGCCAGGCGTACACGCCCACCCCGATGCTCAGGACCAGCACCAGCAGGCTGAGCACGGAGGACTGCCACGGGATTCCCCGGATCGTCGCCCAGAACTCGGCCCAGTTCGTGACCAGCTGCCTGGCCGCGAAGAAGACCACCACGGCGATGGCGACCCAGCGGACGACGTCGAGCAGCCTCGCCTTCAGCGGCTTTCGCTGTTCCGGCTGCTCGTCCGGCTGATCTGCCGGCTGCTGGGACGCGGCCGGGACGACGGCCGCCTCGCGATCGACGGCTGTCATCTCGGCAGGTGTCTCCTCAGGTCGCAACGGTCACCAGGCGGCTGAACTCGGTCAGCAGGTCGTAGCCGTCCCAGATCGCGGAGAAGGTCAACGCCGACCCGAACGGAACAATCCGGTCCACACCCCGCCCGGCCACCTGCCGGGCGAACTCGGTCAGCTCGACCCTGTCGAACCCGAACTGGCTGACGGTCTGGTCCTTGCGCACCACGATCGGCGCCAGCTCCGCCAGCGTACGGACGTTGCCCTGGGCGAACGTCCCGGCCCCGAGCCACTGCCGCGGCAGCGCGGCGGGCTCGGCCAGCTCCAGGGTGGCGATGCCGTTGACATCCGCACCCGCGCCGGTAAAGGACATCCGGTCAATCGTGCCATCCACCGCCGCCCCGTACGCGGCGACCCGCTTCTGCACCGCCATCGCGGGCTCGGTGACGTGTTCCCGCTCGGCGAGCACCCCGGCGAGCAGCTCGCGGAACCGCGCGGCCGCCTCGGCTGCCGCGTCCGGCTCGCCGACCCAGAACACCGCCCGCGGCGAGGAGCAGGCGGCCTGGTCGAACCAGTAGGCGTCGTTGTAGAAACCCCGCACGGCGCGCTCACGTTCGTCCCGGCTCGCCCGTTGCCAGCCGGGTACCGAGAGCACGGCGAAGGAGGAGCGGTCCGGGAAGGTGAGGTCGCGGGCATGCGGGGCGAGCGGGTACTGCCGCAGCGCCCGCACGGAGGCGTCCCCGCCCCAGACGACCCGCAGGTCACAGGCGGCGGAAAGGGTCGAGCTGACCTCGTCGCTGCGGTCGTAGGTGACCATCCGCTGGGTCTGTCGCACGACGGCCGCGCAGTCCTCGCTCACCTCGCCCAACGCGGTGTCCAGCGCGTCCAGCACGGCCTCGGCGGCGCCTGCCGAGCGGCCGGACACCCGGACCACGTTGTGGTTACCGGCCAGCGCGGACAGCGCCCAGGAGTAGACGAAGATGGTGTCCACATTGGCCGGTGGCACGTGGAAGACGAGGCCGCGCGGGAAGCGCAGCGCGTTCTCGGTGTCGCGCAGCCCGGAAAGCGCCCTGGCGATCTCACCCTTCCGCAGGAAGAACCCCAGCGAGGCCAGCTCGGGGTACCGGCGGGCGGTGGCCGGTGCGAGCAGGGTGCGGGCAAACCTGGTCAGGAACTCGACGATCCGCTCGTCGCCGACGCCGAGCCTGCCGCCCCGCGGCTCGGCACGCAGGTCCGCCAGCAGCGCGCCGGCCGCGACCGGCGCCCCGGCCGGGAATCGTTGGGTCAGCTCCATCAGCGGTCGACCTGCCCTTTCATGCCACGGCGCCGGCGGGGAACGTGTCCGAGCAGCCGCGTGCCTCGGCCTTGGGCAGCCGGCCGAGCACGGAGAAGTGCTTACCGGGCCAGTCCCCGTCGTCGATTCCGTTGTAGACGCCGAGGTCCTCGGTCAGGAGCACGTGGCCGGGGTAGGAGCGGGGCAACGTGCTCACCACCTCTATGACGCCCGGCTTGCCAACGGGTTGCTCCGCCCAGGTCACCGGATCACGGATCACCACGTCGGCGAAATCCGGGCAGTACAGCGAGCCACCCGACGGTCCCTCCAGGAACACGGTGCCGATCTGCTCGATCATCCCGTAGTAGTTGTAGATCTGGCGCAGCCCGGTGTCCGCGGCGAACCGGCGGCGGAACTCGGTGTTGTCCACCGCGCGGTCGGCGAGCTTCTTCCAGCCGCCGGAGTGGATCAGGATGCCGTTGGAGAGATCGAGGCGGTGCTCGCGGGCGACCTCGTAGAGGTACTGCCACACCATGAAGGTGAAGCCGAAGATCAGGAACGGCTGGTCCCCGTGCTCGGCGAGGAAGCGCTTGACCGCCTCGACGTCGGGGCGGTCCTGCTCGTCCAGCACGTAGACGTGCTTGCGGCCGAAGTTGGCCATGCCGAGCACCCCGGCGCCGCGGGCGGAGAACGAGCGGCGGTTCTTGATGATCCCGATCGTGTCCACCATCAGCATCGGCAGCCTGCCGGGACCGAGCACGGTCTGCAGGGTGGCGCCCAGCTGCCGGGTCTGTTCGGCGGCCGCGGCCTTGTCCAGGTAGATCCGCGAGGCCCCGGACCCGGTCGTGCCCGAGGAGGTCAGCACCTTGAACACCTCGTCCTCGGGGATGCTGCGCAGCTCGTGGGTCTTGAACATACGCACCGGCAGCCAGGGCAGGTCGGCGATCCGCGCGAACTGGGCGTCCCGCGGGACGCCCAGCGCGGAGAGGATCCGGTCGTACCCCGCGGAATGCTCCCGGTGGTGCGCGGTCAGCTCGGCCAGCCGCGGCAGCAGCCGTTCCTCCCGCTCGCCCGTCCCCATACTGAACGGCACCGTCATACCCGGGTCTCCAGTGCTCGGTAGTCGACCTTGCCGCTGGCCAGCAGGGGCACCGTGTCGATCGGCCGCACGTCGAACCCGCTGGTGTGCAGGTGCAGCTGCTCGGACAGCGCCCTGGCGGCGGCCTTGCAGGTGTCCGTGGCCGCGCCCTCGGCGAACAGCACCACCTTGTCCCCCGCGGACACCGCGGCCACCACCTCGATGCCCACCCCCGCGGCCCGCACGGCCTGCTCGAGGTCGTCCAGGCTGACCCGGTTACCGAACACCTTGCCGATCCGCTTGAGCCTGCCGGTGATGAACAGGTAGCCGTCCTCGTCGAGGTAACCGAGGTCACCGGTGGCCAGCACGCCGCCGGCCTCGTCGCCACGGGCCAGCTCGGACGCGCGCTCCGCGTAGCCCATCATCACGTTGGGCCCCCGGTAGACGACCTCGCCGACGATCTTGGGGTAGGTGGTCTCCTTGCCGTCGTCCCTGCGGATGGTGAACGCGCCGTCGGGCAGGGCGGCCCCCGCCGAACCCAGCTTCTCGGTCAGCCGCTCGGCCGGCAGGGTGGCCATCCGCGGCGCGGCCTCGGTCTGCCCGTACATCACGAACATCCGCCCACCCACACCGCGCATCTTCTCGTCGAACTCGCTGACCAGCTCGGTGCGCAGCTTGCCGCCTGCCTGCGTGAGCGTGCGCAGGCTCGGGTACCGCGCCGGGTCGAACTTCAGCCTGCGCAGCATCTCGTAGTGGTAGGGGACACCGGCCAGCGAGGTCGCCCCGTGCTCGGTGACCGCGTCCCAGAAGCCCCGGCCGAGCACCCCGGAAGGCTCGATCACCACGGTCGCGCCGCGCAGCAGATGCGAGTTGAGCACCGACAGTCCGTAGCTGTAGTGCAACGGCAGGCTGGTCGGGGCGACCTCGCCGGCGCCGATGTCCAGCACCCGCGCGATCGCCTCGGCGTTGTGCAGCACCGCCTGCCCGGACAGCCGGACCAGCTTCGGATTGCCGGTGGAACCGCTGGTGGGCAGCAGCACCGCGAGCTCGGGATGTGGGGCGACCCCCTCGCCGGACTCCCGGACCCAGTGCCCGTCCCGCGCGCGGTAGCCGGCAGGCGGCGCGGCGTCCGGGGCGGCCAGCACGGCACCCGGCCGGAACCGCTCGATCAGGCCGGGCAGCGCCGCGGGATCCAGGGCCGGGTCGATCAGCGCGACCGCCCTGCCCGCGGCCAACGCGCCGAGGTACCGCAGCACGCTGGGCAGGTCCACCGAGGTCCTGGCGAACAGCGCCCCCGTGGGCAGCCCGGCCAGTTCCCCCGCCGCGGCCTCCACCGCGGCCCGCAGTTCCCTGCCTGCCAGCGTCCGCCCACCGACCGCGTCGACCAGTCGGGCCCCTTCGCCCACGAGCGGCGTCACGGCACCAGACCCCCGTCGACGCCGAGCACCTGGCCGGTGATGAAGGAAGCCTGGTCCCCGGCGAGGAAGGTGATCGCGCCGGCCACCTCCTCGGGCCTGCCGAGCCTGCCGAGCGGGGTGCGGTCGGCGTTGGCCGCGCGCACCTGCTCGCCGAGTCCCGCGGTGAGCGCGGTGTCGATCACACCGGGCGCCACCGCGTTCACCCGGATACCGGAGCGGCCCAGTTCCTTGGCCGCGGAACGGGCGAGATTGGCCACGGCCGCCTTGGACGCCGCGTACACCGACTGCCCCGCGCTGCCTTGCAGGCCGACCACCGAGGCCAGCACGATGATCGAACCGGTCTTCTTGCGCATCATCGCCCGCGCGGCCGCCTGCACGGTGTGGATGGTGCCACTGACGTTCGTGGCCAGGGTCCGATCGAGGTCGTCCTCCCTGATCATGCCGAGCATGCCGCCCTCCATGATGCCGGCGTTGGCGACGAGGACGTCCAGCCTGCCGTGCTCCTTGGCCACCCCACGGACCACCGTGGACACCGCCTTGGGGTCGGTGACGTCCAGGGCCACGCCGCTGACCGTGCCGGGCACCGCGGCCGCGGCCTCCCGCGCGGCCGCCTCCTCCCGACCGGTGAGCACGACCGTGGCGCCTGCCTCCGCGAGTGCGCGTACCGTGGCCAACCCGATACCCCGGGTTCCGCCGGTGACCAGCGCGACACGTCCGGACAAGTCAGCGCCCGTTCCCATACGCGCGACATGATCGGCTCCGCCGGGCTCGGACCCTGTCACAATCGGCACCTTTCGCCGGTCATACGCCCGGCCTCACCGCTCGTGGGCTGTTCGCCGCTGGGCACAGCGGCGCGTCAGCGCCTCCGTTGGGGTGGCGGTGGGCGACGGGCGGGCGCGTTCTTCCGCTCGCCTCCGGCGGCAAACCCCAGTTCACGAACCGGCTCTCAGTCATGGGCCGCCCGCAACTCGGTGACCATGTCCACGGCGACCTTGAAGCTGCTCATGTCGATCACCTGGTCGGTTTCGAACTGCACGTCGAACTCGTCCTCGATAGCGGCGACCAGCGCCATGTGCCCGACCGAGTCCCACGCCTCGATATCGCGGTACTTCAGGTTCTGCACATCGACATCCTCGCCGAGGTCCAGTGCCTCGACGAAGACATCGCGAAGCTGGTCGGAGATCGCCATGGTTCCCTCAATCCGCTGTGTCTGCTGGGCCTTTCGATGGTAAGCGCCCGGCGGGACGGAGCAGGTCCGCGGTCAGCCTCTCGACATACGCCCCGGCGCCCTCCGGGGCGTAGCGCAGCGCGGGGTTGCGCACGACCACGCTGCGCACGCCGGCGGCCCTGGCCGCCTGTACGTCGTGGTAGGTGTCGCCCACCAGCACCGCCCCTGCCGGCTCGGCGCGCAGCCGCGCCAGCACGATGCGCAGCCCCTCCGGGTCGGGCTTCAGCCTCCGCACGTCCTCCCTGCCGACCACGGTCAGGCCGGCGGCCAGGTCGCCGAAGGCATCCAGCACGGCGTACCGGCTGTTGCGGGTCAGCACCGCGAGCTCGTACCGGTCGCGCAGCGCGGCAAGGCATTCGGTCGCCCCGGGGAGGAACCCGCCCGCACGCACGGCGGCCCGCTCGTAGGCGGTCACCACCTCGAGCCCGCGGCTGTCGCCCTCGTCGAGGAACCGCTGGAGCACCTCGCCGATCCGGTCCCCGGCACCGAGTCCGAGCTCGGCGCGTAGCCCGGCCCAGTCGACCGGGAGGGTGAACAGCGTGCCGTCGAAGTCGAAGGCGACCGCGGTCACCGGACCGTCGAGGACCATTCGCCCTCCCTGATCAGCCGGTACCCCATGTCGATCATCCGGACCCAGTAGAGGTCCGCCGGCAGCGGGTCGTACCGCGGCGGTGTCTCGGCAAGGGCGTTGCCGAGGCCGAGCTGGACGTACATGTCCGGCATGTTGAGCCCGGCATGCGCGAAGAAGTTGCTGGTGGTGAAGAACCTGCCGACGTTGATCTCGGTCACCATCGGTGCGTCCGCCGCGGTGCACTTCATGTCCACGCAGTACACCCCGTGTGGCTCGGCGGAGACCGCGCGCACCGCGGCCTCGCCCGCGTGGTTCACGTCCGCGCGGTTGACCGTCCTGGCCACGGAGGGCGAGGAACTCTGCCCGCTCGGGGTCAGGTTGCCGAAGATGTACTCGATCCGTTCCCTGGCCTGCGAGGTGACCAGCCTGCCGCGGTGCCACAGGCTCTGCCAGGCGAACTCGGCCCCCGGCAGGTACTCGCTGGCCATGAAGTCGCCGTAGTCGAGGCCACGGAAGGAGCGCCAGTAGTCGATCCAGGCATCGCCCTGGTAGAAGGAGTTCACCGGGAGGCTGGCCCGCGAGCCCGCGCCGCGGATCGCGCGCAGCCACACCCGCGGGTTACGTTCGAGCAGCTCGGCCAGCGCGGTGTGCAGGTCGTCCTGGCTGTCGATCTTGACAGCCGCCGGGACCGGCACCCCCGCGGCACTCAGGTGCGCGTTGAACGCCATCTTGTCGTGGCACAGGGCCACCGCGGCGGCGTCCGGGAGGAAGACGGGTGCCTGGATCTTGTCCCGGTGCTCGGCCAGAAACCCGACCTCGACATCCGGCTGCGGGTGTACGAAATCGACCCGTTCGTCCTCGATGACCCGATTGATCGCGTCCACATAACCGGAATCGGACACCGGCGGCACGAGGTACTTGGCCGACAGCTCCATGAGCTCGAGGTGATAACGCTTGACGTCCGTGCCGACCACCACATAGTCGGTCGCCGCCAGCGACAACGCGTCCCGGAAATTGAAGGCGGCCGAACCCCCGGCGCCGGTGATGAGAATGCGTGCCATTTCCCTAACCTTGTACCTGCGCGGGCCGGTACCACCGGCTGCGCAGCGACGATGTGGCCGACCGGTATCGTGGGCGCCCGCGTCGGCATCGGCGTGCATACCGGCCTGGGCAGAAAGCCGTACCGGTGCACGACTGTACCTGACCCGCCAGAACCGTCCGCCGAGGTGAGAGACTGCCGCATGATTCCCATTACCGTGGTCGACGTTCGGGATGCCGAACCGCTGGTCGCCGAGGTCCTGCGGTCCGGCGCCATCGCGCAGGGGCCCATGGTTCGGCGCCTCGAAACGGCGTTCGCGGAGGTGGCGGGCACCCGGCACGCGGTCGCCGTGAACAACGGCACCACGGCGCTGATCGGCGCGCTGCGGGTACTGGACCTGCGGCCGGGTGATGAGGTGATCACCTCGCCGTTCACGTTCGTGGCCACGCTGAACGCGATCCTGCAGGCCGGCGCGACGGTCCGGTTCGCCGATATCTCCGCCGACGACTTCGCGATCGACCCGGACAAGGTCGTCGCCGCGACAGGTCCGCGGACCAAAGTACTCATGCCGGTGCACCTGTACGGCCAGCCCGCCGATATGGGCAAGCTCGCCCCGCTCGCGGCCGAGCACGGCCTGCACGTGGTGGAGGACGCGGCCCAGGCCGTCGGCGCCACCTTCGAGGGGCGGCAGGCCGGCAGCTACGGCCTCGGCTGCTTCTCGTTGTACGCCACCAAGAACGTAACCACGGCCGAGGGCGGCGTGATCACCTGCGATGATGACGAGCTGGCCGACCGGCTGCGAGTCCTGCGCAACCAGGGCATGCGGACCCGCTACCAGTACGAGATGGCGGGGAACAACTACCGGATGACTGACCTGCACGCCGCCGTGGGCATCCCGCAGCTGGAGAAGCTCGAGGCGCTGACCACGGCCCGCAGGCACAACGCGCAACGCCTTTCCGCGGGGCTCGCCGGCACCCCCGGCCTGCGGTTGCCTGCCGTGCTGCCCGGCAGGGAGCACGTCTGGCACCAGTACACCGTCCTGGTCGGCCCGCACGCCATGCTGTCCCGCGACGAACTGGCCGAGCAGTTGACCGCACGCGGCATCGGCAACGGGGTCTACTACCCGAAGGTCGTCTTCGACTACGACTGCTACCGCGAGCACCCGCAGATCCCGGACGCCTCACCGAGCAACGTGCCGGTGGCCACCGCGGTCGCCGCCGAGGCACTGTCGCTTCCGGTCCATCCCGCACTGTCCGAAGCCGACCTCGACACGGTCATCGAGACCGTGCGCGACCTGCTGGGAGCGTAGGCGGGTGACACATCGGATCGCGCTCGTCGGCACCGGCACGATGGGCTCACTGCACGCCCGCGTGCTGTCCCAGAACGAACGAGTATCCCTTGTTCGCGTGGTCGAGCCACGGGAGGACGACGGCCGAGCCTGCGCCGAGCGGTTCGGCACCGAGTGGACACCCGAGCTCGGCTCACTGTCGGATGTGGACGCCGTGGTGCTGGCCTCCTCAACCGAGGCGCATTACGACCTCGCGCGGACGATCCTGAACGATGACACTCCCCTGCTGGTGGAGAAGCCGGTCGCGAACAGCCTCGCGGCCTCCGAGGAGATCGTCGCGCTGGCCGCGGACCGGGACGTCCCGCTGATGTGCGGGCTGCTGGAGCGCTACAACCCCGCGGTGCTGACGGCCCGCGCCATGATCAGCCAGCCGGTGCACCTGATGGCCAGGCGGCACGGCCCGTACGCACCGCGGATCAGGACCGGCGTCGCCTGGGACCTGCTGGTGCACGATGTGGATATCGCGGTCCAGTTCTTCGGCGGCACCGTGCCGAGCCGGGTCACCGCGGGCGCGGGCTACTTCCACCCCTCCTCGGTGACCGGCGCGGAGGACACCGTGGAGACGGTGCTGACCTTCCCGTTCGGTCTCGCCTCGGTATCCGCGTCCCGGCTGGGTCAACGCAAGATTCGATCACTGATGGTGTCCGAACTGGACAGAATGATCGAGATCGACCTGCTGCGCAGGGACGTCACCGTGTACCGGCACGTCTCACACGATGCCGCGACGCCGGACGGGCTCGGCTACCGGCAGCAGACGGTGATCGAGATCCCGGAACTGGTGACCGTGCGCGAGCCGCTGGCCACCCAGCTCGACCGGTTCGTCGACCTGCTGGAGGGCAAGGTCGACGCGGCCGAGGAGCGGGCCTCGATCCTGCCCTCCCACCAGGTGGTCGCCGACGTGCTGGGTCAGGCACACGGCTGAGCCGGCACGTCGGCCGTACTCGGGTAAGGAAGCGGGTTCACTCCCCGGTGCCGCCGAAGCGGCCGCCGGGAGACCCCCATCCCGCCGCGTCGTCGCCGCGTTCCGCCGCGACGGCCCGGCGGCGTTCGTTCTCCGCCCGCACCCTGGCGATCTCGGACTCGATGTACTCCTCGTCGTAACGCTGGAATACCCGCGCCGGGTTCCCCGCGACCAGCGAGCGTTCCGGAACGTCCTTGGCCACCACCGAGTTCGGCTGCACGGTGGCGAAGTCGCCGATCGTCACGCCCGCCATGATCACCACCAGGCCACCGATGAAGCAGCCCCTGCCGATCGTCACCGGCTTACGTTCGATCAGATCGCTGCCGGAGTGGTTCTGCAACGCCATATTGGCCAGCCAACTGGAATGGGTGAAGATCAGCGTGTTCAGCCCGATGCTGGTGTGCTCGCCGATCTCCAGCCCGCCGCTGGCGTCCAGGGTGGCGCCCTCGCCGATCCAGCAGTGCTCGCCGATCGTCAGATTCTCCGGACTGACGATCTTGGCCCGCTCCCGGATCCGGGTGGTCTCCGGCAGGCCGTAGAGCCGGGCTCGCTCGGCGTCGTTCATGTACTGCCCGACCAGTTCGGTCAGGATCTGCGGGCGCAACCGGTTGCTGCGTTCGTCGTCGAAGAACATCCGTCACTCCGCGGGCCGCGTGCCGCGCTCACCGAGCATCTTCTCGAAGGCGCGCAGGTGCTCGGCCGCCACCACGTCGAGCCCGAAGTGCGCACGCACCAACTCGCTCTGCCGCCGCGCGAGCTTCGCCCGCCGCTCCGGATCGTCCAGCAGGTCGATCACGGCCTCCGCGACGGCCGTCGCGTCGTCCGGCGGCACCAGCAGGATGTTCTCCCCGTTGCGCATCTCGATTCCGGGGTAGTTGTCCGCGGGCACCGAGGCGATCGTCGCGGTGCCGGAGAGCATCGCCTCCAGTGAAGCCGTGCCGCAGCCGCCGTTCAGGTCGTGCGCGACGATGTCGGCGGCCGCGTAGTAGGCAGGCACGTCCTCGCGCGGCGCGGCGCCCTGCACGATGAACGCGTCCCGCACGCCCAGCTCCCGCGCCCGTTCGAGGAAGGCGTCGTAGTAGACCCTGCCCACCACGATCACCTTGGTGTCCGGATGTTCGTCCAGGATCGCCGGCATGGCCTCGACCAGCGGCAGCCGGTCCCGCAGCGGGATCACGTGCCCGAGCGAGACGATCAGCGGCGCGTCGCCGATCTCGTGCTCGACCCGCACATCCATGGTCAGCGGCTGGTCGAACCGGGCGACGTCCACCGCGATCGGGAGATACTCGGAGTTCGGCTCGCCGGTGCGGTAGCGCTCCGCGCAGTAGTCGGCGCCGAGCTTGTCCAGGATGACGTAACGCGGCCGGAACAGGCTCAGCAACGGCCGCACCAGGACCGCGTCCAGCAGCCGGAACACCGCGCCGTACAGCTTCTTGTCGCTGATCAGTAGCGTGTGGATGGTCAGCAACGTCGGCAGGTCGCGGCGCCGCGCGTACCACCCGGCCAGCCAGGACAGGTCGAAGAACTGCCCGTGCAGATGGATGGCGTCCGGTTGGAACTCGTCCAGCAACCGGAACAACCGGCGCCAGTTGCCCGGTCTCACCGAGGCGAAGGTCATGTCGAAGTCGATCGACAGTCCCAACTGCGGCATCTTCATGGCCGGAAACCGGACCACCCGGTACCCGTCGACCCGCTCCTCGGCGGGCGCGTCGGCATAGGCCGCGGTCACCGCGAGCACCTCGTGGCCGGCCGCGACGTACTCCGCGGCCAGCGAGGCGGCCATATGCGCGCTTCCGCCCACCCGTGGCGGGAAGAAGTTGTTCACCACGACGATCCGCATCGCCCGCCCCTTTGCCGGTCCCGCGGCTGGTTCGTTGCCCGTGCCCGTCACGCCAGTCACGTCGGTCAAGCCAGTCAAACCGACGCCTTGACCAGGTCGGACATTCCCTGTTCGACGGTGATCTCGGGGGTCCAGCCGAGCACCTCGCGGGCACGGCCGATGTCGGCGGCACGCCGCGACACCAGCACGTCACGAGGGTTGAACTGCGGCTCCACGTCCACGCCGACCGCGTCGATCAGGATCTTCGCCAGGGTGGCGACGGAGGTGTCGATACCGGTGCCGATGTTGATCGGCAGGTTGGCCTGTTCGGACTCCAGCGCCAGCACCACGGCCTTGGCGAGGTCGGTGACGTGCACGAAGTCCATCGACTGCTCGCCCCTGCCGTCGATGATCGGTGGCTGGCCCGCGCGCAGGCGCTGGATGAAATGGTTGATCACCGAGGTGTAGTACGCCTCGATCTTCTGCCCGGGGCCGTACACGTTGAAGAACCGCAGCGCGTTCCAGGAAAGCCCGTGGTGCCGCTGGTAGAAACCGAGCAGATCCTCGCCGGCGCGCTTGGCGATGCAGTACGGGGTGAGCGGGGTGAGCGGGTCGTCCTCGTGCATCGGCAGTTTCTTCGGTTCGCCGTACACCGACGCGGACGAGGCGAACACCAGGCGCTGGACGCCCTCCTCCGCCGCCGCGGCGAAGACGTTGTGGTTGCCGGTCATGTTGATGTCGATCGACTCGTGCGGGTCGGCGACCGACTTGTTGATCGACACGGTCGCGAAGTGAATGGCATGCGTGCAGCCACGAATCGCCTCGCGCACCCCGCCGCCGTAGCGCACGTCCTTCTCCACCAGCTCGACCTTGCCGGTGTCCATGAACTCCGCCACCCGGTCCCGGTTGCCGCGGGTCATGTTGTCGTAGATCACCACCGAGTAGTCCCGCTCGAGCAGGAGTGGGATGACGTGCGCGGCGATGAAGCCACCGCCTCCGGTGAAGAAGACCTTCTTGTCGGACATGCGTTCGCTTTCTCGTGGTGTTCGATCAGGACAGCTCGGTGACGACCGCGCGCACGGTGTCGCCCACGCGGTCCACCTCGTGCTCGGTCAGGTTGGCGTGCATCGGGATGGCGAGGTGGCGGCGGAAGATGTCGGCGGACACCGGCAGGGGTCGCTGCTCGCCGTACACCGGCTGCAGATGTGAGGCATAGGTGCCGAAGTTGCATTGGATCCCGCGCTCGCGCAACTCGAGCGCGACCCGATCGCGCCCGAGCTCCTCGGCGATGGTGAGGATGTAGGCCTGCCACGGGTGCCCGCGGTCGGGTAGCTCCACCGGGACCCGCACCCCGTCCAGCTCGGCGAACGCCTGGTGGTAGCGCCGCGCCACCGACCGGCGGGCGGCCACCAGGTCCGGTAGCCGGTCCAGCTGCACGTTCATGATGGCTGCCTGGACGTCGGAAAGCCGGAAGTTGTAACCGGCCTCGTGGAAGACCGGGATCGGCAGCTCGCCGCGCGTCCCGCGGGAGAAGGCGGGCTCGATACCGTAGGTGTGCAGCTTGCGTGCGTGCTCGATCAGGTCCTCGCGGTCGGAGACCAGCGCACCGCCCTCGCCCGCGGTGATGCCCTTGCGCCCGTGGAAGGAGAAGGCGGCGAGGTCGGCGAGGCTGCCCGCCGGCCGGTCCCGGTAGGTCGCGCCCGCCGCGCAGGCCGCGTCCTCGAACAGCCACAGCCCGTGCTTGTCGGCGATCGCCCGGTACTCGTCGAAGTCCCCCGGTTGGCCGGCCACGTCCACCGCCAGAATGCCCACCGTGCGCGGCGTGATCAGCGCCTCGACCGCGGCCGGGTCGGCGCTCCAGATGTCCGGGCGCACGTCCGCGAACACCGGGGTCGCGCCGGCCTGCAGCACCGCGTGACCGGTGGCGGGGAAGGTGTAGTCGCCGACGATCACCTCGTCTCCCGGCCGGACGCCGAGCACCCGCAGGCCCAGGTACAGCGCGGAACCGCAGTTGCTGGTGCTCAACGCGTGCGCGGTACCGGTCGCGGCGGCGAAACGTTCCTCGAACATGCGGCAGGTCGGGCCCGCGCCGGCGAGCCACCCGGAACGGAACACCTCCGCCACCGCGGCGAGCTCCTCGTCACCGACGGTCGGTTGGCCGAGAGCGATCGTCTCGGAGCTGGTGGACATGCCCCTCCCGTTGCCTGATGTCGATTCGTAGTGTATGGCAGCTACCGGCCTGGTTCGCGGCCCCGTACCCCGACGCTTCACCGCCGGTCTTGGTTGCCTCGGATGCGCCGGGGGCATCCCGTGCTCCCTTGGGGTGGAGCTCGCGCGTCCGTGCCATATTCGCAGGTCACGGCGCAATAGCGTGGGTCCATGCCATCCAAGTCAAGTGACGCACGCCGCCGCGAGCTCGGCGCGGAGCTCCGCAGGCGACGCGAGCGGGCCGGACTGACCGGTGTCGACCTGGCACGGCGATTGGGCTGGGCGCAGAGCACGGTCTCCCGGTTCGAGGCGGGTACCGGCAGCTTCACCGAGGTCAACGTCACGACCTACCTGGCCCACTGCGGGGTCGGCGCTCCCGAGGCCGCCCGGGTACTACGCCTGGCGAGGGAAACCGAAGACGGCTACCTGGTGAGGCGACAGAGCCTGCGCACCCTCATCCTGCACGAGACCACCGCGCAACGGATCACCGCGACCTCACCGCTGCTCGTTCCGGGTCTGCTACAGACCGAGGACTACGCTCAGGCTGTGATCAGGCTTCCGGGCCGGTCGGAAGCCGAGATCGGCTCTCGGGTGGCTATCCGCATGGAACGGCAACAGGTGCTTCGCGGGTGGAACCCGGCGAAGTTCACCTACTTCCTCTATGAAGCCGCCCTACGATGCCCCTTCGGTGGGAACCGGGTGATGAACGAGCAGATGCTCCACCTGGGCTTTCTCGCCGACCGCCCGAACATCACCATCCGAGTCGTTCCCTTCGCGGCAGGCCAATTCGCCGCGATCGGGGGCAACGTAACGCTTATGGAGTTCACGGAGCACGGGCCGGTGGCGTACCTGGAGAGCCCACTTGCCGATCTCTTTGTCGAGAACCGCGAGGCACTCACCAAGTACCGCGGTTACTTGAATCAACTAGCGAATGATGCCCTGGGCGAGCGACAATCAAGGGAGTTGCTTGCACGTTTCGCGAGCGAGTACGACCCGCCTGAAGGAGCCCGATGAGCGCACCGAAACCAATCTGGCGGAAGAGCAGCCACAGCTACCCAGACGGCGACTGTGTAGAGGTGGCATTCGTCGTTGCCCAGGTTGCCGTGCGGGACTCGAAGTTCCCAGATGCGGGCATGCTTCGGTTCAGCCCATCCTGTTGGCGCGCTTTCTTAGCGGGTTTCCGCTAACTCACGACGAAGTTCGTCCAGCGCGCGCGTCACGTCCTCGTCGCCCGCGGGCGCGAGGAACACCCGCTCGTCCCCGGGGATCTGGGTCACCTTCATGGTCCAGCGACCCTCGTCGTTGTCGTAGACCCGCAATGGTTCCTTGCTGACCCGGCGCCGGCCTTGCTGGTCCCGGGACTCGGCGTAGAACTCTCCGATGACGTGCGGTGACAGCGCGGACACCCGCTGCGCCCGCCGTACCTCCCGGTCGGGCGCCACGGCCCCGGGCACGTCCTCCTTCGCGGCCAGGAAATCGCTGCGCAGCACGCTGATCGGCTGCTCATGCGACTTCCACCATTCCGGCAGGACCGCGGTGAGCACCCGACTCAGCTTGTCGTCCTTGAAGGTGCGCACGTAGATGTGGTCGTCCTCGCGCACCGCGATCAGCCCGAACCAGCGGGACGCGGCGGTGAGCACGCCCAACCGCGTCCCGTTCTCCGGGTAGGCGATCCAGCCGAAGCGGGCCTGCTGCGGGCTGGTCAGCAGCTCGGCGAGTTCGCGGAAGTCCGGCTCGTCCGGGTTGTCCGGCGAGCCGGAGTACCTGGCCTGGGTCTCCGCGAGGGCGGCGTTGGCCGCCGCGGCCTCGTTGTCGTCCAGCCAGATCGGCGAGGGGGCGATGGCGACATGCAGGTCTCCGCCGGTCACCTCGGTCGCCATCACCGCGAGCTGGTCGGCCCGAAACTGCTCGGGTTCCGGAAACCACACCACCGGCGGCTACTGCTTTCGCTCGCCGATGACCGGCGGGGTCGCGGTCATGCCGGTACGCGGGTCGATCAGCTTCTCGCCGTCCTCGGTGGCCTGGAAGTGCTCGTCCTCGTCCATGACGTACTTCCGCTCGTGGTCCTCGTCGCCACCGCCGCCCTTGCCACGGCCGCCCGCTCCGGCACCCATCGGCATCGCACCGCCCCGGCCACCGGCGGCACCGCCGGTGGTCCCGGCCGTGCCGGTGCTGCCCGCCGCGCCCGAACCGGGCATCGCGGCGCCCGTGCCCCTACCGGGGCCGACCCCGGAGCCGGGCGCGCCGCCCGTCCCGGAACCCGCGCCACCGTACAGCCGCGAGCCCGCGTTGCCCGAACCGATCCCGCCGGTTCCGCTCGTACCGCCGGTGCCACGGAGCCCGCCGGTCCCGGAGGTGCCGCCCTTGTTGGCGCCGCCGCCACCGATCGGCGTCGGATCGAACCCACCCGTGCCGGGCCGGTTGCGCCGAGTGTTGCCACCGGTGTCCGTGCGCGGCTGCGTCCATCCGCCGGTGTTGTTCGGTCCGTTGGGTCCGCTGCCACCGCTGCCGGAAGGGACCGTGCCGGAAGGAATGGTCGAGCCGGGCAGGTTCCCGCCCGTCGAGGCGGCGGGCGGGGTCGCCACATTGCCACCGCCGGGACCACCCGTGATGCCGGGTGGGGGTGACCAGGACGATCCGCCAGTCACGTTGCTGGCGCGGGTCCCGCCGGCGTCCCCGGCCGGCCGGTTGATCTCCGGGCCGCTGCTTCCGCCGTCGCCCACCGTGCCCCCGGGACCACCGCTGTCCAGCGAAACCGAGGAGGGCTTCGGCAACGCCGTGCCGTAGTCGGTGGGCATCATCCGCTCGTTGTAGGACGAGTGGTTTGTCCACAGGTTCATGACCTCGGCGTTGTGCCGCTCGGCCTCGCGGGCGGCGGCGACCTTGCCCTCGTAGTTGTTCTGTGCCGAACCGAGGGTGAAGACGTTCTCCATCGTGGAAGGCTCGTCCGGCACCTCCGGGATCGGCCGCACGTTGCCCCTGGCCAGGTCGAAGGAGTCGGTCTGGCGGCCGAGCAACTGCTGGCCGGTGTTCATCTCCTCGGACGCGCGGGCGTGCTCGACGGCCAGCGGACCGGCTCCACGTTGCGCGGAACCGGAGGCGTCGCCCTGCCACCCTTCCTCGAAGGAGGCCGCGACCTGCTTGATCCGGTCGGAGAGATCGCGGTACTCGTCCATGATCCGGGTCAGCTTGTCCTGGGTCGCGACCAGGCCGTCCGGCCCCGGCGCGTTACTGAAGTTCTCGTAAATGCCCTGCCCGCTCAGGCACACCGAGGGTTGCCCCATAGACATGATCAGTTCCCCGCCTTAATCGTCTCGATCACTGCCTTCGCAACATTCTCCGCCGCCTGACAAGCGTCCCCATCACCATGCGTCCGCACAGTCGAATTAAAAAATAGATTATCGCTTATAGCAACCGCGAGATTGCAATCGCCTGGGCCTCGATTGTCGACGATCTCGACATAAACCGCCGGATACCCAGCTATTTCCGTCGGTTCAAAGTAGCCCTTGTCCCAATGACCTGTATCGTTGAGCGCATAGAGCCGATCCAACCCTTCCTCAATACCGGTCGCATACGACACGCCCGGACTGGTCGATCCGTCACCAATGTTCCATCTACAACGACTGTTGTCTTCGTCGCTATTTTCTCGACTTGAGGTGACGTTGAACTCTTGTTGCTGCGACTCTGTAAGACTGGAACATGGATCTTGAATGTACTTGGACGCGTCCAACGGGTCCTGCACCGGCGGCGCCTTGGTGAACTCCCGACCACCGGCTGGTTCGGATTGAGTGGTGCTCACCTCCGCGCCGGAGGTGGGCAGCGCTTGCCCCGCTTCGCCCGAGTCACATCCGGCCAGCATGACCAGCGACAGCGCAGCGCTTGCGGCCAACACTCGTTCACGACTAGTCACTGGAACAAGGTCCCCGTTCCCGGTGGCAACCCACCGTCGTCTCCGCTGCCTTTGAGAACCCCAGCAGTGTCCTCTTCCTTTTCCACATATGTCCCGTTCGCCTTGCGCAAAGCTATGACGTAAGCGTGGGCATACTCCGCCATTTGCCGATTGTGCTTAGCCGCCTTGAGGATCGAGGCTCTGGTAGCCGCGGCCTGAGACGTCGCCGGCGAATCGTGCGACGGCGGAGTGCAGTCTTGCGCCGCCGAAAGCAACTCATCGTACTTATCCGCTATCCGGTCGCGGAGGTCCTCGAACTCGCGGATCTTGGTCGCGATGGTTTCCGCGTCGAAGCTGTAGCCACCGCCCATGCTCGCGGCCGACCGGGCGACGCTGTCCACCCAGCTTCCACCGCCGCCCTCGCGGTGTTCCTCCAGCCGCTCGCGCTCCTCGGCGACCTCCTGATCGATCTCCTCGTCGATCTCGGTGGTCGCCTGTGGCGCGGCGCCGGGGGCGGATCCGCCGCCGGTCACGTTCACCGGCTGTTCATCTTGCGGGTATTCCCCCTCGTCAAGTACGCCACGCAGGTACGCGTCGCCAGCCGACGTCATACTCCAGCCCTCTCCCCTAAGCGCGTCGCCGCACACGGTCTTCCAGCGGCACCATAGCGCGACCCCCCGAGCACGCACAGACGTTCGCGCGAAATACCCCTTGCCCCGGGGACACGTCAACACATCCAATTCACTCGTTCCCGGCCGCTATGCCCCGCCCTCATCGACCAGCCTGCCCGGCCATGAGGAAACGACGTAGCTGGATCGGGTGGACCGTTGCGGCGGCGACGCTGGTAGCTGCCGGGTTGCCAACAGCGCTGTTGCTACTGGTGCCCGCCGAGTCCCGGCCGCCGGAGAAAACCGGCCCGAGCTGGGTCGAGAAGCTGGCCAGCGGGGCGGAAGGGAAGGTCGGTGCGCCGGTGCGATGCACCGAAGATCCTGGGGGTCTCGAGGTCTGCTTTCCGGACCTCGACCTCGACACGGTTCGGCGCGAGCTGGAGCGGATCGGCACCCGGTGTTCCGCCGGGGAGAGCGAGTACGACCTGGAATGCCGGACCGGTGACCGCGACCGCGCGGTGGAGATCAGGGTGACCAGGGCCCTCCGTGCCGCGGAGCCGGTCAGCTGGGTGCACATCCGGGTCACCGAGGGCGGTCTGGACGTGCCGGAGGGCGCCGAGCAACGCCTCCAGGAGACCCTGGACAAGGCGCTTGCCAAGGTCGTTCCGGTGTTCTTCCCGCAGGTGCCGGACATTGCCGACGCGGTCAGCGACCGGGCGCGGGATCTGCTCGCCGAGCGGTGTCCGCCACATCGGGAAGGTCCGGTCGTACGGCCCGGTTACCGGGTCGGCTGCACGGATCCCCGCGTGATCCAGGTCTCCGGCCCCGCGGGTAAAGTGACCGACTGGTCGGTCGGAGTCGACTTCGGCCCGGCGGAGCAGCCGTGATCCTCAGCCGTCCAGGCTGGGTCGTTCGAAGTCCGGGAGCAACGCGCAGTGGCGGTCGGTGGTCTCCTGGTACGCGGCATACGCCTCGGCGTTCTCCGGCCCACCGGCCGCCATCATCGCCTCGTACGCCCGCGCCTGCTCGGCGTGCAGGCTCTGCATGGTGCGCAGCCGATATGCCGCCGTCGCCGACCGCTCGGCCAACTCCCGCACCAGGTCGAGGTCACCCGGCCAGTCCCTCGCCTGGTCCGCGATTACCCGCAGCCGCTCGGTGATCCGATCGTGGCCGTCGGCGAGATCGGCCAAGGTCGCGGACTGCTCGCGGAGGCCGTCCCCCCAGGAATGCCCCGCCGCCCCCTGCTCGTCCCGCATGCCACCACGCTACGGCAACCGGAATGATGGGGGGATGCGCTTCGACATCCTCGGGCCGCTCGAGGTGCACCGCGCCGACGGCAGCCCGGTGTCCGTCGGCGGGCCCAGGGTGCGCACGTTGCTCACCCTGCTGCTGCTCGAACCCGGCCGGATCGTCGGCACGGATCGCCTTGTCGACGGGCTGTGGGGTGCCCAGCCGCCCGTCGGGGCAGGCAATGCCCTGCAGTCACAGGTATCCCGGCTACGCCAGGTGCTGGGTACCGAGCTGGTGGAGCACCATCCGACCGGGTACCGGCTCGCGGTCGACCCCGAGGACGTCGACACGCACCGCTTCGAACGGCTTGCGGCCGCCGGCAGGGAGACGCTCGCGGCCGGCGACCCCGCCACCGCGGCCCGCTCGCTGCGCGAGGCGCTCGGGTTGTGGCGGGGCTCCCCGCTGGCGGACCTGCCCGCCGAGTACCCGGCCGCCCGGCATCTCGACGAACTCCGGCTGGCCGTGACCGAGGACCGGATCGAGGCCGATCTCGCCCTCGGTGAGCACCGCTCGCTCATCCCCGAGCTGCGCGGCCTGATCGACACCCACCCGCTGCGCGAGCGGCTGCGCGCCCAGCTCATGCGTGCCCTGCACGCCGGGGGCAGGCAAGCCGACGCCCTGGCCGAGTTCGAGGCGGCCAGGCACGTCCTTGCCGAGCAGCTGGGTATCGACCCTTCCGCCGAACTCACCGCGGCCCACCTTGCCGTCCTGCGCGCGGAGCCACCGGTGGACCCGCGGCCGAACACCGGCCTGCCCAGCCAGCTGACCAGCTTCGTCGGCAGGCGGGAGGAGCTGGCCAGGGTGCGCACACTGCTCACGGAGAACCGGCTGGTCACCCTGACCGGGCCCGGCGGCGCGGGCAAGACCAGGCTGGCCGTCGAGACGGCCCGCCAGCTGGCCGGTGAGGTGGTGCTGGCCGAGCTGGCCCCGCTGGCCCAGGGCGGCGACCTGCCACAGGCCGTTCTGGCCGCGCTCGGGTTGCGCGAGACGGGGCTACGGCACGCGGCGGAACCGCTCGCGCCGGTGGACCGGCTGATCGCCGCGCTCACCGATCGCCCGCTGCTGCTGATCCTGGACAACTGCGA
Organism: Amycolatopsis cihanbeyliensis; assembly: GCF_006715045.1. GTDB lineage: Bacteria > Actinomycetota > Actinomycetes > Mycobacteriales > Pseudonocardiaceae > Amycolatopsis > Amycolatopsis cihanbeyliensis. The sequence goes on along the minus strand of NZ_VFML01000001.1, from coordinate 4,288,788 downwards.
GCACCTCATCGACGCCGCGGCCGGGCTGGTCCAGCGGCTGCTCGGTGCCTGTGGTTCGCTGCGGATCCTGGCCACCAGCAGGGAACCACTGGATATCACCGGCGAGACGCTGTGCCCGGTACCGACCCTGGCCCGCCCGCCCGCGGGCAGCACCCCGGCCGAGGCGCCGGCCTACCCCGCCGTGCGGCTGTTCGCCGAGCGGGCCGCGGCGGTGGCGCCGGGCTTCGGCGTGGACGAGCGGAACCTGGCCCCGGTGCTGCGTATCTGCGAGGCACTGGACGGCCTGCCACTGGCCATCGAGCTGGCCGCGGCCAGGGTGCGTTCGCTGCCGGTGACCGAGATCGCCGCCCGTCTCGACGACAGGTTCCAGCTGCTGTCCAGGGGAAATCGGACCGCCGAGCACCGGCATCGCACACTGCGCGCGGTGGTGGCCTGGAGCTGGGACGCGCTGGACGAGGCCGAACGCGCCCTCGCCCGCAGGCTCACCGTCTTCTCCGGCGGCGCCACGCTGGACGCGATCCGGCGGGTGTGCGGGGCACCCGGTGGGGAGATCCTGGACCTGCTCGCCGCGCTCACCGAGAAGTCGCTGGTCGAGTTGGGCAGCGACGGCCGATACCGGATGCTGGAGACCGTCCGCGCCTTCGGCGCCGAGCAACTCGAGCAGGCCGGCGAGCGGGAAAGCTTGCTGGCCGCCCACTGGGACCACTTCCACGAGCTGGCCACCTTCGCCGAGCACCGGCTACGTGGTCCCGAGCAACTCGAATGGCTGCGACTGCTGGCCGAGGAGCACGACAACCTGAACGCCGCCCTGCGGCGGGCCATCGAGACCGAACCGGCCACCGCGCTGCGGCTGCTGACCGCGCTGACCCCGTACTGGTGGATGCGCGGGTTGAAGAGCGAGGGCGCGGCGCTGGCCGCGGACCTGCTCGGCGAACTGGACCAGCACCCGCCTGCCGGGCTGGAGGAGGAGTACGTGGCCTGCGTGTCCACCGCGGCCGCCGCCCGCACCCGGCCCGGGGAACTCCAGGCCGAGCTGGCGATCGTGCTGGACGTCCTGCTGGACCTGCCCCTGCCACCGCGACAACCCTTCCTGCTGCTGCTCTGGGGCATGGCGTACGGGGTGCCCCGGGGCGACGACGAGGCCATCACCCGGCTGATGAACCGGCAGCGCGAGCTGGCACCGGACACCTGGTCGCGCGCGCTCAGCGAGATGGGTTGGGGACTGACCGAGCTCTACCGGGGACACCCCGACCGCGCCGAGCGTGATCTCGAGGCGGCGGCGGCCGGGTTCCGCTCAGCCGGGGACCGCTGGGGGCTCGCCATGGCGCTGGCCTCGCTGGGCACCATCGTCGGCGGGCGCGGGGACCGGTCCCGGGCGGCGGCGCTGCTGGACGAGAGCATCGCGCTGACCGAGTTGCTCGGTGCCGACGAGGACACCGCCGAATCCCTGTGCGCCCGCGCCGAGCTGTACCTGTTCGGCGACGATCCGGCCGCCGCGCGCGCGGACTTCGAGCACGCGCTCGAGCTGGCGCGGCGCAGTGGCACCAGGGAGACGATCGCCGGCTCCTACCGCGGGCTGGCCGACCTGCACCGGTGGCAGGGCGAGCTCGATCGGGCACAGCAGCTCGCCGAGGCCGCGCTTGCCGAGTGCCCCTCCGGCTGGTTCGCCCCGGACGAGATCCGGACGCGGACCTTGCAGACCCTCGGCTGGATCGCCGAGGCCAGGGGCGAGCCCGACCGGGCACGGCAATGGCACCGGCAGGCCCTGGACACCGCGCGCGTGCTGGAGAACGTCGCGGGCCTCGCCGACACGGCGGAGGGCCTGGCCGCGGTCGCGTTGCACGAGGGCGGCCCGCGGCGGGCCGCGACCCTGCTCGGCCTCGCGACCACGCTGCGCGGCTGCGAACGGGCAGGGGACGTCGATGTGGCCAGGGTCGCGGCCGGCGCGCTGGCCGCACTCGGCGAGCCCGGCTATGCCGAGGCCTACGCCGAGGGAAGATCCCTGAGCCGGGACGAGGCGATCACGATACTGGAGGCGGAGCCCTCAGCGGGCGGTACGTGACCGGTGCGTACCCACGCCCACGCTGCCGGGTGTGAATCGCGTCGCTTCCCGGCCCACCGCGCGAGAATGGCTCGGCCCCGCAGCCGCCGTCGCCTCACTCGCCGGCGGGGCTGCTGCCACGCTCGGTGCCGTTCCCGGCTGACCGCCGCTGGAAACTAGGCACCGGCGGCACTGAGCACACCGTGCACGGCCTGCTCCACCCGCTCGGCGGCCTGATCGGGATCCGGTTGGCCCGCGTCCAGCCAGGCGAGCACGGCTTCCAGCGCGACCGTCGGCACCAGCCGCGCCGCCCAGTCCCGCCAGGGTCCCGCCGGGATCACCTCGGCGAGCTGGCGATCGGTGACCTCGATGGCCGCCGTGCGGAACGTGTCGATCACATCACGGAACTCCGGCTCCCGGACCGCGTGCCGGAACAGCAGCCGGAAACCGTCGGGGTCCTCGGCCGCGGCCCGCAACAGCGCCGGGATGCTGGTCTCGTCGAAGTCACTGCTGCCCACCGACTCCTCGAGCCGCTGGCAGGCCCGGTCCAGCACGGCCCGGTACAGCTCGCTCTTCGAGGCGAAATGCCGGTACAGGATCACGTGCGTGACCCCGGACTCGGCGGCCACCTCGTCCAGCCCGGTCGCCGCGAAGCCGGCGCGCGCGAACGCCCGGGTGGCCGCGTCCAGGATCTGCGCCCGCCGCTGCGCGCGGGGCATGCGCCGGCTGGTCGCCATCGAACCTCCTCTTGTTTAAGACATACTATACAAGTAGTTTTGTTTAATCAGTCTTATACAAGAGGGGTGAAACCTATGGACCGGATCCGCACCGCGACCGGCGACGAGGCGTGGCGGGTCACCGGCCACGCCCAGGTACGGCGACTGCTGAACGACGAGCGGCTCGGCCGCTCCCATCCGAACCCGGAGGCTGCGGCCCGCACCGGCGAGTCCGCCCTGTTCGGCGGGCCGATGGGGGACTTCGACACCGAGCAGGCCCAGTACACCCGGATGCGCGCGCTGCTACAGCCGCATTTCACCGCCAAGCACATGCGCGCACTGCGCCCCAGGGTCGAGGCGCTGACCACCGAGCTGCTGGACGAGCTGGCCGGGCAACGGCCGCCGGCGGACCTGCACACGGCGCTGGCCCTGCCGCTGCCGATCCTGGTGATCTGCGAGTTGCTCGGAGTGCCCTACGCCGACCGGGAGTCCTTCCGCGCCTGGACCGAGGCCGCGGGCGACGTGCGCGATCGCGCACGTTCCGAGCGAGGGCTTGGCGAGCTGTTCGACTACGGCAGCCGGCTGGTCGCGGCGAAGCGGCGGAACCCGGCCGAGGACGTGATCTCCCGGCTGTGCGCGACCGAGGGGGTGACCGACGAGGAGGCGGCCATGCTGTCCATGGCGCTGCTGTTCGCCGGCCACGAGACCACGGTGGTGCAGATCGGCCTCGGCACGCTGCTCCTGCTGACCAACCCCGGCCAGTGGCGAACCGTCGTCGAGCGGCCGGAACTCGTCCCGGACGCGGTGGAGGAGATCCTGCGGGCACCGGCGAGGGCCGGCGACGGGATCCCCCGGTACGCCCGTACCGAGCTGGAGATCGAAGGGAACACCGTCCGGACCGGGGACCTGGTGCTGCTGGACACCAACGGGGCCAACCACGATCCCGCGGCCTTCCCCGAGCCGGAACGGGTGGACGTCACCCGCCAGGCGGCGGCGCACCTCACCTTCGGGCACGGTATCCGCTACTGCATCGGCGCTCCGCTGGCCCGGATCGAGTTGCAGGCGGTGTTCACCCAGCTCACCGCGCGGTTTCCGGGACTCCACCTGGCCGTGGACCCCGCGGACATCCGCTGGCGTGCGGGAACGCTGACCGGAGGGCCGGCCGAGCTCCCGGTGAGCTGGTGAGCGCTACGCTGCCAGCCGTGCGTCGAGTCGTCGTCATCGGTGGCGGGATCATCGGGCTGTCCGTGGCACTGGAACTGACCAGGCGGGGCCGCCGGGTCACCGTGCTGGAAAAAGAGGACCGCTGGGCCGCCCACCAGACCGGGCACAACTCGAATGTCGTGCACGCGGGCCTGTACTACAAACCGGGCTCGTTCAAGGCCAGGATGTCGGTGGCGGGTAACGCCTCGATGGTCGACTTCGCCCGTGCCCACGGCGTGCCGGTCGAGGTGTGCGGGAAGCTGGTGGTGGCCACCTCGGCCGCCGAACTGCCCGCGTTGCGCGTGCTTGCCGAGCGGGCCGAGGCCAACGGGGTCCCGGCGAAGATGATCACCGCGGCCGAGGCTCTCGAGTACGAACCCGAGGTGGCCTGCGTGCGCGCGCTGCGGGTGGAGTCCACCGGGATCATCGACTTTGCCGGGATCTGCGCGGCCATGGTCCGGCTGCTCGAGGCGGCGGGCGCCGACCTGCGGCCGGGCACGCCCGCGCTGGGTATCCGGCCCGGTCCGACCGGCGGGGTGGAGATCGCCACCGGCCGCGAGGTACTGCGCGCCGACGCACTGGTCAACTGCGCGGGCCTGCAGTCCGACCGGGTGGCTCGGCTGGCCGGGCTCAGCCCGCGGGCCAGGATCGTGCCCTTCCGTGGCGAGTACTACGAGCTGCGGCCGGAGCGCAGGCACCTGGTGCGCGGGTTGATCTACCCGGTGCCCGACCCGACCCTGCCTTTCCTGGGGGTGCACCTGACCCGGATGCTGGACGGCAGCGTGCACGCCGGCCCGAACGCCGTGCTCGCGCTGCGCAGGGAGGGCTACCGCTGGGCCGACGTCTCCGCGCGGGACCTCGCCGAGGTCGCCCGCTTTCCCGGTGCCTGGCGGCTGGCCCGCAGGTACGCCTTCCCGACCGGGCTGGACGAGGTGCGTCGCTCGTTCTCCGCGCGGCGGTTCGCGGCCAGCCTGGCCCGCCTGGTGCCCGCGGTGCGACCGGAGGACATCGTGCGGCACGGCTCCGGGGTGCGGGCACAGGCGTTGCTGCCGGACGGCTCGCTGGTGGACGACTTCCTGATCGAGACCGCGCCGAACCAGGTACACGTGCTGAACGCGCCCTCGCCAGCCGCGACCGGCGCGCTGGAGATCGCCAGGTACGTGGCGGACCGGATGGACTAGGAACTGTTCAGGAAGGTGCCTGCGCACGGTGGTGCGGGGGCACGCGCTCGGCCGAAGGCCAGCGCGCCTTTCGTGAACACTGCCTAGCCGGACAGCTGGGAGGCCACCAGCGGCGCGGCGGCCTTCGGCAGCTCGCAGGCCTTCTCCTCGCCGTCCAGGTGGCCGCCCGCGATCACCACGAAGGCGAAGTCGTCCAGCTTGACCGCCAGGTTGCAGATGGTGTCGCCGAAGGTGCTCTCGTAGCGGCCCCACTGCAGCCCGCCGAGCTCGAGGATCTCCGCGGGCTCCCTGCTCGCGAAATACTCCTCGATCGCAAGGTCCTCACTGAGCCCGACGCCGACCGGATCGTGGTCGGAATCCGGGTCCGCGGGCTCCCACTGGCAGAACGGCGGCAGCAGCTGGTCCTTGTCACCCGCGGTGAACTCCGGTTCCGGAGCCAGCTCGAGCTTGTTCGCGTCCGCCGGGGTCAGCAGGGAGCAGGGGTCGGGACCCTGCGGCTGGGTGCTGGCCGGCGGCCGCGCGACGGACGCCGGCTGGGCGGTCCCGGCGACCGTACCGGCACAGGACGTGAGCAGCGCGGCCGCCGCGAGCACCGCCGCCCCGCGGACCCCTCGCATGTCAGCCGCGCTCCCCGGCGGGGGTGAGCAGCTCGCGGCCGCCGAGGAAGGGGCGCAGGGCCTCGGGCACCCGGACCGAACCGTCCTCCTGCTGGTGGTTCTCCAGGAGGGCGACGATCCAGCGGGTGGTGGCCAGGGTGCCGTTCAGCGTGGCCACGGCCTGCGGCCTGCCGTCCTCGTCCCGGTACCGGATGCCCAGCCTGCGGGCCTGGAAGGTGGTGCAGTTCGAGGTCGAGGTCAGCTCGCGGTAGGCCTGCTGGGTCGGGATCCAGGCCTCGCAGTCGTACTTGCGGGCCGCCGAGGTGCCCAGGTCGCCCGCCGCGGTGTCGATCACCCGGTACGGCACCTCGATCTTGGCCAGCATCTCCTCCTCCCAGCCGAGCAACCGCTCGTGCTCGGCCTCGGCCTCCTCCGGGCGGCAGTAGCTGAACATCTCCACCTTGTCGAACTGGTGCACCCGGATGATGCCGCGGGTGTCCTTGCCGTACGACCCCGCCTCCCGGCGGAAGCAGGAGGACCAGCCCGCGTAGCGCAGCGCACCCGCCGACAGGTCGAGGATCTCCTCGGCGTGGTAGCCGGCCAGCGAGACCTCGGAGGTGCCGACCAGGTACAGGTCGTCGTCGCGCAGCCGGTACACCTCGGAGTCGTGCGCGCCGAGGAAGCCGGTGCCGGACATGATCTCCGGCCGCACCAGCACCGGCGTGATCATCAGGGTGAAGCCGTACTCGGCGGCCTGCGCGGCGGCCAGGTTCAGCAGCGCGAGCTGGAGCTGGGCACCGACGCCGGTGAGGAAGTAGAAGCGCGCGCCGGACACCTTCGCGCCGCGCTCCATGTCCAGCGCGCCGATGCCCTCGCCGAGCTCGAGGTGGTCGCGCGCGGTGAAGGCGAACTCGGTCGGGGTGCCGACGTGCTTGAGCACCGCGTAGTCGTCCTCGCCCCCCGCAGGGGCCGCGGGGTGCACCAGGTTGGGCAGCAGCCGATGCAGCTCGTCGAACTCGGTCTCGGCCTGCCCCTGCTCCGCCTCGGCGGCCTTGACCTGGGCGGCGAGCTCCTTGCCCTGAGCCAGCAGCGCGTCCCGCTCCTCCCCCTGCGCCCTGCCGATCCGCTTGCCGAGCTGCTTCTGCTCGGCGCGCAGGTTGTCGGCGGAGGCGATCGCGGACCTGCGCCGGGAGTCGAGGGTGAGCAGCTTGTCCACCACACCCTCGTCCTCGCCGCGCACACGCTGCGAGGCGCGTACGGCATCGGGGTTCTCGCGCAGAGTCCTGGGGTCAATCACGCCTGGAGAGGGTAGTCGCAAAGTCGGTGACCAGGGTGGCCAGGTGCTCGCCCGCGTCCTCCTGGATGAAGTGACCCGCGTCGGGGAGGGTCGGGTGGGTTCGGTCCGCGGCGCCCGGCATGGTGGTGCGCAGCCGCTCCGCCATCGGGGCGGTGATCGGGTCGCTGTCGCCGAAGGCGCACAGGAACGGGATGTCCAGCGCGGACAGCGTGGTCCACGCGGCCCGGTTGGCCTCGGTCGCCGGGTCGTCCGGCTGGGTGGGCACGATGGTCGGCATCGCCCGCGGCGCGGCCTTGTACATCTCGTTCGGGAACGGGGCGTCATAGGCGGCCTGGACCTGGTCGCTCAGCGTGCTCCGGCTGCCGGCCTGCACCAGCCGACCGATGTCGAAGACCTGCGCGTTCTCCACCATTTCGCGGAACGCCCACCAGGCCTTCGGCATGCCCTCGTCCCCGGTGGGCAGGCCGGTGTTCGAGGCGACCACGCCGGCGAAGCGATCCGGCTGCTCGGCGACGATGCGCAGCCCGATCAGGCCACCCCAGTCCTGGCCGAACAGGATGACGTTGCGCAACTCGAGCGCGTCGAAGGCGAGCGCGCGCATCCATTCGACGTGCTTGGCGTAGGTGTGGTCGACCATCTCGGCCGGCTTGTCCGAGCGGCCGAAACCGACCAGGTCCGGGGCGATCGCGCGCAGCCCGGCCTCGGCCAGCACCGGGAGCATCTTGCGGTACAGGTACGACCACGTGGGTTCCCCGTGCAGCAGCAGGACGGGTTGGCCGTCCGCGGGGCCTGCCTCGACGTAGGCGATGCGGAGCAGGCCGCCGTCGGGGTCGGGGATGTCCACGTAGTGTGGCTCGTGGTCGAAATCGGGCAGGTCGGTGAACCGGTCGTCCGGCGTCCTCAGTAGGCGCACGGCTTCACGCTAATAGTCAGCTCACCGCGACCGCTACCACCAGGCCGAGCGCGAGGTGCGCGCCGGCGACCACGAAGCTCGCCGGGGCGAAGGTCTCGCTCTCGATGGTGGAGCGGACGTCGATCCTGGTCGCCCACTCCAGGGTGCGCACCGCGAGCACCTGCCCGATGATCCCGACCAGGCCGAAGACCAGCGAGGTGATCAGGCCCTCGGTGAGGTCGCTGGAGGAGGTGAAGATCGCCACCACGATGATGAACGCCATCGACAGCATCCCGGACGCGGTGACGATCACCGCGTTCGGCAGGCCCCTGCGCACCAGCTCGGAGAGCCTGCCGGGGGTGGTGAGGTCGATCGCGTAGAAGCCGACGAGCATCAGCAACAGCCCGACGACCGCGTACAGCAGGATGGCGCCGATACCCCTGGCGAGGTCGGAGCCGAACGTCTCGGCGAGGGCGATATGCATCACGGTTCACTCCCGGGGTCGAGTCGGATGGTCGCGCCCGAATTCTGCCGCCTCACTCGATCGGCTCACGACTCGGGGATGCGGTGCGGGACGAACGCGGCCCCGTCGTCGGTGACCAGCCCCGCCGTCTCCCGCAGGCCGAGGCCGGCCGCGTTGTCCCCCACGATCCACGCGCCGAGCGCGGGCCGGTAGCCGTCGAACTCGGGCAACGGGTCGAAGGCCTGGTAGATGAAGCCCTCCTCACCGTAGACCCCGCCGGTCTGGGTCTCGTAGCCGGTGGCCACGATCTGCACGTTGGAGCCCTCCCTGCCGAGCTTGGGCTTGCGCACGTACTCGGTGAGCAGCCCGGGGTCATCAAGGAAGGCGGGCAGCAGGTTCGGGTGACCGGGATAGTTCTCCCACAGGATCGCCAGGATCGCCTTGTTGGACAGCAGCATCTTCCACAGCGGCTCGACCCAGAGCGTCCGTGGCAGCGACTCGGCGGCATGGCGGCCGAACTCCTCGTCCACCACCCACTCCCAGGGGTAGAGCTTCACCACCGTGTTGATCGGCGCGTCCTCGAGGTCGACGAACCGCTTCAGCAGCGGATCCCAGCCGATCTCCTCGATCGCCAGTCCCACGGTGTCCAGCCCGGCCTCGGCCGCGGTCTCCTGCAAGTAGGCGGTGGTGACGTGGTCCTCGCCGGTGGGATCGGCGGTGGACCAGGTGAAATGCAACTCGTTCGAGGGCAGCAGCCCGCCGATCTCCTCCCACCGCTCGACCAGCCGCTCGTGGATGGAGTTCCACTGGTCGTCATCGGGGTAGGCGTCGGTCTTCCAGTGCCACTGCACCACCGAGGCCTCCAGCAGGGAGGTCGGGGTGTCGGCGTTGTACTCCAGCAGCTTGGCCGGGCTCTTGCCGTCGTAGCGCAGGTCGAACCGGCCGTAGACATGCGGATCGCGGCGCTTCCAGGACTCCGCGATGTACGGCCACAGCCACTCCGGAATGCCGAAGTCGCGGTAACGCTCGGTGAGCACAACGTTGTCCACCGCTTCCAGGCACATGGAATGCAGCAGCTCGACGTCGGCCTCGACGGACAGCACCTCGTCCATCTCCAGCACGTAATGCACCGACTCGTCCCAGTACGGGCGTGACTTTCCGGCACCGTCTCGCGCCGGCAGGCCGAACACCAGCCCCTGTTCCTCGGTGGTCCGCTTCCAGTCCGGCCGCGGCGGCCGGGTCTCCCGGTGCACCTACGAGCCCCCACCCTTGCCGAACCCGCCGGACTTGCCACTGATGCCGAAGCCACCGCGCTGCACGCTCTTGCCGGACTTGGTGTTGATGCTGGCGTTCGACGGCTTCTGGAAGCTGCCACCGGACACCGGCTGGCCGACCCGGCCGCTGCCGCCGTAGTTGTACCGGTACTGGCCGCCACCGCCGCCCATCCCGATCGGGAGGAAGAGGAAGCCGCCGCTGACGTGGCCGCCCTGGCTGCGGACGTAGCCCTCGTCACAGTACTTCTCGTCCACCACGACACCCTCGTCGTTGGTGCACACGGCGGTGACCTCCTTGGTCTGCGCGACCGTGTAGTAGCTGGCGATCAACCCGACCAGCCCCACCGTCACACCGCTGCCGATCAGCACCTTGCGCCGGGTGTCCGCCCTGCGCTCCGCCTGCTCCTTGGCCTGCTGCTCAGCGGCCTCCCGTTCCTTCTCCTCCAGCAACGCCTTGCGCCGCGCACGCTGCTCGGCCAGCGAGGGTTCCCGGGGGGTGGTGTTCTCCGCGTCCTGGCGACGCATGGAGCCACGCGGGCGTGGCTCCTCCTCGGGCGTGTTGTCTTCCGTCATCGAGTACTCCGTAACCGGTGGGCACCGCTGCCACCTAGGCTATCCACACCGTGGGAGAGCCCGTGGAGCATGGCGCAGGCATTATGGAATTGATGCCCAAGGAGCCCGAGCGGTTCCGTCGCTCCGGACGGACCCTGCGCACCCAGCTGCTGATGGTCGGTGCGGCCATCGGCGCCATCGGTGCGCTCTCGCTGAGCTGGGCGTTCTCCTGGGGAATGAACTCGGTGGACGCCGAGGTGGCGCAGCGGCTGGCCGCGAAGGAGGAGGCCTTCCACTCCCCACCGGGTAGCTGCCTGAACTGGACCCGGCCGGATGCTTCGGACGCGCACAAGGTGCCCTGTGAGCAGGCCCACCTGTTCGAGGTGATCGGTGTGGTAGACATCTCCGACCAGTATCCACCCGGGGCGCCCTCCCCCGACCTGCGGCTGTGGCGGCAGATCGCGGAGGAGCGCTGCGGCGAGAGCGCGCAGACGTACCTGAACAAGCCGCTGGACCCGTACGGGAAGCTGACGCTGGGCGTGCTGCGCCCGCCCGAACAGCAGTGGGCCGACGGAGCCCGCGAGCTGCGCTGCGGGTTGCAGTGGGCGGGCCCCGGCGGCTCGCTGCAGCAGCTGACCGGGCCCGCCGTCGAGCAGGATCAGTCGGACGTGTGGCCGGTGGGCACCTGCCTCGGACTGAGCGGGAAGACGGTGGGCGATCCGGTGGACTGCGCGGCCCCGCACTCCTACGAGATCGTCGCTGTGCTCGACCTGAAGGACGAGTTCGCCGACGGCTACCCCTCCCAGGAGGACCAGAAGGCCTGGCTGGACCTGGAGTGCAACAAGGCGGTGGACGAGTACTCCGGCGGGAAGAACCTGGACGAGCAGGGCCTGCTGCTCGGCTGGGACCTGCGCGAGCAGGAGAGCTGGGATGCCGGCTCGACCAAGGTCAACTGCAAGGTCGGGGCGACCCTGGAGGACGGTAGCGGGCTGGCCCCGGTGCGGGGCAGCGTCAAGCCCACCGAGCAACCCGCGGAGCCGAGCTCCACCTCGGCCCCGTCGACCAGCACGGAAACGGGCGGGTAGCCGATGCCGGTGGAGATGACCCTGCTGCGTTTCGAGGAGCTGGTGGCCGACGCGCTGGACCGGGTACCCGCCGAGTTCGCCGAGGCCATGGACAACGTGGTGGTGCTGGTCGAGGAGCGCAACGAGGAGGAGCCGGACATCCTCGGCCTCTACCACGGGGTCGCGCTCACCGAACGGATGTCCGACTACGGCGGGGTGCTGCCGGACCAGATCTTCATCTACCGGCGGCCGATCCTGGCCATCTGCGAGACCGAGGAGGACGTGGTCTCCGAGGTCGTGATCACCGTGGTGCACGAGATCGCGCACCACTTCGGTATCGACGACGCCCGGCTGCACGAGCTCGGCTGGGGCTGAGCCGTGTAATTACGGATGTCACCTCCCGCGTGGACACTGCGTGCAGGAACGTACGCGGGAGGTAACGGATGACTGGAGAGCACCCCGGGGGCGAGCCGGAATACGGTCCGGCGATCATCCGGCGCAGGCTGGGCCGGATCATGCGCAGGCTGCGCGAGCGGGCCGGGCTCACCATGGAGCAGGCCGCCGCGAAGATCGAGTACACCGTCCCCTCACTCAGCAGGCTGGAGAACGGTCAGCAGGGGCTGAACATCCATGTCGCGAAGAGCATGCTGGACGTGTACCACGAGCCCGACCGGTACGAGGAGATCCTGGACCTGTGCCGCCTCTCCCAGCGCAAAGCCTGGCGGAACTCCTACGGCATCCACGGCAGGGGCTACCTCGGCCTGGAAAGCGACGCCGAGTCCGCCCGTAGCTTCCAGACCCACCTCGTTCCCGGGCTCCTGCAGTCGGAGGAGTACGCCCGCGCCCTGTTCCTCGGCCAGGGTGAGGAGAAGCCGGAGCGGATCGAGAACTACGTCCGGGTCCGGATGATCCGCCAGGAACGGCTGCGGCACCCCACCCGCCCGCTCACCCTGCGGGCGGTGATGCGCGAGGCCGCCCTGCGCTGCCGGGTCGGCGGCCTGGAGGTGGCGTACGGCCAGCTGGCCCGTCTGGCCGAACTGGCTGAGCTACCCACGGTCACCCTGCGGGTGCTGCCCAACGATCGCGGGGTGCACCCCTCCATGGCGGGTGGTTTCGTCATCGTCACCTTCCCGGAACAGCTGCTGCCAGACACGCTGTACGTCGAGCACGCCTTCGGCGGCACCGACACGGAGAAGGAGCAGGAGGTCAACCGGGCTAAACTGAGGTTCGACCAGCTGTGGGCCATGGCGCTCGACGAGTCCGCGACCGCCGAGTTCCTGCGGCGGCTGGCCGAGGACCTGGAGTAGCGACCCGAGGAGCCCGGGCATGGCCGAGCCAGTGTTCGCCGGATGGCGCAAGAGCAGCTACAGCGACGGCGCCGGCGAGGAGAGCGACTGCGTCGAAGTGGCCACCGCCGGACCGGTCGTGGGGGTGCGGGACTCCAAGGACCCCGCCGGGCCGCCACTGGCGTTCACCCGGGGTGCCTGGACACGTTTCCTGATCGTGTTGCGCTGACCCCGCACCCGCGCCGCCTGCCGTGGCAGAGTCGGGGCGATGGCAGACGTGGTGGAGCGCATCCGGGAACGGGGCGACGAGCGGCGCCGGGCGGAGATCGTCGGTGTCCTGGTGGACGCCTTCGAGGAGATGATGGCCGCGAACCCGGCCGCCTTCCGCCGGAAGTTCCGCAAGATGGCCGCCGACCCGTTCGCGTTCTACCGCGGGTCGGCCTGCCTGTTCTACAACGACATGGCCGGCGAGGACGATCCGTGGGCGGACGAGCGCACCGCCAGGGTGTGGATCCAGGGTGACCTGCACGCGGAGAACTTCGGCACCTACATGGACTCCGACGGGGTGCTGGTGTTCGACGTCAACGACTTCGACGAGGCCTATCTCGGCAGCTTCACCTGGGACCTCAAGCGGCTGGTCTCCAGCGTGGCGCTGCTGGCGTGGAGCAAGGCGATCTCGGACGCCGACATCGCCTCGTTGATCGGCACCTACCTGCGCAGCTACCTGCGCCAGGTGCGGCAGTTCGCCGAGCACACCGGCGACCAGGCGTTCAAGCTGCAACTGGAGAGCACCGACGGGCTGGTGCACGAGGTGTTGCAGGCCGCGCGGATGAACACCCGGATCGACCTGCTCGGCGGCCTGACCACGGTGGAGAACTACGAGCGGGTCTTCCGCTCCGGCGCCGGTGTGCGCAGGCTCGGCGAGCAGGAGTACGACCGGGCCCGCACGGCGTTCGAGTCCTACCTGGACACCATTCCGCGCGGGAAACGGTTCAACAGCATCACCTACGAGGTGAAGGACGTCGTGGGCCGCTCCGGTTTCGGTATCGGCTCGGCCGGGCTGCCCGCGTACAACGTGCTGGTCGAGGGGCGTACCCAGGCGCTGGAGAACGACGTCGTGCTTTCCATGAAGCAGGGCAATGTCCCGGCGCCGAGCCGGATCGTGCACGACGAGCGGGTGAAGGACTACTTCCGGCACGAGGGCCACCGCACCGCCGTATCCCAGCGCGCCCTGCAGGCGCATGCCGACCCCTGGCTCGGGCACACCGAGATGAACGGTGTCGGTTTCGTCGTCTCCGAGCTTTCCCCGTACGTCAACGACCTCGACTGGTCGGACCTCACCGAACCCGCCGACATGGCGCCGGTGCTGGAGTACCTCGGCCAGGCGACCGCGAAGGTGCACTGCGTCGCGGACGAGGACTCCGAGCAGACCCTGGTGGACTTCCAGGTGGAGGACGCGATCGTGGCGGTGGTCGGCGAGCGCGAGGAGGAGTTCGTCCAGGCGCTGACCGAGTTCGGCATGCGGTACGCCGAGCGCACCCGGGACGACCACCGCCTGTTCGTGGACGCCTTCCGCAACGGCGAGATCGCCGGTATCTAGCACCTCACCCATTTGCCCTGAACGTGGCGTATGAGACGTCAGACGTCCCAAAAGTGCCGTTCACGACGTCTAACGTCCGGAAAGCCACGTTCAGGGCACTAGACGCACGCCGGTCAGTGTGAACCGGTTCCGCGGGTCGGTGAGGTGGGCGTCCGCGTGCGGTGAGTAGGTACTGACGTCCACCCGGTTGGCGGCCGGGTCGAACTCCAGGATCCGCAGGTAGCCGTTGCGCTCGCGGTCGGTGTAGCTCTGGTAGTCGGCCTGCAGCTGGTAGACGGTGTTTCCCGCGTCCCCGCGCTCGACGATCCGGCCCGCGTTCACGTAGTGCCCGGAGAACACGAACATCATGTTCGGATACCTGCGCACGACGGTGTCCCACAGCCGCCGACCGGAAACAAGCACAACTCGACCTCGACGGCGCTTACCTACTCAACAGTCGGTAACACGAGTCTCACCGTCGGCGATACCAGTTCGGTAGTATGACTTTCAGCGAGGGGGCAGTCACAACAGGTGTCTGTTTGGGGGTGCAGGATGGTCGCAATGGCGGAACCGTGAAGGGGCGAACGGACCATCGGCTGAACTGGCTGCTGTCCTCCAGCACGGTGTCCAATCTCGGGGACGGGATCGGCAAGGTGGCCTTTCCCCTGCTGGCCGCGACCATCACCCGCGAGCCGGTGCTGATCGCGGGCCTTTCCGCGACCCAGTTCCTGCCCTGGCTACTGTTCGCGCTGGTGGCAGGGGGGATCCTGGACCGGATCGACCGGCGGATGGCGATGATCGCGGCGAACACCGCACGCGCCGTGGTGGTCGGCGCGGTCGCCGTGCTGGTGGCTACCGACTCGATCTCGATCTGGCTGGTGTACCTGGCCGCCCTGCTGATCGGGACGGCCGAGACACTGGCCGACAGCGCCGCCAACGTGCTGATCCCCGCCGTGGTGGAGCGGGAACGGCTGGAGGGCGCCAACAGCAAGATGCAGGCCGCCGAGATCGTCGGGCAGACCTTCCTCGGCGGGCCGGTCGGCAGCCTGACCTTCGCCCTGTTCGCCGCCTTCCCTTTCCTGCTGAACTCGGCCGGGTTCGCCATCGCGGCCGCGCTGCTGCTCGGCATGGCAGGCAGCTACCGTCCCCGGCAGGACACCGAGCGGCGGCGGGCCACGCTGCGCACCGAACTCGCCCAGGGCCTCGGCTGGGTGCGCCGCAACCCGCTGGTACTGCGGCTGGTGCTGATCGCCGCCGCGGTCAGCCTGGCGAGCGAGCTCGCCCAGGCCCAGCTCGTGCTCTACGCACTGGAGGACCTGAGGCTCAGCCCGGCCGCGTTCGGCGTGTTCGCCTTCGCCGGGGGTATCGGCGGGCTCGCCGGCGCGGCGGCGGCCCCCCGCCTGGTCCGGGCGACCGGAAGGCGGACCGTGCTGGCCGTGGGGATCCTGCTGTGCGGCGCGGCCTTCCTCGCGATGGGGATCAGCACCAGCGCGGTCGCCTCGGCGGCGCTGTTCGGCTTGTTCGCGGCCGCGGTGGTCGCGGTGAACGTGGTACTGGCGACCGTCCGGCACGGGCTGGTTCCCAGCGAGCTGCTCGGTCGGGTACTCGGCGTGTGGCGCACCCTGGTGTGGGGCGCGATCCCGGTCGGGGCGCTGGCCGGCGGGGTGCTCACCGAGATCCTCGGCAGGCCGAGCGCGACCTTCGCGGTGTCCGGTGTGCTCCTGCTCGGTACCGGCGGGGCCGCGATCCTGCTGCTGCGCGGTTACCGCACCGCGGTGGACACGTTGGACCCGCGGGCCGCGCCGGTCTCCAGCTGAGGACCCGCAAGGCAGTTCGCATTTTCATCACGATCCGGCCCCGCCCACACCCGGCGATGTTGGAATGGCGCACTACACCGACGTGGGAGGGCCGGATGAGTGACTCAGCCGAGGCAGACCCGCTCCCACCCGGTCGCGGCAGGCTGGTGCTGGCCGCGGTCACCGGCTTCGCGATCGGCAGCGGCGTACTCGGCATGCTCTGGGCGGCCTCCGGCTCACCCGGCGGACCCGCGGACGACGCCCGCGCCGCCTGCGCCGCGCTGTGGCGAGCAGGCGAGCTACCCGAGCAGCACGCCGGCCGCAGCCTGCCGCCCGCGGTGTTGCGCAGGGTGCTCGCGGCCCGGGAACTCTCCCGGGCCGCGGCCGAGCTCAACCCGGACTACGCCGATCTGGCCGAGCACATCGACGGGGTCAGCCGCATGGTGGTCAGCCTGCATCTCGCCGACCCCGCGGGCCGATGGCACCTCGCCGAGGCCAGGGCGGACTGCAACACGGTCTAGCCGTGCTCAGCCGCGGCCACCCGGTCCCGACTGGATGGTGCGCACGACCAGCTGGTGGCCCGGGATCTCGTCGCTGGAACACCCGGTGCCGTCGTACTTGATGAACATCGACTCGGTCTCCTGCGGCGGGTACACCCGCAGCCCGCGCACCGGAACCGGCTTGCATTCCTCCTGCGCGTAGTTACGCACCTGCACGAACCCCACCGGAGCATGGGCGACCTCGCCGGGACGCAGGCTCACCGGAGCGCCCTTCTCCCCGTCCCGGTAGGCGGCCGGCCCGACCTGGTGGCCGTCGTCTCCCGCGACGTAGGAAACCCCGGGGTACCCGTGCAGCACGCACATCCGATCACTCGTGTTGGTGAACTGCAGCGGCCGGTAAACGGTCCCGGCGGCGCCCTCACCCTTGCCGATCGACAGCTTCAGCTCGTTCGACCGGCAGAACTGCTCATTGGCGGTCTCTGCAGGCCGGCCGTTCCCGCTCGCTTCCTGCCCGCTGGAGGAGGTGGCCGGCGGCGCCGTCGTGGTCGTCTCGTCGCCGTTCGGCGGCTGCGCGGCGGCCCCGTCGTCCTGGGTGCCCTCGCCGCAGCCGGCCAGGGTGGCGACCAGCAGCGTGCCCGCCGCGACCAACCCCAGATAACTTCCCGTTCCTCGCTTCATCATTCGCCTCCCTGTGCTGGGTGACTACCCAGAGGACGTGCGCGCCACACCGCTGGTTGCGTCGGTACCGTCGCGGGCGCGAGCACACTCGACCGAGGACGGGAACGATGACGGGATTTTGTGACCGAGCGTGGCAGCACACGGTGAAACTACAACAGGCTTCGCTGACGCACCCGTTCAACGAGGAGTTGGCGAACGGCTCGTTGCCCGCCGACCGGTTCCAGTTCTACCTGGCCCAGGACGCCCGCTACCTGGTCGGCTTCGGGCGCGCGCTGTCGGTCGCCGCAGCCCGCACCCCCGATCCGGCCGACCTGCCGTTCTTCGCCGGGGCGGCCAGGGAGGCCGTGGTGGTGGAGCGGGAGCTGCACGAGGGCTACTTCCAGCGGTTCGGGCTCGGCCAGACCGAGCTGGACGCCATCGAGACCTCGCCGACCTGCCTCGCCTACACCTCGTACCTGCTGGCCACCGCGCAGACCGATGGGTATCCCGAGTTGATCGCGGCGCTGCTGCCCTGTTTCTGGGTGTACCACTACGTGGGCAGCAGCATCCTGCGGCAGCAGGAAGGGAACGGGCCGGAGAACCCGTACCAGGCCTGGATCGACACCTACGCCGACGAGGATTTCGCCCAGTCGGTGGACACCTGCAAGGAGGCCGTGGACCGTGCCGCGGCGGCCGGGGACGAGGCGACCAGGGAGCGAATGCTCGACCGGTTCACCCGGGCGAGCGAGTACGAGTGGATGTTCTGGGACAGCGCCTACCGGCTGGAACCCTGGCCGACCGCCGGGCTGCGCTGACCCCGGTCACAGCTCCAGCCCGGCCCAGCGCAGGCAGCGCCAGGTACCGCCGGGCCTGCTCTCCAGCTCCACCACGCTGGTGTTCGGCAGCATGTCCCGGTCGGCGATCTCCGCGGTGACGTTGTCGGTCAGCCATTCGGCACCGAGCCGGATCGCGCCGCCGTGGCTGACCAGCGCGACCACAAGGTCATCATGGTCGCGTTCGGCATGCTTGGCCCGCAGCTCGCCGACGGCGCCGAGGTAGCGGGCGCGTACCTGATGCCCGGTCTCCCCGCCCGGCATGGCTACCCCCAGCTCGCCCCGGGTCCACGGGCCTACCGTGTCCAGGTAGGTCCGGACCGCCTCCCGGTCGGTGCGGTCCTCCAGGTCGCCGACGTACACCTCCTGCACCCCCTCGATCACCTGCACCTCCAGGTCCAGGGTGGTGGCCAGCGGGGCCGCGGTCTGCTGGGCACGCACGGCCGGTGAGGCGTACACCGCGACGATCGGCTCGCCGCTCAGCCGCTCGGCCAGCGCCTCGGCCTGGGAATGACCGAGGTCGGTCAGCCCGGGGCCGGGCGGCAGGGTGTTCAGTTTGCCCTCGACGTTGGCGGTGCTCTGCGCATGCCTGATCAGATACAGCCTCACACACTCTCCCCACGACGCACGGACTCCAGCCAGTTCGTCGCCGCGACGAAGTCCTCGTTACCCACCGGCGGCTCACCGGAGGAGGGCGCATGGTCCGCCCGTGGATGCGAGCCGAGGAAGCGCACGCTGCAGCGGCGGCGCAGCGCCGCCACCGCATCCCCGATCCGCGGCTCGGCGATATGGCCCTCCATGTCGACGAAGAACCGGTACTGCCCGATATGCGTCTTCGCCGGGCGGGCGTCCAGCCTGGTCAGGTTGATCCCCCGGAAGGAGAGCTCGGTGAGCAGTTCGGCCAGCGCGCCGGTGCGGTTCACGGTGACGGCCATCAGCGAGGTGCGGTCCGCCCCGGTCGGTTCCGGCAGCCGCCCCGGGCGCCGGACCAGGAGGAAGCGGGTGCTGGCATCGGCGAGATCGGCGATCCCACCGACGAACTCCCGCAGCTCGTAGTGCTGGGCGGCCACCGAGGCGGTCACCGCCGCGTCGTACTCGCCGCGCCGCACGGCCTGGGCCGCGGCCGCGGTGGAGGAGGTGGGCACCTGCTCGGCCTCGGGCAGGTTGGTGGCCAGCCACTGACGCACCTGGGCCAGCGCGTGTGGATGGCTGGCCACGGTCCGGATGTCCGAGGCATCCTGCCTGACCAGCACGCTGAACTGGACGGGCAGAATGGTCTCGGCGACCGCCACCAGCACCGTGGACTCGGTGAGCCCGTCCAGGGTGGCGTTCACCGGTCCCTCGACCGAGTTCTCCACCGGGACGCAGGCGGCCTCGGCGCGGCCGTCGCGTACCGCGTTCAACGCGGCGAAGATCGTCTCGGCGGGTAGGAACTCACCGTCCGGAATGAGGCCGCGGGCGGCCTGCTCGGTGAACGTCCCCTGGGGTCCGAAATAGGCAATCACTGGCACACGGCCAGGCTAGCCGGTGTGATTGTGGCGAGAAGCACGGAGTTTCACTCGCATAGCCGGTAGGCAAGCCGGTTACGACGGTTGACGTTTTTTGCCATGCTGTAGGTGTGACGGCTGAATCGGGCACGCACACCACGCGGAAGGAACGGGTCTCGCCACGTACCCCGGAGCTGGTGCTGTGCGCCGTCGATGAAGCGCTTGCCGAGGCATGGCGAGCGGTGGTCGACAGCATGGAGGGCCGGGTGCGGGTGCACCGCGGCTCCGTTCTCGACGTCGCGGCGCATGCCGTGGTGAGCCCGGCGAACTCCTACGGCTGGATGCGTGGGGGCGTCGACGCGGCGTACGCACAGGCCTTCCCCGAGGTGGAGCAGAACGTGCGCAGCGCGGTGCTGGCCTATCACGGGGGCGAGCTGCCCATCGGGGAGGCACTGGTGGTGCCGACCGGCCTGCGCGCGCCCGCCTGGTTGATCAGCGCGCCGACCATGCGCGAACCGGGCGAGCAGTTGCCGGGGGACACCGTGCACCCCTATCTCGCGGCGCGGGCCGTGTTCCAGGTCTGGCGGGACGGCCGCCTGGAGGAGGGGCTGGACGTGCGGCGTGCGGTGGACGTCATAGCGATGCCCGGGCTGGGTACCGGCGTCGGCGGCGTACCGCCGGACACCTGCGCACGCCAGGTCAGCGCCGCCTGGGACGAGGTCTTCCCCGCCCCCTGAGGCGGTATCGATACAGGTGGCGTGGAGAACGTCACAGCCCGCAGCGGGCCGGTAAGCCCTACCGTTGAGTCTGCGTTAAGCAGTAGTACGGCGCCGGCCCACCGACGGGCGAGGAGTGTGCGATATGCCGCGGGTCCGCGAGCTGAGCCCCTATGTCGAGCTGCATCGCGATCAGTGGCGCGAGCTGCGCAGCTCCACCCCGTTGCCGCTGACCGCGGAGGAGTTGCTCCGGCTGCGAGGGCTCGGCGAGCAGGTCGACCTGACCGAGGTGGCGGAGGTCTACCTGCCGCTGTCCAGGCTGATCAACCTGCAGGTCGCAGCCAAGCAACGGCTGTACGAGGCGACCACCACCTTCCTGGGTGAAGACTGCAAGGGCACCAAGGTGCCGTTCGTGATCGGCATCGCCGGCAGCGTGGCCGTCGGCAAGTCGACCACCGCGCGCATCCTGCGCACCCTGCTCGCGCGGTGGCCCGACCACCCGCGCGTCGACCTGGTGACCACGGACGGCTTCCTGCTCCCCCGCGACGAGCTGATCCGCCGCGGCATCATGCACCGCAAGGGGTTCCCGGAGAGCTACGACCGCAGGGCGCTGCTGCGGTTCGTCTCGGACGTGAAGTCCGGCGCCGAGGAGGTCAGCGCGCCGGTGTACTCGCACCTGGCCTACGACATCGTGCCCGGTGCCGAACAGGTCGTCCGGCAGCCGGACATCCTCATCCTCGAGGGGCTGAACGTGCTGCAGCCCGGCCCCCGGCTCACCGTGTCCGACCTGTTCGACTTCTCGATCTACGTGGACGCGCACACGGCCGATATCGAACACTGGTACATCGAGCGGTTCCTGAAGCTGCGGCACACCGCGTTCGCCGACCCGGCCTCGCACTTCCACCACTTCGCAGGGCTGCCCGACGACGAGGCGCGGGACGAGGCCCGCCACCTGTGGCACACCATCAACGAGCCGAACCTGATCGAGAACATCCGCCCGACCAGGCCACGGGCCACCCTGGTGCTGCGCAAGGACTCGGATCACTCGATCAACCGGGTGCGACTGCGCAAGCTCTGATGGGTGAACTCGCCGGCAGGGAGGGGCAACGCTGAGGCGCAGGCTGTTGCTCGGGACCGCGATCGTCGTCACCATCGTGGCCGTGGTGCTCGGTGGGGTGTACGCGTTGCAGCGCAAGCTCATCTACCTGCCCTCCGGCGGGCCGGTGCCGGCCGCGGCCGAGGTGCTGCCCGGCGGCAGGGACGTCACCCTGCGCACCGCCGACGGCCTCGAGCTCGGCGCCTGGTTCTTCCCGGCCACCGGGCCGGATGCGGGCGGGCGGGCTGTGCTGGTGGCGAACGGAAACGCGGGCAACCGGCAGACACGGGTTCCGCTGGCCCGGGCGCTCACCGCGCGTGGCCTTTCGGTGCTGCTGTTCGACTACCGCGGCTACGGCGGCAACCCGGGTTCCCCCAGCGAGTCCGGGCTGGCCGAGGATGTGCGTGCGGCGCGGGAGTACCTGGTCGGCACGGGCGGCGTACCCGCCGAGCGCATGGTGTACTTCGGCGAGAGCCTGGGTGCCGCGGTGGTGGCCGAACTCGCCACCGAGCATCCGCCCGCCGCGCTGGTACTGCGCTCACCCTTCACCGACCTGGCCGCGGTCGGGCAGCGACACTACCCGTTCCTGCCGGTGCGCCTGCTGCTGAAGGACACCTATCCCGTTGCCCGGCACGTGTCCCGAAGCGGAGCACCGCTGACGGTTGTCTACGGCGCGGCAGACTCGATCGTCCCGCCCGAGCAGAGCCGGTCCGTGGCCCGAGCGGGCGGTGGCCGGCTGGTCGAGGTCCCGGCGGCAGGGCACAACGATCCGGTGCTGCTGGACGGCCCGCGGCTCGTCGACGCCGTCGTCCAGACTTCAACCGGCTGAAGAATCGCAAGCGAAACCCTTTCATATCAATGTCTGTCCACAGGGGAAAATCGTCACCCAACTCGGGGTAAAAATCGCGAACAGGTCTCCTCACGGTAGTCTCACAGACTGTTGACCACTCGAATGCGCGGCACCAACACCCCTCGAAAGGCCCATATCGCCACTGCGCGCGTTACATACCTTCACCCAAAAGGGTGGCATCGGCAGAATCGGGTGAACTGGGCCAAACGGGTTGTTTCCGCAGTTACCGATACCTCTTCGCGCGAAAAAGTGCCCCGCGAAGGCGTTGCCCGCGCCGAATCGCTCTGCTATCAATAGCGCTCTCCGATTCCGGACTACCCGGATTCGTCGTTTTCACTCGCACGACTCCCCGACAAGAACGACAGCACAGGGATGCTCATTGACAACCACTTCGGTATCGGCCATCAGGGGTCTGTTATGGACACGAGCAAGGCGGATGACCGCGCTGACCGGGTTGATCGGCCTGGCGTTGCTGGCGACCGGATGCGGAAGCGAACCGCAGCGGCCGGCCGTGGACCCGGTCGCCGTCAGCGCTGAAGACCTCACCAAACTTCCCGAATCCACCACATATGCCGACATCCTCGGGTCGGCGGTCGACGACCGGTCCGGAACGAGCACCGGCGAGGTGCTCCACCCCACCGAGGACCTGGTCGTGTACGCCGAGATCGGCGGCACGGCCATCGCGAAGCTGCCCTCGCTACAGGTCGGTTCGCCGACCTGGGTTCCGGTGATCGCGGAAGAGGGTGACTGGAAGAAGATCCTGCTGCCCTCCCGGCCGAACGGTTCGGCGGGCTGGGTGTTCACCGGGGCCGCGGCGCCGGTGGAGACCGCGCGCAACGACTACATCGTGAACATCGACCTCGCGACCTTCGGCCTGGAGATCGTCCACCGGGGCGAGCGGGCTGGGCAGTGGAGTATCGGCATCGGCAAGCCCGAATACCCCACCCCGGAAGGGCGGGCCTACATCGTCGCCTCGGTGGAGGAAACGGTGAACACCTACAGCCCGATCGTCCTTCCGCTCAGCGTGCACTCCGACGCGCACGAGACATTCGGCGACGGCCCCGGAACGGTCGGTATCCACACCTGGCCGGACAGCAGTTTCGCCGGCAAGGCGAACAGCGACGGCTGCGTCAGGGTGCCGAAGGAAGCGCTCGACCGGCTCGTCGAACTGCCGCTCGGCACCATCGTGAACATCGCCTGAGCACTGTTATCCGCAACCATTTTCCAACCATGAAAGGCAATTCATTGTCCAGCAACAAGGCAGCCCTGCGCGGCGCAGGCCTGCTCGCCGCCCTGCTCACCTCCGGCCTGGCGTTCGTCCCGGCCGCGGGCGCGACCGGCGTGGAGAACTCGGCCTTCGCGTTGTCGGCAACCGGGCTGCTCGATGTCGACCCGGTCCCCACCGTCAGCGGCGAGAACGGCTTCCAGCAGGACTCCGTGGCGGAGTTCGCCAGCCCGGGCGAGATCGTTCAGGCCAGGGTGCTGAACGCGCAGGCCGGGCCGGGCAGCGCCGAGGCGAGTGTGGCCGAACTCCAGGTGGACCTGGGCGGTGTCGCCGAGCTCGGCCTCGGTTCCCCCATGCTGACCGCGACCGCCGTGGAGGCGGTGTGCGGTTCCGGTAAGGCGTCCTCCTCGCTGGCCGAGGCGCGGCTCGGCGGCACGAAGCTCGATGTCTCCGCGCCGCCGAACACCGCGGTCGAGGTCCCCGGGGTCGCTTCGGTGACACTGAACAAGCAGGTCACGAAGGAGGACGGCACGATGACGGTCACCGCGATCTCGATCGAGATCGGCCGGGTGCAGACCCTCGACATCGCCTCGGCGACCTGCACGTCCAGCGGCGGGCAACCGACCACCACGGAACCGGCTCCGGAGCCGACCGATCCCGCGGGCGGGCCTGCCGACGACGGCAACGGCAACGGCGACGGCGGGGATGGCGGCAACACGGGCAACGGGGCGGGCGCCCGTGCCGATGCCAACGGGATGGCACCGCGGCCGACCCCCGTTCCGGCCCACCTCGATGTGACCGGCTGACCGACCTCGGTACCCGGCGCGGGTGTGGCCCCATCGGAAGCCCCGGTGGGGCCATACGGGTGTCAGCCGCGCGCCGCCCTGCCGAGTGCCTCGCGTACGGCCAGCCAGGTCGGCCCGAGCCCGGCATAGGGCTGGTCCGGATGCTGGCGGTTGGTCAGCAGCACCACCAGCAGGCCGGTGTCCGGGTCGGCGGCGAACTCGGTGCCGGTGAACCCCGCATGCCCGAAGCCACCGCCGCCGAGCCCGGGCACGCCCCGGAACCGGTGCGTCCAAAAACCCAGTCCCTGCCCCGGTTCGAACTGGTCCCTGGTGAACTCCGCGATGATCTCGGCGGAGAACAGCCTGCGGGTGCCGTACCCGCCACCGTTCAGCAGGCTCTGCGCGAACACCGCGATATCGCGCGCGGTGCCGAAAAGCCCGGCATGCCCGGCCACGCCGTGGAAGGCGTAGGCCGCGTTCCCATCGTTCACCTCGCCGGACAGCGTGTGCTCCCGCCAGCGGCGGAAGTCGTCCACCCCGCGCTCCCCCAGGATCGGGTACGGTTCGCCGGTGGCGATCATGTTGCGCTCGAAGGGGTTCCCGTTCGAGGTAGCGGCGAACCGATGTCGCCCCGGCGGCCGGTAACCGGTCGACATCATCCTCAGTGGACGGTGAATACGCACCCGGACGTACTCGTCCAACCGGAGCCCGGTGCAGCGCCGCACCAGCTCGCCGAGCAACATGAACCCGAGATCCGAGTAGTGCCTGCCGGCACCGATCTCGTACCGCAGCGGAAGCCCGCTGACATAGTGGATCGCCGCCGAGGGGCGGGTGGCCCACAGGTAGGTCGGCTGCCACTCCCACAGGCCCGCGGTGTGCGTGAGCAGCCTGCGCACGGTGACCCCGCCGGGAAACCCGGGCAGCCAGCGGGCGAGTGGATCGTCCAGCCGGACCCTGCCGTCGTCGACGAGGGTCATCATCGCCGCCGTCGTGGCGAGCACCTTGGTGCAGGAGGCGAGGTCGAACACGGTGTCCGGGCGCATCTCCACGGGCTTGCGCAGCGGTGCGCCGTCCCGGTGGGTCTGGGCATGGCCGTACGCCGCGTGCTTGACAAGTACGCCGTTCCTGGCGACCAGGAGCACGGCACCGGGGAAGGTGGACTCCGGCCCGGGACCGAGCCCCGCCGCGATCACCTCATCCAGCTCGCCGAGCGCGACCGGATCCAGGCCGACCTGCTCGGGAGTGCCCTCCCGTAGGGTGGGGAACCGTGGCCCGGCGTGCCCGGTGCCGGGGGCGAACACGGTGGCGGCCAGACCGCCGAGCGTGCCGAGCGCGCACCGGCGACTGACGACTCCGCGCATGCGCACACCCAACCTTGTGAACACGGCTGGCGCAAGCATTACCGCATACGGTTACCATACTCCGCCGTTCGGCCGATCGGGCGGTCGCAGCATTAACCACTTGGCCGATACCACCAGCTAGGACGCCCGGCGACCCTGGGATGGAGTAGACGCCCAGAACGGGGGAGGCATACCGATGTTCGCGACCATCCTTACCTGGATCGGCGCTGTGCTCGGCATCGCGGTTCTGCTGGCCATGGCATTCGGCACGTACGTTTTCGACCTCGGCGACGCGTTCCGCAGGCGCAGGCCCGAGCCCGCTCAGGATCAGTCCGAGCTGCCGGAAGGGACCCCGTCGAGCTCGGCCAGTGCCTGACGGTACTCGTCGAGGTCGAACCGCAGTTCGCCCTCCTCGGCACCGGCGTCCGCCGTGTCCTCGTCACCGTCCCGGTCCTGCACGGCCGCCCCGGCCAGCACGTCGACCAACCGATCCAGGATGTCCTCCCGCTCGGCGCCCTGCTCGCGCAGCCTGCTCGCGGCCGTCCACACCTCCGGCGGCTCGTCGTCCCACAGTTGATCCACTATGGACACCTTCATGGCGAGGTAGGCCGCGGCATCGAACTCGCCGTCCTCCACCCGTAGCGCGGCCTCGCCGAGCTCGTCACCGAGCGCGTCGTGGTACTCCGGATGCTCGCCGATCACCAGCAGGCGCCGCTGCTCCGGATCGGTGGGCTCGAGTTCCAGTTCCTCGTCGCCGATCTCGGTGAAGGTGTGCGGAACCGCGAACCTCCGCCGGTCGAGCAGTTCGGCCAGTTCCTCGGGGTCCTCGATCTCCTCACCGGCCTCCAGGTACAGGTCCAGATCCGCGTCGGCGCCTTCGAGCGAGTCCCGAGCTGCCTCGATCAACGCACTGAGCGCGGCCTCGGGCAGCCCCTGCCGGGTGCCGGCCCAGTGTGCCCAGCCGAGCACGACCTCCGGCAGCGCCTCGTCCTGCTCCTCGGTCAGCTCCGCCTCGTTCGGCACCCACTCCTCGAGGAAGTACAGCAGCCGGTCGGGGCTCACCCGTAGCGGCCGGTGCGGCTCCGTCTGCATGCCGTAGTCGATGAGCAGGTGTACACAATGCCTGGTCGCCTTGTTGTCCGCGACCTCGGCGGTCTGCTGGAAGAAGTCGGCCACGAGCGCGTCCCGGTCGCCGACCGGCTCCGGCTCGGGCGCCGGTTCCGGCTCGGGCAACCGGCGGCAACGCGCCATCGCCAGCGCGCGGTACCGCACGAAGTCCGTGCTGACCTCGACCTCCGCCAGCTTGTCCACGGCGGACAAACCGTCGTCCAGCAGCCGCCGGAACCGGGCGGGAGTGATCTGTCGCAGCGCGATGATGCCGTCCCGCTCCGCCGCTTCGTCGCGCATCCCGGCCAGTACGTCCTCGGGATTGTCCACGACGGCCACGTCGGAGACCACCCCATCGCCGTGCTCGACGTAGGCGAGCACACCGTGGGTCTCCTCCCCGTAACCGAAGGTGCCCAGCAGGGTGCTGCTCTCGCCGTAGGCGTCACCCAGTTGCCAGCACTCACCGACGCTGACCTCGCCGAGGCCGGCCGCCCAGTCCGGCTCGGGGATACCACGGCCGAGTACCGAGCTCAGCGCGCCGGCCGCGCCCTCCCGCAGCTCGCCGGTGGGCGCCAGCACCCGCAGGGCGGCCAGCAGGGCCGCCGCGCCCGGCGAGGTCTTGCGCCCGGTGTAGTCGATCAGTTCGAAGCCGACCAGGTCCCCATCCGACTCCCACCATTCCCCGACCACGGCGGAGCCGAGCGCCTCGACCTCGAGCGGGCCCACGTCCGGGGGCACCGACCCGAAGTCGTTCAGCACGTCCTTGAAGAATCCGGTCATCCCCTGCTCGGCGGGCTGGTCCAGGCCAGAGCTCTTCTTCTTGCGGGCACGACTCTGCGGGCTCATGGGTACATGCTTACATCGCCCACCCGCGGCGCCTCCGGCGGAGGGGTCGTTGAGCCCGTCCGGGCGCGGCTGGCTCGTCAGTGCCTGTTCCTCAACGCGCGACACGACCGGCTCGGCCGGGCTCGGACTTCGGCCACGGCCGTCACGTCCGCGGGCCGTGCCCCCGGCCTCCCCGCTCGTGAGCTGCTCGCCGCTGAGCGCTGTGACGCGTCAGCGTCTCGGTTTGGGTGGTGGTGGGAGACGGGCGGGCGCGTTCTTCCGCTCACCTCGGGTACCCGAGTCCAGTCCAGGGACAGGCTGTCAGGGCTCGGGCGGGCCGGCCGTCGGCACGGCGGGGCTGGGCGCCCGCTGCACCGGAAGGTCCGGGCGGTCCGAGTTCGGCAGCAGGGTCAGCACCAGCGTCACCGCGGCGATCACGGCCACGGTCGCGGCGACGGCAGCCACGACCTGCCATCGCGCCCGATGCGCGCGCGGGATCAAGGACATGATGGACCCCCGTTTCGGGGAGGATGGAATAATCTGGATTGCGGAATAATCGAACAGCGGCTACAATGATGACAACTGGCTTCGGCCGGCCTGTGGTGAAATGCGGTATGTAGTCTTATCGTCCGCGAACCGCGGGCGTTACCTGGTTACCTTCGGCAACGCGATCCGGGCGTTGCGCACCTCGGCGAGCAGCCTGGTCTTCCGTTTGTGAGTTTCCATCAACTCGGCCAGATAGGCGCTGAACTCCTCGGCTTTGTCCGCCCGTTTGTGCAACGTACGCAATTTGCGAAGCTGCCGCGCGGCCTGCCGGTACCCGGCGACGTCCCGGTGCGCGATGAGCTCGTCGACGTAGGAGCGGTACACGTCGATCACCTCCGCGGGATGCTCGGCCTCCCTGCCCCGCGCCAGCTCCAGCCGCAGTTCCAGCGAGCCGCCGTAGCGGTCGGCCGCTCGCCATGCCTGGTCGGCCTCCCCCTCGGCGAGCAGGGCGCGGACCACATCGTCGGCGAGGGCCGGATCGGCCGCGGCGCGTTCGGCCAGCAGCTCGGTGGCCGCCGGGCGCTCGCTCGCCCAGCAACCGAGCCCGGTGGCGGCCTCGCGCAGCGCCAGGTAGCCGTCGTAACCGGGCGCGCGCCGGAACTCGTTGCGGCGCAAGGTAAGCGCCTCATCCTCCTGGCCGACTTCGTGGTAAGTCTCGGCCAGCGCGTCGACCACGGGCGCGCGCAGCGGGCCCTTGCCGGGTCCCAGCGCGCTCGCCGCGTGCGCGATGGCCTCGGTGTGCCGCCCGGCGTCGCGCAGCACCCGCACGATCTTCAGGCTCACGTCCAGCCGGGGCAGCTTCCTGGACAGCATCTCCACCAGGGTGTCCACATCGCCGGAGGCCTCGGCAAGCTGCTCCAGCAGGCGTTCGGCGGTGGTCCGGCGCTGCCCGGTGCAGGAGTCGTCGGCGAGCACGGTGTCCACCGCGGACTTGATCCGGCGCAGCCCGGACTCCCCCAGCGCCTCGGCGAACGGGGTCACGTCGATCCGCGGCCAGTTCGGCCGTTCGAACGCGGCCTCGAGCAGCCAGTCGGCCAGCGCTCCCCGCGCTGGTGGGTGAGCCCGGCAGGCCCGGGCGTACAGGCCGATGGCGCGTTCCAGCTCGGACCGGACCGTCCCGGCCGGATCGGTGCCCAGGTCGGCACCGAGCTTGTTCACCGTGCGCAGCGCCAGCGGGGCCAGGTCCGCCCTGCTACCGCCGTCCAGCAGGCGCTGCAGGGTGTCCAGCACGGCGCTCATGGTGGTGGCGTGATCGACCCCGTCGGGTCCGCCCGGTCCGTCGCCCCGCGGCCGGTCGGGTACCGCGTCGTCCAGCAACTTGTGCGCCTCGGCCACGGTGCTGTCGCCCTGGCCGTCCCGCGCCGCTCGCTGCTCCAGCTCGCCGCGCAGCCGGGGGTCCCGCTCGGCCTGCTCGCACAGCAACCCGGCCAGCGTCTCCGTGCTCAACGAGCGCAGGTACGAACGCAGGTCGGGGGTGGGGGCCACGTGGACCATCGTGCCGCACTCGAACGACTGAGGCCGTCATCCAGGAGCGTTAGATTTTGGACCACCCTGATCACGTAACGTCAACGACCGCCGGATGCTCATCGGACCACCAGGTCAGCCCGGTGCGGGGCCGCTGGGGACCGGCTCGCTTCCGGCGCGCCGTGCAGGTCGGCGAGCAGGCGTTTGGCCAGCCTGGCCGCGGGGCAGGTGATCAGCACCTCGCAACCGCTCGGGTCGTGTGTCGTACCGAACAGGACGGTCCGCCGGTCCACGACGGCCACCTTCTGCCGGGGCTCGCCGGTGTGCACGGTGACCCCGCAGTCCGCCAGTTCGCCCGCCCGGACCCGGTCCGCGGAAGGCAGCACCGCGTGCACGTCCACTCCCCGGCGCGCGGTGCCGGCCAGCAGTGGCAACAAGTCCACGTCCTCGCCACCGATCCACGGCAGGGAAAGCCACAGCGACTCCTCGGCACCGGTCAACCGCGCGGCGAGGTCGTCGGCGTCGGCCAGGTCGAGCAGGCTGTCCGCGCCGCGCACCGTGATCCGGCCGTCCAGGAGCAGGGCGTGCAGCGCCGCGAGCGGGGTACCCTCCGGCGCGGCCCGCACCGCGCGGAGGTCCGCCGGCAGGTAGAGCCGCCGGTCGGCACGGCTGATCGCGGAGCCGAACCGGCGTGCCCTCGGCCCGCCGCCCACCAGGTCGAACACGATGACCTGGGCGTTGATGTCCCGGCAGGCGTGCGCCGTGGCGACCGGCACCGGTGGGTCCAGCTCGCGCACGGCGGCGAGGCTCACCGCGGCCTGCGCGCTGGAGGCGGTCACCACACCGAGCTCGCCCGGATGCCGCTCGGCGAGCGCCCTGGCCAGCAGCAACCCTGCCGACCACCATCCGGTCCCGGCACCACCGCGGCGCACGGCGGTCAGGTCGGGCAGCATCGAGGTGTCCACCAGCACCAGTTCGGTGTCCGGAATGGACATACCCGCGTCCCGCAGTACTCGGTAGTGCAGGTCGTTGGTGAGGGTGCGCAGCGTGGAGCCGAAGCGGAACAGGCGGGTGAGCGTGACACACCCGGGGTGTGTCATGGCCTCCTCGGCGGCGGTGATTCCACAGTGGCCGAACACCTCGGTGGTCGACCACCGGCGCACCTCGGGCACGGCGCGGATGTTCGCCGGCCGGACCACCGGGCCGGGCTGGAGGAAGTCGCCGAACAGGACGGCGGTGTGGTCCGCGCGGGACACCAGGAACAGCATCTCGGCGAGCCGGGCGGCGGCCGCGTGCTCGGCGAGTACCACGTCGAAGCGCAGGCCGGAGAGGCATTCGTCGGCGTAGGCCCTGGCCGGGGTGGTGGCGACAACGGGTGCCTCGCGAACGGCCTCGGCCTCGGCGCCCGCGCGCAGTTCGGCGGCGCGCTCGGCGAGCCAGCGCAGCCGGTCGGTCAGCCGGTCCCTGGCCGCGGTGTCCTCCACCCGTGCGCGGAGTGTCTCCCGTTCCTGGTGCCGCTCGGGCAAGCCGTGCCGCAGGCAGGCGGCGTGGAACCGGCGGTCCTGCTCGGTGGCGATACCGGCGGCCCTGGTCTGCTCCAGCCGCCTGCGCAGCAGGTCGGCCGCGGTTCGCACGCTGGTCTCGGTGCGGGCCGCGAGGTCCAGCGCACGCTCGGCGGCGGCGAGCTCCGCGTCCAGTCTGCCGAGGTCGTCCTCGGTGCACGGCAGCGCCGCCTCGCGGCAGGCCTCGATCTCGGCCCGCAGCCGGTCGTGTCGCACGGTCCCGGTGCGCAGAGCCTTGCGCTCCGCCCGGGAAAGGCGGTCGGAGCCGGAGTTCGAGACCGTGCGTTCGCGCAGGTTCTGGTCCAGTTCGCGCAGCTTCTCGGTGATGTCCCTTGCCCGTTCGAGGTGTGTCCTGGCCTCCGCCGCCTCCGCCCAGGCCGCACGGGCGGAACGCAACCCCTCCTGGGCCGCGGCCAGCTCGGTGGCCGCATCGGTATGCCGCTGGTCCGCCTGTGCCAGGTCGGCCTCGAGGCTGTCCAGCCGGTCGGCGTTGTCGATCCGGCGCCCCGCGTCGAGGAAGGCGGTGTGGTCGTAGCCGACGAGGGCGGTGTCCAACTCGGCGAGTCGCTCACCCGCCCGGTCCAGTTCGGCAAGGTCCTCGTCCAGCGCGGCACGCTCGGCCTCGATCTCGCGTGCCTGTTCGGCCGGCAACGGCGGCGGTGGGCCGACCCGCCCCGCCGCACCGATCCGGACCACCCGCCGCGCGAGCCTGCCGGCGACCGCATCCAGCGAGGAGTCCACACCGGACACGAACAGCACGCGTTTTCCCTGCTTCACAAGACTCTCGATGGTGGATACCAGCACGTGTGTGCTACCGGTGCCCGGCGGAGTCCAGACCAGCCGCAGGCCGGGCGCGTGGCAGGCCCGGTAGGCCTCGGCCTGCCCGTCGAGCAACCCGGCCGGCGGCTGCGCTCCGAGGTCCGGGACCGGGTCCAGTTCGCCCGCGGCGAGCCGGTCGGCGAGCGGCGCCTCGCCGAGGTTCCGCAGCCGCCCGGCGAGTCGGCTCAGCAGTTCCCGCGGGGACCTGGTTGCCGCCCACACCCGGTCGCAGCCCGCCGGGACCGGACCGGTGACGCGCAACCGTAGGACGCCGTCGGCCGCGTGCACCTCCTCGACCGGAAAGGACGGCCCACCATGCGGACCATCCCGCCCCGCCAGTCGGATCGTGCCGAGGTTGTCCGGGCCGAGCCGGCGCCCGCGCAAGTCCACGGTGTACTGACCAGGCTCGGGCCGGGGCACCGGCACGCCCAGCAGGCTCCATTCGCCCGCGTGCCAGGCCTGATTGAGTTCGGTGTCGACCGCGCGGGCAGCGTCCTCCCGCCAATCGGTCATCGCTGGTCTGGAAACGCTCGACACGGTCGATGTTGGCGGCTCAGCGGCGCGGAGCGCCTCCGGTTGGGTGGCGGTGGGAGACGGTGTTGGCGGCTCAGCGGCGCGGAGCGCCTCCGGTTGGGTGGCGGTGGGAGACGGTGTTGGCGGCTCAGCGGCGCGGAGCGCCTCCGGTTGGGTGGCGGTGGGAGACGGGTGGGCGGGGGCCGGACTCCGGTCACGACCGTCACCACCGCGGCTCCCAGCGGTTCTCGGACGCTCTGTCAAGCCCACTCCCGGTACTCGGCTGGTCGATCTGTAGCGAGTAAACCAAGAGTGTCGTTCCGCGTACAGAGCGTAAGCCGAACGGAGTAGTGCGGCGACCGGCGACTCGAAGCCACCCATCCGGGCAGGCACCCCGACTGGCCCGATACCTGGACCGATGGCACGATATTCAACGTATCGTGAGCGTTTCGCCACGCATCGTGGGTACTGATCGGGGGTGCCACCGCTTATGGCGATCGGGACGGAGTCAACCGCGCCGGGTGTCGACCGCGCGACCTCTTGGCGCACGCCAAGCAGGAGCGTGGGCGGCCGGTGTATCCGGGTGTCGTACCGGATGGCCTACGTGATCCTGGACGACAGCACCCGCCCCTCGCCTGCCACCGGCGAAGCACTGGTCTTCGCCCCGGGCGAATGGCGCGCCTTCCTGCACCGAGTCCGATCCTTGGACTCCGCGCAGGTCACCCGCTGAACGGGTTGTGTACCCGCGCTCCGGTGCGCTCCATATCCCGGACGTTGCGAGTGACCAGGGTCAGGTCGTGTACCCGCGCGGTCGCCGCGATCAGCGCGTCGGTCACCGGCACCGGCCGGCCGTTGTCCTGCCGGCCCCATTCGACCGTGACCTCGGCCGTCACCGGCAGGATGCGGGCGGCGAACTGCCGGGTCATCGCGGCCAGCCACTCCTCGAGCCGCGTTGCCTGGGGATCGTCACCCCGCTTGCGGCAGCGTTGCGCCCCACGCTGGATCTCGCCGACGGTCAACACGCTCAGGTAGAGCCGGTCCGCGGGCACCTCCTTCCACCAACTGGCCACGCCGGGATCGGGCGCGCGGCGACGCACCTCGGAGACGACGTTCGTATCGAGTAGGTAGCTCATCGGGCCCGCGTCTCAGTGCTTGTCCGGCAACGCGCGACACGCCGGTTACGCTTCGTCCTCATTCCCGCAGGTCCACCTCCCGTGGCAGGTCGTCCTTACGCCCGGCCACCACCTCCTCCAGTACGTCGGCGAGGGCGTCGTCGGCTACCTCGCCTTCCTTGTCCCCTTCCAGCACGTGTTTGAAGTCCAGCTCCACTTCGATTCCGGCGAGCCGCCGGTAGTGCGTGATGTCCAGCACGACGGCCACCTCCTCTCCGTGCCGGGTGACGAACTGGGCTCCGTCGAGTTCAGCTCGCCGCAGCAGCTCACTGAGGCGCTGCTTCGCCTCCTGTACCTGCCAATGCATGTCCATCCACCACCTATCTAGACAGACTAGACAGAATTGCCGAGAAGGGCAAACTGCTCCGGCGAACTCACCCGATCGAAGCGGCAGAAGCGTGGGCCGACTACGGCTGACACTCGGCGTAGGATTTGGCCGTCAATCTCGGCAGGAGCGTCGTCGGAGGGAGCGAGCCGTGGCAGCTGATCCCGAGCCGGGGCCGCCGCGCTCGCAGCGCTGGATACAGCGGGAGCCTTCGCAGTTCACTTGGGAGCAGGACGGTCTGGACTTCGTCAAGAAGCAGTTGCCGAATGCTGAGCCGTACCGCGCCTGGGCCACGTTCTCGTTCGTCGCGGCCTCCGGCCGGGTCAACGAATGCGACCTGCTGATCGCGGTACCCGGCGGGTTGTACCTGGTGGAGCTGAAGGCCCATCCCGGCCGCGTCACCAACAACGGCTCGACCTGGCGGGTGAAGGACCCGAACGACGGCCGTATCCGCACCCTGGATAACCCGCTCGCCCTCACCGACCTGAAGGCCAAGGAACTCAAGGGGCAGCTGACCAGGGCCGCGCAGAAGGCCGGGAAGAACGTACGAATCCCGTGGATCCAACCCGCGGTGTTCCTGACCGATCCCGGACTGAAAAGTGAGCTGGACGAGTTCCAGCAGCCGAACGTCTACGCCAGGCACGCCCGCAGCGGGCTCCCGCGAATCTGGGAGGACCTGCTGGCCAGGCCCCCGCAACGGGAGTCGCACCGGATCACGGCGGAGTTCTCCGCACGCATCCTGCCGCAGTTGCTGAAGACCATCGGCATCACGGCGTCGAACGCGCACCTGAAGTTCGGCGACCACTGGAAGCTGGCCCCCCGCCCGCTGGACGCAGGCCCGTTCTGGGAAGACCGGCTGGCCAAACGGGACGACGGGCACATCAAGGAGGAGGGTCGGGTACGGCTCTACCTCGTCCGGGAAGGCACGACCGAGTCGGACCGGGAGAAGGCCAAGCGGGCCGCGCTGCGCGAGTACCAGGTACTCCAAGGAATCAGCCACCGCGGAATCGTGCAGGCGGTGCAGTTCCGGGAACATCAGGGGCTTCCGGCGATCTTGTTCCGGCATGCCGAGTCGGACCTGCGGCTGGACACCTACCTCGCCGCTTTCGGCGCGAACGTCGGCCCGGACACCCGGCTCGATCTGGTACGCCAGCTGGCCGAGGCGATCCGCTACGCGCACAACCGCTCGCTGTACCACCGGGCGCTGTCGCCGCGGTCGATCTACGTCGCGGCGCGCGAGGACGGTTCGAACCCGGTGCTGCGGCTGATCGACTGGCAGACCGCGGCGCGCGACTTCGAGACCACCAACCTGCGCTCGATCGGTGACTCCTCTCTGGACGGTGCGTTCATCGAGGACACCGCGCAGTGCTACCTGGCCCCGGAAACCGACCAGCCGTACCCGGATCCGGTGGACCTCGACGTGTTCGGGCTGGGTGCGGTCGCATACCTCATCCTGTCCGGGCGCAACCCGGCCGCGAACCGGGCCGAGCTGAAGGAGCGGCTGAGTACCGACGACGGGCTGCATGTGACCGCGGTGGACGACACGCTGCCCGCCGAGCTGGACGCGCTCATCCACCGGGCGACCAGCCCCGATGTGGCCCACCGGCTCGACTCCGCGGACACGTTCCTGCGCGAGCTGGACGGCGCCGAGCGGGAGACCGCTCCCCCGCGGCCCGCCTCGACCACCGAGATCGACCCGCTCACCGCGGTGGTCGGCCAGGAGCTGCACGACGGCTGGGAGGTCGCCAAGGTGCTCGGCACCGGGGCGACCGCGCGGGCGTTGCTGGTCGAGCGGCTCGTCGAGGACGAGCGCGGCGAGCCCGAGGTCGAGCAGCGGGTGCTCAAGGTCGCGCTGGACGACGAGAAGGCGGACCGGCTGCATGCCGAGAACAAGGCGCTGCACCTGGTCGGCGGCGGCTATGTGGTGCAGCGCCTCGGCGGCCCCGACTCACTCGGCGGTCGGACCGTGCTGGTGCTGGAGTTCGCCGGGGATGTGTCACTGGCGCGACGGCTGCACGACGAGGGCCGGCTCACCTACCACGAGTTGGAACGCTTCAGCCGCGACCTGTTCAGCGCGCTGGACCAGCTCGCCGCGAAGGGCGTCCGGCACCGGGACATCAAGCCGGCCAACTTCGGCATCTTCCAGCGCGCGGACCGCTCGAAGCAGTTGAAGCTGTTCGACTTCTCGCTGCACGACGCCCCGGCCTCCGACGTCAGCGCGGGCACCCGCGGGTACCTGGACCCGTTCCTCGGCTCGCTGCGGCGACCCCGGTTCGACGAGCAGGCCGAGTGGTACGCGGCGGCGGTGACGCTGTACGAGATGGCCTCCGGTGAGCGTCCGAAATGGGGGGACGAGCTGACCGCGCCCGACATGGGCGCCGACGACCTGCCGAGGATCGACTCGGAGCTGTTCGAACCCGCACTGCGCGATGGGCTGACCCGGTTCTTCGAGAGCGCGCTGCACCGGGACACCGACCGCCGGTTCACCACCCTGCGGCGGATGGAGGACGCCTGGCGCGCGGTGTTCAGCGAGGCGGACGCCACGGCGCCGCCCACCACACAGGCCACTGTGGACGGATCAACCTCGGAAACGGACCTTTCCGAGGCACGCGACATAGCGGCCAACGCGGCACAGCTCGACACCCCGCTCGAGGCGGCCGGGCTGTCCCCCCGTGCCGTGTCGGTGGCGAACGAGCACGGTGCCACCACGGTGGAAGAACTACTGAGCGTACGGCTGCACGTCATCGCGCGGGCCCGCGGCGCGGGCTCGCTGACCCGGAAAGAACTCAACCGAAGGCACAAGCAGTGGACGGCTCGGCTGCTCCGCGCCGCGAGCAGCACCGCGCACCCGGAACCGGCGGAAGCCGCGGGCGAGCAGGCCGAGCCGACCCGACTGTCCATCGAGCAACTGGTCGAGTACCTGGAACCCGCCCCGGCCAGGAAGAACTCGTACCGGCCCACTATCGAGCGGCTCGCGCTCGGCCTGCCGGATTCCGGCGGAACGCCGACGCCACTCGGCGCATGGCCCACGCAGAGCAGGATCGCCGGGCACCTGAAAGTCAGCCAGCCCACGGTGTCCCGGCATTTCGTGGACGCCATCAAGTCCTGGCGCGCCGCCGAATGGCTGGAACCGGTCCGGCGCGAGCTGGTCGGGATCGTCGAGGAGCTCGGCCGGATCGCCACCGCGCCGGAGGTGGCCGCCGAGTTCCGCGCCCGGCACGGCAGCGTGCGCGGGGATCAGCGACGCGCTCTGAACGAGGCGCTGGCCGTCGTCCGGGCCGCGGTGGAGGCCGAGCTCGCGCCCGGTGAGGACGAGGAGCAGGCCGAGCCGCGGCTCGCGGTGCAGCGCAAGAACGACACCATGCTGATCGCCGCGGAATCGCTGGAGGGCTCCGCCGCGCCCACGCCGAGCGAACTCGGTGACTACGCGGTGGCGCTGGGCCGTAAGGCGGACAGGCTGGCGGACCAGGAACCGCTGCCGAGCGCCGCGACCGTGCTGCGGGACCTGCGCGCGGTCGGCGTCCCGGACGGCATGCGGCCGCTGGCAGACACCCGGTTGGTGGCGCTGGCCGCGGCGATGTCCCAGCGTGCGGCTGCCTCGCGGCGGCTCGAGCTGTACCACCGGGACCTCCGCCTTGACCGGGCGCTGCGGATCTCCCAGGCCGCGGTCGGGGTCCGGGATGCCGGGATATCCCGGGAGAACCTGCTGGCGCGGGTGCGCGCCCGGTTCCCGGAGATCGAGCTGGGCGACCCGAGCTACATCGAGGTGGAGCGCGCCCTCGCGGCGGCAGGCAGCAAGCTGACCTACGGCCCGACGACCGGCCGGTTCACTCCCCCGGAGCAGCCCTGGCGCAGGATGCTCAGCTCCTCGTCCAGCCACCTGTCCTCGATCGACCCGGATGCCGCGGCGACCGGGCGTGACCCTGTCGAGTTGCAGTCGGCGCGGCTGGCCGAGTCCGTGGACCGCGGCGGGTTCGTCGCGATCACCGTGAAGGCGAAGGATCTGCCGGGCACCGCCCGGCTGCTGGCCGAGCGGTTCGGGGTGCTGGATGTCGACCTCGGTCGGCTGTTCCTCACCGAGCTGCGAGAGCTGGTGGCCGAGAAGCAGCAGGATTGGGCCAAGGTGCTGGCCGCGGACGCGCGGATCAGCGCCTCCACGGCGGTGCCGCGCGGGTTGGCTTCCTATGTCTCACTGACCTGGCAACGCGTGCGGCAGCGGCTGCTGGAACGGGTGACCGACGCCGGGCCGCGCACGGTGGTCTTCCTGCACGACGCCGGGTTGCTCGGCCGGTACGCGGAGGCGGGCGGGCACGCCCTGCTGGTGGAGTTGCAGCGCGCCGCCCGGCTCCCGGACGAGCAGCCGCACGGGCTGTGGCTGCTCTGCCCGGCGGAGGCACCGAACGACTCGCCGCGCCTGCTGGGCGAGCAGGTCGAGGTCCTGCCGGACGATCGGATGGTGGCCCTGATGTCGCAGTTCCTGGCCCAGCTCCGCCCGTCCGACGCCGCTTGAACAGATCAGCCGCCGAAATGACCGCCGCTGAGGTTGCGCTCGATGTCGTCGAGCAGGGGCACCGGACTGTACTCCGGTGAGGTCTCCGGGAGCCGGTGCCACTTGCCGTGCCGGTCCACCCAGTGCAAGGTCCACTGGCAGTCGGCGGTACAACGCAACTGCGCGATCGGCTCTACGGTCCAGTCCGCGCCCGGCTCGTAAGGCCATGGTGGCCGGCGCTGCACGATGGTGACCCTGCCGCCTCGTCGCCGTGTCTCGAACCGCACGTCACCTCGATCGTCGGTGGGGGCGCGCCGCTCGCACCACCTGTCGATCTGGCGTTGTTGAAGTTCAGGGATCGGCGACATACCCACAGTGATACCGCGTGTCCCAATCAGTAGCCAAGGTGGGTCCGTCAACCATCCGACCAGTCAGGTGACCGACCCCACCGGCGAGCCGAGTTGGCTGCGTACGTCGAGTAACCGGCGCTAGACTTCCGGTATTCGCGACCGGCGCAGGTGGGGAGGACCGAATTGCCCGGGTTTCAGGTTGACGTAGGCGCACTGAGCAAGATGGCAGCCGGTATGGAGCGGCAGGCCGAAGCAATGTACGACCTGTCCAACCATTTCTACAAGATCAATACTGGCGCCTTTACCGGCCTGCTCGAACTACAAGGCATCAGAGATGCGAGCCGGGAGCGTCAAATATCGCAACATGAATCGCGCAACAGTGGCACAGACGTGCTGCAGCCAGGCAGGCGACACCCTGACCAGGGCACAGGAGTACTACGCGAGCACCGAACATGGCAGCGCGGCACAGGTGGATGCC
Organism: Amycolatopsis cihanbeyliensis; assembly: GCF_006715045.1. Taxonomy (GTDB): domain Bacteria; phylum Actinomycetota; class Actinomycetes; order Mycobacteriales; family Pseudonocardiaceae; genus Amycolatopsis; species Amycolatopsis cihanbeyliensis. The sequence continues at coordinate 4,249,709 of NZ_VFML01000001.1, read as the reverse complement.
ACACTTCCCCGGCACAAGTACGATGTCCCGTTCAACGTTGGCGATGTCGCACCGATCGATGCGCCCAACGCGCCCTACACAGATCTGTCCGACGCCAGGGGCCGACTGGTCGAACCACCGTCGTACGACGAGCAGATGAGCTGGAAACCTGCCCCGGAGTCCGACCTCATGAAGGCGGGACCGGGAATTCGTGAACTGATTAAATGGGTTCTGGATGAAGATCCACTGGAAACAATCGCAAACGGTTTACTGGGTGATTGGTGCGAGATCAGGCGAAGCGCTGATATATTCAACAACGCCGCCTGGGCGTACTCGGACGTGGCAGCAAACATCGACGACTACATTAGACGAGGGCAAGATGACTGGACCGGCAATGCATCCTCAGCCGCGTACGATCATCTTGAAAAGATCGCAGATGGCTTGCGCGGCGAGCACGATGTAAATCGATACTTATGCAATCAGTTCATCGAGGTAGCCGAAGGTTCTTACGAGATATTTATTTTCCTCTCGGGCGAGGTCAGCAACTGGATCGACAGATGCATTCAGGCAGGAATAGCAGCCCTTGCAGCCACCGGAACTGTCGAAATTCCCGGCCTCAACATCTTCACCGCGGCACATGCCGCATATCGTGTATACCAGGCCGTAGAAAGCGGATACGAGATTCTGAGTCGCACTATTCGCCTCAAGGACATGCTGGTCGCTTTTGAGGCATCGTTGAGCATGTCCGGCGACAGTTCGTTCGAGACAAAGACAAACGGCCGCATGTTCCCTAGTGGTACATTTCATACGCCCGCCTGACCAGGAGGAACTATTGCATTCTGACCCGAACACATTTCGTCGAGCAGACCTCGAGCATGAAAGGCGGAGCATAAGTAAATCTCTTGATCACATCAAGGACGAGCGAGTCAAGAAAGAGCTAGAACGTTACGCTGCCGGCAAGATGTCACTTCGCGAGGCGGCGCAAGTGCTTGATACACCGTACGCCATGCGCGCCCTGGGATTGTTCGTTGAACGATACGAATCAATACCCGAAGCTGAGCGCGATGAGTTCGTCAAGCAAGCACGGAAGGAGATTGAAGAAATATCCACAGAGATCGACAAGAGGGAACAGAAGGGAGCTGAACCGAGACGCCGAACATCAGATTCAGAGGATATGGAAGACTTCGATCAAATCGAGTGGTTGAGCGACGATCAATGACCTGGCGTAACCGAGTTGTCTTCGGATCATTCCTACTCGTCGTGGTATCCTGCTCGCCCGATGCAGACTCGAAAAGAAATAACGATCCTGGACCATCATCCACAGGTAAGGATGTTTCTCAAACGGCGCTGAAATTGGTGCAGACGACATGTTCTGCTGATACCCCCAAGACAGTTGACGCAGTTTTTCCCGGAGCAAGCCACCGATACAGCGAAAGTGGTCCAGGGGGACCGAGTTGTGCATGGTCAATCGAAGGGGAAAGCCCATTGGTACGAGCGCTGTTGATAGCCTACGAGCAGGGGGATCTAGCCTCCTGGCGGCAACTCAACCCCGGACCGACCAGGGAGGCGACGATAGCCGGTAAGTCGGTTGTGGTCGCAGAGAACGACACGGGGTGCGCGACATTCTTCGAGGTCGACGGCACCGTGGTGAGCGTCGACTTCGCCGAGATCGGGAAAGAAGCCTGCGCTCGATCCGCCGAGTTGACCGAGGAAGTACTGGCGGGCCGGTGAGCTCGAAGCGAGAACGGCCGGGCAAGACGACCTGGGTGCGCATGGCCGACCACGGCTGGGTCGCCGTGCACGAACTGCGGGACGGCATCGGGCTGTTACCGGATCCGTACGTCTGGTACCGGCAGCAGCTCCTGTTCGGCATTCCGTTCGTGCTCTGCGTGGTGGTACCGCTCGCCATTTTGTGGATGGCGTTAGCGGAACCGTCTGGTGCGGGACTCGCAGTGATCATCGTATTCGCCGGTGTCCAAGGTTTGCTGTTGACGGTGTCGCAACTCGCCGGGCGCAGGGCGCAGAACGAACTGTGGGCACAGCGCGGCGCGCAACCCCGGCAGCGACTCATTTTCGGGCCGCTCAGCCCGTGGCATCGGCTGCACACGGTGGCCGAGATGCGGCGCAATCTGGCCACTCGCGGTTTCACCGAGCCGGTGCTGCGCGCCCGTTCGATCGCGCAGGCACGGGTGCTTCGGCATGGCTGGACCGTCGAGGTCACGCTCCGCACGACCAAGGGAAACGAGGTGACCCTGGTCCGGCGGCATCCCCTCGGACAACGACGCTTTCTGCGCATCCTGCGCAGGGTGCTCGGGCACAAGATCGAGCCCGCCTGACCATGGGTCAGCGGCCTGCCGGACGTCCGTCCGGGCCGGTCATCGTGATGCCACCACCATGCGCCCGCAGCACCACGTCCGCGCGGTACTCACCCGCACCGAGCGCGGCGAGTTGGCCGAGGCTGACCATCCGCACGATGTCGTCGTCGCGCTGGAAGACGAGCAGGTTGCCGTCCTGCACGTAGTCCCCACCGTAGGTGCCGTCGCCCTCGATCTCGGCGGGCCGACCCAGCTCCTCCTCGATCCGCGCGCCGGACGCGGGTCCGGTCAGGACGTGCACGGAGGTCCAGTCGCCTGGGGCCAGCTCCTTGAGCGATCGTGAGCCGTCTGTGCGGGCCAGTTCGGCGATCGCCTCCTTGAGGTCCTCGTCGAATTTTACCGTCACGCCCGAGGTGTTCGAGCCGCATCCCGCCAGGACGGCGAGCAGTGCGAGCAGAGTCAGCATCAGGCGCATGGGCAGTACTGGTCCGGGGTCGCCGACGGTTGGCCGGGGTTCACCTCGTTGGATGGCAACAGGGTACGGGGCGGTGTCAGCGGTCCAGCACCCCGGAGACGGCAGCCACCAGGGCGGCCATGCCCTCCTCGGTGAAGGTGAGGTTCAGCCAGGCGTCGGAGACACCGATCGAAAGGTGCACCTCCTCGCCCGCATGAGCGCAGGTGATCGTGCTGCCCTCGTCGATCGTCTGCCAAAGATCGAACGCGAATCCGCCGAAGGTCATTCCCCGCTCCCCTCCATCCGCTCCCTGGCCAGCCGCCCGGCCAGCGCCAGCACGGATAAGGCCGGGTCCCGGTTGGAGTGCACGCCATAGGTTCTGCGCGCATCCCAGACGAAGAAGGCCGCGAGCAGCACGGCCAGCACGAGGAACCCGATCCCGACGATCACGCCGACGATCTCCATCGGCGTTCACCACCTCTCCATGTCCGGGTCGGCGGGGCCGGATGCCTGGTCGGGGGAGGGAAGGTAGGCATCCGACCCCGCCAACAGACGCTAAGCTACTAGTGTATATGCGCGAGTGATAGAGCACTTATGAGTGAACATACACTTGTCACTGTGGGCGTTAGAGTGACTACGAACCGGCAAGAGAGGGAGCCATGCCATCCGTCCAGACCAGACGTAAGCGCAAGCTCGGTCAGTTCCTGCACAGCTTGCGTAAGCGCGCGGGAAAGACGGAGGAGGACTTCGAGAACCTGACTCGCAAGTCGCAGGCAACCCTGTCCCGGATCGAGAGCGGGCACAGCCTGCCCGGCTGGAACGTGCTCGGCGCGATGCTCACCTTCTACGAGGCGAGCGAAGGCGAGCGCCGTGAGGCCGAGGACATGTGGACCGATGCCAATCAGGACAGCAAGCGAGTTGCGCATCCGACGGTCTACAACCCGAAGGGTCGCGCGTTCGCACGCACCGAGGTCGATGCGAACAGCAGCCGCACCATCGAATCACTGGGCATACCCGGCTTGCTGCAGACACCGGAATACACGGCAACTACCTGGAAGTCATCGCATCAGTTCCACAACCCTGCCGTTGACGAGGGCCGAGTGTTGGCCGCCAGGGCGAGCCGCGCCAAGATCTTGCATGGACCGGACGCGCTTGAACTGCATGCGTTGCTGGACGAGGCGGTGATCCACCGCGAGGTCGGCGGCCCGCAGGTGATGGCGGCCCAACTGCGGCACCTGCTGACCCTGGCCGAGATGCCGAACGTCACCATCCAGGTGATCCCGTTCTCCGCAGGTTCCTACGGCACGATGAGCGGCGGGGGCTCCACCATCCTCGGGTTCGCCGACGAGCAGGACCCGGACGCCGTCTATCTGGAGTACCCGGGTGGCGGTGAGTGGGTGGAGAATGAGGAGGACGTGCAGAAGTTCGTCGCGTCCTTCCGGGACGTGGCGAGCGAGGCCGCCCTGTCGCCCGCGGCGTCAGCCGAGTTGATCGGGAGGCAGGCGACATACCTGGAGGACCGATGACCACCCAGACCTGGCGCACCAGCAGCTACACCGCACCGGACAACAACTGCGTCGAGGTCGCCAGGGATACCGAGCACGCCGCCGTCCGGGACACCAAGAACCGCCACGCCGGGTACCTGACCTTCGACAGCCGGGCGTTCACCACGTTCCTTGCCGAAGTCAGGGCGGGCCGGACCGGACATTCACGCTGATCACGGGCCTGCTCGGCGCTACCGAAGGCGGAAACGTAGGGTGGTAACCGGCTACGGTCGGTACTGACGGGAGGACGGGCGATGGCACAGGGCGAGTTACTGCGCCGCCTGTTCGCCAGCTACTCCCGCGCCGACGACGCGGCCTTCCGGCAGGCGGCGGACGAACTGGTCGCCGAGGAGAGGCGGAAGAACCACCGGCTGCTCGCCAACGAGCTGGAACGCGAGCTGAACAAGCCACGCCCCGGTGCGGACCTGCCGCTGACCCTGCGACCGATCCCGAAGAGCCGGGACGACCGTCCCCTGCTGCGGCTGACCAAGCCGAACCGGGAGTTGAGCGAGCTCGTGCTGGCCCCGATGGCGCGCGAGGTCATCGAGGAGATCGTCGCGGAGAACCGCTCGCGGGGTGCTCTGACCAGCCACGGCCTGCGCCCCCGGCAACGGCTGCTCCTGCTCGGCGCGCCGGGCACCGGGAAGAGCGCGACGGCGCACGCCATCGCGGCCGAACTGAGCCTGCCGGTGGCCACCGCCTCCCTCGCCGCACTGACCTCCTCGTTCCTCGGTGACACCGCCCGCAACGTCGAGGCGATCATGGGGTTCGCCGAGCAAACCCCCTGCGTGCTGCTGCTGGACGAGTTCGATGTACTCGGCCAGGAGCGCGCCCAGGCCGGGGACCACGGCGAGATGCGCAGGGTCGCGGCGACGGTGTTGCAGTCGCTGGAGGATCTGCACGGTGAGTCGCTCGTGGTGGCCACGTCCAACCACCCGCAACTGGTCGACGCGGCCATGTGGCGCAGGTTCGACGAGCTGATCGGGTTCGACTCGCTGGACGAAGCGCAGCTCGCCGAACTCATCGCCCTCAAGCTGCGGGCGATGCCGACGGAACTCGACGCCGGTGACTGGGCGGGACGGCTCGGCACGCTCAGTCCGGCCGAGGTGGAGCTGGTGTGCTTCGAGGCCATGCGACGCACCGTGCTTGCCGGCAGGTCGGCGGTGGACGATGCGGCGATGGAGGCAGCGGTCGAACGGATGCGTCGCCGGCGAACACTGATCGACGGAGCGGCGCCGCCCGACTAGTCGAACCGGTTGAATTCCGGTCCGCACGCATGTACTGGCATTCACCGAGCGGGTATGCCGGATTACATGACGCAGTTGTCATTCGACGCCGGAACCGAGCATGCCCACCTGCGCCTCGCCCAGGTCCTCGGTCCGCTCCCCCGGCGGAGGACTCCGGGCGGCGGTGGCGGGCAGGGACCTTCGTATCCCGACCACCGGTCACACGCGCGGAACATCGACAGGCAACTCGAGTCAATCCGGGACCGGCACCGCGAGCGGGAGCCCGTGCTCGGCATCAAGCCCGAACTGGTCATGGTCATCGAGTTCAACCGGAAGGTTCACGATCTCACCGACGAGGTAGAGCGGGCCGGCGCGCACGTGCTGGGCGTGACCGGCCACCAGGCACTGGCGGCGTTCGCCAGCGATCCAGCACTCACCGCGTTCCGCGAACGCTGCCAAGCGTTCCACAGCGAGACAACAGCCGAGGGCACACCGCGCTACCGGAGTCTGTTCGACGCCATCGACGTCGTCCGGCCGCTTGAACCGGCCGACGTCATCGACGATGACGTGCGGGAACGGGTCGCCGGCGCGGACCCGGCCGAACTGCTGCGGGTCGATCTCGAGTGCTGGTGCACGGAGACCCGAGCCGACACGGAACGCCGTCATCAGGAGACCCGGACCGCCTTGGCCCATGCGGGTGCCGGGGAGCTGGACACCAGTTGCCGCCACGACGTGGGCTTCTCGCTGATCAGGGCCGATATCCCGGCGGGACGGCTGGTGGAGGTGGTACGCACCGACCGGGTGAGCAGGGTGAGCCTGCTCCCGCGCCCCTTGCTCACCCGCAGCCAGGTCCGGCTGTGGTCGCATGACCGGTTCCCGCCGGTCGAGCCGCCGAACCAGAGATCGGCCACGCTGGCGGTGATCGACTCCGGCATCCAGGCCGGACATCCGTTACTGGCACCGGCGGTACGCGAAGCCTTGGCCATCGCACCGTTCACGGACGGCGCCGACGAGAACGGGCACGGGAGCCGGGTCGCCAGTCTCGCCCTGTACGGGTCGCTGGAACGAGCGCTGCACTACAGGCAGCCGTTGCGCCCGGCCGGAAAGCTACTCGGCATACGAGTGCTCGATCACCAGACCGAGTTTCCCGATAAGACATTGTGGCAACCGATGGTCGAGGAAGCCGTGGAGCTGGCGATCGGGCACGGCGCTCGGGTGATCAACCTGTCCCTGGGTGATCCCGCACATCCGTACCGGCCACCACGGCCGGTGGCCATCGCCGCCGCGCTGGATCAACTCGCCAGGCAGCACGACGTCGTGCTGGTCGTCAGTACCGGAAACGTGTTTCCCGGGGACCACACCGGCGTCGAGTACGCGGCCCGCCAGGTCACTTCGGGGGAACACCGGCTCGCGCCACCTTCGATGGCGGCGCTCGCCCTCACCGTCGGTGCCCTGGTGCCGGGGCACGAGCAAGGTGCGCGGCCGGCCCGCGAATCGGTGTCCGTACGCCCGCTCGGCCCGCAGGGAACTCCGAGCCCGGTGAGCCGGACCGGCCCTGGGATCGAAGACGCGATCAAGCCGGAACTGACCGCGCCGGGCGGCACCTACGTTCATGATCGGGATCGCAAACAGGTGCGGACCGACCGGGCCACCGGCACGATCGTCGGGGGCACGGGCGGTGACCCGGAGCATCTACTGGATACCGACATCGGCACCAGCCTCGCGGCACCCCTGGTCAGCCACGCCTGCCTGCGGGTACTCGGCCGGTACCCGTGGCTGTCCGGCCGAGCGGTGCGGGCGCTCGTGCTCGCGTCGGCCGAGCCGGTCCCCCAGGTACTCGACGCCGACACCGACAAGGCGGCGGACCGCGCGCAACTCGGGCTCAGCGGGTTCGGCCGGGTCTCCACGGAGCGAGCCGAGGTCTCGACCGAGCACCGGGCCGTGCTGCTGGCCGAGGAGTCGATGCGGCCCGACCAGGTCCATTTCTACGAGGTCCCGGTGCCCTCCGCCTTCTTCGCCACCGGCCGCAAGTCACTCACCGTCGCGCTGGCCTTCAACCCGGATACCCGGGCAACCAGCCTGAAGTACCTCGCCAGCCGGATGTCGGTGTACGCCTACCGCGGGCCGTCCGTACAGGAGGTACAACGTAAGTTCACCGCGTCCGGCGGCGAACCACCGGAGGCTTTGGACAATGCCAAGGTCGACTTGCAGCCCAGCGACAAGCGCCGGTTACTCGGCGCCAACCAGGCCGCCACCAAGCGGTGGACGACTCATCGGTGGAAGCATCCCGAACACGAGCGACTGGTGCTGGTGGTTCGGAATACGTCCCGGTGGGCAGCGCCCGACGATCCCCAGCGGTACGCGTTGGCTGTCGTGCTGGAGGTGGACGAGAGCATGCCAGGGCTGTACGCGGAGCTGCGTGCCCGGTTCGAGGCGCTGGTCGAGATCGAAACGGAGATCGAGATCTAGTAACCCGAACCGTCCCGACCCGGGAAGAACTTTGCAACCCTACGTAACTCTCCGTTGACTTGGCGCGATGATCTGGCACGCTGGACAGTCCGGTCTCGATCCGATGAGGGGAACACGCGTGAAGCAGCTCGAAGCCCACGAAGTGCCGCTGCACAAGATCTTCTGCAGTGACTACGACTTTCAGATTCCCGAGTATCAGCGGCCGTACGCCTGGGAAACTGAACAGACGCTCCAGCTGCTGGACGACCTGATCGAGGCGCTGGACCGCAACCGGGACGAACCGTACTTTTTGGGTTCGATCGTGCTGGTGAAGGATCCGGACGCACCGGCGGCCCAGGTGATCGACGGCCAGCAACGACTGACCACACTCACCATCCTCTATGCCGTGTTGCGCGACCTCACGCGGGACGAGGAGTTCGCCAAGGAACTCGACGAGATGATCTGCGAGCCGGGCAAGAAGTCCAGGGGACTGCAACGCAAACCTCGACTGGCGCTGCGTTCCCGCGACACCGAGTTCTTCCACAAGTACGTGCAGACCTCCCTCGGCACCAGGGAGCTGGCCAAGGTACCCGCCAACGCGATGTCCACCGAGGCGCAGGAGGCGATCCAGGCCAACTCCGGTGTGCTGTCGGACAAGTTGGGTGGCTGGCACGAGAACCGGCGGCTGGAGCTGATCCGGATGCTGAGCGACCGGACGTACCTGGTCGTGGTGAGCACGTCCGATCTGAACAGCGCGCACCGGATCTTCAGCGTGATGAACGACCGCGGGCTGGATCTCTCCCCCGCGGACATCTTCAAGTCGACCATCATCGGGAACCTGACGAATGGTCAGTCGGCCAACTATTCGAAGAAATGGGAAGACGCGGAGGAGGCACTCGGCCGCGAGGACTTCGCGGACCTCTTCCTGCACATCAGGATGATCTTCGCCAAGGACCGCGCCAAGCGGGAGTTGCTGAAGGAGTTCCCCGAGCAGGTGCTCGACTCCTACCTGCCCAACCGCGCGGACCATTTCGTGGACGATGTGCTGGTCCCGTACGCCGACGCGTACGAGAAGATACGGGACCTGGCGTATGTCGCACCGGAGGATCCGGACGCGGCGGAGCGGGTCAACGCCTGGTTCAAGCGGCTCAGTCAGCTGGACAACAACGACTGGCGGGCACCTGCCCTGTGGGCACTACGGCATCACGGCGGTGAACCCGAGTGGCTGGACCGCTTCTTCCAGAGCCTGGAGAGGCTGGCCGCCAGTATGTTCATCCGGCGTGTCTACACGTCGCTGCGGGCGAACCGGTACGCCGAGCTGCTCCGCGGGCTCGACGCGGGTCACGGACTTTCCGCGGGCGCGTTCCGGCTGAGCGAGGACGAGCAGGCGGAGACACTGAAGCAACTGGACGGCCCGCTGTACCTGGTGACGAAGGTGCGCAAGTACGTGCTGTTGCGGGTCGACGAGGTACTCGCGAAGGATTCCGGTGCCACCTACAAGCATCCGATCATCACGGTGGAGCACGTGCTACCGCAGAATCCGAAGCCGAACAGCACCTGGATGAATGAGTTCTCGGACAACGAGCACCGGCAATGGCGGCACCGGATCGCCAACCTGGTTCTGCTCAACCGCCGGAAGAACTCGGAAGCGCAGAACTACGACTTCGCGATGAAGAAAGAGAAGTACTTCACCGGAAAGAACGGGGTCAGCAATTTCGCCTTGACGACCGGTGTGCTGAGCCATCAGGAGTGGACTTCGGACGTACTGGAGCGCCGCCAGCAGGAACTGACGACCCTGCTGCGCGAGGAATGGCAGCTCGAATAACGCCAGCGCCACTCGATTCTGTAACGATTGGTACGTTGGGTAGCGCTGCGGGGGATCTTGGCGATGTCGCCAGGGCAGGCACAAGGAGGGAGAGGGATCGAGTGGCCATCGATCACGAGGCGTTGCTGGCCGATGCCAAGAAGCAGGTCGACGCGCTGGAGGATGACCTTCGCGAGCGCAGCGCCGAGCCGGAGTTCCACGACCGGCTACGGGCCGAGTACGACGAGGCCATGCAGGCCAAGCGCACCGCGGCGACCTACGAGACCTGGCGGGACGAGCGGGTCACCCAGGCGGCGGTCGCCTGGGTGCTGGGCTGCGTGTTCGTCCGGTTCAGCGAGGACAACGGCCTGATCCCGGAGCCGTTCCTTGCTGGTCCTGGTGATGCGCTGGCCGTGGCCGAGGCACGGCACGAGGCGTTTTTCCGCGAGTACCCGGAGTGCAACGACCGCGACTGGCTCGAGGCCGCGTTCACCCATCTGGCAGATGCCCACCCCACGGCGGCCGGGCTGTTCGACCGGGCACACAACCCACTGTGGGACCTGACCCCCTCGTACGAGGCGGCCAGTGCGCTGCTGCGCTTCTGGCGCAAGCGTGACTCGGACAACGAGATCGTGCACGACTTCACCGACCCGGAGTGGAACACCCGGTTTCTCGGTGACCTGTACCAGGACCTGTCCGAGGCCGCCCGGAAAACCTACGCCCTGCTGCAGACCCCGGAGTTCGTGGAGGAGTTCATCCTCGATCTCACGCTGGAGCCCGCGGTCGAGGAGTTCGGCCTCGAGCCGACCGTGGAGATCCACCGCCAGGGCGGCGGGGTGGAGCGGGCCCTGCACGGCCTGCGCACCATCGACCCTGCCTGCGGCTCCGGCCACTTCCTGCTCGGCATCTTCCACCGGCTGCTGGACAAGTGGCGCAAGACCGCACCCGGGGTGGACGACTGGGACCTGATCCGCCGCTCGCTACGGTCCGTGCACGGCTGCGACAAGAACCCGTTCGCGGCGTCGATCGCCCGCTTCCGGCTGCTGGTGGCCGCGATGCAGGCGGGCGGGGCGGAGCGCCTGTCCAGCACACCGGAGTTCCCGATCAACGTCGCGGTAGGCGACTCCCTCATGCACGGCCGGGACGTGAAGGGCGAGCAGGGCGACCTGCTCGCGATGGCCGAGGAGTTCACCTACCGCACCGAGGATGTGAACGAGTACGTCAACAAGGTCGAACTCCTGACCCCGTCGTCGTACCACGTGGTAGTCGGCAACCCGCCGTACATCACGGTGAAGGACAAACAAGAGAACAAGAACTATCGGGAACGTTGGAGCGCATGCGCGGGAACGTACGCATTGTCGGTTCCGTTCGCTCAGCGACTTTTCCACCTGGCCACACGTGACCAGGAAGGCGGATTCGTCGGCCAGATCACCGCGAACTCGTTCATGAAACGCGAATTTGGAAGGAAGGTAATTGAGCAGTTCTTCCCGACCGTTGCCTTGACCTATGTGATCGACAGCTCTGGTGCATATATCCCAGGACATGGAACCCCAACAGTCATCCTCGTCGGACGCAAGACCTACCCGAACCCAAACGAGGCAATCCGTACTGTCCTCGGGGTACGGGGCGAGCCGACCGTACCCAACGATCCGACTACCGGATTCGTGTGGACGGCAATAGTCGATCAGATCGACCGACCCGGCAGCGACTCAGAATGGGTGTCGTCGCAGGACATACCGAGGCAAAGCTTTTCGACTCACCCATGGTCGCTAAGTGGTGGCGGAGCTTCGGATCTGCTCGTCACATTAGATTCGCCCGCATCGAGGCTGAGCGAACGTATGGACAGTAGCGGGCGCACCACTCACACCGGCCTAGACGATGCATTCTACCTACCCCGAACCTCAACGAACACTAGAAATGTTTCCACGGGCTGCGTGCCAGTAATCCTCGGCGAACACGTCCGAGACTTTACAATCGAGGCACCAATACGTACACTTTTTCCATACGATCCACAAGGCAACAGACGTGACCTGGGAAACTCCGAGCATCGTTTTGCTTGGCCAAACAGGACCTCATTGAGAGAGCGAATAGATTTCGGAAATAAACCTGAAGAACGCGGGCTCTGGTGGTTCGAGCACAGCATGTTCTTCCCGAACCGTTTTCGTTCACCGATGTCGATTTCCTTCGGCTTCGTAGCGACACACAATCACTTTGTTCTGGACCGAGGCGGTAAGGTGTTCAAGCAGTCTGCTCCGGTCATCAAGTTGCCCACAGACGCGGGCGAGGACGATCATCTGGCGTTGCTCGGCATCCTCAACTCGTCCACGGCCTGCTTCTGGCTCAAGCAAGTTAGCCACAACAAGGGCAACGAGGGCTACCAGTCTGGGATCAAGACCGAGATGTGGGAGCGCTTTTTCGAATTCACCGGGACCAAGCTACAAGATTTTCCACTTCCTGCCGAACTTCCACTCAGCTTCGGGCAAGGATTGGACTCACAAGCGCAGGAGCTTGCCGCCTGCGAGCCATCAGCCATCGCGGAGGAATCCACACCGACCAGGGATCGGTTAGAAGCTGCCCGAGCCGAGCACACCCGCATCCGGGGGAGGATGATCGCGCAGCAGGAGGAGCTGGACTGGGAGGTTTACCGGCTCTACGGGTTGCTGACCGAGGCCGAGGCCGCCGAACTACGCGCCAAGGACGAGGACGTGCCGGAGCTCAAGCTCGGCGAGCGGGCGTTTGAGATCGTGCTGGCGCGGAAGATGGCGGCCGGAGAGGTCGAGACCGCCTGGTTCGAGCGGCATGGGTCGACGCCGATCACGGAGATTCCGGAGCACTGGCCGGCAGGCTACAAGCGGGTCGTCGAGAAGCGGATCGAGACGATCGAGAACCGCCGGGACATCGCGCTGATCGAGCGGCCGGAGTGCAAGCGGCGGTGGGCGAGTGAGCCCTGGGAGAAGAAGGAGCGCGAAGCCCTCGAAACCTGGCTGCTGGACCGGTGCGAGGACAAAAACCTCTGGTACGCGCCGATCGACGGGATCAAGCAGCCGCGCACGCTCACCGTCAATCAGCTCGCCGACCTGCTACGCGGGGACGAGGACCTGAACCAGGTCGCCCAGCTCTACGCCGCCGACCACCTCGGCAACCGGGATCTGCCGCTGGCCGACGTGCTGGAGCGGATCATCGCCGACGAGCACGTTCCCTACCTCGCCGCGATGCGGTACAAGGACACCGGCCTGCGCAAGCGCGCCCAGTGGGAGGACGTCTGGGAGCAGCAGCGCGAGGAGGACCGCACCGGCAAACGGCTGGACATCCCGGTACCGCCGAAGTACAAGTCCGCCGACTTCCGCAAGACCTCCTACTGGTCGCACCGGGGCAAGCTGGACGTGCCGAAGGAGCGGTTCATCTCCTACCCGGAGGCGAGCCCGGACGCCGACCCGACGCTACTGCTCGGCTGGGCCGGCTGGGACCACCTCGACCAGGCGCAGGCCCTGGTCAACCTGGTCAACGACCGCACCGAGCAGGCAGGACGGGACACCGCGAAAATCACCCCGCTGCTGGCCGGGCTGGCCGAGCTGATGCCCTGGGTGCACCAGTGGCATGGTGACTACGACCCGGAGTGGGGCGGCAACCCCGCCGAGGAGCTCAGGACCTACCTGCACCAGCAGCAGGTCACGCACCAGCTGACGGACGATAATCTGAAGGATTGGCGGCCGGAGCAACGGCGCAAGAGAGGGGCGGCACGCGGGTGAGCGAGCAGATGTATCTGCGCGACGTACTGGACATGCCGGAGTCGGTGCACTCCGGCGACTTCAAGATCGACCTGTCCAAGGGGTTCACCGCCACCGAGGTGATGGTCGGCCAGTACGTCGTCACCGACCAGCTCCTCGACGCCTTCCGCAGGGCGTTGCTGCTGGTCCGCGCCGCGCTGCGGGACGGCAGCTCGCACGCCGCCTACCTGCATGGTTCCTTCGGCTCCGGTAAGAGTCACTTCCTCACCGTGCTGCAGGCCATCCTCAACGACCACGAGGCCGCCCGGGACAAGCGTGAGCTGGCCCCCGTCTTCACCGAACACGACGAGTGGCTGCGCGGGCGGAAGTTCCTGATGGTGCCCTACCACCTGGTCGGCGCCACCGACCTGGACTCCGCACTGCTCGGCGGGTACGTGCACACCGTCCGGGAAGTGCACCCGAAAGCGGACACCCCGCCGGTGTACCGCTCCGATGAAATGCTGCGGGACGCCCGCGGGCTACGCGCCAGCATCGGGGACGAGAAGTTCATCGAGCTGCTCGGCGGCCGCGAGGAGCAGGCCCCGGCGGATGAGGACGACGTCGAGCCGCTGGACGAGATGAGCGGGTGGACCAGCGCGGAGCTGGACGCCGCGTTCGCCGCGCCTGCCGGGGAGCCGCTGCGGGACGCGCTGGTGTCCGCCCTGCTCTCCGGCCCGATGGCCTCCTACGCCTCCAACAAGCGCGGCGAGAAGGACGCCTTCCTGCCGCTGGAGAACGGCCTCTCGGTGATCAGCAGGCACGCCAAGGGTCTCGGCTACGACGGCGTGGTCCTCTTCCTGGACGAGCTGATCCTCTGGCTACAAGCGCACCTCTCCCGCCGCGACTTCGTGAACGACCAGGTCAGCAAGCTGGTGAAACTGATCGAGTCCGGGGACACCGACCGGCCGGTGCCGATCATCTCGCTGATCTCCCGGCAGCGGGACCTCACCCAGCTCATCGGCGCCGACGTGCTGGGCGCGGACGTGAAGAACCTGGAACAGCAGGTGCAGTACCTCGCCGAGCGGTTCGACACGATCAGCCTCGAGGACCGCAACCTGCCCGCGATCATCAAGGAGCGGGTGCTCAAGCCGCTGCCGGGCAAGGAATCCGAGCTGGACGCCGCCTTCGCCCGGATCGACTCGGTCAAGTCCGGGGTGAAGGAGGCGCTGCTCGACGCGAACGGCGCCACGCATGCCCAGTGGTCCGACTTTCGCGCCGTCTACCCGCTGTCTCCGGCTCTGCTCAACGTCCTCGTCGCGCTGTCCGGCGCGCTGCAGCGCGAGCGCACCGGGCTGAAGCTGCTGCAGGACATGCTGCACCGGCGCCGGGACGACATGAAAGTCGGCGAGCTGATCCCGCTCGGCGACCTGTGGGACGTGCTCACCGAGGGCAGCACGGCGGCGTTCACCGACCGGCTGCGCAAGGAGGCCGAGGCCGCCCAGCGTTTCCACAAGCGGGTGCGCGCCTACCTTGAGGACAAGTACGGCTCCACCGACGACCCCCGCTTCCTCGCCGACGAGCGGCTGGTCAAGACGCTGCTGCTGGCCTCACTCGCCCCCGACGTGTCCGCGCTGAACCGGCTCACCGGTACCCGGCTGGCCGCGCTCAACCACGGCTCGCTCACCTCCCGCACCGTCTCCCCCGGCTCACTCGCGGTCACCCGGTTGCGCGAGATCCAGGCCGAGTTCGGCCAGCTGCGCTCCGAGGGTGACGAGGACCCGGTGTTCGCCCTGCACCTTTCCGACCTGGATATCGAGCCATTGCTGGCTGATGTCGCCGACGCGGACGACGCCGGTGCCCGGCGGATCTGGATCAAGGAGAAGCTGTGGGAAGCCATGGGTGTCCGGGACGACGACGCGTTCGTCTGCGAGCGGGAGATCATCTGGCGGGGTAGCAGGCGCACCGCGGAGTTCGTCTTCGAGAACGTCCGGGACCGGCAGGCGTTACCGGACCTCCAGTTCAGGCCCAGCATCGAGGGCAGGATCCGGTTCGTCCTCGATTACCCGTTCGACGAGGGAGACGAGCGGGTCAGCGCGGACCGGAACCGGGTGTACAACCTGCGCAGCGAGGGCGTCCGGGCGGCGACCATCGTGTGGCTGCCCGCGTTCCTTTCCGAGCAGCGGTCCAGCCAGCTCGGCAAGCTGCTGCGGATCAACTACCTGCTCACCCGCAACCGGCTGGACGACCACACCGCCGAGCTGTCCACCGACGACCGGATCCGGATGCGGCATCAGCTGCAGGCCCAGCGGGACAACCTGACCACGCAACTGGTCAGCGTGCTCGGTCAGCTCTACGGCATCGCCAGGGGCGACGCGGGCAACGTGATGGACGGCTCGATGCTGGAGGAGGGCCACGTGTTCTCCCTGCACCCCGAGTACGAGCCCCGGCTGCAGGGTGGCGCCACTTTCGAGTACAACGTGCAGGAGCTGGCGGATGGCCTGTTCGCCGAGCTGTACTCCAACCATCCCGACTTCGACCCCAAGCAGCAACGCAAGCCGGTCACCACCGCCGAGCTGCGCACCGCGCTGGCCTGCATGACCAGGGCAGCCGAGGAGGGTGGCCGGGTAGTGCTGGAACGCGGTCAGCTGGACCCGGTGCGCCGGATCCTGCACCCGCTCAAGCTCGGCGAGGTGCACGACGGGCCGCTGATCCTGAACAACGAGTGGCGCAAGCGGATCGACCAGTGGGCCACCAAGAAGGGCGTCACCGGCGACTACGCCGTGGACGACATCCGGGAGTGGATCGCCGAGCTGGACTACACCGGCCTGGACAAGCAGGTCAGCAGCCTGATCATCGCCGGGTACGCGCTGCTGGCCGACCGGGCCTGGGTCTACCACGGGATCGTGCAGAGCGAACCGCCCAACCTGGACAGCATCGGCAGCGGCTGGACGCTGCGGGCGCAGGAACTGCCCAGCGAGGAGGAGTTCGAGCAGGGCCGTATCCGGGCGGGGGCCCTGTTCGGGGCCTCGGTGGCGCCAGTGCTGTTCGCGCGGAACGTCGCCAGGCTCGCCGGGCAGGTGAACGATCAGGTGAACCAGCACGAGCAGGCGATGCACGGGCTGTACAAGTCACTGGAACGGCACGGCGGGGCGCTCGGCCTGACCGACGCAGCGCCACGGGTCCAGGCCACCCGGCGGGCGGCCGAGCTGCTGGCAAGCCTTTCCGGCAAGAGCGACCCCACCGAGCTGGTCCGCACGCTGGCGCACCTGCCGAACCCGGCCGGCGACAAAGCGCTGGCCAGGACGATCACCTCCGCGCCCGCGGTGCTCGACGCGCTGGACCGAACCCAGTGGGAGCTGCTGGAAACCCTGCGCACCTTCACCGGCCGCCAGGACGGGGTCGGCGACCGGGCCGAGCGGTTGATCAGCCAGGTCAACGCGGCCGCCCATGCCGAGGAGAAGGACACCGAACTCGGGCCGGTGCTCATCGAGATGCAGCGCACCGCGCTGCGGATCATCCAGAACGCCAACTACCGCGAGCAGTCGCCTCCGCAACCACAGCCGGAGCCGACTCCCACCCCCGCGCCCGCGGAGACCGGGCGCCGCACCTGGCAGATCCCGGCAAGCGTGGCCGAGCAACGGCTGCAGGAGATCCTGGCCGAGGTGCAGGGCGAGATCACCGACTTCGCCGCGAACGACCCCGATGTCGACGTGGTGCTCGAGTGGCGACCGGTGTCCCGGGACGGGCAGGGCTGATGAGCACGCCTGCCCCGGCGGTCAGCAAGCGCGTCCTGGAGACGCTGCTGCAGGAGTACCTGCCCGACGCGGCCGGACGGCGACTCGTCCTGGTGCACGGCAGCTACGAGCCGGGCGCGCCGACGCGGTTCTCGGTCAGCGTGGACGAGCAGCGCTGCGCGGTACAGGTCAGCGACCAGGCCGGGGTACTCGGCATCGCGGCGGCCTGGCTGGACCATCAGGGCAGCACCGGCGAGGGCGACGTGCTGGTGGTCACCACCCAGGTCGACGACGAGGAACTGGACTGGGACCTGCGCGGGCACGCCGTCCGGCAGCGCAAGCTCTCCGTGGACCCGGCCGAGGTCGTCCGCGCCCGGTTCGGCGCCAACCGGTTGGACCCGCGGATCTGGGAGGCACGTTGGCTGGTCAGTGCGCTGCTGGCGGCCGAGCCAACCCAGGGATGGGCACAGGCGGGCCGGGTGCTCACCTACGACGCGGCGTTGCGCGCACTGACCGGGCAGCGCCTCGGCCTGGACGCGGCTGGCCTGGATGTCGACCAGCTGCTGGCCTGGACCAGGGGCGGTGGCGGGCCGCTCCGGTTCGCCGAGCTGCCGAACGCCGAGCGGGCGGGCATCACCAGGTGGCTGACCGAGACCATCGGGCAGGCGGTGGAGCCGCTGCTCGCGCTGGTCGCCGCCGGGCGCGGGGCGAACACCATGGCACTCGGAGTGCTGGGCAGCGCGCTGGACGACCCCTCGATCACCCCGGACACCGCGGTAGCCGTGGGCGGGCTGTTCCCCGGCATCCGGGCCGACGCGGTACGCGAGTTCGCGACGGCGGTGGCCGGGACGCTCGCCCGCTGGCTCGCCTCCGCCCGGCACGGTACGGCGGGCGGCGGGCTACACGCGGCCGACGACGTGCTGCGCGTACTGGACCGGGCCGACGAGCTGGCCGGGCAGGCCGGGCTCCAGCAGGCGCTGCGGGGCAGCCCGCTGCTGCCCTCGGCGCTGCGCGCCCGGCAGCGTGACCTGGCGGCGGCGCTACCCGACCCGGCCGCCGCCGAGCGCGCGCTGGTCGAGCTGGAACGGCACCTGCTCGCCGAGGTATATGCCCAGCAGCGCCAGGCGGCCAGGATGGCGGTCCGGATCGCCCGCTGGCTCGGCACACCCGAACCCGAGGTCAGGTCGGTAGCCGCCGGGTTGCGGCAGCAGGTCACCGAGTGGGGCTGGGCGGACTGGGCACGCGAGGTGGTCTGGGCCGGGGACGACTCGGCCGATCCCCAGGTGGCCGATGCCTACCGGCGGCTGTGCGAGCGGGCCATACAGCGACGGGACCGCCTGGACCAGCGGTTCGCCGAGCGCCTGGCGCCCTGGGCCGAACGCGCCGCCACGCAGGCGCCGCAGGACTGCCTGCTGATCGAGGACGTGCTGGATCGGGTTGCTGTTCCGCTGGCCAGGTCGAAGGTGCCGCTGGTGGTCGTGCTGCCTGGGATGAACGCCGCCGTGGCCGCCGAGCTGGGGCAGGAGCTGGCCCAGTGGCAACACTGGGTGGAGGCCGGCCCGGAGCCAGGGGCCCGGCTCGCCGCGGCGGCCGCCGTCCCCTCCACCGGCGGGACCGGGCTTGCTGCCCTGCTCAGTGGAACCCTCGGCAATGAAGACACCGCGCAGGCCGGGTTCGCCGCGTTCTGGAAGCGGCACCGCAAGCAGGCCAAGCTGTTCACCTCGGCCGAGATCGGTGGCGGCGCCGGGCACCGGCTGGACGGCGAGGTGCTGACCGCGCTGGCCGAGGACAAGGTGGTCGGCCTCGTGCTGGACACCATCGACGACACGCTCGGCCGCGGCAGGCCGGGCTCCGGTGCGGGCTGGCGGATCGGCGACATCCGGTTCCTCGGCGAGTTGCTCGCGCAGGCGAGCAGTTACGGCCGCCCGGTGCTGCTGGCCACCGACCACGGGCACGTACTGGACCGGGGCACGCCGGGCGTGGAGATCGACGGCGAGCACGGCGCCCGGTGGCGTACCGGAGCCGCGGGGGAGGGTGAGCTGGAGCTGACCGGACCCCGGGTCGGGGACGGGGGTGGCCGGGTCACCGTGCCCTGGCGGACCGGCATCCATTACGGGCGAGCCAGGGCCGGTTATCACGGTGGAGCCAACCCCGCCGAGCTGGCCGCTCCGGTGCTGGTGCTGCTACCCAGCCGGGAGCTGCTGCCGTCCGGGTGGTCGGCACTCAGCCCCGAGTCGGTGCCCCCGGCCTGGTGGCGCGGGACTTCCTCGGGACGGCCCGAGGCGGCGCCGGAGCCGCGCAAGCCCGCGCGTGACCGGGGTAAGGCCACGGCGCAGCAGGGCGCCGCGCTGTTCGAGGTGCACGAGCCTGCTGCGCCCGCGCCGTCCAGCCTCGGCGAGCGGGTGGTCGCCAGCAAGGTGTACGAGGCGCAGAAGGTGTTCGTGCGCAAGGCACCGGCCGCCAAGGTGGTGGCGGCGGTGCTGGACCGGATCGTCGAAGCGGGCGGCACGCTCTCGGTCACCGCGGTCGTGGCGGCCGCGGGCACCGCCGCTCGTAACCCGGACGGTTTCCTGGCGACCCTGCAGCGGTTGCTGAACGTCGAGGGCTACCCGGTTATCGAGCCGATCGACGCCGGGCGCAACGTCAAGGTGCAGGTGGAGTTGTTGCGGGAGCAGTTCGAGGTGGACGGCACATGACGGCCGCGGTCAGCGCGGCCCGGCGGCGCGAGGTGATCGACGCGCTGCGGCGGGGCACCGTCCCGCAGGCGGGACTGGACCTGCTGGCGGTGGGCCTGGACCGCTTCACCGGGGCGCTGGACGAGGACCTCGGCACGATCGCCCGTGGCGGTGCCGCCTTCCACGCCATCCGCGGGGAGTACGGCTCGGGCAAGACCTTCTTCGCCCGCTGGCTGGCCGAGCGGGCCAAGCGCGCCGGGCTGGCCACCGCCGAGGTGCAGATCTCCGAGACTGAGACCCCGCTGCACCGGCTGGAGACGGTGTACCGCAGGCTCACCGAGCGGCTGGCGACGGCCACCCACCAGCCCAGCGCGCTGCGCGCGATCGTGGACTCCTGGTTCTACACACTCGAGGAGGACGTGCTCGACGCGGGCGAGGTGACCGAGGACGACACCGAGGCGCTGGCTGCGGCCGTCGATGAGTTGATGGAGCAGCGGCTGACCGAGGTCGCCCGCAACACGCCCGCCTTCGCCGCGGCGCTGCGCGGGTACCGGCGGGCCCGGCTGGCCGGGGATGCCCCGACCGCCGAGGGACTGATCGCCTGGCTGGGTGGGCAGAAGTCGGTGGCGGCCTCCGCACGACGGGCGGCGGGGGTCCGTGGCGACCTGGACCACTTCGCCGCCTGGGGATTCCTGCAGGGCTTGCTGACCCTGCTGCGGGATTGCGGGCATCCGGGGTTGCTGGTGGTGCTGGACGAGATCGAGACGCTGCAGCGGGTCCGCGGGGACGTGCGGGAGAAGGGTCTGAACGCACTGCGCCAGTTGCTGGACGAGATCGACTCCGGCCGCTTCCCCGGGCTGTTCCTGGTGATCACCGGCACACCCGCGTTCTACGACGGGCAGCAGGGGGCGCAGCGGCTGCCACCGCTGGCGCAGCGGCTGGCCACGGACTTCACCACCGAGGCCCGGTTCGACAACCCGCGGGCGGTGCAGTTACGGCTGCCCGGTTTCGACCTGGACCGGCTCGGCGAGCTCGGCCGCAAGGTCCGTGATCTCTACGCCGAGCAGGCACGTAACGCCGACCGGGTGCGCGAGCTGGTGGACGACGCCTACGTCGCGGAGCTGGCAAAGGCCATGACCGGGAAGCTCGGCGGGAGAGTTGGGGTGGTGCCCCGGATCTTCCTGCGCAAGCTGGTGGAGGCCGTCCTCGATCGGGTCGAGGAGTACGAGACGTTCGACCCGCGGGTGGACTACCCGATGACCGTGCGCGTCGACGAGCTGACCGAGGTCGAGCGCAACGCCGCTGCCGGGGCCGATGACGTGGACCTGGATCTGCCGTGAGCGGTTCCGTGCTGGACCGGCTGCATCCGGCACTGGTGCACCATGTCGTGAACACGCTGGGCTGGCCGAGCCTGCGCCCGCTGCAGGAAGCGGCCATCGAGCCCGTGCTTGACGGCAAGGACGCCATCCTGCTCGCACCCACGGCGGGCGGAAAGACCGAGGCTGCCTGTTTCCCGCTACTGAGCGCGATGGAGCAGCGGCGCTGGCACGGGGTCTCCGTGCTCTACGTCTGTCCACTTCGGGCGCTGCTGAACAACCTGGAGGGGCGGCTGGCAAGCTACGCGGCCTGGCTCGGCCGCACGGCGGCGGTGTGGCACGGGGATGTCCCCACCTCGGAGCGCAAGCGGATCCAGCTCGACGAACCGGACTTCCTGCTCACCACCCCGGAGTCGCTGGAGGCGATGCTGGTCTCCACCAAGGTAGACGCCCGCCGGATGTTCGCCGGGCTGCGGGCCGTGGTCGTGGACGAGGTGCACGCCTTCGCCGGGGACGACCGGGGCTGGCACCTGCTCGCCGTGCTGGAGCGGCTGTCCCGGCTGGCCGGACGCCCGCTGCAACGCATCGGACTGTCGGCCACCGTGGGCAACCCCACCGAGTTGCTGGCCTGGTTGCAGGGTTCCGGCCGGGAGCGGGAGCGCGCGGTGGTGGCACCGCAGGCAGGTGCGGCGACGGCGGCCGAGCTGACCGTGGACCACGTGGGCACGGTGGACAACGCGGCGAAGGTGATCGCCGCGCTGCACGGTGGGGAGAAGCGGCTGGTCTTCGTGGACAGCAGGCGCCGGGCCGAGGAGCTCGGCGCGGCCCTGCGCGCCCGCGAGGTCACCACGTTCCTCTCGCATTCCTCGCTGTCGGCGCAGGAACGCAGAAGATCGGAGCAGGCGTTCGCCGAGGCCCGCGACTGCGTCATCGTGGCGACGTCCACATTGGAACTGGGAATCGACGTCGGCGACCTGGACCGGGTGATCCAGCTGGACGCGCCGCGCACGGTGGCGTCGTTCCTGCAGCGGCTGGGCCGTACCGGTCGGCGGTCGGGCACCAGCCGCAACTGCCTGTTCCTCTGCCTGGAACAAGACGCTGTACTGGCCGCCGCTGGGTTGCTGGAACGCTGGGCCGCGGGCTGGGTCGAGCCGATCGTGGCGCCACCGCGGCCCCGGCACATCGCGGCCCAGCAGATCCTGGCGCTCGCCCTGCAGGAGAACACGATCGGCAGGAACACCTGGCGGGAATGGTGGGGCGACCTTCCGCTGTTCGACGCCGAGGCCGACGCGATCATGAACCACCTGCTGGCCGAGGGATACCTGGAGCTGGACGGCTCGATGGCCTTCATCGGACCGGAGGCGGAGCGGAAGTTCGGCCGGCGGTACTTCTCCGACCTGCTCGCCGTGTTCAGCGCGCCGCCCGAGTTCACCGTGTTCGCCGGGCGGGACGAGCTCGGCAAGGTCGGGGACGAGGTGCTGCTGGCCGACGAGCACGGCGGGCCGCGGGTACTGCTGCTGGCCGGGCGGGCCTGGCAGGTCGGCCATATCGACTGGAAGCGGCGGCGCTGCTTCGTGGAACCGAGTGACCTGCCTGGGCGGGCGAAGTGGGGCAGCACCGGCGGTGGCCTGTCGTTCGAGCTGGCCAGGGGGCAACGGACGGTGTTGCTGGGCACCGACCCCGCCGGGGTGAGCTTCACCCGACGAGCCGCCGCCGTGCTGGACGAGCTGCGGGCACACCACACCGGCAACATCGCGGCCGAGGCGACGGTGGTGCGTAGCGAGGGCGGCGACCTGCGCTGGTGGACCTGGGCCGGCACCGCGGCGAACCGCAGCCTGCAAGCCTCGCTGCCCGGGCTCGTCGACCCACGGCAACGCATCGATGACCGGTCCTTGCGCCTGCTTCCCGAACTCACCTCGAAAACGATCAACGCCGGGCTACGCACTCTGACCCCACACGCGCCGGAGGTCAACGACCAGGCCATCACCGGCCTGAAGTTCGCGGCGGCCCTGCCCGTGGAGTTGGCTCGGGATACCGTGGCCGCCCGGCTGGCCGACTACGAGCACGCTCGGCAGGCCGCTACGGAGCCGCGGCGCTTCCGACTGGATCGGGCAGACTGAGGCTCGTGACCTTGGACGATCTTGCCCGGCGGCTGCGCGAGTTCGCCGATGCCCGGGACTGGGAGCAGTACCACACGCCGAAGAACCTGGTCATGGCGCTTTCCGGGGAGGTGGGCGAGCTGACCGCGCTGTTCCAGTGGCTGACCCCGGAGGAGTCGGCCACGGCACTGGAGGATCCGGAACTACGCCCGGAGGTGCTGGACGAGCTGGCCGACGTCGCCATCTACCTGGTGCGGCTGGCCGATGTGCTCGGCGTGGACCTGATGGATGCCGCACGGGCGAAAATCGCGCGCAACGAGTCGCGTTTCCCGCCCGGCTCGGCGGGCCAGATCTACTAACCTTGGCCTTCGCGGCCCGACGGGCACCGAAGCGAGACTTCGTCGCTGCCCCCACCCGCACGTCATTCGCGTGCGCACAGGGGGAAGACGTTGGCTCTCGTTCGGCAGAGTGCCGAGGACCTGCTCATCGAAGCCAGAGCGGAACGGCTGCACCTGCGGCTACAGGAACAGGCGCGGTTCGCGCTGGAGCACCGGGCCGGGACCGGTGAGGTCAACTCCTGGAAACGCAGCCTGCTGGTGTTCCTGACCGACCTGGTCGACGCCGGGCTCGGGCATGTTGAAGTGCTGCTCGAACACCAACTCCCGCACAGTCCCAAGCGGGTGGACGCGGTGCTGTGCGGCACGCACCCGCGCAGCGACGGCGGCGAGCCGAGTTACGTGTTGGTCGAGCTCAAGCAGTGGTCCGCGGCCGAGATGGTGGCGGCGGACGTCGTCCGCGTGGACTACTACGCCGATCCCGTGCTGCACCCGGCCGAGCAGGTCCGGTCCTACTGCGAGTACCTGGTGGATTCCACCCCGGCGCTGGCCGAGTCGCCGCACGCCGTGCACGGGGTCGCCTACCTGCACAACGCTCGCACCAGTGGGGTCGCCACGCTCGGCCAGTACCGGCCCAGCGACCTCGGCCAGCTCTTCACTGCGGACGACAAGGCCGACCTGTTGAAGCACCTACGCTCGCTGCTGGACGTGCGCGGCGAGCGGGACGCGGCACGCAAGGCGGCCGACGACTTCCTGAGCTTCCGGCATGGCCCGACGAAACCGCTGCTCGACCTGGCGGCCAAGGAGATCGAAGAACGCGAGCAGTTTGTCCTGCTCGACGAGCAACGGGTCGCGTTCCAGGTGGTGAACCAGGCGGTGCGGCGGGCACGGGCGGCGCGGACACAGACCGTCGTCGTGGTGCTCGGCGGCCCGGGGTCCGGCAAGAGTGTCATCGCGCTGAGCCTGATGGGCTCCCTGTCCAGGCAGGGTCGAGAGGTGCACCACGCCACCGGGTCGAGAGCGTTCACCAACACCATGCGGCAGATCTCCAGCCGCCGCGAGAAACGGTTGAAGAACCTGTTCAAGTTCTTCAACAACTACACCACGTCCGAGCAACGAGGGCTGGACGTGCTGCTGTGCGACGAGGCCCACCGGATCAGGGAAACCAGCGTCACCAGGTTCACCGGCAGGGAGCAACGGGCTCGGGCCCGGCCACAGGTGAACGAGCTGATCGACGCGGCGTGGGTTCCGGTGTTCCTGCTGGACGAGAACCAGACGGTGAAACCCGGCGAGATGGGCTCGCTGGCGGAGATCCGCGAGGCGGCCCACGCACTCGGCTGCCAGGTCGAGGTGGTGCCGCTGGAGGGGCAGTTCCGCTGTGGTGGTTCCGCCACGTTCGACGACTGGGTTGCCCGCCTGCTTGGGCTCGACCGCAGGCCACCTGCTCCCTGGAGCGAGCTGGCTTCACCACTGGATGAGGAGTTCACGGTCTCCAGTGCGGCCTCACCGCAAGCTCTCGAACACTGGTTGCTGGAGAAGCAACGGCAGCACGAGGGGACGGCGCGGGTCGCGGCGGGCTTCTGCTGGCGCTGGAGCAACCCGGTGGAAACCCCCGAGGGCATGGCGCTGGTCCGCGACGTGCAGATCGGCGACTGGCAGCGTCCCTGGAACGCGAAGCCCGGAAAGCGGGTACCGGAAGCACCCGAGTCGCACTACTGGGCGTCCGATGAGCGCGGCTTCCACCAGGTCGGCTGCATCTATACCGCACAGGGGTTCGAGTACGACTGGGCCGGGGTGATCTTCGGACCGGATCTGGTGCGCCGCGGCGACCGCTGGGTGCCGCGCCGGGAGTACTCCCACGACACGGATGTGAAGAAGGCGGGCGAGCTGCACTTCGGTGCCCTGATCCGGAACACCTACAAAGTGCTGCTCACCCGCGGTATGCGGGGTGTGTGCGTGCACTCCACGGATCCGGAGACTCAGGAGTTCCTGGATTCGATGGTCCGCTGAGCCGACGGCGCGGGCGAGCCCCGGCCGCGGGGCGGCACGCGAACCCGGTCGGCAGGCTGGCAGGCGGCTACCCGCCGGCGGGTAGCTCGCCCAGGTCCCAGACGGCGAGCGCCTTGTCCGCGTAGGCACCGTTCTCCTCGGTGCACCCTTCGAGGATGAGGTCCACCGGCTCGGGGAAACCGAACGGCTCGCGACACAGGTTGAGCGGCCGCCAGTCGCCGGTCGAAATGTCCACATTGGTCGTCAGCTCGGTGAAGGTGGTCGTGATCAGGTAGCGCGAGCCGCTTGCCCGCACGTTCGCCAGCGCCCGCCGGATGTCGGCGAAACCGAAGTGCACGAGGCAGTCCCGGCACAGCACCCCGTCGGCCCCCGGCAGCGTGTCCCGCAACAGGTCGAGCGGGACGAAGCGACGGCTGCCGTCCACACGGGCATGCCGCCGCTCGTTGCGCAGTATCAGCTCGTCGACGATATCCGCGCCCAGGTACCAGTCGAGGTCCAGCTCGGTGTCGGCCAGCCAGTTGAAGTCGCCGCAGGGCAGATCCAGCAGGGTCCGGATGCCCACCCGGCGCATCATCGCAGGTAGTTCGGCCCGCAGCACCCGGGTCTGGTCACCGTCGGATCCCGTCCCGGACACCGAGTCCCCGCTCCACAGGTTCGTTCGGAAGATGTGGGTGAATCGTCCCTTCTCGTCCATCGCCTCGAGCAGCCGGGCGTTCTCCCGGTACTTGCGGTTCGCCGCGGTCGGCGGCCTTCCCCATCCGGACATCCCTGCCTCCCCTACCCCCGGCGGTCACGGCGTCGCGCCACCCGTCCGGCGGTATCGGTGGTACTCATCGTGCGCCACATTACTGATCTTCACCCCAAAGCATGAAAAGAAGGTGCACATCACGTGCGGCGGGTAACAGTGGCCGACTCAAACGCGACCATTCAGGCGCAGTTATGTGCTCGAACCGCCGCGAGTTAGGCAGCAACTCCATGGATCTCGTCCCGGCAAACCAGCGTGCCACGAAAAACCTCTTGGCGATGTCACTGAAAATATCGTTGACGGTTTTCGGAATGCTGTTCACGTTGGCGACGATTTGCGGCCTCTCCACCGAGAAGACACACGGCTCTCCCGCGGCGAAACCGGCCCCGGCCGCGGTGGTACCGGCGAAGGCCGCCACCGCCCCGCCTGCCTACCCGGTCACCAGCGTGATCGACGGCGGGACGGTGGAGGTGACCGGAGCCGACGGGGCGCGGCGCAGGATCACGGTCCGGGGACTTCGGGCTCCTTCGGTGGACGCCTGCTTCGGTACCGAGTCCTTTGCCTGGGCGGCCGAGACCTTGATCGGCACGAAAGTCACGCCACGGACGAGTTCCGGTGAGCCGCCCGGCACGGTCGGCACCACCGACGCCGACCTGATCCTGCCGGACGGCACGAACTACGCCGTCGCCGCACTGGACGGTGGGTACGCGAGCTATGTCGCCGCGGATACGCCCGGCGCGCCCGTGCCGCCGCTCCAGCGGGCCGAACGCACGGCCCGCTCAGCCGAGGCCGGGCTCTGGGGCCCGCCCTGCCACGGGAACGCGGGCGGAACCTCGCCCGC
Organism: Amycolatopsis cihanbeyliensis; assembly: GCF_006715045.1. Taxonomy (GTDB): domain Bacteria; phylum Actinomycetota; class Actinomycetes; order Mycobacteriales; family Pseudonocardiaceae; genus Amycolatopsis; species Amycolatopsis cihanbeyliensis. Next base: position 4,222,477 of record NZ_VFML01000001.1, on the reverse strand, counting down.
CACCTCGGCCTCGCCCTGAAGTCAGGCGAACTTGGTCCGGGGCCGCTCCTGTAGCACATCGTCCACGTACACGTCGACCCGCTCGTCCGCGAACGCCACCAGGCCCGCGATCCGCGTGCTCTCCGGCAACGGCGTCCGGTACGACCACGCGATATCGGTGTGCTCGCCGACCGAGAAGTACTCCGTCCGCCCCTTGTACGGGCAGTGCGTCACGGTGTCGCTCGGTTCCAGCAGGTCGAGGCGCACATCGGTCTTCGGCAGGTAGTACCTGGTGGGCAGGCCGGTCTCGAACAGCAGGCGTGGGCCGCGCGTGTCGGCCACCGTCACGCCGTCGATCTCCACCCGCACCCGCCGGGAGCTGGGCAGGATGTCCAGCCGCACGTACGGGCTGCGCGGGTGGGTGTAGACCTCCTCGTCCTCCTCGAACCAGGCATCCATCGCGGACCATTCCAGCCGGACGTGGTCACGCAACTGCTCCAGCGGGGAGTCGGGGTACTCGGTCACCGCGTCCACGGCCTCGCGGTCGCCGACCCGCAGCGTGGACACGTGCCCCTCGCCGCGGCTCGGCGACCGCGTGGTTCGGCCGCTCGGCGTGCTCAGATCGGTCCGCACGTCGGCGCGTGGGACGTAGTAGGTCGGGTAGTACGGCACCTCCCAGACCAGCAGGGGCGCGGTGGTGTCGGCGACCACCGTTCCCCCGAACACGGCCCGGACTCGCTTTCCACCGGTCTCGACTCGCACCCGGCCACGGCTCTCAGCACCTGTTCCCAAACGCGCGGCACGATCCACTCGGCCGGGCTCGGACTCCGCCATGATTGTCACCTTCGCAGGTCGTGCGCCCGGCCTCGCCGCTCGTGGGCTGTCGCCGCGCGCGTTATTCCACTCACCCGAGGCAGCCGAGTCCAGTTCGGGAACGGACTCTCGCTACTCATACGGGAGACAACGGCCGGGCGAGCGCCGCTATTTCGTGGCGCGGTGGGTGCCCGTCATTCGCGCATAGGCCACCACGTTGTCCAGGTACTCCCCTTCGGCCCGGTTGAACGCGCCACCACAGGTGATCAGCCGCAGTTCCGGCCCTTCGGTGTTGCCGTAGACCCGTTCGGTCGGAAACTCCGCCTTCGGGTAGCGCTCCACCGCGGTCACCGTGAACACCACGCTGGTCCCGTCCTCGCGGTGCACGGTCGCCTCGGCACCGGGCCGCAGCTCGTGCAGGCGGTGGAACATGCCGGGGACGTTCCGGTAGTCGACGTGCGCCGCGATGATCGCCGGGCCGGCCTCACCCGGTGTGGGGCTCTGCGTGAACCAGCCCGTGGTCACCGCGTCCTCGGGTACCTCGAGCGCACCGTCCGGTTCCAGGCCGAGGTCGATGATCGGCTCGGTCCGCACGTCGATCGAGGGGATCTCCAGCCGTCCCGGCCGGGCCGGGGGCAGTGGCCGTGCGGGAAGTTCCCCGGCGCCCGCCGAGGTGGTTTCCGGCGCGGGTTCGGCGGTGGTCGTCGGCACGGGTGCCGCCGCACCGGCCGGCTCCGCGGTGGGTACACCAGGGCCGGTCAGCGCGACGGCGAGGATCACCACGAGCGCCACGACGGCGGTTCCGGCGGCAGCGATGAGCTGCCACCGGAACCGCCGCAAGCCGCGGACTCCCGTCACCGGTTACCGGCGTGAGCGCGCCGCCGCACCACCAGCGCGACACCCGCCCCGGCACCGATCAGCACGAGCCCGCCGAGGGCGACCAGCGCGGTGTCGTCCTTACCCGCGCCGCCGCCGGTATCCACCCCACCGACCGGGCGCACCTCCACCTGGCGCTGTTCCGGCTCGCCGAAGTGCGATTCACAGGCATAACCGTCATCGTCCCCGTCCAGCCGGTGCGGGTCACTCGGGTCGGCGTTCAGCACCGCCTGCGCCGCGGCCTGGTTCGGGAAGTCCGGGCAGTTCTTGTCCTCGGGGGCCTGCCGAGTGGTGGTCTCCTTCGGAGCGTCCGTCGTGGTCCGCTCCGGCTTCGTGGTGGTCGGGTCGGTGCCGGGCTCCCCGCCCGGTCCGCCGGGAAGGCTCTCACAGGCAATGCCGTCGCCGTCCCGGTCCAGGTCGTGCGGGTCACCGGGGGTGGAGTCCAGCACCTTCTGGGCCTCCGGCTGCGTTGCGAAGTCACCACAGTTGTAGCGATCCTGCGCGGCGGAGGCGCTTCCGGCGCCGACCATCCCGGAGATCAACAAAGCGGAAACGGTCACGACCGTACGACGTATCAGGGACACAAGTAAGCCTTTCCTGGGGCAAAGTGAATCGATGTGCAATGAGAACAACCGCGGTATTGCCCTTTTATCGGTATGTGCCCGGCGGCGTTACGCCCATTACACGTTCGTGTGAGAAGTAATCTTCAAACAAGATATGCCTCATTTAGGTCAGCACATTTCTCGGTATAACGGCGCCAGCAGTTCCAGCGACTTCTTCCCGCGTACGGTCGGGTCGATGCCGGGTAGGCCAGGCATTCGGCGAGCGGGGGATGGTGAATGGATCATCGTCGGACGACTCGGCCGGCAGGTAACACACGGCGACCGTGGCCGACCCTCCGGCGGCTTCCCCGTAACCTCGTGGTGTGGCCATCCAGGTGTTGCTTGTCGACGATCACGAGGTCGTCCGCCGCGGGTTGCGGGACCTGCTCGGCGACGAACCGGATATCGAGGTCGTCGCCGAGGCCGGCAGCGCGGGCGAGGCCCTGGCGATGGCCATGCACACCGAACCCGAGGTGGCGGTGGTGGACGTGCGGCTCGGCGAGGGCGAGACCGACGGGGTCACGCTGTGCCGGGAGCTGCGGTCCACCCCGAATCCGCCGCACTGCCTGGTGCTGACGGCGTTCGACGACGAGGAGGCGCTGGTCGGCGCGATCATGGCGGGCGCGTCCGGCTACCTGCTCAAGCAGGTGCGTGGCCAGGACGTGGTGCATGCCGTGCGCGAGGTCGCCGCGGGGCGTTCACTGCTGGACCCGCGTACCACCGCGCAGTTGCTGGACAAGCTGCGCAGCCCGGCCACCGACGAGCTGGCCACGTTGAGCGAGCGGGAGCGCAGCGTGCTCGACCTGATCGGCAGGGGTCTGTCCAACCGGGAGATCGCCAAACATCTTTTCCTCGCCGAGAAGACCGTGAAGAACTACGTCACCTCGCTGCTGGCCAAGTTGGGGATGCAACGCAGGACGCAGGCCGCGGCCTGGGTCGCCCGCCGGGAGACACCGCGTGGCGAGTAGCGGGAAAAGCGGTACCCCCCCCCCGTTCTGATTGGCGGAAGGTTCCGGTGGACGAGCGCTACCGGCAGTGGCGCACCATCGATTTCCAGCGCACGGTCCTGGTGGTGGTGCGCACGGTCACCACGTTGACCAGGTTGCTGGACATCCTCGCGTTGATCGAGTCCGACCTGCGGATCCAGGCCGTCTACACCTACGACCCGTGGTGCCCGGCGATCTTCGCCGCCGGGGTGCCGGAGTTCCTCGGCGAGCTCGGCGCCCCGGTGATCCCGTGGGAGCAGGCCCGCGGCACCCGGTTCGACCTGGCGATCGCGGCCAGCGAGAACGACGCCCTGCACGAGCTGGACGCGCCGATCCTGCTGGTGCCGCACGGGATCGGTTACCAGAAGTACTATCCCGGCGGCCGGGTGACCTCGGGGATGAACCCGGAGCGCCTGCTCCGCGGCGGCCGCGTCGTGCCCGACACGATCGCGCTCTCGCACCCGGCCCAGCGGGAGCAGTTGCGGGCCGCCTGCCCTCCCGCCGAGGAAAGAGCGGTCGTGATCGGCGACCCGTGCCACGACCGGATGCGGGTCTCCGCCCACCGGGTTCCGCACTACCGCGATGCGCTCGGCAGCGGCGAACGCAGGCTGGTGGTGCTGTGTTCCACCTGGGGCCCGGGGTCACTGTTCGGAACCTGGCCACGGCTGCCCGAACGGCTGCTCGGAGAGCTCCCGGCCGACGAGTACCAGGTGGCGGCCATCCTGCACCCTGGCGTGTGGGCCGCGCACGGCCACCGGCAGGTGCGCGCCTGGCTGCGTCCCGCGCTCGACGCCGGCCTGGCACTGATCCCGCCGGAACGAGGATGGCAGGCAACCGTGCTCGCCGCCGACTGCGTGCTCTCCGACGAGGGCTCGGCCACGCTCTACGCCGCGGCCATGGACAAACCGCTGCTGCTGGCGACCGGCGTGGATCCGGCCGACACCACGGTGCCCGGTTCCCCGCTGGCCGACCTGACCCGCAAGGCCACGCGGCTGGAGCAGGACCGTGACCTGCGTGCGCAGCTCGACCAGGCGATAGGTACGCACCGGGCGGGCGCGCACGGTGACATCGTCGAGCGGGTCGTGCGGAACTCCGGCCGGTGCGCCGAGGTGCTGGCCGGGCTGGTGTACCGGCGGCTCGGGCTCGAGCCCGCGCAAGGCTCCCCCACCTTCCCTCCGGTGGACGCGCCGGTGACGGAGATCGCGACCGCCGCCGCGCATCTCGTGGGCGGCCGGGTCACCGAGGACGGAGCGGTCACGCTGGTCCGGTTTCCCGCCGTGCCGACCGGGTCACCGCCGTACTGGGAAAGTCGCCACCTCACCGCGGACGCGGAGCGGGCGACGCTGCGCCAGCTGGAGAACGCCACGATCGTGCACAGTGCTGTGTCCGTTTCGGACTTCGATACCTGGTCGCGGCACGCGCTGCGGCAGTGGCCGGACGCCAGGATGGCGTCGGCTCCCCTCGGCGAGCGGGGCTGCGTGCTGCGCACCAGGGAGGGGCGCGGGGTGACGCTGGAGTTCCAACACGGCGGCGCCGATCCGCGGCTGCTTGCCTCCCTCGCCCGCGTCCGGCTCGAATCCGGCCACGATCTGCCCACTGTGGACACGCTTCGGCTCGGCGAGCGGGACCTTGCCGTGCGGATCAGGGGTGGCTGAGGCGGCGCAGCTCCTCGATGTACTCGTTGGTCCGCGGGTGGCCGACCCGGATCGCCGCGGTGACCAGCACGCCCAGCCGGGCGGTCGCGTCGGCGAGCCGCCCCTCGGCGGCGGCCACCCACGCCGCGAGCTGTTCCAGTTCCCAGTAGTACTGCCGGGTCGCGACCGCGGCGAGCTCGGCTTCCGCCTGGGCCAGCGCGGCGCGGGCGGGCGGGACCTGGCCGGTGGCGAGGGCGGCCCGCACCCGGGTGAGCTTGCCGAGCGCGAGGTTGCGGGCGTCGGTGCCGGTCCCGTCGACCTCGTCCAGCACGGAAAGGGCCTCGGTGGCCCTTCCGGCCTTGACCAGCGCGCGGGCCAGCATCCTGAGGTGGATACCGAGCGCACGCTCGTCCCCGATGTCCCGGTCGATCCGCACCGCGCGGCCGAACTCCTCGAGCGGATCGTAGGTCGGCGGGAGGCCGGCGTCGGACTGCTCCTCTCCCAACCTGCCGCGAAACTCGTGGATGGAAGCCCACTGCTGCCTGCCGCGGTGGTCCACCGGCAACTCGCCTGCCAGCCGCAGCGCGCGGTCGAGGTCGGTCCGCGCCGGTGGGAAGTAGCGCGCCAGCGTGTGCGCCCGCGCCCGCATGGCGTACGCCCGCGCCAGCAGCGCCGGCCGGCCTTCCCGCTCGTGCAGCGCCTCCGCACCGCGCACGTACCACTCGCACATCGCCGCGAACAGGCGCCAGTGTCCCCTGCTGTTCAGCATCACCTCGAAGGCGCCGACGAGCTGGCACACCTCCTCGTGCCTTCCGCGCCGGTGTGCCTCGGCAACCAGGTCGGCGATGACCTCGCGCTCGGACTCCAGCCAGTCGACCGGATCGTCCACACGCGACCAGGATAGCCCGTCCGGGATGGTGTAGCGGCGCATCCGGCCGGGGGCATGGTGCAGGTCCCCGGCGACCGCGGTGTCGCGATAGGACAGCAGGAACCGCTCGAACGCCGCGGCGGCCTCGTCCGCGGCGGCGAGTTCCGCGGCGTACTGCCTGGCGAGTGGGTCGAGCCGGTAACGCCCGTTGCCGACGGGAACCAACAGCGCGAGGTCGATCAGGCGGTCGACCACCCGCCGGGCCGGGCGACCGAGCAGGACACCCGCACTTGCCGGGGTGAGGTCGGTTCCGGGGTGTGCGGTGAGCACCGCGCAGGCCCGCACGGTGTCCGGATCGAGGCGGGCGAAGGTCTCCCGTAGGAACTTGCCGAGTACGTCCTCGGCCCCGGTCACGCCCTCGACCCGGTACTCGGCGAGCAGGCCGGCGACCGGCCCCGGCTCGGTGGCCCGCCGGGCCACACTGGCGCCGACCGCACCGAGCACGTACGCCGCCGTTCCGCACAGCCGCAGCAGGTCCTCGGTCGCGGCGGGCTCGCGCTCCAGCACCTCCCGGCCGCAGGTGTCGGCGAGGAGCTCCCGTGCGCCCGCGTCGTCGAGTCCGTGCAGGGTGACGTGCGACGGGTAGGCGGCGCGCAGGTCGGTGCCGAGTTCGTCGGTGGTGGCCAGGGTGAGGTTGGCGGGCGAGATTTCGAAGTAGCCGATCTCCCGAGCGCCCCGCGCGTTGTCCAGAATCAACACGAACGATCGGGTGGTGGTGACCGCGCGGTACCTGGCCTCGACCCGGCCAGGGTCGGTCTCGTCCGGCTCGACGCCGAGCCGCCGCAGTATGTGGACTCGCACGTCGGCGACCCGTAGCTGGTCGCCGTCGCGGTACCGGTCGAGGTCCACCTCGACGCGGCCCGAGGGAAACCGGTGCGCCTGGTCGAGGGCGATCCGCCGGGCGAGTGCGGTGCGGCCGGAGCCGGGCCGGCCGCCGATCACGTGCACTCCGGCGAGCGGAACGTGTGCGCGGTACCAGTCACAGTCCCGGAAGGGGACCGGTGGGGCGGGCGCCGTCCCGGATCGCTGCTCGGCGAGCTCGGCGACCTGCCTGGCGAGGTCGGCGAACCACTCCGGATCGTCGGTGGCGCGTTCGGTCAGGACGGCGTGCAGGCGTTCCGGATCCCGTGGCAGTGTCCCGAGCCTGCCGCGCAGCCGGTCGACCAGGCCCTTGCCGCCGCCGATCGTGGCTCCGCCGAGATACCCCGTGCACAGCTTCACCGTCTCGCCGACGACTGCCTCCAGCATCACCGTGCCCAGTGCCATCCGCGATCCCCCTCCGCGCAGTGTGCCGCTCGCCACGAACGCTAGCAGCGAGCGGTCGGCACGTCACCCGACGTGCACCCTTCACGCCAGCGGCAGGTCGAAGGCGACCAGGGTGCCGAGGCTGGGTGAGGAGTTGACGTAGAACCTGCCGCCCGCGGCCTCGGCGCGTTCGGCGAGGTGGCGCAGGCCGCGCTGGGCGACGTCCTGCGGCACCCCGCAGCCGTTGTCCCGTACCCGCAGCCGGAGACCGGCCGCGTCGCGCTGCAGGGTCACCCTGGTCTGGCTGGCCCCGGAGTGTCGGACCACATTGGACAGTGCCTCACGCAGCGCGGCGCGGATGTGGTCGGCGCGTTCGGCGGGGATGTCGGCGAGTTCGCCGGACAGTTCCAGGGTCGGCGGGAACCCGAGCAGCTCGCCGGCGGTGCGTACCTCGCCGCGGGCGGACTCGGCCAGGTCGGTGGACACGGTCCGGGGTGGTTCGGCGTGTTCCGGGGTGGGCGAACGCAGCGCGCGGACCGTGCCCCTGATCTCGTCGATGGTCTGGTCGAGCTGGTCGATGGCCTCCCCGAGCCGGGCACCGTCGCCGCGGGCGAACCGGGTGTTCATCCGCTTGCGTACCCGGTCGAGCTGCATGCCCGCGGCGTACAGCCGTTGCACGATCACATCGTGCAGCTCGCGGGCGATGCGTTCGCGTTCCTGGTACAGGGTGACCCGGTGCCGCGCGCTGGCACCCTCGGCAAGGGCCAGCACCACACCCGCCTGCGCGGCGAAGGCGGTCAGTACGTCGACGGTGGTGGCGGAGAACGGCTCGGCGCCGCGCTGCCGGTAGACCGTGAGCGCCCCGAGCAGCCTGCCGCCGGAGCCGAAGGGGGCCGCCGCGAACGGGCCGAAGTGCCGCAGTCGCTCGGGGACGTAGGGAGAGGTCCGGGGGTCGCTGGTGAAGTCCTCGGTGACCACCGGCTCGCCACCCGAGGCGACCCGGCCGGCGGCCGAGTCGGTCGGCAGCTCGAGGCCGAGCAGCCCCGCGGTGTCCGGGCCATGCGCCGACTCCACCACGACCCCGCCGTCCTCGGCCCGGACCATGACCAACCCGAGGTCGGCACCGGCCAGTTCGACCGCGTGCCGCACCACCGAGCCGAGCACGGCGCTCGGGTCCTCACCGGACAGTGCGGTGGTGGTGATCTCGGTGGCCGCGGACAGTGCCCGCGCGGCAAGACTCGGTTCCATCAGTGTCAACAAGTTTACTAAGGAGATCGAAAGTAGCTGGACCGAGCTGAGTTTCCGGGCTGCACAGATCGGCTACTTTCGATCGGATTGGTATCTACCGGCACAGTAGTGAGCCTTCCCGGCTCGCCCCCGGTCGACCCGAATGACCAGGTCGGCGTCCGCCGCCTCCTCGGGGCGGTGAGTGACCTGCACGACGGTCTTGCCGGCCAGCGCGCCGCGCAGGTTGGCACGCAGCCGGCTGGCGGCGACCTCGTCCAGGTGCGCGGTGGGTTCGTCGAGCAGCACCAGGTCGGCGTTCCTGGCCGCGAGCACCGCCCTGGCGAGGCCGACCCGTTGCGCCTGCCCGCCGGAGAGCCCGGCCCCGGCACTGCCCAGCACGGTGTCCAGCGGCAGGTCCGGCAGGCAGGCCGTGGCCAGCGCCGCGGTGAGCTCGGCCTCGGTGGCGTGCGGGTCGGCAAGGCGCAGGTTCTCCGCGACGGTGGTGGACACCAGTTGCGGCTCCTGCGGGGCCCAGGCCACCGTGGGCGGCAGGCTGGCGCGGCCGCGTTCCGGCTGGAGCAGCCCAACCATGGTGGCGAGCAGGGTCGACTTCCCCGCCCCGGAGGGCCCGACCACGGCGGCGCTGCTGCCGGGCGGCACCCGCAGGTCCACCTCGCGCAACGCGGCGCCGTCCGCACCCGGCCACCGCACCTCGACACCCCGCAGCTCCACCCCGCCGCCGCTGAGCGCGGCCCGCTCGTGCCCGGAGGGGACGGGCCACTGCTCGTACTCCCGCAGGCGAGCGTGCGCGTCGCGCAGGGTGTCGAGTTGCTGGGCGGCGGGTGGGAGCAGGCCGAGGACCTCGGCCAGGGCCAGCGGCACCAGCGCGAGCACCGGCGCGAGCACGGGGTCCAGGGTGCCCGCCGCCACCGCCCGCCCGGCCAGCCAGGTGCCTGCGGTGGCGGCGACGCCCGTGCTGAGCACCACCACCGCCTCCGCGACCCCCGCACCGAGTGCCTGCCTGCGTGCGGCTCCAGCGAGCCGCGCATCGGCCCCGGCGAGTTCGGCCCGGCGCGCGTCGGCCGCGCCGAAGGCGAGCAGCTCGGCGGCGGTGTCGAACAGGGCGAGAACCTTGCCCGCCACCTCCCGCCGCCCACCGGCCAGGGTGGCGCTCGCCCTTCGTTCCACCCGCAGGGCGAGTGCCGGGGCGAGCAGGGCGCCGAGCAGCAGCGCGCCGAGCAGCGCGAGCCCGGCGGAGGGCAGCAGTACCGCCTGCAGGATCGCGGCCGCGGCCAGGACCACGGCGGCCACCAGCGGCGGGGTGAGCACCCGTGGCAGCAGGTCGCGCACGGTGTCCACGTCCTCGACCAACCTGCGCTGCCCCTCGCCCCGGCGCAGGCCCAGCGTGCGCGCGGGTCCGAGGCGCACCAGGTCCCGCCACAGCCGCACCCGCAGCCTGCCCGCGATCCGGAAGGCACCGTCATGGGTGGCCAGCCGCTCGGCGTAGCGCAGGCCTGCGCGGGCGAGTCCGAACGTGCGCACCCCGACGACGGCCACGGTCAGGGTGAGGATCGGCGGTTGCTGGGAGGCCTTCGCGATCAGCCAGCCCGAGGTCGCGGTCAGCGCGACCCCGGCGAGCAGGCTGGCCGCACCCAGTGCCGCTCCGGCGAGGAAGCGCCGGTCGAGCAGTTCCCGCAACCGGGCGCGGGCCGCGATGGCCGGTGCGGGCACCGCCGCCCCCGGCCGGGCGGGCGGGAGCGGGGCGGGCGCGGCTGGTTGCTCGGCGGCGGTCCTGGTGTGTGCGGCGATCAGCACGGCCGCGCCACGGCGCCGCGCCGCCCGGATCGCGGACATCGCCCGCTCGGCCTGCTCGGCGTCCAGGTGCGCGGTCGGCTCGTCGAGCAGCAGCAGCCAGGCGCCCTGCCGCACCCGCAGGAGGGCACGGGCGAGGCCGACCCGCTGCCGCTGCCCGGTGGACAGCCGGTCGATCCGCTCCCCGGCGAGGTGTTCGAGGTCGAGTGCGGCCAGCACGGCTGCCCGGTCGGCCACCGAGACCGGCCGGATGGCCGCGAGGTCGAGCTCCGCGCGCACGGTGCCGCCGGTGAAGGTGGGTGACTGCGGGAGCCAGGCCACCGACCGGCGCCAGATCGACATATCGACTTCGTCCAGTGGGACGCCGTCGATGGTGACCGTGCCACCCGCGGGCCTGGCGAAGCCGAGCAGCACCGCGAGGGTGGTGGACTTGCCCGCGCCGCTCGGCGAGCGCAGCCAGGCGGTGGAACCCGGCCGGAGAGTGAGGGACTCCCCGTCCGGGGCGAAGCCGTCGCGCCGGTGCACCCGCAGGTCGGACACCCGCACCTCGCCGCGTCCCGGCCGGGCGGTACCCCGTGGCACGACGGGTTCGGCGAGTACGGCGCCCACCCTGCGTACGGCCTCGACCCCGTCGGCGCTGGCGTGGAAGGCGGCGCCGACCGCGCGCAACGGTTGGTAGCACTCCGGCGCCAGGATCAGCACCCCGAGCCCGATCGCCAGGGTGAGATCCCCCGCGGCCAGCCGAACCCCGATCACCACCGCCACCAGCGCCACCGAGAGGGTGGCCGCGAGTTCCAGCACGAAGGCCGAACTGAACGCGACCCGCAGCGTGCCGAGAGTGGCGCGGCGGTGCCGGTCGGACACCCTGCGCACCGCCTCGGCCTGCGCTTCGGCGCGGCGGAACGCGGTGAGCACCGGCAGTGCGCGGATCAGCTCGAGCAGGTGTCCGGACAGCCGGTGCACCGCGTCCGTGGCGCCGGCGACGCGGTCGGCGGTGTACCTGCCGACCAGGATCGCGAACATCGGCAGCAGCGGCAGGGTCAGCGCGATGATCACCGCGGACGGCCAGTCGGCGAGCAGCACCGCCGCACCGGCGCCGATCGGGAGTACCGCCGCGGTGACCAGGGCGGGCAGGTAGCTGGTGAAGTAGGCGTCCAGCGCGTCCAGGCCGCGGGTGGTGAGCGCGGTCAGCTCGCCCGGCCCGCTCGCGGCGATCCACTCCGGGCCGAGCCGTAGCGCGTGCTCGACGGTGCGTCGCCGGAGTTCCTCCTTGGCTCCCGCGGCCGCGCGAGCGGAGACCACCCGAGTCGCCCAGCCGAGCAGCGCCCGTGCCAGCACGGCCGCGAGCAGGGCGGCCAGCCGGGGAGCCAGGTTGCCCGGCTCACCCGCCACGATCGAGGCGAGCACCGAGGCCAGCAGGAACGCCTGCGCCACCAGCGCCGCCGCGTTGGCCAGCGCGAGCAGGCCGGTCAGGGCCAGCGCCCGGCGCGCCGCGGCCGACAGGGCCGGCAGCGCGCCGAGCGGGCCTCTCCCGGACCGCGTCGTGTCCCCAGTAGACACTGTGGACACCGTGGCGGAAAGGGGCGCTCCGGGAGTCTTCATCTCGGCACGTGCACTTGCGGGATGTGCTGGGTGCCGATCCGCTTGCGGAAGACCCAGTAGGTCCAGCCCTGGTAGATCAGCACCGCGGGGGCGCCGAACGCGGCGACCCAGGTGATCACCTGGAGGGTGTACGGGCCGGATGCGGCCCCGGCTGCGGTCAGCGAGTTCTGCTGATCCACTGTGGAGGGAAGGACATCCGGGTACAGCGCGCCGAACAGGGTCACCCCGGCGGCGGCGATCAGCACCCCCAGCGCGGCGAACGCCTGACCTTCCCGGACCTGGGCCAGCCGCCACCAGGCCACCGCCGCGGCGAGCACCGCGACCGCCAGCGACCCGGCGGTCCACAGTGCACCGTGTTGCCACTGCACCAGCAGGAGCAGCCCGAACAGCGGCAACAACGCCACCGGCAGCAGCCCGCGCGCCAGCCCGCGGGCCCGGTCCCGCAGTTCACCCGCGGTTTTCAGGGCGAGGAACGCCGCGCCGTGCACCAGGGAGAACCCGGCCAGCGCGACCGCACCGAGCAGGGTTTCCCACCGCAACGCCTCGAACGCCGAGCCGATGCGGTTCCCCTCGGCGTCCAGCGGCAGGCCGAGCACGGTGGTGGAAAGGAGGAGGCCGACCCCGAGCGGCGGGATCCAGGAACCGAGCACGATGACCCGGTCCCAGGTTCGGCGCCACCGTGGCGAGTCGACCTTGCCCCGGTACTCGAAGGCGACACCGCGGCCGATCAGCGCCAGCAACACGACCAGCAGGGGCAGGTACGCCCCGGAGAAAAGGGAGGCGTACCAGCCGGGGAACGCGGCGAACATGGCGCCGCCCGCCACGATCAGCCAGACCTCGTTCCCGTCCCAGACCGGGCCTATCGTGTTCACCATGACTCGCCGCTCGGTGTCGCCGCGGCCGAGCACCGGCAGCAGCATGCCGACCCCGAAATCGAACCCTTCCAGGAACAGGTATCCGACCCAGAAGGCGGCGATCACGCAGAACCACACCGTCACGAGGTCCATCACCCTCGCCCCCGAACGATCGTGCCACGTGAAACGAGCTGTCCCCACCTTGGGGACAAACCCACGAGTTGTCCACAACTTGCTGGTAACACCCCGTGGATAGCCCCCAACCGGATAGGCTGAGGCCGGGGCCGTCCCCCGGGAAGGGTGGGGGGTTGCCCTACAGGGCGTCCAAGAGCCGCTGGGAACCGCGGCGGCGAGCGGAAGGACGCCGTCTCCCACCACCGTCCAAACCGAGGCGCTGACGCGCCACTGTGTTCTCGGGTGGAGACCACGAGCGGGGAGGTGGGGCGAGCGACCTGCGAAGCCGACGGTCGTGACTCGAGTCCGGGTCCCGCCCACCCGTCTCCCACCACTACCCAAACGGAGGCGCTCCGCGCCGCTGTGCTGCTGACAACGATCGTGCCGCGCGTTTCCAGACAGACACTGTGTGGGGACATGGTTGGTGTTCCTTCAGTAGGCGAACGCGAGTGCGTCGGTGTCGTCGGGGTCCTTGTCGGGTGGGGGTGGGGGCATGACGCCCTCGATACCGCCGCGGACGTACTTGCGGATCAGGAAGATCTCGACGATGCCGAGTGCCGCGTAGATCGCGGTCAGCGAGATCAGCGAGGCCCATACCTCACCGGCCGAGATCGTGGACACCGCCTGCGCGGTGAACATCCACACCCCGTCGATCCCGGTCGGGTTCGGCACCACCACGAACGGCTGCCTGCCCATCTCGGTGAAGATCCAGCCCGCGGTGTTCGCCACGAACGGTGTCGCGATGCCCAGCAGCACCATCCGCGGGAACCACTTCGTGTCCGGGATCCGTCCGCGGAATCGAGCCAGCGGCGCGAAGCGCCTCCTTCGGGAGCGGCGGTCGGGCGAGGTGCTGGCCCACAGCGCCAGCACCCCCGCGCCCGCCGACAGCGCGCCGAACCCGATCATGATCCGGAAACCCCAGTAGGTGATCGGCAGGCTCGGCACGTAGTCGATCGGCTTCCCGGCCAGCTCACCCAGCGCCGGATCATCCGGGTAGTTCGTGCCGTACCGCGCCTGGTACTCCCCCACCAGGTCCTCGATCCCCCGCACCTCGGTGGAGAAGTCGTTGTGCGCCAGGAAGGACAGCAACGCGGGCACGGTGAACGTCTTGACGTCCTCGCAGTCCGCGTCGGCGACGTCCCCGACCGCGAGAACCGAGAAACTCGCCGGTTGCTCGGTGTGGCACAACGCCTCCGCCGAGGCCATCTTCATCGGCTGCTGCTCGAACATCAGCTTGCCCTGTAGGTCACCGGTGACCACCAGGGCCACGAAGGCGACCACCCCGACCAGGCCACCGAGCCGCAGCGAGGACCGCCACACCGCGCGGTGCTCGTCGGCCTCCCGCCGCCCGCGCCACAGGTGCCACCCGGCGATCCCCACCAGGAACGCCGCCGCGACCGAGAACGCCCCGGCCACCGTGTGCGGGATCGCGGCCAGTGCGGTGTTGTTCGTCAGCACCGCCCAGATCGAGTTCATCCGCGGCCTGCCGTCCACGAACTCCACCCCCACCGGGTGCTGCATCCAGGAGTTCGCGGCCAGGATGAAGTAGGCGGAGGCCACCGTCGCCAGCGAGAACGCCCACGCACAGGCCAGGTGCACCCGCTTCGGCAGGCGGTCCCAGCCGAAGATCCACAGCCCGAGGAAGGTGGACTCGACGAAGAAGGCGACGATGCCCTCCATCGCCAGCGGCGCGCCGAACACGTCGCCGACGAAGCGGGAGTAGGCGCTCCAGGTCATCCCGAACTGGAACTCCTGCACGATGCCGGTCACCACGCCCATCGCGAAGTTGACCAGCAACAGCTTGCCCCAGAACTTGGTCATCTTCAGGTACCGCTGGTTGCCGGTGCGCACCCATGCGGTCTGCATGCCCGCGACCAGCACGGAAAGCCCGATGGTCAGCGGCACCATCAGAAAGTGGTAGACGGTGGTAATTCCGAACTGCCACCGCGCAAGCTCCAGGACCTCCACGACGATCACGATGCTCCGGCGAGGTGGCCCTCCGGCAGGTCCCGTGGTCCCGATCAGGGCGGGACCTAAGTCCCGACGATCACAGTTCACCGAACCGTTCCGGAGACCGTCGGTGATTGACCACCCGCCAATGGTGTATTCGTGATTTTTTTGTTACCGCCCGACAGGACGAAAAAAACCATTGACAAAGTACGGTTTCCCGCATCCCGGGGCAGCGTGGCCGCGGGCCGCCACCTCCGTGCGCCGCGCGACCCGGCTCGAGGTGGCCACCGCCGCGACATGGTGGAGGCTTCGAACGATGGACGAGCGGATTCCGGCCGAGGTACGGCACGCGTTCCGGAAGGCAAGCCTGACCCGCAGGGGCTTCCTGCGGATGAGTGGCGGAGCCGTCGCCGGGGCAGCGGTACTCGGCACCACCGGCTGCGGCATCTTCGGTGGTGAGGAATCGGGCCAGGGCGGCGGCAAGACCCTGCTGCGCAGGCTCAGCACCGAGGTCCGCTACTTCGACTCGGCGCTGGCCACCGACGAGCGCTCCTTCGAGATCCTGCTCAACGGCATGGACGGCCTCTACCGGCTCGGCCCCGACGACCAGCCGCAGCCGGCGGTCGCCGAGACCCACGAGGTCAGCGAGGACGAACTGACCTACACCTTCACCCTCCGCGAGGGGGTGAAGTGGTCCAACGGCGACACCGTGACCTCGCAGGACTTCAAGTTCGCCTGGCTACGGGCGCTCGACCCGGACACGGCAAGCGAGTACGCCTACATCATCGGCGACGTCGTCAAGGGCGCCACCGAGTTCAACAGCGGTGAGGGCAGCCGCGACCAGGTCGCCATCGAGACGCCGGACGAGCGGACCCTCAAGGTCACACTGGTCAACCCCACCCCGTACTTCCTGAGCCTCACCGCGTTCACCACCTACTTCCCGCAGAACGAGGCCTACGTCAGGGAGCAGGGCGAGCAGTACGCGGCCGGGCCGCGGAACATCCTGTACAACGGCCCGTTCGTGATGCAGAGCTACGACCCCGCCGCGGGCGGCACGATGGTCAGGAACGACCAGTACTGGGACAGGGACAACGTCGCGATCGAGCGGATCGAGTACAAGCTCGTCAAGGAACTCAACACCGCCCTGCAGCTGTACGAGTCGGACCAGCTGCACCTCACCGAGATCAGCGGCGACCAGGTGGCCCGGTTCAAGGACGACCCCGAGTTCTGGCGCTACGTGGCGTTCACCCACTTCTTCGGCGTGATGAACCAGGAAGACCCGGTGATGGCCAACAAGAACATCCGCAAGGCCATGATGATCGGCTTCGACCGGAACAAGCTGACCGGCCAGGTCCTGCAGGACGGCTCCGAACCCGCCTTCGCCTTCGTTCCACCGGGGATGGCGGGCCCGGAAGGGCAGACCTTCCGCGAGGCGGGCGGCAACACCATGCTGCCGCAGGACCCGGGCCAGGCCAAGCAGTTCTGGGACCGCGGTGTCCAGGAACTCGGACGCACGCCGCAGATCACCCTGCTCACCCAGGACAGCAGCACGGCGCGCGACATCATCACCTTTGTCCAGCAGCAGTACCGGGAACACCTGGGGATCGAAGCCGAGATCGACATCACCACCTTCGAGAACGCGCTGGACCGGGCCGAGCGGCGGGACTACCAGATCAGCTTCGCCTCCGGCTGGGGCGCGGACTACGGCGACCCGATGACCTTCCTCGCCTACTTCCTGACCAATTCCGGCTCCAACCGGACCGGGTTCTCCAACGCCCGCTACGACCAGCTCGTCAAGGACGCGCAGGCGGAAGCCGACGAGGCCAAGCGGATGCGGATGATGCTGGAGGCCGAGAAGATCCTGTTCGACGAGGCGGTGCTGGCACCGGAGTACTTCGAGGCGGTCGTCGGCCTCAAGAAACCGTTCCTGAAGGACTTCACCAAGCACCCCTACGGCCCGGACCCCGACTGGAAGTACGCCAGCCTGGAAGGCGACCAGTGACCCGGTAGCCGAGCACGCCATGCTGCGTTACACGCTACGGCGGCTCGCCAACGCCGCCGTCATCCTGTTCATCATCATCACGGTGACCTGGTTCCTGCTGAAGTTCCTGCCCGGAACTCCGTTCAACGACCCGAAACTGACCGCACAGGCCAAGGCGGCGCTGGAGGAGAAGTACGGGCTCAACGACCCGCTGGTGGTGCAGTACCTGCGCTACCTCGGCAACGTGCTCCAGGGCGATCTCGGCACCTCGTTCCAGCTCAACCAGCAGCCGATCACCGAGATCATCATGAACCGGCTGCCGGTGTCGGCATTCGTCGGGCTGCAGGCCGTCCTCGTCGGGACCGTACTGGGCATCCTGCTCGGCGGGTTCTCGGCCGCACGGCAGAACTCCATCGGGGACCGGGTCAGCACCCTGGTCTCGGTGCTGGGTATCTCGGTGCCGACCTTCGTGTTCGCCCCGCTGCTGCAGTACTACTTCGCCTACCAGTGGGACCTGCTGCCGATCGCGTTCTTCGAATCGTGGGAACACTCGGTCCTGCCCTCGGCCGCGCTCGGCATCCTGGTGCTGGCCACCGTGGCCGCCTACACCCGGACCGAGATGCTGGAAGTGCTCGGCCAGGACTACGTGCTGCTGGCGAAGGCGAAAGGGCTCAGCGGCGTGCTGGTCGTCGCCAAGCACGTGCTGCGCAACTCGCTGCTCCCGCTGATCACCGTGATCGTCCCGCTGGCCGCGGCCCTGCTCACCGGGACGCTGGTGGTGGAGAAGGTGTTCGCGATCCCCGGGATCGGGGAACAGTTCATCGCGTCGATCCTGGTCAACGACTACCCGATGATCCTCGGTGTGACGATCATGTTCTCGATCTTCTTCGTACTCGCCTACCTGGTCCAGGACCTGCTGTACGGGCTGGTCGATCCGCGGATCCGGCTCGCGCGCGGGAAGGAGTGAGTCGACCATGACCGCGAGCGAAGACCGCGGGGACCTCACCCCGGACATGTTCCAGCCGGCCGAACTGCCCGGCGGCGAGGCCGAGACCCTGGCCGGCACCCCGGTCGGCTTCTGGCGGGACGCGTGGCGGCGGCTGCGGCGCAACCGCTGGGCGCTCGTCGCGGGGGTGCTGATCTCGGTGATCATCCTGTTCGCCCTGTTCGCTCCCCTGTTCACGGCGACCACCGGGTACGGGCAGAACCTCGGAAACCAGTACGCGACCCCGTCCGGGGACAGCTGGTTCGGCACCGACAAGTTCGGCCGCAGCATGTGGGACCGCGTGTGGGAGGGCACGCGGGTCTCGCTGTTCATCGCCTTCCTCGCGGCGTTCATCGACCTCGGCATCGGCATGTTCTACGGCGCGATCTCCGCCTACTACGGCGGCAAGGTCGACAACGTCATGCAGCGCATCGTGGAGATCGTGATCGGGATCCCGAACCTGGTCGTGCTGATCCTGGTGATGCTGTTCCTGAGCCCCGGCATCCTGACCATCACGCTGGCGCTGACGATCACCGGCTGGACCGCCTCGGCGCGGCTGATCCGCGGCCAGGTGCTGCGGCTGAAGGAGGAGGAGTTCTTCCTGGCGGCCCGCGTGCTCGGCGCCCGGACCTGGCGGCTGCTCAGCAAGCACCTGATCCCGAACGTGCTCTACCTGGTGATCATCAACCTGATGCTCACCGTGCCCTCGGCGATCTTCTTCGAGGCGTTCCTGAGCTTCATCGGACTCGGGATCTCGCCGCCGGACGCCTCGCTGGGGTCACTGATCAACTCGGCCGCCGACACCATGCAGTACTACCCGTACCTGCTGATCATCCCGGCCGCCGTACTGAGCGTGCTGACCATCGGCTTCCGGGTGCTCGGGGACGGGTTGCGGGACGCGCTGGACCCGAGGTTGCGGAGGTGACGGCCGTGAAAGGCACGGAAGACACGGAAGGCACCCTGCTGCGGGTGCGCGACCTCGGCATCACCTTCGACAGCTACGCGGGCGAAGTGCAGGCCGTGCGCGGGGTGTCCTTCGACCTCCGGCGCGGCGAGACGCTCGCCGTGGTCGGCGAGTCGGGCTCGGGCAAGTCCGTGGCGGTGAAGAGCCTGATGGGCCTGCTCCCACGCAACGCGCGGATCACCAGCGGCACGGCCACGCTGGGGGATACCGACCTGTTCGCGCTCGCCGAGAAGGAGATGCGCCGGATCCGGGGCAACAGGATCGCCATGGTGTTCCAGGACCCGATGACCTCGCTCGACCCGACGATGAAGATCGGGGAGCAGATCGGGGAAAGCCTGCGGACAAACCTGGGGCTGCGCGGCGCCGCGGTACGGCAAAGGGCCGTCGAACTGCTCCGGCAGGTGCACATCCCGCACCCGGAGGCCCGGCTGAAGCAGTACCCGCACCAGCTCTCCGGCGGGATGCGGCAACGCGTGGTGATCGCCATCGCGCTCGCGGCCGAGCCGGAGGTGCTCATCGCCGACGAGCCGACCACCGCGCTCGACGTCACCATCCAGGCACAGGTCCTCGACCTGCTCGAGGACCTGCGGCGGTCCCTCGGCATGTCGATCATCCTGATCACCCACGACCTCGGGGTGGTGGCGCGCGGCGCGCATCGCGTGGTCGTGATGTACGGGGGGAAGATCGTGGAAACCGGCACGGCGCGGGACATCTTCCACGACCCGCGGATGCCCTACACCTGGGGGCTGCTGACCTCCATCCCGCTGCCCGCGACCGACAGCAGCCTCGAGCTGACGCCGATCTCCGGCTCGCCACCGGACCCGCTGCACCCACCGGCCGGCTGCCCATACCACCCGAGGTGCCCGCACGCGATGAAGGTCTGCCTCGAGGAGATGCCGGAGCACACCCGGTTCGGCGCGGAGCACGGTGCGGCGTGCTGGCTGCTCCACCCGCTGGCTCCGCGGGTGGAGCCGCCACCGCAGTTCGGAGGGTTACGTTGACCGACACGCTGGTCGAGATCCGCGACCTCAGGAAGCATTTCCGGGTCGGGAAGCGGACCCTGCGCGCCGTGGACGGGATCTCGCTGGAGATCGCGCGCGGTGAGACGTTCGGGCTGGTGGGTGAGTCCGGCTGCGGCAAGACCACCACCGGCCGGGTGCTCGTGCGGCTCTACGAACCCTCCGGCGGGCAGGTCCGCTTCGCGGGCGAGGACGTGTTCGCGCGGCACGGCGCGAAGCCGGGCGACTACAACCGCAGGGTTCAGATGATCTTCCAGGACCCGCGCGCCTCGCTGAACCCGCGCATGGTGGTCGGCGACATCATCGCCGAGGGCATCGACATCCACGGGCTCGCGAAGAGCAAGCAGGGTCGGCTCGAGAAGATCCACGAACTGCTGCACACCGTCGGGCTGAGGCCGGAGCACGCGGGACGCTACCCGCACGAGTTCTCCGGCGGGCAGCGGCAGCGCATCGGGATCGCCCGCGCACTGGCGGTGGAACCGGAGTTCATCGTCGCCGACGAGCCGGTGTCCGCCCTGGACGTGTCCATCCAGGCACAGGTCATCAACCTGCTCCGCGGCCTGCAACGCGAGCGGGACCTGACGTTCCTGTTCATCTCGCACGACCTGTCCGTGGTGCGCTACATCTCCGACCGGATCGGGGTCATGTACCTCGGGCAACTGGTCGAGGTCGGCGCGGCCGACGAGATCTACCACGACCCCCGGCACCCCTACACGCGGGCGTTGCTGTCCGCCGTGCCCGAGCCGGACCCGGAAGCGGGCGCCGGCCGCGACCGGATACGACTCGAGGGCGACGTGCCGGACGCCATACACCCGCCGCCGG
The DNA here is from genome assembly GCF_006715045.1 of Amycolatopsis cihanbeyliensis. GTDB lineage: Bacteria > Actinomycetota > Actinomycetes > Mycobacteriales > Pseudonocardiaceae > Amycolatopsis > Amycolatopsis cihanbeyliensis. The sequence goes on along the minus strand of NZ_VFML01000001.1, from coordinate 4,202,024 downwards.
GCTGCCGGTTCCGGCCTCGCTGCCCGCACGCGACCGTGGCCTGCGGCGAGGCGGAGCCACAGTGGCGGGAGGTCCGGCCCCGGCACTGGGTGTACGCCTGCCACTGCGTTTCCGCGTAAGCTTTATTTCGGTGCGCCGAAATCGGTAATGAGCCCGGCCTGTTCATTACCCGAAACCGCACCGAAAAAGTCGATTCGCGATTCCCATCTGCTTTTCATTTATCCCGGGCACCCTTATCGTCGAATTGAAAGGGGTGCTGATTCGCAGATGTCCTCCGCATTGCTGGCGCTGGCCGGCACGTTCGCACTTGTCCTGGTGGCCGAGCTGCCGGACAAGACGATGGTCGCCACCCTGGTACTGACCACTCGATTCCGCGGCTGGCCGGTACTGGCCGGGGTGAGTGCCGCGTTCGCCGCGCAGTCGGTGATCGCGGTCGCCTTCGGCAGCGCGCTCACGCTGTTGCCGGAACGCGTCGTTTCCGGGGTGGTGGCAGCGCTGTTCGGCCTCGGCGGGTACCTGTTGCTGCGCGAGGGTTTCGCCCCCGCGGAGGAAGGCGAGCAGGACGCGGCTCGCCGGGGGCCGGCACCGGTGTCCTTCCTGCGCTCGGCCATGACCTCGTTCGGCGTGCTGTTCGCCGCCGAGTGGGGTGACGCCTCCCAGCTGGCCACGGCCGGGCTCGCCGCGCGCTACGGCCAGCCGTTCGCCGTCGGCCTCGGCGCCTTCCTCGCCGCCGTCACGGTGGCCGGGCTCGCGGTGTTCATCGGCCGGAAGCTCAGCGGCAGGCTCCGGCCCCGGCTGCTGCAACGCGTCGCCGGGGTGGCCTTCACCGGGTTCGCGCTGTTCGCCCTGTGGCAAACCGTCGGCTGAGAGGGTTATTCAGAACGACCCAGCGACCGGGGGCCGCCAGGCCCGCGCGAGCGGTCGTACCGCGGCAAGGGGAGGGTGGCCCTACCCCGAAGAGAGGGGTCCACCGCACTGATATCCACCCGATTCGCTGGTGAAGTTGACGGCATGACGCAAACGCGACAGGCCAAGCCTGCGATATCGACGACTGCGGACGTGCCCGCTGTCGAGCTGCGCCGGGTGACGAGAACGTACGGGAAGGGCGATACCGCGATACGCGCGCTCGACGGCGTCAGTACCAGCTTCCCGAACGCGAGGTGGACGGCGGTCATGGGACCGTCCGGCTCCGGGAAGTCGACCCTGCTGCACTGCGCGGCAGGGTTGGAGGGAGTCACGAGCGGCGAGGTGCTGGTGGCGGGCGCCGACATCACCGGCGCCTCCGACGAGGAGCTCACCACCCTTCGCAGGGACACCATCGGCTTCGTGTTCCAGAGCTTCAACCTGATCGGCTCCCTGACCGCCGAGCAGAACGTCGCCCTCCCGCTGCGGCTCGGCGGGCAGCGGGTATCCGCGCGGGACGCCAAAGAGGTGCTGGCGAGCGTGGGGCTCGCCGACCGGGGCAAACATCGACCCCGCGAACTCTCCGGCGGTCAGCGGCAACGTGTCGCCATCGCGCGGGCGATGGTCACCCGCCCGGCCGTGCTCTTCGCCGACGAACCGACGGGAGCACTCGACTCCTCATCGGCGAAGACAGTACTCGCGCTGCTCCGCGAGATGGTCGAGCAGTCCGGGCAGAGCATTGTCATGGTGACGCACGACCCGGCAGCCGCGGCGAGTGCGGACTCCGTGCTGTTCCTCTCCGACGGCCGGATCGTCGACCACGCGCACCGGCCGACGGCGGCGCAAGTCGCGGAACGCCTCGCGGCGCTGGAGGTGTGACAGCATGTTCCGGCTTTCCTGGAGTACCTTCCGCGAACGGTGGCAGCTGTTCCTCGGCTCGATCATCACGGTGAGCATCGGCGTAGCCCTCGTACAGTCGTCGCTGCTCATCCTCATCACAGCGGCGTCGTTCGACGCCCCTTCCGGTATGCCCGCACTGGCACGCGCGCGGTTGCAGGACAGCTACGTCACAGCCATCTCGCTGGTCGGTATCACCCTCGCGCTCGCGGTGTTCCTCACCGTCTTCATCGTCAGCTCGACGTTCGCCTTCACCGTCGCCCAGCGAAGGCGAGATCTCGCGCTACTGCGGCTCACGGGCGGCAGCCGGAAGCAGTTACGCAGGCTCCTGCTGTCCGAGGCGATGCTGCTCGGACTGGTCGGCACCGCGCTCGGCATCCCCTTCGGACTACTGGTGATGCAGTGGCAGTCGCGGCTGCTCGTGTCGTTCGGGTTCCTCCCCACCGGGTTCGGCCCGGAATGGCAGACCTGGATACTCGCGGTGTCCGTCGGCATCGGTCTCGGCGTGGCGCTCGCCGGTGTGCTGGTCTCCTCGCGCCGGGCCGGGCGGGTACGGCCGCTGGAGGCACTCCGCGGCTCCGGCGGCGCGACGCGCGTGATGACGCCGTCACGCTGGTTCTTCGGGGTGCTCTTCCTGGCGGGCGCCACCGCGATGATGATCATCGCCCAGGTCGCGGGGCCGTCGGCCGCGATCCCACTGACGATGCTCGTCGCACTCGCGGCCGCGGTCGGTCTCTCCGCGCTGAGCCCACTCGTCGTCCCGGTTTTCGCGCGGGTACTCGGGCTGCTGCTTCGTACCCGCCCGGTCGGCACCATAGCCGCCGCGAACCTGCGCGACGGAGTGCGGCGGAGCGCGGCGACGGCGGCGCCGCTGATCGTGCTCGTCGGGATCCTCGCGGGTCTGTTCGGCACGGCTCTGTCGATCACGGAGGCGTCGGAACGGGAGTTGCGCCGCGACACGGCGGCGGACTTCGTCGTCACCTCCCCTGTGGACGACGCGAGCCGGATCGCGGGGGTCCCCGGAGTCGCGACCACGTCCGTCGAGGTCGCCGTGCCGCTCGTCCTGACGCTCCCGGAGCACGACGAAGACGAGAGCGGGACGCCGCTCGGGCACGCGCGGGTCATCGACCCGGCCGCCTACCGGCAGGCGCACAGCGTGCGGGCGGTGTCGGGTTCACTCGACGCGTTGCAGGGACACGCTGTCGCGGTAGGAGCCGGGCGCTCCGGAGAGCCAGGGTTCTCCCTCGGCGACACGCTCCACGTCCGGATCGGAGACCGGGAACTGCGGCTGCCGATCGTCGCCGTGCTGCCAGGGAAGATGTCCGGCGGCCCTGACCTGTTGTTACCGAGCGGGATCACGCCGGAACCCGTGCTCACGTCCACGACGGCGCAGACCTTCGTCTCGACGGCGACGGGGGCCGACCGCACCGCGGTCGGCGACCGTATCCGGGCGTCGGTGCACGGCACGGTGGACAGCGCCGACGCGTGGGTGCGGCAGCGCGCCGAAGCGGAGCAGCGTACCCAGCTCAGCATCTTCACCATGATCGCCGGGATGGCGGGCCTCTACGCGCTCTTCGCGGTGATCAACGCGGTGGTCATCGCCGCCGCCGATCGACGAGCCGAGTTCGCCGCGGCCAGGTTGAGCGGGCTCACCAGAGGACAGGTGGTACGGATGGCCGTGCTCGAGTCCGCAACGGTCACCGCGACCGGGGTCCTGCTCGGCGGCGTGGCCGCCACCGGAACACTCCTCGGGATACGTGGCGCGCTGCAACGCGTCACCGGCTTCGGCGTCGTGGAGCTACCGTGGCCGGCCATCGGTGCCCTGGTGACAGGCGCATTCCTCGTCGTCGGCCTCACCAGCCTGTGGACGGCGCGGTCCGCGACTCGCCCGAACCCGACCTCGTTGGTCGGCGACGACTGACCGGAGTATCCGGAGGTCAGCTTCGTACCGGGGCAGGGGTCAGCACCTCGGCCAGTGCCCCGGCGGCCGCGACCACCTGCGGGCCCACCGTGCGCGCGGTGAGTGGCTCCATGGACACCACTCCGACACTGGCGCGCAGCCCCGGTACCCCGCGTATCGGGGCCGCGACGCCGGAGGCGCCCGCCTGCAGCTCGCCGGTGGTGGCGACCCACTCCTTGCCCCCGGGGCGCAGGGTCATCGCCTTACCCGCCGCGCCCTGGGACACCGGATGCCTGTTACCCACCCGGTAGGCCACATGGAAGTTCGTCCAGGAAGGCTCCACCACCGCGACCGCCTGGGCGAACTCCCCCTCGGCCACCGAGAGGTGCGTGGTGGCCCCGGACTTCTCGGCCAGCTCGCGCAGCACCGGCGCGGCGGCCTGCCGCAGCTGGGGCAGCACCTGCCCGGACAGCCGCAGCAGGCCGACGCCGAGCCGCACCTTGCTCCCGTCCCGCCAGACCAGCCCGCGCTCGGACAGCGGGACCAGCAGCCGGTACACCGCGGCCCTGCTCGCCCCGATCGTCACCGCGAGCTCGGAGATGGTGGCCGCGTCACCACCGGCATCGGCCACCGCTTGCAGTAACGCGAGCCCGCGTTCCAGGGTCAGCGAGCTCTCCCTGCTCACAGCAGTCCGAGTCCCTTCACGTCGGCGACCGGATCGTCGAGGCTCGGCGAGGCGTAGCAGGCGAACAGCGAGCGCACCGCGCGGGCCGCCTGCTCGGACAGCTCCAGCGCCTCGTGGGCGAGCGCCTCGCCATCGGTCATCGCCAGTGCCTCCCGGACGTCCCGCCCCGAAAGGCAGCGCGCGGCCGCGACCAGCAGGTTCAGGAAGCCGTGATGGGTGAACCCTGTCTCCGGGTCGGTGTACCGCACGGCGCGGTTCAGGCTGTTCGTGGCCTTGAACGAGGATCCGGAGAAGCTGCTGACCACGGAAAGGAAGTCGGCCACCTCGTCGACACTCGGGAAGTTCTCGCTGGACAACCCGCCACACCGGATCTTCGGCCAGCTTCCGTGCTCGATGACCTTGCGCACGCCGTCCAGCCAGCCCACGCCGCGACGTGGCTCGACCACCCGGACCACGTCCTCCGGCACGAACTCCGAGACCCGTTCCAGCCACACCTCGTCCACATCCGAGGGAGCCGGCATCTCGACCATCCGCAAGGACAGCAGCTCGGCGCGGGACTCCACGATCGAGATCGCTTTCGGCACCCCGCCCAGTCCGGTGTCGATGATCAACGACAGGGGCAACGGCTGCTCCGGCCGAACCTTGATCAACTCGGTGATCAGCTCCGGCAGCCGGGACGCCTGGCAGAGGAACACCCCGAGCATGCCGGCGTGCTCGCCGGCCCGGATATCGAGGTGAGCCTGCACCGCCTCGGGCATCGCCGAGTCGCTGGGCGGGAAGAGCGCCGAGTCGTCGACGAGCCGCGTGAGCAGGGGCGGGATTCCACGAGGGCCTGGAGGCGTGAGTTCCACAGCGCTTGACACGACTGACACGCTAGTAGCGTACGACATGAGAACAAATCTGTCCGTCTAACGAACGCTCCGAGGGAGACAGCGATGCCGTTCTATCGCCGGGTCGGCGAGACCCCACCGAAACGGCACACGCAGTTCCGCTCGCCACAGGGCAGCCTGTACGCCGAGGAGTTGATGGGCGTCGAGGGCTTCTCCGCGGACTCGTCGTTGCTCTACCACCGCAACCTGCCCACCGCGATCGTGGACGCCGTGGCCGTGCCGGACGAGCGCGGACCGCTGCTGCCCAACCACCCGCTCAAGCCACGCAGCTTCCGCACCCAGGACCTGAAGTTCGGTGCGGCGGCCGACGCGGTGACCGACCGCAGGCGGCTGTTCGGCAACGCGGACGTGACCATCTGCTTCGCCGCCGCCACCGCGGACAGCCCGCTGTACCGCAACGCGGCCGGCGACGAGCTGTGCTACGTGCAGGGCGGCGCGGGCACCGTGGAGACCGTCTACGGCGCACTGGACGTGGCGGAGGGCGACTACCTGGTCATCCCGACCTCGTGCACCTACCGGGTGCGGCCGCGGGGCGAGCTGCGGATGCTGATCCTGGAGGCGCGCGGGCACATCGGGCCGCCGAAGCGCTACCTTTCGGCCCGCGGCCAGTTCCTCGAGCACTCGCCGTACTGCGAGCGCGACCTGCGCGGGCCGACCGAGCCGTTGCTGGCCGAGGGCACCGATGTGCAGGTGCTGGTCCGGCACCGGGCGGGGCTGACCCGCTACACCTACGCCAACCACCCCTTCGACGTGGTCGGCTGGGACGGCTGCCTGTACCCGTGGGTCTTCAATATCGACGATTTCGAACCGATCACCGGGCGGATCCACCAGCCGCCGCCCGTGCACCAGACCTTCGAGGGTCCGAACTTCGTGGTCTGCTCCTTCTGCCCGCGCAAGGTCGACTACCACCCGGACTCGATCCCGGTGCCGTACAACCACGCCAACGTCGACTCCGACGAGCTGATGTTCTACGTGCGCGGCAACTACGAGGCGCGCAAGGGTTCCGGGATCGGCATCGGGTCACTGTCCCTGCATCCCTCCGGCTTCACCCACGGGCCGCAGCCCGGGGCCGCGGAGGCGTCCATCGGCGCGGAGTTCTTCGACGAGACAGCGGTGATGGTGGACACCTTCGCGCCGCTGGACCTCGGCGAGGCGGCCGAGGCCGCCGAGGATCCCGGCTACGCCTGGACCTGGTCCGGCCGCGGCCCCGGTTCCTGAGCGCCTGCCCCTACGGGCGGGCCTGCAGCGCGAGCCGCAGGCCGAGCGCGACCAGCAGGGCGCCGGTCACCGCGTCCAGCGTCCTGCGCACCCGGGATGTGCTGAACAACCTGCGCATCGCGCCGACCACGTTGGCGACCACCAGGAACCACAGCGCGGTGCACAGGACCGGGATCGCGGACAGCAGCGCGGTGTCGGCGAGGGTGGGGGCGGCCGGCAGGAACTGCGGCAGCAGTGCCACGAAGAACACCGCGCACTTGGGGTTCAGCACGTTGCACAGCAGACCCTGCCGGAAGGCCCTGCCCGCGCCGATGGCGTCCGGCACGGGCTGCCACGGCAGGCTCCCGCCGCCACGGCGGGCGGCGAGCAACGCCTTCGCCCCCAGGAAGACCAGGTAGGCCGCACCGGCGAGCTTCACCACGGTGAACGCGGCGGCGGAGGCGGCGAGCAACCCGGCGACCCCGAACGCGGCCACCACCGACCAGACCAGGATGCCCGCCGTGATGCCCAGCGCCGTCGCGGTGCCCGCGCGCCGGCCGGAGAGGGCCGAGTGCCGCAGGACCACGGCGAAGTCCGGCCCCGGCGAGATGGCGCCGAGCAGCACGACTCCGCCGAACGGGACGAGTTGAGCCCAGGAGGTCATCTGCCGACCCTACTGCGGTAAGCGAGGTGGGGGATGGCGCTTTCCAGGGTCGAGCGACTAGGTTAGGCTCACCTAAGTGGAGGTGAGTGGTGACCGATACCCAGATCCGTCGCCCGCCGGTCCCGCAACCGGCCGAGCGGGCAAAGACGATCGCCGCCCGCGGTAGCGGCCCGGCGACCCTGATGCCGTCCGCCGAGCGCGCCGCCCCCGCCGACCAGCGGGTGGTACCGGTACTACGGCACGTCCATGCCAGCGGCAGCGTGAGCGTCCTGCTGCCGGACGAGCACCCGCTGGTGCACGCCACCATGCGGGCTTCCGGCGGTGAGCTCGGGGTGATGTTCGAGCTCACCGACCTCGCCCCGGTCGAGCTGCGGGAGCCGGTGCGCGGCCTGCTCTGGATCACCGGGTGGCTGCGCAGGCTGGACGAGCGCGCCGCGCGGGCGCGGGCGGTTTCCATCGCCGACACCCGGCCGGACTCCCGGCTGCTCGATGTCGGGTACGGACTCAGCGTGCTCCGACTCACCCCGGCCTCGCTGGTGCTGGCCGACGCGGACGGCACGCACTCGCTGCGCCCGCACGTGTTCAGCGCCGCGGCCCCGGATCCCTTCCTCGACTACGAGGCAGGGTGGCTGCGGCATCTGGAGAGCACGCATACCGACGTGGTCGAGCAACTGGCCCGGCACCTGCCTGCGGAACTGCGGCACGGTCGCATCCGGCCGCTCGGCTTGGACCGGTTCGGCTTCCGGCTCCGGGTCGAGGCCGAGGTCGGCGACCACGACGTGCGACTGGCCTTCAGCAAACCGGTCGAGACACCGCCACAGCTGGCCATGGAGCTGCGCAAGCTGGCCGGCTGCCCGTTCCTCGCCACGGCCGGAAAGCCGGGCGGGCACGGCTGACCGGCCACGCCCCATCCACTGTAGAACCAACCGGAAAGGAAAACGGGCCCCGGTGTCGCGGCACCCGGGGCCCGTTTTCGCCGTTCTCGGGACGGCTGCTAGGTCTTACCGCCCGCGGTGGACGGGTTCTTCGACTCGTCGCCGCTCGTCTCGTCGCCGCTCGACTCGTCGCCGTTCGGCTCGACCAACCCTTCGTCGATCAGGCTCTGCGAGACATGCTCGGTGAGTTCGTCCCGTTGCAGCCTGCGTTGGATGCGGACCTGTGTTCGCCGTTCTGCACTGAAATCTCGCCAGATCGACACGCACATACCGAGCATCACCACGCTGAACGGTAGGGCGATCACGATCGCCGCGATCTTCAGCGCCTGCAGCCCGCCGGCCAGCAGCAGCGCGATCGCCACCAGCCCCTCCGCCGTTGCCCAGAACACCCGGCTCCAGCGCGGCGGCTCCGGGTCGCCGCCGGAGGCGAGCATGTCCACCACCAGCGAACCGGAGTCCGAGGAGGTGACGAAGAACAGGGCGATCAGGATGACCGCACCGGCCACCACAACGGAGCCACCGGGCAGCCCGTCGAGCATGCCGAACAGCGACCCCTCGGTGTCCACCGACCCGTCTCCGCCGACCAGACCACCCTCACCGAACAGCTGCCGGTGCAGCGCGGTGCCGCCGAAGACGGTGAACCACAGGAAGGTGACCACGGTGGGCACGATCAGCACCCCGGCGACGAACTCGCGCACCGTGCGGCCACGGGAGATCCGCGCGATGAACACGCCGACGAAGGGCGCCCAGGAAATCCACCAGCCCCAGTAGAAGGCGGTCCACCAGCCCTGCCACTCGGTGCCGTCCTCGCCCTGCAGCGCGGTGGCGTTGAAGCTGAGCTGGAACATGTTCTGGAAGTAGTCCCCGATGGACTGCACCAGCTCGCGGAAGAGGAACAGCGTCGGGCCGGTGACGAGCACGAACAGCAACAGGAGCGCGGCGAGGCCCATGTTGGTGTTCGAAAGGATCTTGATGCCCTTCTTCAGCCCGGTGACCACCGACACGATCGCCAGGGTGGTGATGGCGCCGATCAGGATGATCTTGGTCCAGTTGCCCGGGTTGCTGACCAGCCCCATGAAGTCGAGGCCGGACGCGATCTGCGACACGCCGAGCCCCAGCGAGGTAGCCACGCCGAACAGCGTGCCGACGATGGCCGCGATGTCGATGACGTCGCCGATCCAGCCCTTGACCCGGTTGCCCAGCAGTGGCTCCAGCGCCCAGCGGATGGAGACCGGCCGCTGCTTGCGGTGGATGGCGTAGGCGATCGCCACGCCGACCACGACGTAGATCGCCCACGGGTGCAGGCCCCAGTGCAGGAAGGTCTGGACGATCGAGTCCTGCGCACCCTGCTCGTCCATGGCCCCGATTCCGGAGGCCCTGTTCGGGATCCCGGCGTAATGGTTCAGCGGCTCGGCCACGCCCCAGAACACCAGGCCGATACCCATGCCGGCCGCGAACAGCATCGCGAACCACGACTTGAGCTTGAACTCCGGCTCCTCGTCCTTGGGAGCCAGCTTGATGTCACCGAAGTGCCCGATACCGATCCAGATCGCGAAGACCACGAAGCCGGACACGATGAGCAGGTAGTACCAGCTGAAGGTACCGACGATCGTGCCCTGGATGGCGTCGAAGGCATCGCCCATGGTGGTCGGAAAGAGCACTGTGAACAGCACGAACGCAGTGATGATGCTCGCTGCGGGCCAAAATACCCTCGGCGCGATCGTGTCCGTCCATTTTTTCTTCGGACTGGATGGCACCGGGGCCCCAGTATCCGATGTTGTCGCCACGAGGCGGTCCTCCCTGTTTGCGGCTCACCGGGCCCGATGAGCCGGGTATTCGGCCAGACACCCCAGGGCTCCACGGCGGGCCGCGACCCGCCCGGCGCCGCTGACTGACACCCCGCAGTGAGCTACGCAACCGGACATTACGCGCCTTGGCGTGTCGCCTGGCCTCCTTGTGCGTCCGTAAGACTGTAGACCCGATAGGTAACGTTTCGATCAGCCACTATCGCAAACCACCCCTGCCGATGTCGCACCGAAGCCTCTGACCAGGTGATACTTCGACTGAGGTAGCTTGCCATCGTGCGTCATCGCCTGTCCGCCTGGCTCGCCCCGCAGCGGCCCGCCACCCCCGAGCCAATCGACGACCCGGCCCGGCGGCGGGTCCTGATCATCGAACTGATCATCGTTTTCGCGATCACCCTCGGCCTGTCCGGGGTACGCAGCCTGCTGTCACTTGTGGACGCATTGTTACGTCCGGAACCGCTGGGCGAGCAGCGGGTGGCGATCAACGCGCCACAGGCCACGATGGATCTGATCGATCTGCTCAAGCAGTTGCTCAGCGTCGTGCAACTGCTCGGCTGGGGCGCGCTGGGGGCGTACCTGCTGGTGCGCGGCGGCATGCGGCTGGCCGAGGTCGGGCTCGATCGCCGGCGTCCGGGCCGCGATCTCCGCCTTGGCGTCGGCCTGACCGCGCTGATCGGCCTTCCCGGCCTGGCACTGTACCTCGTCGGCTGGCAACTCGGCCTCAACCTCGCGGTACAGCCGTCTACTTTGGACGAGACATGGTGGCGACCGATCACGCTGACACTGGCGGCATTCGGGAACTCCTTCGCCGAGGAAATGCTCGTCGTGGGTTACTTGCTGACCCGGCTGCGCCAGCTCGGCAGCGGGGAGAATTCGGCGTTGCTGATCGCCGCCGTCCTGCGCGGTTCGTATCACCTCTATCAAGGCATCGGTGGATTTGTCGGCAACCTGATAATGGGGCTGGTATTCGGCAGAGTGTGGCAACGCACCAACCGGCTGTGGCCACTGATCGTCGCGCACACCCTGCTCGACGTGGTCGCCTTCGTCGGCTACGCGTTCCTGCGCGACCGGGTCACCTGGCTGCCCTGAACGGCGCGTTCAGGGCCCCGGGAGGACGAGGTGCGCAACGAATCGCACGTCGGGGGCGCGGGTTCATGCGGTTCCGGCGGCTTACCGTCGGGTTTCACGGCTCCCCGGCCGACCGCGGTACTCATTACGCTCGCAGGCGTGAACCAAGCGAACTCCCCCCGAGTGGACAGCGAGGTCGGCCCCCTGCGTTCGGTGCTGCTGCACCGGCCGGGCGCCGAGCTCAAACGGCTGACCCCGCGCAACAACGACCAGCTGCTCTTCGACTCCATCCCGTGGGTGGGCCGCGCCCAGGAGGAACACGACGCGTTCGCCGAGGTGCTGCGCGGGCACGGCGTGGAGGTACTGCTGCTGTCCGAGCTGCTGCGCGCCACCCTGGAGGACCCGCGGGCACATGCGGCCGGGGTGCACGCGGCGGTGGACGGCAGGCGACTGGGCGGCGACCTCGCCGACTCGCTGCGCTCGCACCTGTCCGGCGTACCGGCGGGCGTGCTGGCCGAGGTGCTGATGGCGGGCATGACCTTCGAGGAGCTGCCGGCCGCGGAGGGCACCTCGCTGGTGCGGAAGATGAACCACCCCTACGACTTCGCCGTGGACCCGCTGCCGAACCTGCTGTTCACCAGGGACTCCTCGGCGTGGATCGCGGACAGGGTAGCGATCTCCTCGCTGGCCATGCCCGCCCGCAACCGGGAGACCGCGTTGCTGGACCTCGTCTACGCCTACCACCCACGGTTCCTCGGCACGGTGCGCGCCTACGGCGCCCACTCCGCCCCCATCGAGGGCGGCGACATCCTGCTGCTCGCCCCCGGCGTGCTGGCCGTCGGCGTCGGCGAGCGCACCTCGGCCGCGGGCGCGGAGGCGCTGGCCAGGTCGGCCTTCGCCGACGACATCGCGCACACCGTGCTGGCCGTGCCGATCGCGCAGGCCAGGGCGACCATGCACCTGGACACCGTGTGCACCATGGTCGGTGCCGACGCGGTGGTGATGTACCCGCTGGCCAGGGAGTCACTGGTGGCCTACACGCTGCGCCCGGACGAGGCGGACGGCGGCAAGGAGGCCCTGCGGGTGGACGGCCCCCGACCGTTCCTCACCGCCGCGGCCGAGGCGATGGGCATCGACCGCCTGCGGGTGATCGACACCGGGCTCGACCCGGTCACCGCCGAGCGGGAGCAGTGGGACGACGGCAACAACACCCTCGCCGTCGCTCCCGGTGTGGTCGTGGGCTACGAGCGCAACATCGAGACGAACGCCCGGCTGGAGCAAGCCGGGATCGAGGTACTGCGGATCGCCGGGTCCGAGCTCGGCTCCGGCCGGGGCGGTCCCCGCTGCATGTCCTGCCCGATCGCCAGGGCGCCGCTCCCCGAGAAGTTAGCCTTTCCTAATTAATGCGTTTCCCAAGTAGGCAAGGCTAAGCGAAATTAGTTTTACCTTGGCTTATAAATACTACACGAATGGGGTTCACATCACTACCTGAAAGTGGAAATCCGGTGCGGGTATGGCGTATCTTTTCGGTATGGCCGTCACCAAGAAGCAACCGCGTTCGAAGTTCTACGAGCTCCTGCAGGGGCAGGTGCACAACGAGTTCAACGCGTCCCAGCAGTACGTCGCACTCGCGGTGTGGTTCGACAACGAGGACCTGCCGCGGCTCGCCAAGCACTTCTACAAGCAGTCCATTGAGGAACGTAACCACGCACTCGCGCTGGTGCAGTACATGATGGACACCGACCACCACGTGGAGATTCCGGGGACCGGCGAAGTCCGCAACGACTTCTCCAACGCCGTCGAACTGCTCGAGCTCGCGCTGGCTCAGGAGAAGGAGGTCGCCGCGGATATCAAGACGCTGGCCAAGGCCGCCCGCTCCGAGGACGACTACCAGGGCGAGCAGTTCATGCAGTGGTTCCTCAAGGAACAGGTCGAGGAGATCGCCCAGATGTCCACGCTGCTGAACGTGCTCAAGCGCGCGAACGGCAACCTGTTCGAGGTCGAGCAGTTCCTGAACCGCGAGTCGGTGGGCGACGACGGGGACGACCCGACCATGCCGCCGGTCGCGGGCGGCGCCCTGTAGCTCTGCCCGAACCCCGAACCCCGAAGCCCTGTGCCGGGAGCGTGAGTCAGGAGCGCCCGGCACAGGGCTGCGGCTGTGCCTCCAGCGCGAGACGGGACACCACCCGCTTGTCCGGGTCCACGCCGATCCGGTAGACCGCGCCCTCCCCGGCGGGCGCCGAGTAGCTGCCCTGGTCCCCGGACAGCGCGGGATAGGTGTCCCGCACCTCGGCCAGGGTGGATCCTTCGCCGATCCCCTCCGGGGTCCGCACCGGACCCCCGGGGTACAGCCCGACCAGGCCGCTGCTCGCCGAGATGCGTAGCCGCGAGGCCGCGCGGCCCTCATCGGTGAAGCCGTACAGCGTGCAGCCCTCGGCCTCCGCCCGCACGCTCTCGCCCAGCCGGCCGGTGGCCTCCGCCTCGCCGGTGGACATGCCGAGCTTGAACACGCCGTAGCCGTCCGGGCCGAGCACGGTGCCGGCAACCGTCGAGCCCTCGAATCGTGGGGAGGCTCCGGTCGCGGCCGGGGGCGTCTCCGCGGGCGGTGACGAGCTGCGGGAGCGCTGCCCACCGGTGGTTTCCTCGGACGTGCGCGCGGCGGTCGAGGTCACGGTGGGCGCGGGCGGGGGCGCCGGCTCCTCGATCGCGAGGCTGGTGGACTCGTCCGTGGTGGCGGGGGCGGCGGCGTTGCGGGTCGGGGACTCGCCACCGAGCAGCAGGGTGCCCGTGGCCAGCAGCGCCACGGCGAGAGTGCCGCCGCCGCTGGTCAGCAGTACCCGGCGCCGGCGCACGCGCCGCGCGCCCGCGAGGATCGCTTGCTCGGCATCCGCGCGTGGCCGCAGGCCGAGCCGCTCATCGGCGAACAGCCTGCGTAGCTCCTCGTCGAGCTCCTCGTCAGTCGAACTCACTTTCCCTCCCCTTGCGCGCTGTATCCCCAGCGGCCGGTGGCTCTTCCTCGGCCTGCAGCTTCGTGCGCAACGAGGCAATCGCCTTACTTGCCTGGCTCTTCACGGTGCCCTGGCTGACACCGAGGGACTCCGCGATCTCCGCCTCGGACAGTTCTTCGTAGTAACGCAGCACGATGACCGCACGTTGCCTCGGCGGGAGGGTGCGTAATGCCTGCCACAACGGTTCGTGCTCGAACGGGTCGGCCGGGGTGAACGACTGCGACTCGGGCAGCTCCGCGACCAGGTTCTCCTTGCGCACCCGGCGCCACCTGCTGATATGCGCGTTGGCCATGGAGCGCCGGATGTAGGCGAGCGGGTCACCGGTCTTGCGCTGGACGTGTGTCCAGCGGGAACCGATCTTTTCCAGCACGGTCTGCACCAGGTCGGCGGCGTCGTGCGGATTGCCGGTCAGCGCATGGCCGTACCGCAGCAGTCCGGGCAGGCTGGCTTCCACGAACTCGCCGAAGTCCGTGAACTCGCCAGGCACCACCGTTCCCCTCTCTGCCCTTCTCGGTCGAGAATCTACCTGCGGTGTTACCGCAAGCGGACTCAGACCGCCCAGCGGGTGACGGCTTCGGGCGGGCGGAACCGGCCGTCCGGTCCCGGCGGGAACTCGTGCACGGCGCGCACCGCGGCCCGCGGGATCGGGCCGTAGACGTGCGGGAACCAGGGATCGCCCGGCGCGGGCGGGTCGCCCGGCTCCCAGCGCACCGGCAACCCGTGCGGGTCGACCTCGAGCACCACCAGGTCGGTGCGCCCGGCGAACAGCCGGTTCGCAGGCAGGTGCACGGTCCCCCGGTCGGAGCAGTGGATGAAGCCGACCTCGTCCAGCGAGGCCGCCCGGTACTCGCCGCCGGGCGGCACCGCGGCCCAGTCGGCGGCCGGGCAGATGTGCAGGATCATCGCAGAGTGAGCTGCCTGCCGAGCAGCCCGTCCCTGGCGCGCCGCTCGGTGGCGTTCAGCGGCTCGTCCTCCAACGAGGCCAGCGCCGCGTCCAGCCGGGAGCCGAGCTGCTCGGCTGGCTCGGCCCACTCCCGCGCGTGCGCCTCGGCGTCGAGGTCCCACACCGGCACCAGCAGGCCGTGCGCGCGGAACGACCCTGCGTAGCGGGTACCCTCGCCGAGCCCGATCTCGCCGTTCGCGGACAGCCGGGCCAGCGCCTGCAGCAGCCGGCCCTCCGGTTCCGGCCGCACCCAGCGCAGGTGCGCCTTGTCCCCGGCGTCCACCCAGTACAGCCCGTTCCCGAGCCGTTCGGTCGGCATGATCGCCGCGTTGGCCCGCTCGAGGGACAGCGCGACGTCCCCGGTTGCCTCGGTGTCCTCCGGCAGCCACCAGGAGAAGTCCTGGTGCAGCTCGACCTCCAGCTGCGCGCCGGCGACCAGGAGGTCCTGCAGCCGCTCACCATCGGCCGGTTCGCCGGTGGTGTCCGGTGCGCTGAGCACGTCGCCGGTCTCCGCCCGCAGCGCCCAGCGCAGCGAGCGACCGAGGTCCCTGCTGATGTCCGAGGAACGGGTCTGCACCTGCATACCGACGAAGACCTCGCCGTCGTTGCGGACGAACGCGGCCGCGGCCATCGGCAGCACGGTCCCCATCGTGACAGTCCTATCCGGACTGTCGATAAGGGACAGACGGGCGGTCGCGGACGGCACGAACTCGCGCAGCGCGATCAGCTCGGGCTCCGCGGCAAGACCCTCGAACGGCTGCGCCACGAAGACGTCGCGCACCTTCTTCTGCTTGCGGTCGGCCTTCGGCCCCTTTTTGCGGGCGCCCTTACCCATATCGCCTCCTCGTTCCTGGTCCGGCAGACGCTACCCAACCCCGGCCGGCGCGAGGTCCGGCGGGTGCGGGCATCACGGGCTCCTTCCCCTGAAACCCGGCCGATTCTATGGTTGTCGGGTGTTCGATCCTGGTGACCCGGCGTTTCTCGCCGATCCGTATCCCAGCTTCTCCGCCTTGCGGCGGGAGGGCGAGGTGCACTGGCACGCCGGCCTCGGCCTGGCGGTGACGGTCTCCCACGCCGCCGCCTCGGCGGTACTGCGGCACCGCGGGCTGGGCCGGATCTGGACCGACGCGCGGCCTGCCGAGCGGTTCGCCTCGTTCAACCTGCTGCATCGCAACTCCCTGCTGGAGAGCGAACCTCCCGCGCACACCCGCCTGCGCAGGCTGGTGTCCGGGGCGTTCCAGCGCGGGCATGTCGAGCGGCTGCGCCCGCGGGTCGAGGAACTCGCGGCCGGCATGGTGGAGCGGCTGGCCGCGCGGATCGCCGAGGACGGCTCCGCCGACCTGCTCGACCATCTCGCGGCCCCGCTGCCGGTCGAGGTGATCGCCGAGTTGCTGGACATTCCTCCCGCCGACCGGCGGCGGCTGGTGCCCTGGTCGAGCGCGATCGTGAAGATGTACGAGTACGGCGTTCCCCAGGCCCGGCGGGACGCCGCCGAGCGGGCGGCCACGGAGTTCGCTGGCTACCTGCGGGAGCTCGCCGCGCACCGGGCGACGAACCCGGGGTCGGACCTGATCAGCCACCTGGTGGCCGCCGAGCTGACCTCGGACGAGGTGGTGGCCACCGCGGTACTCCTGCTGATGGCGGGACACGAGGCGACGGTGAACGTGCTCGGCAACGGGGTGCACGCCCTGCTGCGGCACCGCCGCCAGTGGGACCGGCTGGTCGCCGACCCCACGCTGGCCGGCACGGCCGTCGAGGAGCTGATCCGGTTCGACTCGCCGCTGCAGCTGTTCGAGCGGACCGCCACCACGGAGGTGGAGATCGCAGGCTACCGGGTGGCCGAGGGCGAGAAGATCGCCGCGTTGCTCGGTGCGGCCGCACACGACCCCGCCGCGTTCACCGAGCCGCACGTACTGGACATCACCCGCACCCCGAACCCGCACCTGGGTTTCGGCGGCGGCATCCACTACTGCGTCGGCGCCCCGCTGGCCAGGGTGGAGATCGCCGCGGCGCTGGGGGCACTGGTCCGGCGGCTGCCCACGCTGCGGCCGGCGGGCACCCCGCGGCGGCGCCCGGAGTTCGTCATCCGCGGGCTGCGCACCTTCCCGGTGACCACCTGAGCGGCCATCTCGCGTACGGGAACGGCAAACTCACGCGCGTGGGCGGCAAACTCACGCGCGTCGGGAGCAAACACGCGCGCGTGGGGCGCAAACACGCCGGGTGAGCTGGGGATCAGCGGGTGGCGGTCGCGGGGCGTTCGGGCCGCTCCGGGTCGGGGGCGCCGGTCACCTTCAGCACCCGCCACGGGCGCGATCCGGTCACCGACTCCTCGATCGGGGCGAGCAGCAGGGTGAGCCTGCGCACCAGGAACGCGGTCAGCACGGCGAGCGTCGCGGCGGCGAGATCCAGCAGCGCGTTCAGCACCACGCCGTCGGCCTGCGCCTGCACGCCATCCCGGAATCGCCAGGCCACGGTGATCGCCAGCAGCAGGCCGTTGGCCACGAGCGCGGCCCACCAGCACAGCACCAGCCGCGAGGGGCGGGGGCGCATGGTTGCCGGCCTGCGCAGCACGGCATGCTCCAGTTCGGCCACGATCGGGCCGGCCAGCGCCAGGTTCGGCCCTGGCACCAGGGTGCCCAGCACCACCTGCCACGCCGGGCGGGGCGGGTCCTCGCCCACCTCCTCCGCGGCGGCCGCCCGCGCCACGAACAGCCACCAGGCCGCGGCGGCGATCGCGAACAGCGCCATCACGAAGGTCAGCAGGGAACCGGCGAGCACGAGGGCGTCGGAGGTACCGACCACCTCGGCGCTCAAGGCCACGTCCCTGCTGATCAGCAGCAGCACATACCGCCAGACCTCCGCGCCCGCGGTGATCAGCGCCAGCCCTGCGACGGTCCACAGCACCGTGGTCGCGTTCCTGGCCAGCAACCGCAGCCGCTGCAGCGGGTGCGGTACGCCCGACGGCGTACCCGGCACGGCGGTGGGTGCCCGCCAGGTGAGGTTCGGGAAGCCCCAGCGCGGCACCGCGGGGTACGCGGGCGGTCCGGTGTACGGCCCCGCCGGGACAGCGCGGCGGCGCGGCACTACCCCGGGTGGCACGCTGGCGACCCAGCGCACCCTGGGTCGCTGCGGTGGCTGGCCGGGGTACATGGCGGTTACAGCACCTCGGGAGCGGCGCCCTCGTGCTCGCCCACCAGCGGGCGCCCCTCGGTGTGCCAGGACTTCATGCCGCCGGCCACGTTCACCGCGTCCCAACCGGACGCGTTCAACCAGGCGGCCGCCTGCGCGGAGCGGCCACCGGTACGGCAGACCACATAGACCGGCCGGTCGTCCGGGAAGCGGGCGAGCTCGTCCACCCGTGCGGGCAGGTCGCCGAGCGGGATGTGCACGGCCCCCGGCGCGTGGCCGGCCGACCACTCGTCGTGCTCGCGCACGTCGAGCAGCGTGCACCCGTCCGTGGGCAGGTCGGCGACGGACGCGGTCGGTACGTCGGCAAAGTTCACCACGCTCCCATCGTCGCATGGCTCGCCGTTGGACGCGTGTGAGTGCCCGCACCACCGGGCCCGGACGTTCTAGTGCTGTGTTGCTTTTTCGGCGTGGGCTCCGGTGAGGGAGCGGACTTCCATTTCGGCGTGTTTGGGGTGGTTGTGTTGTTCGTGGGAGAGGAGGGTGGCGGCCCAGCCGAGGAGGAAGGAGGTGGGGATGGAGATGAGGCCGGGGTTGGAGAGGGGGAACCAGGCGATGTCGATGGTGGTGATCATGGAGGTGGGGGTGCCGGTGACGGCGGGGGAGAAGAGGATGAGCAGGATGCTGGTGGTGAGGCCGCCGTAGATGCTGGCGAGGGCGCCGGTGGTGTTGAAGCGTTTCCAGAAGAGGCTGTAGAGGATGGTGGGGAGGTTGGCGGAGGCGGCGACGGCGAAGGCGAGGGCGACGAGGAAGGCGACGTTTTGGTTTTTGGCGCCGATGCCGCCGAGGATGGCGAGGGTGCCGATGACGAGGGCGGTGATGCGGGCGACGCGGACTTCGGTGTGTTTGGAGTCGACGTGGCCTTTTTTGATGACGTTTGCGTAGACGTCGTGGGCGAAGCTGGCGGAGGCGGTGATGGTGAGGCCGGCGACGACGGCGAGGATGGTGGCGAAGGCGACGGCGGCGATGAAGCCCAGGAGGAGGGGGCCGCCGAGTTCGAGGGCGAGGAGGGGGGCGGCGGCGTTGGCGCCGCCGGGGGCGGCGGCGATGGTGTCGGGGCCGACGAGGGCGGCGGCGCCGTAGCCGAGGATGAGGCTGAAGAGGTAGAACAGGCCGATCCAGGTGATGGCCCAGACTACGGAGCGGCGGGCGTCGCGGGCGGTGGGGACGGTGTAGAAGCGCATGAGGACGTGGGGGAGGCCGGCGGTGCCGAGGACGAGGGCGAGGGCGAGGGAGAGGAAGTCGATTTTGCTGGTGTCGGTGGCGCCGTATTTGGCGCCGGGGCCCAGGAGGCTGGCGCCGTCGGTGCCGGCGCGGTCGACGGCGGCGCCGAGCAGGGTGGAGAGGTTGAGGTCGTAGCGGCTCAGGACCCAGAAGGTCATGAGGGCGGCGCCGGTGATGAGGAGGGCGGCTTTGATGATCTGGACCCAGGTGGTGCCTTTCATGCCGCCGACCAGCACGTAGATGATCATGATGATGCCGACGACGGCGATCACGAGGGATTGGCCTGTTTCTCCGGAGATGCCCAGCAGGAGGGAGACCAGGATGCCGGCGCCGGCCATCTGGGCCAGCAGGTAGAAGAAGGACACGGCGAGGGTGGAGGTGGCCGCGGCGGCGCGGACGGGGCGTTGCCGCATGCGGAAGGCCAGCACGTCGCCCATGGTGAACTTGCCGGTGTTGCGCATGAGTTCGGCCACCAGCAGCAGCGCCACCAGCCAGGCCACCAGGAACCCGATGGAGTAGAGGAACCCGTCGTAGCCGGTCAGGGCGATGGCGCCGGTGATGCCGAGGAAGGAGGCTGCGGAGAGGTAGTCCCCGGCGATGGCGGTGCCGTTCTGCGGGCCGGTGAAGCTGCGGCCGGCGGCGTAGTAGTCCGAGGCGGTGCGGGTGTTGCGGGAGGCCCGGAACACCACCACCAGGGTCACCACCACGAACACCGCGAAAATGCTGATGTTCAGGGCCGGGTTACCGCCCTGCACACCCTGCGCCAGCACACTCATCGGGCATCCCCCTCGATCTCACCGCGGAGCCGGTCCGCGATCGGGTCCAGCCGGCGGTTGGCGTACCACACGTACAACCCCGTGATCACGAACGTGGACACGAACTGCAACAACCCGAAAATCAACCCGATATTGATATTCCCCCACACCGGCCTCGACATGAAACCCGGCGCGTAATCCGCAAGCAACACATACAACAAATACCACACCAAAAAGAAACCCGTCATCGGAAAAACAAAGCTTCGCAACCGTTTACGCAACCGCCTGAAATCAGCACTTTCCTGCACCCTCGTCCAGTCCGACTCCGGCCGGGTACCGCTCTCGTGCTCGGGCTGTGCCACCTGACCCCTCCTTGGCAACCGTGCTCTACCGCCACGCCTGATGATGCCCGCTTCAGCCCAACTCGCACTTAATCTGTTCGAGTGATACGAGTGACCGAGAGTGCGCGTCCCCTCGTGCGCAATCCCCGGAAAGTTGACTACCCGAGTTATTTCCGGTGACGTCCGCGACCCATTCGCGCCTTCTCCTCGGCGCGGCCGAACCGGGCCACGGCGCGGTCCCGCATGAAACCGAGCGGATCAGGGGCGTGCAGCCGCAGCATTACCGCGTTCAAATCGTCCGGGGTGCGGTCGCGGGTTCCCAGGCTGATCACAATGGTACTGAGGAACGCGGCGGGAACGGTGATCAGCGCCGGCTGCTCCACGAACCATGGCGCCCATTCCCCGGTGTAGCGGCTGACGATATTGGACACCAGCGCCGTCAGCACCAGGAAGCCGCCGACGGCCATCCCGGCGGTCGCCCCGACCCAGGTGAGCCTGCGCCACCAGATGCCCAGCACCAGCAGCGGGCAGAAGGTGGAGGCGGCCAGCGCGAAGGACATCCCGATACTCAGCGAGAGATCCTCCGTGCGCAGGAGCACCGCCAGCAGCATCGGCACCAGCGCGACCAGCGCCGTGGCCACCCTGAAATCCCGCACCCGGCCGGGCAACACGTCGGTGGACAGCACCCCGGCCACGCTGACCAGCAGGCCGGATGAGGTGGAGAGGAAGGCGGCGAAGGCACCGGCCGCGGTCACCGCGCCGATGATCTGCCCGGCGATCCCGGGCAGCATGGCCGAGGGCAGCAGGAGCACCGCGGCGTCCGTCTTGCCGGTGACCAGCAGTTCGGGGACGTACATTCGGGACAGTGCGCCGAGCATGACCGGGAACAGGTAGAACAACCCGAGCAGCAGCAGCACGTGCACGGTGGTGCGCCGGGCCGCCTTGCCGTCCGGGTTGGTGTAGAAGCGCACCAGCACGTGTGGCAGCCCCATGGTGCCCAGGAAGGTCGCGAAGATCAGCGAGTACGTACCGAGCAGTCCCTCGGCCCCACCGGAACCCGCCTGCAACCAGGTGGAGTTCCGCGCCGGTGCCCCGCTGACCACCGGGACGGAGGCCCCGGCAGGGAAGATCAATGTGGCGCCTTCCTCGACCTGGTACTCGGTACCGGGGATCCACACCACCTCGGCATCGTCCTGATGGGACACCCGCAGCGGGGTGGGCTCACCGACCTCCAGCAGTACATCGGTCTCGATGGACACCGAGGTCTCCTGCTCGAACATCGGTGGGGAGACCGACCCGAGCGAGCCCGCCGTGCCACCCGCCGCCCCGCTGAAGAACACCACGCACAGCACGAAGGTGGGCGCGGCGATGGCGAACAGCTTCAGCCAGTACTGGAAGGCCTGCACGATGGTGATCGCGCGCATCCCACCGGCGATCACGTTGAACGCGACGACGAAGGTCACCGCGACCGCCCCGACCCAGGCCGGGGCGGGCATGATCGAGGTGAGGGCCAGCCCGGCGCCCTGCAACTGCGGGACCATGTAGAGGATGCCGATGAAGGCCACAAAGGCGGTAGAGAACTTGCGCAGCTGGGTGGAGCCGAGCCTGGCCTCGAGGAAGTCCGGCAGGGTGTAGGCACCGGAGCGGCGCAGCGGGGCGGCGACGAACAGCATCAGCGCGAGGTAGCCCGCGGTGAACCCGATCGGGAACCACAGCGCGTCGGCGCCGTCCTTGAGCACGATGCCCGCGACCCCGAGGAACGAGGCCGCGGAGAGATACTCCCCGGAGATCGCCGCGGCATTGCGCCGGGACCGTACCGTGCGCCGGGCGACCAGGAAGTCGTGCGTGCTGTGCGCGAACCGGGACGAGCGGTGTCCTAGATAGAAGGTCAGCGCGGCAACCAGCACCACACCGGCCAGTGCCCACGGATTCGACTGCACGGATGGATCCTCGCACCCCGAGAGGGTTATTCAGAACCGACCCAGCGACCGCGGGCCGCCAGGCCCGTGCGAGCGGTCGGTGCTGTGGGCTCTGTTGGTGAGGGAACACGGCATCTGAATAACCCGATTCATTCGGTCAGACACAGAACGGGGGTATGGCTCGGTGGTTAGCTCTCGATCATGTCGACGAAGTCTCGTTCGTGCCGCTCGGCCAGGCGGTTGTACCACAGGCCGACCCCGAACAGCAGCGGGAACGGCGCGATCCCGAGCAGCAGCCACGGCAGCGGGACACCGATCACCGAGATGCCGGAAAGGGTGGGTACCAGGTAGAAGACCAGCGGCATCGCGCCGAGCACCAGCAGCACCAGCAGGGCGAGCAGCAGCCCGGTGCGCAACTGCGCCTTCATCAGATCCTTGATCAGCAGCTCGCCCCAGCTCGTCTGCTCCTCGAGCTCCACCCTGGCGCGCAGGGTGTGCGACTCCTGGCGGGGATCGGCGAGCACGACCCGCTTGCGCCGGACCTTCTGCTGCTCCGGTTCGGCCGCGTGCGCGGGCTGCTTACCCGCGCGGTGCGCGCCCTGGCTCTGGTCGGGGTTCGACTCCGGGGGTACCGGCTCCACCTCGGCCCCGCCCGCCCTGCGTCGGACGCTCCTGCCCAGCGTGGGATCCGGCTGCCGAACGCCGTCCGTACGCGCGTAGAAGTCGTCCTCGGGCATCGCGGCCTACCCGTTACGCGGGGCGCCGACCAGCCTGTCCTTGAGCTCCCGAGTGTGGCGCCTGCTGACCGGCAGCACCTTCTCCTCGTTGCCGATGACCACCTGGTAGCCGCCCTGTCCCATGCGGAGCTCGGTGATCAACGGGAGCGCGACCAGGAAGGAACGGTGGATCCGGACGAAACCGGCCTTTCCCCAGCGTTCCTCCAGTTGCGCGAGCGGGATACGGACCAGGTGACTGCCCTCGGTGGTGTACAGCCGGGCGTAGTCGCCCTGCGCCTCCACCCAGCGTACCGAGGACCGGGGGATCAACTTGGTGGTACCGGCCAGCTCGACCGGGATCACCTCGTCGTCGGTCTTGACCGACTGCTCCCCCCGCTCCAGCTCGGGGGCGGGCGCGGTCTGCATCTTCTCCAGCACCCGCAGCACGGCCTTGTCCAACCGGTCCTGCCGGCACGGCTTGAGCACGTAGTCCACCGCACCGAGCTCGAAGGCGTTCACCGCCTCCTCCGCGTGACCGGTGACGAACACCAGCACGGGGGCCGCGTTCAGCGAGGCGAACACCCGGGACATCTCCATCCCGGACAGGCCCGGCATGTTCAGGTCCGCGAACACGGCGTCGATCGGTGGCAGGCCGCGGTCCCGCCGCATCCGGACCTGCTCGTCCTCGGAACCGAGCACGCGCAGTGCCTCCGAAGCGTCGACCGCGGTGAAGACCCGGTCCACATGCGGGTTCGACTGCAGGCAGTGGACCAGGTTGTCGAGTCCGTGCGGCTCGTCGTCCACTGCGAGGACGAGCAGCCTTCGGGTGTCTTCCTGAGCACTCACAGTGACAGTTATCCTGCCGTTTGTCGCTCCCGATGTCCACACCGGAAGCGGGCCAGTTTCCTTGCTCCGTTCGGGTCATACCCCGAACCGCGACCACAGCAACCGGTGCTCGACGGCGTCGACCAGCCCGGCCGCGGGCGCCCCGAGCCCGAGCCGCGCCAGCAGGGGCTTCTTCGGCTCGGCGACAACGATCGCCGCGTCAGGATAACGTCGCGCCAGCACTTCGCGCAGGTTGCCGACCTCGTCCACCAGCCCGAGCTCGGCCGCCTTACTGCCCAGCCAGACATCCCCGGTGAACAGGTCCTCCGCCGCCGACAGCCGGTCGCCGCGACGCTGCCGAACCCAGTCCACGAACTGCTCGTGTAGCTGGGTCTGTAGCTTGTGCAGCCATTCCAGGTCCTCGTCCCGCTCCGGGCTGAACGGGTCCAGCCTTGCCTTGTTCTCCCCCGCCGTGTGCAGCCTGCGCTCGATGCCGAACCGCTCGAGCAGGCCGGGGAAGCCGAACCCGCCGCTGACCACCCCGATCGAGCCGACCAGCGAGGTGCGGTGCGCGTAGATCTCGTCGGCGGCGCAGGCCAGCCAGTAACCGCCGGAGGCCGCCACGTCCTCGGCGAAGGCAAGCACCGGCACGTTCTTCTTCTCCGCGAGCTGCCGGATCCGCTCGGCGACCAGCCCCGACTGGGTGGGCGCGCCACCGGGCGAGTTGACCTGCAGGGCGACGGCACGCAGCTTGTCGTGCTCGAACGCCCTGGTCAGCGCCGATTCCAGGGCGGAGAGATTGATCGCTCCCCTGGCCAGCGGTGAGGGATGCGGGGTGATCACCCCGTTCAGCTTGAGCACGGCCACTACCTCGCCGCGATCACGCTGCTCGCCGATCTTCGGAATACGGGAAATCAGCTTGTCTGGCACGCTCATCTTCCCACCCTACGTGTGGTCCACCCGGAGTCACCGGGGGCGAGCGGTGCCGTTCGGCGCGGTCCTGCCCCGCGGGTGCACCCCCGGCCTGCCGCCTTCCGCCCGGTCACCGCGCTCCTCCTGCGCCGGGACGTCCGCCTGCGCGGAGGACGAGGAGAAGTTGTGCAGGGTCGGCCGCACCCCGGGGGCGAACTTGGGCACCCGCATGGTGACCTTCATGCCCGCGCCGGGCGCGGTCTCCACCATCAGCGCGTACTCGGTGCCGAACACCTGGCGCATCCGCCGGTTGATCCCGGTCAGGCCGATATGCGCGCTGCTGCGCGAGTCCCGCATCCCGTCCAGCAGCGCGTGATCCATGCCGACGCCGTCGTCCTCCACGCTGATCATCGCCTCGGCGCCGTGGTCCTGCGCGGTGACGGTGACCGTGCCGCCGCCCGGCTTGTTCGCCAGCCCGTGCTGCACGGCGTTCTCCACCAGCGGCTGGATCAGCAGGAAGGGCACCACCACGGAGAGCACCTCGGGTGCGATCTTCAGCCGCACGTTCAGCCGCTCGCCGTAGCGCGCGCCCTCGATGGTCAGGTACCGATCGATGTTGCGTAGCTCGTCGGACAGCGTGGTGAACATGCCCTCGGTACGGAAGCAGTACCGGGTGAAGTCCGCGAACTCCTGCAGCATCTCGCGGGCCTCCTCCGGGTCCGTCCGGATCAGCGAGGAGATCGTGTTCAGCGCGTTGTAGACGAAGTGCGGGGAGATCTGCGCGCGCAGCGCCTTGATCTCGGCCTGCTGGAGCTGGTGCTTGGTCTCCTCCAGCTTCGCGGCCTCGAACTGGGTGCAGACGAACTGGGCGACCGCGTCGGCCATCTGCACCAGCCGCTTGCCCTTGGTCCGGCCCACCACGATCAGCGCCGACTCGGTCCGGTCCTCCACGATCAACGGGACGATCACCGCGGTCCGCATCCGGCAGGTGCCCCGGTGGTTGCACGGCATCTTGTCGTGCGCGACCACCTCGCGGCGGTGCCTGCGGATGGTCACCCCGATGGCGTCGACCAGGTCGACGTAGTGGTCGTTGGCCTCACCGTCCCAGGACAGCAGCGTGCCCTCCCGGTCGGTGATCCCCACCGCGACGCATTTGAGCAGCTCGAGCAGCCTGCTGGTGATCCGGTCCGCGGCCACCTGGTCGAGGCCTTCGCGCAGGTCAGGGGTGGCTCGGGAGAGCAGGTAGACGGCTTCCAGCACAGCGTCCTCGATCACTCCCCGCGGCTTGCGGCTGCGGACCAGCAGGAACACCACGGCGGCGACCAGCAGCGCGTTGAACCCCCAGACGAGGATTTGCGCGACAGGCAGATCGGACACGCCGTCAATGCTCTGCGCTACGCGCGCCAGGTGCAAGGTCACGTGCACAGGTTTACCGGCACCGCGGGATGGGGCCGCCCCCACCCCGGACTCACCCGGTGGCCGCATGGCTCCCGCGGAGCCGCCCGCGAAGGCTGGCGGGTATGAGATCACGCCGAGCCGTCCCCGCCATCGCCCTCGCCGCACTGCTCGGTGCGAGTACGCCTGCCGTGGCGGACCAGCGTGCGGATCCGCTGCGCGAGTCGGTCGACGGGCTGGTCCGGGCGGGGTTTCCCGGGGTGGTGGCGTATGCCAGGGACGGCGCGCGGGAACGGCGGCTCAGCGCCGGTGTGGCGGACACCGCCACCGGGGAACCGGCGACCGGGTGGCACCGGTTCCGGATCGCCAGGAACACCAAGGCGTTCACCGCTACCGTGCTGCTCCGACTCGTCGGTGAGGGCGAACTGTCGCTTGTAGACACCGTGGCCGAGTTGCTGCCGGGGGTGCTGCGCGGCGATGGGTACCGGCCCGAGCTGATCACGCCGCGGCGGCTGCTGGACCACACCAGCGGGTACGACCCCGCCGACACCCCGGAGTTCTTCGCGCCGTACCTGGAGCGCGGGGACCGCGCGCACGTGATCCCGCCACGCGAGGTGGTGCGCAGGGCAGGCGCGCACGGTCCCGCCTTCGCCCCCGGCGAGCGGACCGGCTACTCCAACACCAACTACCTGCTGGCCGGGATGATCATCGAACGGATCACCGGGCGCAGTGTGGTAACCGAGATCCGCGAGCGGATCCTGCGGCCGCTCGGGTTGCACCGCACCACGTTCCCGATCAACGATCCGCGGATCGCCGGGCCACACCTGCACGGTTACGACCTCGCCGGCACGGACCTCACTGTGTTCAGCCCCTCCTACGACTGGACAGCGGGCACGATGATTTCCACTGTGGACGATCTGGCCCGGTTCCAGCGCGCCCTGCTCACCGGCGAGTTGCTGGCACCGGAGCAGCGGCGGCGGTTGCTGGGCTCCGTAGGCGACGGCTACGGGCTGGGCCTGGAGCGGGTGGAGCTGCCGTGTGGCGGGGAGACATCGGTGGCCGCCATCGGCGGTACCGGCGGCGGGCCCGGCTACTCCAGCGTCGCGCTGACCACCGAGGACGGGCGGCGGCAGCTCGTGCTCGCGGCCACCGTGTTCGACCGGGCCGCGGACCTTTCGCACGAACCCGGGCGGCGGCCGTGGCCGGTCGCGCCGATGGCGCCCGTACTCGCCGCCCTGTGCGGGTAGCGACTACTTCAGCAGCTTGGACATCCGGCGGTCGGCCAGCGGCTTACCGCCGGTCTGGCAGGTCGCGCAGTACTGGAAAGCCTTGTCCGCGAAGGAGATCTCCCGGACGCTGTCACCGCAGACCGGGCAGGGCAGCCCGGTCCTGCCGTGCACCCGCAGGCCGGAGCGCTTCTCCCCCTTCAGCCGGGCGGCGTCCTGGCCCACCGAGCGGTCGGTGGCGTCGGTGAGCACGGTGTGCACGGCCTCGGCCAGCCGGTCCAGCGCCTCCGCGGGCAGCTTGGCCGGGTTCGCGTACGGTGACAGCCGCGCGAGGTGCAGGATCTCGTCGGAGTAGGCGTTGCCGATCCCGGCGATGATCGATTGGTCGGTCAGCGCGTTCTTCAGCCGGGTGGTGCGCCCGGCCAGCGCCTGCTCGAGACCCGCCCGGTCCAGTTCCAGCGCGTCCGGGCCGAGCCGGGCGATGCTGGAGACCTCGGCGGGATCGCGCACGATCCACACGGCGAGCCCCTTCTTCGTGCCGGCCTCGGTCAGGTCGAACCCCGGCCCACCGAGATGCACCCGCAGCGCCAGCGGTCCCCTGCCCTGCTTGGGCGGCACCGGGGAGAGCGTGTCGGACCAGCGCAGCCAGCCCGCGCGGGCCAGATGCACCACCAGGTGCAGCTCGGTGCCGACACCGATGTCCAGATGCTTGCCGTGCCTGCCCGCGGCGGTCACCTCGAGTCCGTGCAAGGCGGTCCACTGTGGATCGAAGGTCTTCAGCACGCTCAGCGAGGCGACATCCACCCTGGTCACCGTGCGGCCGACCGCGTGCTCGCGCAGGTGGTACGCGAGGGCTTCGACTTCAGGCAGTTCGGGCATCGCGCTACTCGACCGGGTGCAGCGGACCGTCGAAGTCCGGGAGGTCCTGTCGCTGGATGCTCTTGGCGATCCTGGCCATCTCACCGCGCACCGCGAACATGCCGCGGACGGTCCCGACCCACCGCTCGGAGGGGCGCTCGCCGCTGGCATCGCCCTCGGTCTCCGCGACCACGGTCCACGGCCTGCGCAGCATCCAGCGCAACGGGAAGAACAGCGCGAGCACCAGCAGGGCCAGCGGGATCCAGCTGGGCACCAGTACGTCCTCGGGCATCCACACGATCAGCACCAGCGCCAGCGCCACGGTCACCAGCAGCATCGCGATACCCGGACCGTAGCTGGCCGCCTCGTCGTGCTCGAAGTCGTCGGCCGTGGCCGGCTTGCGCCACTCCATCTGGGCCCGGACCACCCATTCCCGGCCATCAGAACCCCGTGTCAGCCGGGTCATCTTCTCCTCCTGGTGCGCCACGTCCGAGCCGGTCCAACGGTACCGGGAGCACTACCGCGGGCGCGAGGGCAGAACAGGCGCTACCCGGACGAGCCAAGGCAACGGCTGACGTGCTTACGCTCGGTAACCGAACCGCGGATGATCGTCGCGGTGTAGGTGTAGCAGGTCATGGTCCCGGTGGCGGTCCTCGTCCTGGTCCGGGGCTGGCGGTCCGGGGTCTTCCGCGGCTTGTGCGTCAGCTCGGACCCGGGCCGCGCCGGGGTACTCCGCGTTCCGTTCGGTTGCCCCGCCGTCGAGCTCGGCTGCTCACTGGTGGTGTTGCCGCTGGTGTCCAGCACCGTGCTGACGTCGACCGGCCCCTCATCACCGATGTCGGACCGCGGGTCGACACCGTCGTCCCCGCCGTCCGCACCGTCCTCGACCTCGCCTGCCGGCCGCTGTCCGTGCTCCGGCTCCAGCTCGGCGTTCGGCAACGCGTCGTGCTCGCGCGTCTCGCCGGGAATCTCGGTGCCTCGCGCGGGTGTGTACTCGTGCGCCTGCTCCTGGGCCGAAGCCCTTCCGCCGGCATCCAGGTGATCGGGGGCCGGGGCGTCGCCGCCGGCGCTGGTGCGCGGCGGCTGGGTGCGGGTCGGCGACGAGGTCGGCTGCGCGATACGCAGCTCCGCGCCACCGCCCGGCAGCCCGACGAGCTGGGTGGCGGTGTCCGGATCGAGCCCGGGGCCCACCGTGACGCCGAGGGCGCCGGCGGCCGCGGTGGAGGCGAGTGCCACGCCGACCTTGACCTTGGTCCCGAGGGCCGCGGCCAGCCCGCCCGTACCGCCCGCGGCCGCGGTACCGACCCCGCCGGCGCTCGCGGCCACCGCCGAACCGGCCGCGCTCGCCGCGCCGGCTCCGGCCCCGGAGCCGGCGAAGGTCAGCGCGGAGGCGGGTACCAGCAGGGCGACCAGGCCGGCATGCGCGCGCAGCGAGGAGCAGACGTCCCGCAACTCGGCGTGGGTGGAGCGGCAGGAGGAGCAGACGATCAGGTGCGCCCGGACCTTGCGTGCCTCGGCGCCGGTGACGCTGCCCGCGGTGTAGCCACCGAGCTTCTCCATCACCGTGCGGCAACCATCCGAGCTGCGGTGCACCGCGAGATGCGCTTGCAGGTACGCCGCGCGCAGGCCGAGCCGGGCGCGGCGGGCCAGCGCAGCCGTGGCGTTCGCGCTCAGCCCGAAGTGCGGGGCCACCACGGCAGGCTGCTCGCCCTCGACCTCGGTCTGCCACAGCACCGAGCGCCAGCGCTCGGGCAGGCTGGTGAAGGCTCTGGTGATCAGGGTGTGCTCGGCGGAGCGGGACTGCGAGTCGGTGCCCGCACCCGCCCTGGTGGTGAGCTCGTCATCGGTGACCGGCACGTCCTTGCGGGCGCCGTGCCACTCCCAGGACACCCTGCGGGCGACGGTGAGCAGGTAGGCCCGCACGTTGTCCCGCGGCCCGGAACCTCTACGCAGCGCCTGCAGGACCCGGAAGAAGGTTTCCGCGGTGATGTCCTCCGCCTCGGACCGGTCCGCGGCCAGGCCCAGCGCGAGCCGTCGCACGGCGGCCGCGTGGGACTCGAAGAGCTCGCCGAACGCTGCGTCCTCGCCGTCCCGGAGCCGCTGCAGGAGCTCCGCCTCGGCGCTCGGCTCGCCTTCCGCGACCACCTGGCGCGGCACCATCACCTGCTCGCTCATCCCAGCCAGGCACCCCCTTCGGGCAGTAACCCTTTCGGTTGAATGTTGACACCATACGGAGCGCAGCAGGTGGCGTCACCCCCTGTGCGCCAGGAGTAACCGAAAGCCCACCGTCCGGGTGGCTCGCAAGCCGCCCAACGGTCAGGTATAGACTGTGCCCCACACCGGTTGCACGGTGCCAGTGCGGACGTAGCGCAGTTGGTAGCGCATCACCTTGCCAAGGTGAGGGTCGCGGGTTCGAGTCCCGTCGTCCGCTCCAGCCGGATCTCGCCCGAGCGAGACCCGTCCCATATGTCCCGAAGTGCCGTATTTCCCGGAGCAAAAATCCCCCGCCCGGGCGAGGGCCCGGAATGTTGCGATCAGCGCAACTCACGCTGCTGTCTCCGCCCGAGTGATCCTGCTCCATCCGGACCACATCCTGATCCGAAGTGGCGAAGATCACCGCGTGCCGATTGGGCCGGTCGGTGGTCTACACCATTGCGGGAATGATTGACACTCGGTTATGACCCATACAGCAGGAGTAGTCATGTTCCGCGAGCGAGACCCGACCCGGGCTGCCGCCACGAACCCGAGCTGATCTGTATGCCCCTGCCGTGACGGCCACCTCGCCGGCGCCACACCGCGTGGCGGGGTGGTCCTCACGGGTCAGCGTTCGCCGTCGCGCCAGATGTCCGGCAACATCCTGGTGGTCTCGTCGAGTACCGCCACGGCCGCGGACTGGGTCACCCTGGCCTCGTCCAGCGACTGGTCAAGCTGCGGGTCGTACCCGGTCATCCCGGTCTCCTTCTGGACGACCACGGCGAGGGCGTAGACATCCTCGACGATCCGGGCGGCAGCCTCCCCGCGATGCCAGTACGGCACGGTGAGGGCCACCTCCCCCTCGGCGAAGCTCAGCTGGACGCCGCTCGGGCCGTGCGACAGCTCCCGGTAGTCCTCGGCGAGGTGCTCGTCCAGTTCGCCGAGCAGTTCGCGGGCCTGCGGGACGACCCGGTCCCAGGCCTCGGCCAGCTCGGTGGGTAGCTGGCCCTCCGCCTCGTCGTCCCCATCCATGACCTCGACGGCCTCGACCGCCTCGGCCAGCGACTGCCCCGGCTCCCGGTGGAGAAACAGCAGGTCGTAACTCACCCGCGGAAGGGTAAACCCCGACCCGCCCCGTCCGGTGCCCTGAAGGCCACTTTCCGGATGTCAGATTCGAGGCTTGCCGGTGGCGAGACCCGCGGGGCAGGTCACGCCGGTTCCGCCGAGGCCGCAGTAACCGCCGGGGACCTTGTACAGGTACTGCTGGTGGTAGTCCTCGGCGTAGTAGAACTCGCCGAGCGGAGCGATCTCGGTGGTGATCTCGCCGTGGCCCGCGGCGCGCAGTGCGGCCTGGAACGACTCCCGCGACGACTCCGCATCGGCACACTGGGCCTCGCCGGTGTAGTAGACCGCCGAGCGGTACTGCGTGCCGACGTCGTTGCCCTGCCGCATCCCCTGCGTCGGGTCGTGCCCCTCCCAGAACACCTTGAGCAGTGCCGGGTAGCTCACCTGCGCCGGGTCGAACACGACCAGCACCGCCTCGGTGTGCCCGGTCCGCCCGGTGCACACCTCCTCGTAGGTCGGGTTCGGGGTGTGCCCGCCCGCGTAGCCGACCGCGGTCGAGTGGACCCCGGCCGTCTGCCAGAACAGCCGCTCGGCTCCCCAGAAGCAGCCCATCCCGAACACGGCCGTGGTCATTCCCTCCGGGAACGGCGGCTTGATCCGCCGGTCCGGGTGCACGGCGTGGTACTCCGGCGCCGGGATCGGCGTCGAACGACCGGGGAGCGCGTCTTCGGCGGTCACGGCACGCGTCTTGTCTCGACCGAACAAGGACATACCTCAACTGTACGCACGAACGCCCGCCACCGGAGACGAACGAGCACGGTCGGACCCGCTCGGTGAGCACCCGGGGACTCACCCGATCGAGCAACCTAGAATGCCACGGCCGGACAAACGGGAGGAGTGGACGTGGTGGCACGGGGGCGCGCGCCGGTGCGTACCGTGCTGATCGTCGTGGCGTTGCTGGTCCCGCCGTCCGTGGCCTGGGCGGCGTGGGGCAGTGGGGCGAACCCGAACCGGCCGGACATCCCGACGGCCGAGGCGGAGCCGTCGGCCCGCAGGCCGGGGTCGCTCCCGACGCCACTGGTGCAGCCACCGGGCGACATCCAGATCGAGCGGGATCTGCCGTTCAGCAGGCTCGCGCCGCTGAAGTTGTTCGCGCCCACCGAGTTGAACGCCATGCGCAACACCGGGGTGGCGCATGTCGACATCATCATGACCATGCACGAGGACATCCGGTTCTACGTGTACTGGTTGCTGCTGGCCGACGGCGCCGAGCCGGCGGCCACCCTGCACGCCCTGGACGACATCTACGCGGGTGGCGGGCACGAACCGGTCGAACCCACGCCGCCGGGGGTCCTGGCACGGCGCAGCCCGGAGCAGGCGGACCTCCCGCACACCACCTACCACGCCCACTACGTCCGCGGGCGGAGCGTGCTGCGGGTCGACGCGATCGGCGACCCGGGCACGGCCGTCGGGGACACGTACCTCCCACTGCTGCGCGAGCAGGTCGCCACCTTCCCGCCGGGGGAACCGTCATGGTGAGCGTGGGCAGGACGGAACCGGCCTCACCCGCCATGGTGCTGCTCCGCGCGGGCGCCGCGGTGCTCATCCTCCACGGGTACCTGGTGGGCCTCTGGCCCGAGCAGCACGGCCGGTCGACCGTCCTGCTGGACGCGGTGCGCGAATGGCTGGCCCGGCCACTCGGCCTCGGCGAGGACTTCGGCCCGCTCGGGCTGCTGCTCCTGCTGCTGGCCAGCGGGTACGGCGCGGCGGCAGGCTACTCCTTCCGGCCGCTGTACCCGCTGGTTCCCCTGGCGACGCTGGGGGCGTTCGCGCTGGCCGGGGCGGGGGCGTGGAGCGCGCCCACCGGCGCGCGACCGGCGGCGATCGACCTGCTCGGCAATATGACCTTGGTCAGCCACCTGGTGCCCGGCGCGACGGTACTCCTGCCGCTGGCTTGGGTGGCCCTGCTGGCACTCGTCGGTCGGGCGGCGGCGCGGGCGATGTCCTGGTTGCCCCGGCGCCTGCACTGGCTGGGCTACCTGGCCCAACTCGTCGTGCCGCTGAACCTGGTGGCGCTCAGCACCCTGAGCGAGGGCGCGCAACAGGCCGCCGCCGTGCTGGCGTTCTATCCCGCCGTCGTCGGGGGGCAGCTGATCCATGCCGCCCGGACCGGCACCCTCGCCGTGCCGGCGGCAGCGGGCCTCGGCATCGCGGGCTACGCGACGATCGCACTCGCGGACGGCCTCGTGCCCTCCTTCGCCGGCTGGTGGTACCCGGTCGCGGCGATGTACGCGGGGCTCACCGCCACCGTGACGGTGGTGTTCACCGGTGAGACGGCGAGCAGGGTCGCCGGCAGCCTGCCGGTGCGGTGGGCCGCGTCCCGGGTATGGGGCCTGCTGCTGTGGTGCGGGGTGATCGGCCACCCGCTGACCGGCTGGCTCCGGCCGTACCTGCCGTTGACGGCCGCGCTCGCCGTGGCCGTACTGGGCACGGCCCTGGTGACCGAGCTCGCGCACCGGGTGCTCGCGGTCATCACCGCAGCATCGCGGCGCCGCACGAGGGAGCCGGTATGACCCGAACCGCTGCTCGGACCGAGTCCGCCACACGAACCGGCCAGGGCACCGTGCGCGGCGCGCACTACATGCACGGCCTGGACGCGCTCCGGGTGATCTGCTCGTTCACCGTGGTGTACACGCACGTGGCCGGCTGGGCCCGGATGCACGGAACCGAGTTCTGGCTCGCCGAGCTCGTCGAGGGCGGTGTGGTGGGGCCGCTCCACCTGAGCAGCCTGCTCGGTTTTGTCGGTGTCGGGTCCTTCCTGCTGGTGAGCGGCGTCGTGGTGACCCATGTCGGGTTCGGCGAGCGTCCCGGGCAGTTCCTCGCCCGGCGCGCGGTCCGGCTGTTCCCCGCGTTCTGGATCGCGATCCTGGTCGGCTGGCTGCTGATCCACGTCGGTGTGCTGGTCCGGCCCCGGCCGGTGACCGGTGAGGACCTGTGGCTGAACCTGGCACTGCTCAACTTCACCGTGCCCGGCGCGATCGACGTGGACGGAGTGACCTGGACGCTGACCGTGCAGGTGGTGTTCTACGCCTTCGTCGCGGCGACGATGTTCCTGCTGCGGGGTCGCCCGTGGTTACCGCCCGCGATCGGGGCCGCGCTGGTGTCGGTGCTGCTGTCCTTCACCAACACCCAGGACACCACCGCGCTGGTGCATCTGCGCACCATCGCCACCTTCCTCCCGGTGCTCTTCATCGGCCAGTTGGTCATGCTGACCAGGCGAAAGGAAATCTCGCCTCCGCTCGGCATCGTGCTCGGCGCCGTGCACTTCCTGCTGGCCGTCCGGGCGGCCGCCACCTGGCCGGACACACCGAACGGCGAGGCCTACCCGCGCACGCTGCTCATCCTCGTCCTGATCCTGCTGTTGTGCTCACGCGCGAGCGGCCGGCTGGTGCGCTCGCGCTGGGTGCGCACGATCGCCGACCGCACCTACGCCATCTACCTGTTGCACTTCCCCCTCGTGCTGGGCACGCTGAACCTGCTGGCCGAACCGATCGGGTTCCTGCCCGCGTTGCTGATCGGACTGCTCGTGCTCGCGGGCGCGGTCGAGCTCCTGTACCGGTACGTGGAGCGACCCGTGGCGTCCGCGTACCGCCGCTGGGAGCGCACCCGCAGCCGACGCAGCGCGCGGACCGATCACGGCGTGAGCGGATAATCTGTCTCGGGCAGAACGGGTGGAGTGCGGATGAGCTGGCAGGAAGAGCTGCGCCGGCTGGACGGTGACCTGGCGGAGGGCCGGTTGGACATCGCCCAGCACCGGAAGCTGCGGGACGAGTTGCTCGCCGCCGTATCCGGCGGGATCGCGCCCTCCCCGTTTCCCTCGCCGGTGCGCCAGGAGGACACCGCGTACCGGCAGCAGGCCACGCCGACTCCGGACCCCGTCCCGCAGGAGAGCGCGCCGGGAACGCGGCCCGAGCGGCCCGCCCGGCCACCGTCGGCGGCGGCGCTGCTCGGCAGCGACGTATCACACACCGCGCCGAGCCCCGCCGACGAGCGGCCGACCGAGTGGATGACGGTCCCACCCGGTCTCCGCCGTCCCGGCCGACCGCGTTCCGGGTCGGCACCGGATACCGGTCCGGCCACTCCCGCCGGTTCCGTGCCCACGCACCCTCCCGCCCCGCACCGACCGCCCGAACCACGCCCATCCCGGGCCGTACCGATCTGGCTGCTCATCACGCTCGCCACCTTCCTGGTGCTCGCCGGGCTCGTCGGAGGGGTCTGGTGGCTCGGCACGGATCCCGCGGACGACGCCGGTAGCCAGGCGGCGCCGAGCGCTGGCCCGTCCACGACCCCCTCCGCGACCCCGTCGACGACCGGCGCACCCGCGAACACACCTCCGTTGGCGCAGCGGCTGCCGGAGCTGCCGGGCGTGCCGAACGAGAACAACTCCACGATGTCGGTGGACAAGGCCGTCCAGCTCGGGGTGCTGTCTCCGCGGATGGGCACGATCTGCGCCGAGGCAGGCGCCACCGAGGTGATCTACCGGTCCTCGGCGGCGGGCACGGACGGCTACCTGCTGCTGGTGGTACCGACCGGTTCGGCCGCGGAGGCGGCGACCGTGACCGATGCCCTGCGCGCCTCGGCGCGCACGATCGGGTTCACCGCGGTCGATCCCGGCCGCACGGACGGCAGGCAGACGTTGACCGGCAGCAACGAGACCGGGCGGATGGCCGCCACCTGGTATACATCCGGCCAACACAGTGTTGCGATCTGGGTTTCCCAGGGCCTCGCGGATGACCCGGCCGGGCTCGAACGCCGGCTGAACCGGACTGTCGACGAGGTCGAGGCGGTGCTCGGACCGGGGTAAAGCCGCCCGCGGCCGCGTCCGCCGGCGGTTCGGCCCTGCGCACCGGCCCGATCCGCAACCATGCACAATAACCGAGGTCACCTCGCGCGCAGCCACCGGCCGACAGGTGACCCGAACGCCAGCAGAGAGGGGCTATCAGGGTGTCCTGGCAAGAGGAGCTCCGCAAGTTGGACGAGGATCTCGCCTCGGGCCAGCTTTCCGCGGACGACTACCGGGTTCGCCGCGACCAGGTGCTCTCGTCCGCGATGTCACCGGCCGACGCCGGTCAGCGCGGTCCCGACCAGGCCGCACCGCAACCGCCGAACGACCAGCAGCAGCAACAGCAGCAGGGCGGCGAAGCGACCCAGATCGTGCCCCCGGTCAACCCGGGTAACACCGACGCCGAGCGCACCCAGGCCGTACCGAGGTGGCAGGTGCAGGCCCCGCACGGGCAGCAGCAGGCTCCCCCCGGACAGCCCTATCCGCAGCAGGCACCCGGTCAACAGCAGGCACCCGGTCAACCAGGACAGCCGGGCATGGCACAGCCCCCGCAGGGACACCAGCCCCCACCCGGTGCCTTCGGCCAGCATCCTTCCCCACCGGCCGGTTTCCAGCAGCCCGCCGAGCAGGGCTGGAACACGCCGGACAGCGACATGAGCCCGCCGTGGGGCGGCTCCGACTTCCCGCCGCTGGTCCCACCGGGCGAGGGGGCGCGGACAAAGCAGGGACCCGAGCTGTTCGACGAACCCTCCAGCAAGAGCAAGACCGGCAAGACGGTGGCCATCGTGCTGGTTGTGCTGGTTGTCGTCGGCGGCCTCGTCACCGGTGGGTACTTCCTGTTCAGCGGCGGCGACAACCAGGCGGGGCCCCAGGAGAGCAGCCAGCACAACCCGCCGCCACAGACCACGTCGAATGCGCCGACCAGCACCACCGTGCCCCCGGATGCCCCGCTGATCGATCGCGTTCCCGAGCCCCCGGGCACCGCCGACGAGAACAGTGGCGTGGTCCAGGTGGACGAGCTCGAGTCCCTCGGCGTGCTGGACAAGAAGTCCGTCCAGATCCTCGCCGAGCGCGAGCCGGAGAACGTGGCCTGGCGTGGCTCGGTCAAGGAACCCGATCAGTACAGCCCGCACCCGGACAAGGTCTCCGTGCTCGCGGTGGAAATGCCGCAGGCGACCGACGCCGAGAGCGCGCGCGATGACCTGAGCACGCACCGCGACGACCGCGGCTATGTCCACGTGGAGAAGTCCCTCGGCCGGATCCCGTCCGAGGTGGTGTTCCACAAGGACGTGCGCAAGGACAAGGTGACCTACTACGGCATGTGGGTCTCCGGCTCGGCGCTGGTCCAGGTGATGGTCGGCCAGGATCCGCTGGTCGACGAACCCGCGATGAGCGGGACCTACCAGCGGCAGGTGCACGCGGCCCTGGCCAATTTCCAGCCCACCGTGTAGCCGGGCGACAGCGGATGCCGAGCAGGGCCGACGGCGTACGTACCGAGCAACTCGTCGGCGCGATCGTGGCCGGGGCCACCGACCGGTCCTCGATGAGTGACGAGTTGCATTCCGCCGCTCGTGACTGGGCCGAGCGGCGGCATCTCGACCGGTCACGGGCGAACCTGCTGCGGGCGCTCGACTGGCCCGCCGGAGCGCGCGTGCTGCACCTGGGCCGGGGGGCCGGTGCGCTCACGCGTTACCTCGCCGAGCACACCGGATCGGTACTCGCCATGGAACCGACGTCCGAACTCGCCCGGATCGCCACGGCCTGGGTGGGCGGGCTGGACAACGTGCGGGTCGAGCTGTCCGATCCGCTCGATCCCGCAGCCGGCCCGGAATTCGACCTGGTGGTGGCGACCGGCGTCCTCGAACCGCTGGCCGAGCCGGACCGGCAACTCGAGTACCTGCGCACGCTACGGGGCGTGCTGCGGCCGGGCGGGATGCTGTGCCTCGCGGTGGAGAACCAGTTCGGTGCTCGCAACCTGGCCGGCGCGCCGCAACCGCACAGCCGCCGGCGCTGGGACGCGGTCGAGGGCTACCCGTTCGGCACGGCGCACCGCGCGCCGAGCCGTCGCGCGCTGGAATCGCTGCTGGATACGGCCGGGTTCACCGTCCAGCGGGTACTCGGTTGTTTCCCCGATCACCAGTTCACCAATGTGGTGCTCAGCGCGGAACTGCTGGCGCGGTACCCGCGGCTCGCGGTCGACCTTCCCCGGCTGCCGTCCGAGGACCCCACGGTGCCCGGGCCGCGGCCGGTGGACGAGGCCCGGTTGTGGAAGGAACTGGTCGCGGCGGGCCTGGGGGCGGACGCGTGGAACAGCTTCCTGGTGCTGGCCGGCGTACCGGGTGCGGACCCACCCGAGCCGCTCTGGCCGCCGGACCGGCTCGCCACCTATTTCAACACCGACCGCGCGGCGCGCTGGTGCACCGGCGCGCACGTGGTGGCGGTCCCCGGTGGCGCCGAGGTTCGCAGGCGCCCGCTGCTGGAGCCGGGCTCCCAGGATGGCTGCCCGGTGTCCATCCAACCGTGGTCCGACCCGGTGCACGACGGCCCGACCATGGTGGCCGCGATCCACGAGCGACCCTGGCTGGCCGAGGACCTGCTGCGTGCCTGGCACGACCTGATCCGCGAGCGGGCGGGCGAGTTCGGGGACGCCCT
The DNA here is from genome assembly GCF_006715045.1 of Amycolatopsis cihanbeyliensis. Lineage (GTDB taxonomy): Bacteria > Actinomycetota > Actinomycetes > Mycobacteriales > Pseudonocardiaceae > Amycolatopsis > Amycolatopsis cihanbeyliensis. The sequence goes on along the minus strand of NZ_VFML01000001.1, from coordinate 4,163,019 downwards.
GTGGGATCTGCTGCCGCGCAACATCGTGGTGACCGCGGACGGCAGGCTGCATCCGATCGACCTGGAATGGCGGCTGGCCGGGACCGTGCCGGACGAGGTCGTCGAGCGCGGGCTGCTGCTCACCGCGGAACATCTGGCCAGCCTGTCCTGGCCGGGTGCGGGCAGCCACAACACGGTGCGGGACCTCGCGGGGTGGCTCGGCAGGCTGCTGCACAAGGACATTTCTTACGTGGAACGGGCCGTCACCAGGGAGGCACGCTTCCAGACGCTGCGCTGGAGCGGGGGCGCCACCGGGGAAGCGGCGCTGGAAGCCCAGCGGGAGGAGATCGCCGGCGCCTGGTACCGGCGGCTCGACGAGCACGTACCGGTGTCCGGGGACACCGCGGTGAAAGAGGACGGATGAACAGCAGCGGCCACACCACGCAGGCGTCGCCGCCCGGGGCGGACCTCCCGCCGCTCGAGGGGTACCTGGATACCTTGGTCGACCGGGTCATGGCGAGGGTGGACCGCACGATCGTGGATGGCGACCCGATGTTCGACGGCAGCGTCGAGCAGTACTTCCGGGCGTGCGCGGACGCACTCCGGGCGGTGCTCGGCGCCCTGCTGAGCACCGGCAACGGTGCGCCGCGCAGGGTGCTCGACTTCGGCTGCGGGCACGGGCGGGTGTTGCGCGGTCTGCGCGCCGCGTTCCCCGCGGCCGAGTTGCTCGCCTGCGACACCGACGAGGACGCGGTCGCCCGGTGCGGGACTGCCTTCGGCGCGACCCCGATCGCGGGCGAGCTGGACGTCATCGACATCCAGCAGGTGCACGGCGTGGACCTGATCTGGTGCGGCTCCGTGCTCACCCACTTCGACCCCGCGCAGTGGGACCTGTTCCTGCGGTACTTCGCCCGTGCCCTGAACCCGGGCGGGGTCGTGGTGACGACCATCCACGGCAGGCGGGTGGCGTGGCGGGCCCGGCAGGGTGCCGAGTACGGGCTGGGTGCCAGGGCGACCGATCGGCTGCTGGCCACCTACCACGCATGCGGCCAGGCCTACGAAGGGCAGGGTGAGGGGTGGTACGGCATCTCGCTGTGCAGCCCCGGCTCGACGGTCGACCGCGCGGCACGAGCTCCGGGACTGCGCCTTGCCTGCTACCAGGAGGCGGCCTGGGACCGCCATCAGGACGTCCTGGTACTGGTCAAGGACGCCGAGACGACACTATGGACGGCACCATGAGTAGCAGCAGGCTGGACGCCGGTATCGAACCACCGGCCGAGAAGGTCGGGCACCAGTTCGCGGTGCACGGGTGGCTCACCGGCACGACGACGCTGGAAGGGTGCACGGTCCGGATCGCGGGCTCCCCCGCGGGCCTCTCCCTCGCCCCGGACCAGGGGGCGGACCGGGCCACGTTGCGGTGGACGGCCCGGCCGTCCACCCCCGTGCCACCCGGCAGGCAGGCCGTCGAGCTCGTCGGACCGAACCTGCGCACCCTGGCCGTCGGCTACGTGGACGTCGGCGGCGAGGACGAGCCGCTGGGCCTGCTCGAGCTGGATCACCCGCTGCCCGAGGCCACGGTCGAGGGGGACGTGCTGCCGGTGCGGGGCTGGGCCCTGCTGGACGGATGCGCCCCGAGCGCCGTGGACCTCCTGGTGGACGGCGCGGCGCGGGCGCGAGCCCGGATCCGGATCCCGCGCGCGGACGTGGCGGAGGCACTTCCGGACTTCCCGGACGCGGGCACCAGCGGGTTCGAGGCGACCGTTCCGCTCGACCTCCCGCCGGGCACCGAGCACCGGCTGTCCGTGCGGGTTCGGATACGCAATCACCTCACCGGCGAGTGGACCTCCCCCGCACGGTTCTGCACCGTGCGGGTACCGGACCGGGATGCCGAGGACGAGTCCCTGGCGGCCGAGCTTTCCGGCCGCTCCCGCGCGCTGCTGGACCGGGTGGCCGGTCCGGCCGATCCGCGGCACGTGCTGGTGTTCGCGCACAGCCTGCGGCTCGGCGGCGGGCAGCTGTGGCTACAGGAGCTGCTGACCGGGCTGGTCCGGCAGCACGGCTGGACGGCGACCGTGATCTCACCGATGGACGGGCCGCTGCGTCAGGACTGCATGGACCTCGGCGTCCCGGTGCATCTGACCTCGCCGTACGCCGTGGACACCGTGCCGGGCTACGAGGGTCAGGTGGCGGAGCTGGCCCTGCTTGCCAGGTCCACCGGCGCCGGGGTGGCGCTGGTGAACACCCTCAGCGCGTTTCCCGGCGCCGACGCGGCCGCCCGCGCCGGGTTGCCGGTGGCCTGGGCGGTGCACGAGAGCTTCCCGCTGAGCACCTTCGCCTACGAGCACTGGCAGCCCTCCGGGGTCAACCCGACCGTGCGCGCCCGCTGGGAGCGGCTGCTCGGCACGACCGAGCACCTGCTGTTCGTCGCCGACTCCACCCGCGAGATGTTCGCCCGGTACGCGGCGCCACAGCGCACGCGGACCGTCCGGTACGGCACACCGATGGTCCGGTTCGGCGGGCACACCAGCGACCGGGCGAAGCGGGAGGCCCGGCGCGCGCTGGGGCTGCCGGAGGACGGCCTGATCGTGCTCAACGTCGGCATCATGGAACCCCGCAAGGGCCAGGTCGGCCTGATCGCCGCCATGGACAGGGTGCGCTGGGCACGTCCGGACGTGCTGCTGACCGTGGTCGGCCACCATCCCTCCGAGTACAGCCTCGCGACCTCGGACCTGGTCGCCGCCAAGGGACTCGAGCACTGGGTGAACCTGGTGGAGCTGCAACGCGATCCGGTGCCCTGGTTCCGGGCGGCGGACCTGTTCGTGAACAGCTCCGATATCGAGTCGCTGCCGAGGTCGATCCTGGAGGCGGTGTGCTGCGGGCTGCCGGTCGTCGCCAGCGACGTGTTCGGCGCGCGCGAGGTCATCACCGACGGTCACTCCGGCTGGCTGTTCGAACCCAACGATGTCGACGCGCTGACCGTGGCCCTGCTGCGTGCACTGGAGACACCCGCCGAACGACGACGTGAGATGGCGGCCGAGGCCTACCAGGCACTCGCCGGGTGGCTCGATCCCGCGGGTTACGTCACCGAGTACTCCGGCGTGCTCGCCGAACTGAGCAAGGGGGAAGGGAAACCATGAGCAACAATGACCTTCGCGGGCTGCCGGGCCCGCTGCGGGCCGAGGTGACCCGGCTGCGGGCCGAGCGGGAGGTGCTGACCGCCGAGCGGGAGCGCCTGCGCACCCTGCTGGACGAAACCGAGAGCGCCGTCACCGAGTTGACCGCCGAGCGGGACCGGCTGCGGACCGAGCGCTCCGCCGAGGAGATGGCGGCGTTGCGGGAGCGCGTGGCCCTCGCCGAGCAGGAGGCCGCGGACCGGCGTGCCGAGGCGGACGCGTTGCGCCAGGAGACGTCCGCCGCCCGGGCCGAGCGGGACACGCTCCGCGCCGAGCTGGCCGTCACCAGGGACGAGCGGGACTCGGTGCGGCTGCGGCTGCTGGACGCGGAACTCGCGCTGGCCGGCCGGGGTGGGCTCGCCCAGCAGGGTGGCGGCGACCCGGACGCCGACCGGCGGGTGGCCAAGCTCGCGGACGAGGTCGCGGCGCTGAGCAACGAGCTGGACGCGACGAAGGCCACCGTGAGCTGGCGGGTCACCGCGCCGTTGCGCGCCGTACGCAGGCGGACCCCGCGCTGATGGGGCCCGCGGAAATCTGCTTCGTCGCCGGCCGCGGCGGTTCGGTGTTCATGGACGAGATTCTCGATGTGGTTGCCGACGCGGTCCGCCGCGTCGGTGGCCGCACCCGCACCGCGATCGGCCGGTTCCCCGAGCCGGGTCCGGACACCGTTTACCTGGTGGTGCCGCACGAGTACTTCATCGTGACCCCGCAGGCCGAGCTGCCCGGTCCGGAACTGCTCGCCCGCACCATCGGGTTCTGTGTCGAGCATCCGGGCACGCTCTCCTTCGAGCGCACCGCCCAGTGGGTGCCAAGGCTCGCCTGCGGGGTCGACATCAACCTGGACTCCACCGCCGAGCTGCGCAGGCGGGGCAACCCGGTGGAGCACTTCCAGCTCGGCTACAGCCCGCTCTGGGACCACTGGGGCGGCGACCCGGACAGGCCGCGCTCGGTGGACGTGACCTACCTCGGCACCGAGGAGGCCAGGCGGTCGCGGTTGCTCGGGTCCTACTGGCGCGAACTGGAGTCGCTGCGCACCCGGATACTCACCCCGCCGCACGAGATGATGGGCCCGCCCCGGGTCGACTTCCTCCCGGGTGCCGCGAAGTTCGCCCATCTCGCCGACTCCCGGATGCTGCTGAACCTGCACCGCGGCCGCTCGGTGGCGCTGGAGTGGGTCCGGGTGTTGGAGGCGCTGTGCAACGGCTGCGTGGTACTCACCGAGCCCTCTCCCGACATCGAGCCGCTGGTTCCTGGGGAGCATCTGATGGTGGCCAGGGCCGAGGCGTTGGGAGCCGTCGCGAGCGCGCTGGCCGGGCAGCCGGAGCGGGAACGGGAGCTGCGGCAGGCGGGCTACGAGTTCGTGCGCACCAAGCTCGACCTCCCGGCCTCGGCAACCATGCTGGTCGAGACGGCCACGCGCCTGGTCGGCGGTTCCTTCGACGGCGTGCAGGTGGCCGGCCCGGCTGCCGAGGTGGGTACGCGGCTGGCCGGGGGCAGCAGGCAACCCGCCGAGTCGATCTCGGTCAGCACCCCGTCCTGGGACGTGCGGTTCTCCCCAGGGCCCACCGGCCCGCAGGATCCGGGCGACCCGGCCGCCTGCGCGATGGCCGTGGAACGGACAAGGTACGCGCGCAGGGCGGCTCGCCGGGGCTGGCAGGCGGGTCGCCACGCGGACCTGTTCGGCGAGGCTCCACGCGCCGACGTGGACGTGCTGGTCGTGCGCAGGCCGGGTGAGCCGGACCCGGCCGAGCTGGTGCACGACCTGCTGAGCGGTTCCCTGTTGCCCCGCCGGGTGCTGCTCGGCGAGGACGGTTCCGCCTCGCGTTCGACCACGCGGCCACACGACACGCTGGTGCACGAGTTCCCGCTCGGCCGGGGCGTCACCCGCAACACCCTGCTGCGACGTTCCGGCGCGCCCCGGACGCTGGTGCTGGACGCGGGGATGCGGGCCGCGAAGCACCTGCTGGAGCGGCTGCTGGAAGGCGGGCCCGAGCAGGGGGTGGCGCACTGCCCGGTGGCGGACCCGGTGGCGGGCCTGGTCGGCGCGCTGCCCGCCGAGCAACGCAGGCTGGACCGGCTGCCCTACCTGGGCAGCGGCTACCTGGTGCACCGCTCGGTGCTGGACGCGGTGGGCGGCTGGACCGAGGACCCGCTGCTGGACGGGTTGGAGGACCACGTGTTCTGGCGCCGGGTGGTCGCGGGCGGGCAGCGGAGCACGCTGGTGCAGCAGGTGCTGCTGCACCGCATGCGGCCGGATCCGGCGCCCCGCCCGGTGGATCTCGACCCGCGGAAGGTGTGGGCGGCGGCGAACGCTCCCGGTGCCTGAGCCGGCTCAGCCCTCGCCGGGCAACACGACCAGCTTGCCGAAGAAGTTCTTCCGCTCGAACTCCTCCTGCGCCGCGGCCAGCTCGCGCAGCGGGAAGCTCCCGGCGAGCAGCGGGCGCAGCTCGCCGGCCTCCAGATAAGCCAGCAGCCCGGCGAAGTCGGCGTGGGTGCCGAAGGAGGAGCCGATGAGCTGGAGCTGCCGCAGGTAGACGGTACGCAGGTCGGCCTGGACCAGCGGGCCGGCGATCCCGCCGGCGACCACGTAGCGGCCGAGCGGGGCGAGTACCCCCAGCAGCGCGGGGAAGGACGGCCCGGCCACCACGTCGGCGACCACCTCGACCTGCCGCCCTTCCAGTGCCTCCGCCAGCGCGGCGGGCAGGTCGGGCGCCGCCCGGTCCACCACCGCCTCGGCGCCCAGCTCGCGCACCGGCTCGTGCTTGCCCGCACCGGCCACCGCCACCACCCGGGCGCCCCGTGCCGTGGCGAGCTGGACCAGCGCCGAGCCCACGCCGCCGGAGGCCCCGGTGACCAGCACGGTCTCCCCCTCGGCAAGGCCGGCCCTTCCCAGCATCCGCAGCGCGGTGGTGTACGCGGTCGGGAAGGTGGCCAGCTCGGCGTCGGAGAGCGGACTGTGCACCGGATGGGCCAGCTCGGCCGGCACCGTGACCAGCTCGGCGAACCCACCGTCGCGCTCGCTGCCGAGGTAGTCGGTGGTCACCAGATCCCGCTCGCCACCCTGGTAGAGCATCGGGTCGATCAGCACCCGCTCGCCGATCCGCGCACCGGGGACCCCCTGACCGACCTGGTCGATCCGGCCGGCCACATCGGCGCCCTGGATCCGGGGAAAGCGCGGCGGTTCGCGGCGCCAGCCGGTGATCGAGGACGGGTCCTCCGCGGAGCCGTATGCGCCCTGCCTGGTCCAGATGTCGGTGTTGTTCATGCCAGCGGCGCCGACCCGTACGCGGACCTCCCCCGCGCCGGCCGACGGGTCCGGCACATCCTCCCGGTACACCAGCCGCTCCGGCCCGCCGAACCCGGTGAGCAGTACCGCACGCATGTCTCGCCTCCCAAAAGTAAACAGACCGGTATGGTTACACGAGAGCATGAGCAGGGGTTTCTGTCAACCGGGTGATCATCGGGCCCTCGGACGGGTGAGATCGGCCGTGTCGCCGACCGCCCTCCCACCGCGCGGGGGAGACCGGGAGCAGCATCGCCGGGGAGAGGAGGCGGCATGCTGCTGGAAATCGCCATCGTCGCCGCGCTCGCGGTCGTCTTCGTGGTGCGGCTGGTCCTGGACCTGCGGCACCGCTGATCCCCCACTCGCCGCGGCCGGCGGGGCGGGAGTTAGGCGCGGGTTAGCCGGGATGTAGCCGGGCGGCGCACGCTTGCCGGTGGCAAGCACGACCATCGAAACGGGGGATCTCATGCGCAAGACCGCTCTGCTCGCCTCCTTCGCCGCCGCGGCGCTGGCGGCCACGGCCTTCACCGGCGTGGCGGCCGCGGACACCACATCCACCGCCCGGAACGGCAAGTGCGAGAACCTGGAGTTCTGCCTGTACTACAACAGCACCCTGGGTGGCTCGGTCTCGGACTTCGACCGGAAGGTGAGCAACTTCGCGCCCTACGTGTTCAAGGGGCCGGGCGCGGGCAGGGGGCAGTCGGTGAAGAACAACGCCGCTTCCGCCTGTAACCGGATGGGCCGCTACACCGCCCGGATCTACTACAACTCCGGGTACAAGGGCCCGCACGACGACATCCCGCCGAAGGCCTGCCGCAACCTGTCGGTGACCTACAACGACAACGCGTCCTGGAAGTGGGTCCTGTCCTGACCGCTCAGGCGCCCGACCCCGCCGAGGTCGCGACGGACCGCCGCAGCGTTCGCGCCCGGTCCAGGTACCGCCGGGCTTCGGGGGTGTTCCCGCGGTCCGCCTCGACGGAGCCGAGTAGCTCCCAGCACCGTGCTTCGTCGAGGCGGGACCCGTTCCGGCGGAAGATCTCGGCCGCGCGCTCCAGATCGGGCACCGCGTGCGCCCGATCCGCGCGCCGTGCGTGCACCTCGCCCGACTTCACCAGCGTGTAGGCGACGCACCGGTCGTCCCCGAGGTCGCGGAAGATCCGCAACGCCGCGCGTAGCTGCCCGAGTGCCGTGTCCGGTTCCTGCGACTCGCTCATCTCGCGCAGGACCACCGCCTCCCGGTGCCGGTCACCCAGGGTGCGGCACAGGCTGAGTGCCTCCGCGAACCACGACCGGGCCTTCTCCGGCTCATCCTGGGCCAGCCGCATCGTGCCGATCGCGCTCATCAGCTGCGCCTCGGTGTGCCGGTCCCCGGCCGCGGCCACCAGTTCCAGCGCACGTTCGGCCTGCTCGAGGGCGGGTCCCGGCTGGCAGAGCACGCGGTGGATCGTGCCGAGCCCCGCGGTGGCCAGCCCCTCGCCGAGCTTGTCGCCGACCTGCCGGAACAACTCCACCGACCGCTCCATGGTCGCGGTGGCCTCCGGCATCCGATCCCGGTAGATGTGCACCTGGGCGATACCGCGCAGCAGCACCGCCTCACCGAGCCGGTTGCCGTCCCGGCGCACCGCGTCGAGCGCGGCCTCGTGCCCGCGCTGCCAGTCCTCGTGCCTGCTGTGGTGGTCGTAGTACGACACCGCGACCGCCGCCAGCTCCCACGCGGACTCGGCCGGTCCCCACTCGGCGGCCAGCCGCACCGCACCGAGCAGGCCGGCCCGTTCGGCCTCGAACCAGCTCACCGGATCGGCCACCGCCCGGCCCCACACATCGGCGGGCGCCCTTCGCCGTGGCGCCGAGCCACGCGGCGGCCGGAACAGGCTGGGCGGCAGGGCGTCGGCCGCCCGGCTGGCGAGGTCGAGCCAGGTGGCGAGCAACCGGCCCACCGCGGCGCGGCGTTCCGCCCGCGGGATCGACTCCGCCCCCTCGACGGCGTAGGCGCGCAGGAGGTCGTGCAGCCGGTAACGGGCCTCCCCGTTGCCGTCGGTGGTGACGATCCGGACGAGGTTGGCGTCGACCAGCTCGTCGAGCTCGTCCTCGGCATGCTCGCGGTCGAGCAGCGGGCCGATCACCCAACCGGGCACCGTCTGCGGCCCGAGCAGGCCGAGCAGTCGCAGCGCGTGCCCGGCGTCCGGCGCGAGGTTGTGCACGCTGAGATCGAAGCTCGCCCGCACGCCGAGGTCGCCGAGGCGCAGCTCGGAGAGCCTGCGGGACTCGTCGTCCAACCGTTCCCCGAGCACCCGCAGGGACCACGCGGGGCGGCCGAGCAGCTTGCCCGCGGCGATCCGGATGGCCAGCGGCAGGTGCCCGCACGCACGCAGGATGGCGGCCGCGTCCGCGGGCTCGCGCCGCACCCGGTCCGCGCCGACGATGCGGGTGAACAACGCGTGCGCGTCGGGCTCGTCGAGCACGTCCAGCTCGGTGTGCCGGGCGCCGGGGAGGCCGGTGAGCACCCCGCGGCTGGTCACGATGGCGGCGCAGGTCCCGGTCGGGGGCTGCAACCAGCGGACCTGCTCGGTGCCCGCGGCGTCGTCAAGGACCAGCAGCATCCGCCGGCCGGTGAGCAACGACCGGTAGAGCGCGGCCCTGGCGCCGAGGCCTTCCGGCACCGCCGCGCCGGTGACCCCGAGTGCGTGCAGCACCTCGGCGAGCACGACCGCGGGGGCACGCGGCTGCGGCGAGGTCCCTTCCAGGTCGAGGTAGAGCTGACCGTCCGGGAAGTTCCCCGCGGCGCGGCGCGCGGCGTGCAGCGCAAGGGTGGACTTGCCGATGCCGGGCCCGCCGGAGACCACCGCCACCACCGGTGGCTCCTCGGGTGAGCGGCCGGTCAGCAAGGCGGCGAGCTCGTCGAGCTCCTCGCGGCGGCCGGTGAAGTCGGGAACATCGGCGGGTAGCTGGCAGATCCGCGGAACCACGACGGCGGGCTGCCCCGACCCGGCCCGCGCCGGATCGCCCTCCAGTATCCGCTGGTGCAGCTCGCGCAGCTCCGCCCCCGGCTCGATGCCCAACTCCTCGACGAGCAGCTCGCGCGCCCGCTGGTAGGTCCGCAGGGCCTCCGCCGTCCGGCCGGCGCTGAACTGGGCGAGCATCAGCCGCCGCCAGGACCGTTCCCGCAGCGGGTGCTCCTCGACAAGGCGGGCCAGCTCGCCGATGAGCGTCGCGTGCCGGCCACACTCGAGGTCGGCGTCCACCCTGGCGTCGATCGCGTCGAGTCGCTGCTCCGCCAGCCTGCCCGCCGCGGCACTGATCGTCGCCGAGGCGGGCACGTCGGCGAAGGCAGGCCCGCGCCAGAGCGCGAGCGCGCCGGCGAGCCGGTCGGCGGCGCGTTCGGGATCGCCCTCCCGCAATGCCCGGTGGCCGTCTTCGACCTGGGTCGCGAAGACCCGCAGGTCGGTGTCCTCCTCCCCGAGCAGGAGCCGGTAGCCGGGGGCCACGGTGCCGAGCACGCGGCCCTCGCGGTCGCCGAGCAGGCGGCGCAGTCGCAGGATGTAGCCGTGCACCTGGGTGGCGGCCGTCTTGGGCCGGTGATCGCCCCAGAGTTCGCACCCGATCCGGTCGACGGTCAGCACCTGGGGCGCGTGCACGAGCAGGGTGGCCAGCAGCAGCCGCGGCTTGGCCGCTCCGATCCCGGTCCACCCGGTACCGTCATGTACCTGCAACGGCCCCAGAAGCCGGAACTTCACGACGGAGCCTCCCCCTGTTCGAAGCCGTCTCACCCTACCCCGGCGCCGCCGTCCCCGGACTCGCTCATTGACCTCAACTTAGCTTGAACTCCTAGCCTCATGCTGGAAACGGGATCTTCGACCGGAGGGTGGAACCAATGTCCGAGACCGCACAGAGAGCGGGGCTACGCGAGTGGGTGGGGCTGGTCGTGCTGACCCTGCCCGCGCTGGTCATCGCCATGGACTTCACCGCGCTGCACCTCGCCGTGCCGAAGCTCAGCGCGGACCTGCAACCGACCAGCACGCAGATGCTGTGGATCGTGGACATCTACGGCTTCCTGATCGCCGGGCTGCTGGTGGTGATGGGCACGCTCGGCGACCGGATCGGCAGGCGCAAGCTGCTGCTGATCGGCGGGGCCGCGTTCGGCGCCGCCTCGGTGCTGACCGCCTTCGCAAGCAGTGCCGAGCTGCTGATCGCCGGCCGCGCCCTGCTCGGCGTCACCGGGGCCACCCTGCTGCCCTCCACCCTGGCACTGATCAGCAACATGTTCGCCGACCCCGTGCAGCGCCGGCGCGCGATCGCGGTGTGGTCGACCAGCTTCATGCTGGGCGGGGCGATCGGGCCGCTGGTCAGCGGTGGCCTGCTGGAGACGTTCTGGTGGGGCTCGGTCTTCCTGCCCGCGGTGCCGGTGATGCTGCTGCTGATCGGGCTGGGTCCGGTGGTCCTGCCCGAGTTCCGCACCGCGTCCGCGGGCCGGGTGGACCTGGCCAGCGTCGTGCTGGCGATGGCATCCATCCTGCCGGTTGTCTACGGGGTGAAGGAGCTCGCCAAGGGCGGCCTTTCGGCGACCGCGCCGCTGTCCCTCGCGGCCGGGGCCCTGCTCGGCTGGGTGTTCCTGCGGCGGCAGCGGCGGCTGACCAACCCGCTGCTGGACCTGGCCCTGTTCGGCAACCGCTCGTTCAACGCCTCCATCGGGGCGCAGACCACCTCGCTGTTCGTGCTGGCCGCCATGCAGTTCTTCCTCATGCAGTACCTGCAACTGGTGCTCGGGTTCTCCCCGCTCGCCGCGGGACTGTGGACCATCCCGGCGATGGTCGCCGGGGTGATCGCCAGCCTGCTGGTTCCCTCGCTGGCCCAGCGGATCAGCCCGCCGCGGCTGATCGTCACCGGCATGCTGCTGGCCGTGGGCGGGCTCGGGATCATCGCCGGGGCGGGTTCCTCCGGGGTCGGGCTGGCGATGGCCGGGTTCATCCTGCTCAACCTCAGCCTCAACCCGACGATGGTGCTCACCTACGACCTGATCATCGGCAGCGCCCCCGCCGAGCGGGCCGGCACCGCGAGCGGGACCGCGGAGACCGGCAACGAGTTGGGCATCGCACTCGGCGTCGCGATCGCGGGCAGCATCGGGGCGGCCGTCTACCGGGGCCGGCTGACCGGGGACACCCTGCCCGCGGGCACCCCGGCCGGGGCGGCCGACGCCGCGCGGGACACCCTCGGCGGCGCGGTGGCCGCCGCGGCGGAGTTGCCCGCCGGACTCGGGGCGCGGCTGCTCGCGGTGACCAGGGACGCCTTCCTGCACGGCATGACGCTGACCACGATCGTGCTGGCGGCGCTGCTGGCCGCGGTCACCGGCACCGTGGCGCTGCTGCTGCGCGGGAGCGGCGCGGCACCGGCACCGCGGGACGACCGCGTTGACGAGAGCGCTGACGAGAGCGCGAATGAAAGCACGGACGAGGACGACGAGTGCGGCGAGCCCGCGGTCGTCGGGTGAGGTCAGGGGTCGCGGGGCCGGACCAGTCGGGACTCGTAGGCGAGCACCACGAGCTGCGCCCGGTCCCGCGCCCCGACCTTGGTCATGATCCGGCTGACGTGGGTGCGGGCGGTGGCCGTGGAGATCACCAGCTGGCCCGCGATCTCCTCGTTGGACAGCCCACCGGCGACCAGTGCGAGCACCTCCCGCTCCCGTTCGGTGATCTCCCGCACCGCGCCTGCGTGCACCCGGCGGTTCTCCGGGCGGTCCACGAACTCGGCGATCAGCCTGCGAGTGACCGTCGGCGCCAGCAGCGCCTCCCCCGCGGCCACCACCCGCAGGGCGCGCAGCAGCTCCACCGGGTCGGTGTCCTTCAGCAGGAACCCACCGGCCCCGGCGCGCAGCGCCTCGTAGACGTACTCGTCCACATCGAAGGTGGTCAGCACCAGCACCTTGACCCCGGACAGCTCGGGGTCGCCGGTGATCATCCTGGTCGCCTCGATCCCGTCGGTGCCGGGCATCCGCACGTCCATCACCACGATGTCCGGCCGGTGCCGCCGGGCCAGCGCGACCGCCTCGGCCCCGTCCGCGGCCTCGCCGCACACCCGGAAGCCCTCCTCGGTCTCCAGCAGCACCCGGAAACCGGCACGCACCAGCGCCTGGTCGTCGGCAAGGACAACCGAGATCATGCCGCCTTCTCCCGTAGCTCGACCGCGCGTCGCGGCCGGTCGGTCACCAGCACGTCCACCCGCGGGTCGGTGAGCAGCCTGCCGATCCGCCGGTCGTCGTTCACCGTCCAGACCATGGCCCCGATCCCGTGCCGGGCACACAGCCCGAGCACGGTGAGCCGGGCGAGCAGATGCTGCACCGCGACCCAGTCTGCCCCGCAGGCACGGATCCGGCGCAACGGGAACAGCTCCCCGTGCCGCAGCTCGACCTGGCGGTGCCAGCCATGGCTGCCGAGCTCCCTGCCCAGCGACAGCGCGGCCCGCACGCCAGGGTGGGTGCGCTTGATCCGGGCGATGGAGACGTCCTCGAGCGAGGTGACCACGAACCCGTCGGCACCGAGTACCTCCACCGCGAGGCCCAGCACCTCCCACTCGTAGCCGGTCTCCTTCAGGTCCAGGTGACCGGCTACCTCCCCGGCGATCAGTTCCAGCACCTCACCCAGCTCGGGTACGTGGTAACCGGCGCGCTCGCACAGCTCCCGGTAGCCGATCGAGTCCACCCGGGGCCCGCCGCGGCCCGCCCGCTCGTCGTGGAAGATCACCAGCTCGCCGTCCCTGGTGCGGCGCACGTCGAACTCCACGTACTCGGCGCCGGTCTCCAGCGACTTCTTGTAGGCGTCCAGGGTCGCGGGCGGCGCGTCCTCGCCACCGCCCCGGTGTGCGGAGATCAGCGCGCTCACGCCCGGTCCGCCTTTCGCCGCAGTACCAACCCGACCAGCACCAGCAGCAGGAACGGCAGCCAGGCGGCGAGGTAGGCGGGCCAGTAGCGGCCGAGGTCGAACATCGACCGGGTCTCGTCCACCTCGGTGCCGTTCAGCCCGAAGAACGCCAGCAGCAGCGCGGGCGGCAGGGCGATCAGGGTGCCGACCGCGACCACCCAGGACAGCGCCCTGCTGCGCTGCTCCACCCGCTCCTGCACGGTCGCCTCCAGGCCGGAGAGCCGGGCCTGGATCACCGACTGCAACCGGTCCAGCATCCGCGAGGTGTTCGCCAGGCCATCGGTGAGCCCGATCGCCCCCCGCAGCGAGGTCTGGTAGTGCTCCAGCGCCGACTCCGGGATCAGCAGGCTGTCCAGGTAGGCCTCGACCCCGAAGCTCAGGTCCAGCTGCATCTCGTTCAGCTCGGTGGAAAGGTCCGAGATCAACGTCCGCGCCTCGGCAGTGGAGGTGGGCAGCGCGTGCTCGTTGTCCGTGAGGGCACGGAAGGCGTTGCGGCGGGTCCGCTGCACCACGCCCAGTGCCGAGACCTGGGTCATCGCGACCACCGCGAAGGCGTTCTCCAGTTCCGCGTTCCACGGGGCGGCCCTCGGCTCCCACGCCGCGGCCACCGAGACACCCCTGCCGTGCGCCACCACCGACCGGACGTGGTCGTTCAGCCCGGCCGGCCGCCGGATGCCGGCGTCGGCGAGGCCCGCGCCCCGGTAGATCACCTGGGCCAGCGTGGGCGAGACCCCGTCCCGGACGGCGAGTTGCTCGGTGCGGATCCGGTCCAGCAGGCGCCCACCGGGGAACACCAGTTGATGCAGGTCGCGACCGAACTCCAGCTCGCCCGCGTAGCCGATCCGCCCGGCGACCCACTCCAGGATCGGTCGCTGCCGCAGGGTCAGCTCGCCGCGGCGAAAGCAGGTGGCCGCGAGCAGCTCGGTCACCGTCTCGGCGTCGGCGGCCTCCGGCAGCCCGAGGTCCAGCAGCAGGGTGGGATCCCCGCGCGGGCTGACCACCACGATCACGGTCACCGCGTCCGCCCGCGGCGGTTCCGGGGGCAGCTCCAGCGCCGAGCCGTCGAGTTCCCACTCGTCGAGCACCCGCGGCAGGACGGAGCCGGCGGCCTCGAGGTGCGCGGTGAACCGGCCGAAGGCGAACAGGGTGTGCAGCGAACGGGTGTGCGGGCCGTGGCCGACCCCGTTCGGCAGCCGGTTCGCCAGGCTGTACAGCAGCAGTACTCGCGTGCGCGGGCGCCGCGCCACCATCTCACTCGTTGTCACAGATGCCCCAGCCGTCTCGGGAGAAGACGCATCACCTCATTCTCACCGAATCCCGGCCGGATTGGCACCGGATTCGGTGCTTGTTCCCCAACGCGCGACACGATCGCTCTTCCACGCGCGTCGAGTAGTCGGGTCCAGTTCAGGGACAGGCTCAGGATGGTGCGGCCGGAACCGGAAGCGTCGCGCGGACCTCGAAGCCGCCCTCCACGGTCGCGCTCGCGGTGAACCGCCCGCCCAGCGCCTCGGACCGCTCCCGCATGCCCCGCAGCCCGTTGCCCAGTCGCGGTGCGGTGGCGCCCATCCCGTCGTCCCGCACCACCATCTCGAGCGCCCCGTCCCGGCGTCCGAACTGGACGGTCACCGAGCTGGGCTGGTTGGCGTGCCGGATCACGTTGGTCAGCGACTCCTGCAGGATGCGGTAGGCCGCGCCGTCCACGTCCGGCGGCAGGTCCCCCGGCTCCCCGCGCACATAGACGTCGATCCCCACGGCCTGCGCGTGGTCGATCAGCTCGGCGATGTGCCGCAGGCTGGCCGATGCCTCGGCCACGCCCTCCTTGCGGTCGCCGCCGCGCAGTACCTCCAGCGTCGCGCGCAGGTCGGTCAGTGCCTCCGCGCTCGCCTCCTTGATGTGCTGCAACGCCTTGCGGGCCTCCTCCGGCCTGCGATCGGCGACATGCGCGGCCACCCCGGCCTGCACGTTGATCATCGCGAGGCTGTGCGCGACCACATCGTGCACCTCGCGGGCGACCCGTAGCCGATCCTGCTCGGCGAGCCGCTGGGCGTGCTCGGCCTGCTGCTCCCTGGTGGCCCGCTGGGCGGCCTTGCGGTGTCGCAGCGCGGTGCCGATCCCGATCACCGCGGCGACCCCGGCGACCAACCCGGCCGCGGGCAGCGGCGGCAGCCAGTCCCCGTCGCTCGTCCCGTGCACCAGGTACAGCGCGGCCAGCAGGGCTCCGCCCGCGACGCTGGCCGTGGCCGGGCCGCGCACCCTGGTCAGCACGAACAGCGCGGCCCCCGGCAGCACGATCACCGGCCCTCCGGGGTAACCGGACCAGTAGTAGGTCAGCGCGAGCACCGAGCTGACCGCGAACGCCAGCATCGGGTACCGGCGGCAGGCCAGCAGCGGCAGCGCGGCGGCGACCAGCCAGCCGTACCCGACCGGGTCCAGCGCTCGCGCCTCCGGCTGCTGCCGGGCGGCCATGGTCGTGGCGCCGAGCACGAAGCCCGCGAGCACGAGCGTGCGGAGCACGTCGCCGACCTGCCGTCTGCCAGGGAACACCCCTGAAAAGCTACCCCTCGAACGCCGCCGCGCGTATCCGTCGCCAGGCGACTCTTCCATTACGACGCGTGCGTTACGGCGCGTCCCTCGGCGAACGGCCGGGCGAACCCTTCCGCGCCGAGCGCCTCCCGCGCGCCGGGCTCGGCCGCGTCCGGCACCCGGCGTGGCTGGGAAACCTTGGACCGCAGGGCGCTTTCCGGTCTGGCCGGTGGTTCCTCCGGCCACAGGTCGTCCACCGGCTTGCCGACGCCGACCGGCCGGCGTCGATCAGCAGGTCGGCCAGCAGCGCGCGGACCTTCGCGCCGGGCACCGGGACGGGTGTCCCGTCATCCCGGTGCACCACGAGTGGCCCCAGCGGCCCGAACCGCATACCGTCGAGCCTATCCACCCGGCAATGGGTGGTAAGCCGAGGCGGGCGCCGCGGTGCGCCTGCGCCGGGTGGCCGAGCACGGCCGGGCCGTGGCAGGCGGGCGAGCTGGCGAACAAGCCGGCCACCGGGTTCACCAGCACCCACGAGCGGCACGGCGGCCGGGAGAGCACGCTGATCGCGCTCGACAACACGATGTGCCACTGGGGATCGATCATCCTGCCCACCGGCTACGTCGACTACGAGGTGATCCCCGCGGGCGGCTGGCCACCGCGGCGGGGGCGCTCACCCCGCCGCGCGGGTGACAAGGTAACCGAGAAGGGAGCGAACCATGGCAGTACGACTGGATCACATCATCGTTCCGGCACACGACAAGAAGACCTCGGCGGAGTTCCTCGCCGGCATCCTGGGCCTCGAGGTCAGCCCGCAGTACGGGCCGTTCCTGCCCCTCGTGGTCGGCAACGAGGTCACCCTGGACTTCATGGACTCCGACGACGTCCACTGGCAGCACTGTGCCTTCCTGGTGGAGGAGGCCGAGTTCGACGAGATCTTCGCGCGGATCAAGGCCAGCGGGGCGACCTTCTACGCCCACCCGGACCGCAGCGGCATAGGCGAGATCAACCACCAGCACGGTGGGCGCGGGGTGTACTTCGACGACCCCGCCGGGCACGCCATGGAGGTGCTGACCGCCCCGTACAGCTAGCCTCCGGTGCCGGCCCGCAGCCGCACCCGGAGCCCGGAGAACGCGGCGGTGCCGGTCAGCCGGTCCACGCGCGTGTCGTCGGTGATGTCGTTCATGCTGACCCCGGCGTGCTCGGCGGCCACCCGCAGCCGGGTGCCCTTCCTGCCGTGCCCCCAGCCGTGCGGCAGGCTCACCACGCCGGGCATGATCGAGTCGGTCAGCTCGACCGGCACCGTGATCTCGCCGACCGTGGAGGACAGCGTGGCCAGGTCCCCCTCGGCAAGGCCCCGGCCGCGGGCGTCCTCCGGGTGCACCAGCAGGGTGCAGCGCGGCTTGCCTTTCACCAGTCGGGGGCTGTTGTGCATCCAGGAGTTGTTGCTGCGTAGCTGACGCCTGCCGATCAGGATCAGCTCGTCCTCGCCCCGCGGGGCCGCCAGCCCCTCCCGCAGCCGCGGCAGGTCCGCCAGGTAGGGGTGCGGGGCGAGGTCGATCCGGGTGCCCTTGCCGGCAAGGCGCCCCGGCAGCATCCGGCGCAGCGGCCCGAGGTCCACCCCGTGCGGCCGCCTGCGCAGCATGCCGAGCGAGATCCCGCGCCTGCCCTTGCGCAGGCCGTAGGGTCCCGCGCGCAGCGCCGGCGCCAGCATGGCCTCCGGGCCGCCCCTGCCGAGCAGCCGCAGCAGCCTGCCCCCGCCGAGGATGCGGCTGGCCAGCTCGAGGCAGATTTCCCAGTCGTGCCGCTGGTCGTGGCCACGCCGGAAGACCGGCGGGACGTACCTGGCCACGTTGCGCACGGACATCGCGGCCAGCGCCAGCTCGTAGTGCGAGCGCTCGAGCTGCGCGGTGGGCGGCAGGATGACGTCGGCGTGCCTGCTGGTCTCGTTCAGGTAGAAGTCGATCGCGACCATGAAGTCCAGCCCCGGCAACGCGGCGTCCAGCCGGGCACCGTTCGGCGCGGACAGCACCGGGTTGCCCCCGACGGTCAGCAGCGCCCGCACCCGCCCCTCGCCGGGGGTGTCGATCTCCTCGGCCAGCGCGGCCATCGGGAGTTCCCCGCCGAACTCGGGCAGCCCGCGCACCCGGCTGCGGAAGGTGCCGAAGCTGCCGGGTTTGGCGAGGCCGATGATGTCCGCCGCGGGGGTGCCGAACATCGACCCGCCGGGCTCGTCCAGATGCCCGGTCAGCACGTTCAGCACCACCAGCAGCCAGGCGGCCAGCCCGCCGAACTCCTGGGTGGTCACGCCGACCCGGCCGTAGACCGCCGCCCGCGGGGTCCGGGCCAGCTCGCGGGCGAGTTCGCGGATCCGCTCGGCGGGGATGCCGGTGGCCTCGGCGGCGACCTCCGGTGGGTAGTCGTTCGCGGCCGCGCGCAGCTCGGCCATGCCGTCCAGCCTGGACGCCAGCCTGCCCGGCCGCACCAGGCCCTCCGCGAACAGCACCCGCACCATGGCCAGCAGCAGGACCGCGTCGGTGCCGGGCCGGATGAACAGGTGCTCGCTGGCGTGCGCGGCACTCTCGGTCCGCCGGGGGTCGATCAGCACCACCCGGCCGCCGCGCTGCCTGATCCCCTTCAGCCGGGCCTTGATGTTCGGCGCGGTCAGGAAGCTGCCGTTGGACACCGCGGGGTTGGCACCGAGGCAGATGAGCAGGTCGGTGCGGTCCAGGTCGGGCACCGGGATCAGGAGCTGGTGGCCGAACAGGTGCTTGGCTGCGAACAGGTGCGGCAGGCCGTCCAGCGAGTGGCTGGAGTAGGTGTTGCGGCTACCCAGCGCGCGCAGGAACGGGATGCCGTACAGCAGGATGCCGAGGTTGTGCGCGCCGGCGTTGCCCACCACCGTCGCCACGGCGTCCTTGCCGTGCGCCCGCCTGATCGCGTTGAGCCGCCGCGCCACCAGGTCGAAGGCCTCGTCCCAGCCGGCCTCCCGCCAGCCGTCGCCCTGCTTGACCAGCGGGCGGCGCAGCCGGTCCGGGTCGTGGTGCACATCGGCGAGCGCGGTGGCCTTGGGGCAGATGTAGCCGCGGGAGAGGGGATCGTGCTCGTCCCCCCGGATGTCGGTGACCCGGTCGCCATCCACCGTGACGGTGATGCCGCAGGTCGCCTCGCACAGCGTGCAGGTGTGCTGATGCGTGCTCGTCACAGTGTCGAACGTAACCCGTTCGAGCGAGGGGAGGCGACACCGCCGCCCGTCGACCGGTCCGCTGTCCAGACCCGGTCGCCCGCGCCGTTCTCGGTGGGCGATCCGGGCGGCCGGTTGTAGCCTCGGCCCCGATGAGCTGGCTGCCTGACGACTTCGTCCACCCCGTCCACGTGCCGGTGCCCGGCACCGCGCTGCACCTGCGGCCGATCCGGGAGGCGGACACCGCGCTCGACTACCCCGCCGTGATGGGCTCCCGCGAGCGCCTGTGGGAGATCTTCGGTCCGGACTGGGCCTGGCCCAAGGCGACGATGACCTATGAAGAGGACCGCATCGACCTGCGGCGGCACGAGAAGGAGATAGCGGCGCACCAGTCGTTCAACTACGCGCTGCTGGACGAGGAGGAGACGGCCGTCCTCGGCTGCGTCTACATCGACCCGCCCGAGCGCACCGGCTCCGACGGCGAGGTCTCCTGGTGGGTGGTGGACGACCTCGTCGGCGGCGAGGCGGAGCGTGCGCTCGACGCGCTGGTGCCGCGCTGGATCGCCGCCGACTGGCCGTTCCAGCGGCCGCGTTATCTGGGCCGCGACATCACCTGGCAGGACTGGCTCGCGCTGCCGCCCGCCTCCTGACACGCCCGCGGCGGGCCTGGCCAGAGCGGCACGCTATGTCGAGGCGGGCACCGTGACCCGGGCGTGCAGGTGCATATCGTGCCAGCCGTCCTCGTGCGGCAGGGCGCCCTCCATGATCCCCTCCAGTGGGTAACCGAGGCCGCCCGCCACCCGGCAGGACGCCTCGTTGGCGGCGGAATGCGGGATCTCCAGCCGCCGCAGACCCAACTCCCCGAAACACCATTCGGCGAGCGCCCGCACCGCGCGGGTGGCGACCTTCCGGCCCCGCGCGGCGGGAAGCACCCAGTAGGACAGGCTCGCGCAGCCGCTCGCCAGGTCGATGTTCCGCAGGCCGACCTGACCCGCCAGCGCGCCGCCGGTGATCGCCCAGCTCGCCGCCGTCTCGGCAGCCCACTGCGCCGACCACCCCGCGATCCACTCCCCCGCCTCCGCGACGGAGTCGAACCGCCGCCGGTGCCAGTGCCGGATCTCCGGGTTGTCGAAAGCCGCGCGCACCTCGGGAGCGTCGGCCGCCCGCCACGGTCGCAGGGCCAGCTCGCCCGCCGGGATCGTCGGCTGCGCCGTGCCGCGCAGGGTTCCCTCGGGTACCGCGGGGGAGAACAGCCGGGGCATACCGGTCAGGTTACTGATCAGGGGGCGGCGTGCGCGATGGCCCAGCAGGTGCCTGCCGGCGCCCAGTGTCGCGGGCTCCCGCTCGATCCGCCGCGGCCCGCACAGCATCAGCTCCCGCCGGGATCACCCGGGATGGTGGACATGCTGCCGCGCGGGGTGGCGCGGCGTTAGAGTGCGAGCACTGTGCTCGTGCTCCGCTCCGTTGCCCTGTTCCTGCTCGCCGCCGTGCTGGAGATCGGCGGCGCCTGGCTGGTCTGGCAGGGCATCCGCGAGCACCGGGGCTGGATCTGGATCGGCGCCGGGATGATCGCGCTGGGCCTGTACGGGGTGGTCGCCACCTTCCAGCCGGACGCCCACTTCGGCCGCATCCTCGCCGCCTACGGGGGCATATTCGTCGCAGGGTCGATCGCCTGGGGGATGGTCGCCGACGGCTACCGCCCCGACCGCTTCGACATCATCGGCGCGCTGATCTGCCTGGCCGGGATGGCCGTCATCATGTACGCGCCCCGAGGCGGCTGACCGCGGCGACAGGAGTCACCATGCCGACAACCGTGCTGGTCACCGGGGCGTCCTCGGGCATCGGCCTGGCCACCGCCCTGGCCTTCGCCGAGCACGGCGCCCGGGTCTTCGGCACGTCCCGCCGCCCGCGCCCGGCCGGGGGTGGGGTGGAGATGCTGGAGTTGGACATCCGGTCCGACGATTCCGTGCGGCGGTGCGTCGAGCGGGTCGGCCGGATCGACGTGCTGGTGAACAACGCCGGGATCATGTGCGAGGGGTTCGCCGAGGAGGTCACCCCCGCCGAGGCGCGGGAGGTGTTCGAGGCCAACTTCCTCGGCACGGTACGGGTCACCAATGCCGTGCTGCCCGGGATGCGCGCGGGCCGGGCTGGCCGGATCATCAACGTCGGCTCGCTGGCGGCGTGGGTCGGCGAGCCGGGCGAGGGTTTCTACGCGGCGAGCAAGGCCGCGCTGGCCCGCTATACCGAGGCGCTGCGCCAGGAGGTGTGGCACCTGGGCATCGCGGTCTCCCTGGTCGAACCGGGCGCGTTCCGCACCGGGCGCTGCGCCGCGGCGAGGACCCGCGTAAGGCCGCGGAGCTGATCCGGCGGGTCGCGGAGAGCGGCTCACCGCGCGGGCGGTACGGCGCCGGGCGCGCGGCCGGCTGGGTGCCGCGGTTGAAGACCCTGCTGCCGCAACGCCTGTTCGAGTTCGCGCTGCGCCGCGCCTACCGGCTGCCGCGCTGACCGGCGGCCAGGAACGCCCGCCAGGCCGCCGCCGGGAACCTCAGCGTGCCGGTCTCCGGCGACTTCGAGTCCCGCACCGCCACGCCGTAGCCGTGGAACGCCACCTCGACGCAGGCGCTGTTGTGGTCGCCATCGCTGTAGCTGCTCGTGCGCCACTCCACGGTGCCCTCCCGGCTCAGGTCTCGGCGATCACCCGCCGGATCAGCGCGATCGAGTCCGCCTGGTCCAGCGCCAGGTCGGCGAGGTGCTCGAAGGCCAGCCTAGCAGCGCGGACCTGCGACTCCTTCTCCGTTTGCCAGGACCCGAACCCGTGCTCCAGGTAAGCGATGTCCGGGTCCTTGGGGTCCGGGTAGCTCAGGATGACGAACGTGCCAGACCGGCCGCGATGCGCGCCGACCGCCAGCGGGATCACCTGCACGGTCACCGTGGGCAGCGCGGTCGCCGCGATGAGATGTTCGAGCTGCGCGCGTTGCCCTGCGGGGTCCAGCACCGGCCTGCGCAGCACGGTCTCGTCCAGGATCGCGTGCAGCCGCAGCGTCGGTTCCTCGGTCAGCCGCCGTTGCCTGCGCAGTCGGACCGCCACGTCGTTGTTCGCCCGCTCCGGCTCGAGCGAACCCTCGAAGCCCGCCCGCATGTACGCCTCGGTCTGCAACAGCCCGGGGATGTAGCCGAGCTGGTACTCGCGCACCAGGCAGGCCTCGTCCTCCAGCGGGACGTAGCCCTTGTCGTCCAGCCCGTAGGTGTGCCACCAGCCGCGTTCCTGGGCCCGGGCCAGCATCCCCAGGTACGGGGCGTAGTCCGAGACGATCACGCCGTAGAGGTCCAGCAGGGCCATCAGCTCGAAGCGGTTCGGCAACTGCCCCAGCTCCAGCCTGCTCACCTTCGCCTTGGAGAAGTGCATCTCCTTCGCGACCTCGTCCTGGCTCATCCGGGCCCGCTCCCGCAACTTGCGCAGGGTGCGGCCGAGTTGCCGCCGCGCGTGGTTCGGTTTCCTCGGCACGCCCATCGACTATCACCCCTCGGTACCGCGTGATCACGAATCGTAAGTCGGAGCGGCGACAGTCGAGATCTCGACAGCCGGTCTCGACTCGAACCATCCGCACATGCCCGACCCGGGATATCCGCACGAGATCGAGTACCGGCACGAGCGCGCCCGTGGCTACCGCGAGCACGTCTACACCGAGCGCGTGGACGACATGGGCTTCTGCCTCGAGCACCACAAGGACCGGCGGGAGGCCTGGCTCGCCCGCTACACCGGTGCCTGCGCCGAGGACTACTTCCGGCGGGTCCGGCCGCGCCGCGGGACCTGGGTGGTGAGCGTGTACCGGCTGCTGGAATCCGACCGGATGCACCTGGTGACCATCCGGATGACCTGGCCGGCGAGAAAATCCGGGGATCACCCGTCGGAGAAGCCGGCCCCCGGACGACGATGAGGGTGTGACGGAACCTCGGGTGCGACCGGACCCGGCTTTCGCGCTGCTCGACCTCTACGACGCGGCGCTGCCGGAGGTCTACGGCTACCTGCTGTCCCGTTGCGGGAACCGCACGCTGGCCGAGGAGCTGACCTCGGAGACCTTCCTCGGCGCGGTGCACGCGGCGCGGAAACCGGGGGCGACCCCGGTCAGCGTCCCGTGGCTGATCGGGGTGGCCCGGCACAAGCTGGCCGACCACTGGCGCCGCCGCGAGCGCGAGGAACGCGGGTTGCGGCTGGTGCACGAGTCCGAACCGGAGTCCGCCGACCCGTGGGAGGCCGAGCTGGACGCCCTGCTGGCCCGGCAGGCCCTCGCCGAGCTGGGCGCGCACCACCGGGCCGCGCTCACCCTGCGCTACCTGGACGGCCTCGGCGTACCCGAGGTCGCCGAACACCTCGGCCGCACCGTGCACGCCACCGAGGCGCTGCTGGTCCGGGCCCGCGCCGCGTTCCGTGCCGTCTACCAGGGGAAGGAGGGCCGCGATGACCGAACCGTCTGACCCGCTGGACGCCCTCCGTGACCCGTACCAGCCGGCCGATCCGGACCCCCGGTTCGCCGACGCGCTGCGCCTCTCGCTGCGCCGCGCGATCCTGGACACCGTCGCCGATGGAGGAGACATGACCACCACCGAGACCCCTGCCAGGGCCGACTACCACTCGCTCGGCACCTACCTGGCCGTGTCCGACGCCCGGCGGGCGCTGGACTTCTACGAGCGGGCCTTCGGCGCCACCCGGCGGGCCGAACCGATCGTGCTGGACGACGGGCGGATCGGGCACGCCGAACTGGCCATCGGGGACTCGGTGCTGATGCTGGCCGAGGAGTTCCCGGAGATCGGGCACGTCGAGGGCTCCGGCGGGGGCGCGGCGATCCGGGTGGAGGTGCCGGACGCGGACACCGCCGTGGCGCGGGCCGTCGAACTGGGCGCCACCGTGCAGCACGAGGTGACCAGCGACGAGCATGGCCGCAAGGGCACGATCGTGGACCCCTTCCACCAGCGCTGGCTGGTGGTGCAGGCACCGCGGCGGTCCTCGGCCGGAGTGGCGGAGCCACGGCACGGCAACGCCGGGTACTTCACCTTCACCGTGCCGGACGACGAGGCGGCCAAGGCGTTCTACGGCGCGGTGCTGGGCTGGCAGTTCGGCGCCGGGTTCGTGGACCGGGCCTGGCGGATCGAGGGCTCCGGGCTGCCGGACGCCGGGCTGTGGGGCGGGCAGCCCTACCCCGGCTGGAAGATGATGTACGCCGTGGACGACCTGGACGCCGCCGTCGAGCGGGTCGGTGCCCAGGGCGGTCGGGTGCGCGAGGTCGGGCAGCAGCCCTACGGGCGCACCGCGGACTGCGTGGACAACCAGGGAGTGGAGTTCTGGCTGTGGCAGCAGTGAGCTACGACCGTTGGCTGCACGAGTTGTGGAACGGTGAACCGGACCGGCTGGAGAGCGTCGCGCGCGGGGTGGTGTCGCCGGGGTTCGTCGGCACCTGGCCGGGGCGCCCGGGGCTGGTGCACGGGCCGGAGGAGCTGGCCGCCGTGATCCGGCAGGGTCGGGAGATGTTCGATGAGCTGCGGTTCGAGGTGGAGGTCGGCCCGATCACCCAGGGTGACCTGACCGCGGCCCGCTGGCTGGCCCGCGGCGTCCACCAGGGCGCGGCCTGCGAGTTCCGCGGTCACGACCTGCTGCGTTCCGGCCCGGAGGGCTTCACCGAGTACTGGGTCCTCGCCGAGGACCCCACCGGCTGACCGCGGTGCCGCCTGCCGACCTGCGGCCACCACCGGAGTGGTCGCGTTCCACCCCGGTGCGGGTCGTCGTCTCGTTCGCCTTCATCGCCATCGTGCTCGTCCTCGCGCCGCTGGCCATCTCGATCTACGGCTTCGCGCAGGGCCAGCCCGGAATGGGCCGGTACGCGCTCGCTTTCGCCGTCGTCTGCGCGCTGGTCCTCTGGGTGGGATATGAGACGAGGCTGCGCCGGCACACCTCGACCGGCCCGCTCGTGCATCGACCAGGCGGACCCGATACGGCGGCGCTGGAGATTCCTTACTCGACGCGGATATATACCGGTTACTTGCTGGTGATGACCGCGGTGGCACTGGTGTTCGTGATGGCCGCCGTGGACTCGTTCGCCAGTGACGATCCTGGCCGCGTCGGCGGCGGGTACGTCTACGGTGGAGTAGCCATGCTGTTCGGCTCGCTGCCCGCGCTGATGGCCACCGGCCGGTTCCGGCGAGGCTACCTTCGGCTCACCCCGGAGGGCGCCTACCAGCGGGGCTGGACCTTCGAGTCGTTCCTGCGCTGGTCCTCGATCGTCGCCGTGCTCCCGAAGTACGCGGACTGCCCGGTGATCGTCGTCGTGGCCGAGGACGATGCCCCGTGGCAACGGCGTCAGATCACCCGGCTGTGGCGGCAGGACCGGCTGCCGAAGGTCAAGCGCCAGGACGGCAACGGCCTGGTGCCGATGCTCGACATCCCGGGGAAGTTCCTTTCCGTCGATCCCACGCTCGTCTACTACCTGCTGGGCTTCTACCTGACCAACCCGTCGGCGCGGGTGGAGCTGGGCTCGGAGTCCGCGGTGCGGCGCGCCCGCTCCGGCGCGCTCGGCTGACGCGCGGCCCGGTTCCGATCGCGGGCAACGCTCCCCGCGCTGTGATCTACGATGACGCAGGTGAGCGTGGGGGACGCCGGGTATGCCATCCGCTGAGACCTTGCCGCCGCCTGCGGAATGGCGCCGCTCGGCAGGCAGGCGGGTGATCGCGGCTATCGCGCTCCTCGGCGTCGTGCTGGTGCTCGCGCCGCTGGCCGTGGCCGTGCACAGCATCGGGGCCGGCCGGTTCGGCGCGGGCAGGTACTGCCTCGCCGTCGCCGTCATCGGTGCGCTGGTGGTGTGGATGGGGTACGAGACGAGGCTGCGCAGGCGCACCTCGACCCAGCCGATCACGCACCACCGCGGCGATGACGGTGCGCTGGAGATCCCGTACTCGGCTCGAGTCTACGCAGGCTACGGGCTGATCACGGGCGGGCTGACGCTGCTGCTCGTACTGGCCGTCATCGACTCGGTGGCCGGTGGAACCCCCGGTGGGGCGTACGTGTTCGGTGTGCTGGCGCTGGTGTTCGGCTCGCTGCCCGCGCTGATGGCCACCGGCCGGTTCCGGCGAGGCTACCTTCGGCTCTCGCCGGAAGGCCTGCACCAGCGGGGCTGGACGTTCGAGTCCTTCCTGCCGTGGTCGACGGTGCTCGGCGTGACGCCGCGCTACGTGGGTTGCCCGATCATCGTGGTGGTCGCCGACGAGTACGCCCCCTGGCAGCGGCGCCAGTTCACCCAGCTATGGCGGCAGGACCGGCTGCCGGAGGTGCGGCGCAAGGACGGCAAGGGGCTGGTGCCGATGATCGCCGTGCCCGGCAAGTTCCTGTCCGTGGACCCCACGCTCGTCTACTACCTGCTGGGCTTCTACCTGGCCAACCCGGGCATGCGGGCCGAGCTGGCCACCGATTCCGCCGTCCGGCGCGCCCGCACCCTCCCCGATCGGTAGCCTCGGGGCATGTCCAGCGGTGGCGAGCCGGTTTTCGACAAGCGCGACCAGTACGAGCAGGTGGTCAGCGGGCTGCTCGACGGCGAGCGCGTGCTGGCGGTCTACGACGCGATCGGGGCCGGCACGGGGTTCATCGGGCTGACCGGCCTGCGGGTGATCGTGCAGGACAAGTCGTTCGTCGGGAAGAAGACCGCGCTGGTCTCGCTGCCGTACGCGAAGATCCACAGCGTCGCGGTGCTGTCCAACAAGAGCTGGGGTGGCTCGTTCTTCAGCACCAGCTCGATCGCGATCACCTCGGGCTCCCACGTACACGAGGTCGAGTTCCGCGGGCACCAGAAGGCCCACCACGTGCACAACGTGATCCTCTGGCACATCACCCGCTGACCGCCGGCACGACCGGCACCTCGGCGGCTCCGCCACCACCGCTACGACCTGGGTCACGACGAGGTCGTGACGCCGCGCTGTCACGTTCCCCGCGACCGCCTCGTCCAGGGGGTAGCAGGATGGATGACAGGAGGCAGTCGATGAAGGGTGAGATCACGATCGTCGGCGGTGGGCTGGCGGGTCTGGTCGCGGCGATCACCTGCGCCGAGGCGGGCGCCGCGGTGACACTGCACGAGGCGCACGCCTCGCTCGGCGGGCGCGGGCGGGCCACCCCGCCGCCCCACGTGGCGCACGAGGGCGCGCACGTGTTCTACGCCGACGGTCCACACTGGACCTGGATGAAGGAGCGTGACCTGGTCGGCAAGCTCGGCTGGCCGCCGCTGCCCGCCGCGCTGCGCGTGGGTTTCCGGGACCGCGGCCGGTTCCGCAGGGGCGTGCCCGCCGGGCTGCTGCGGCTGGCCGCCGGCCGCAAGCGGGCGCCGGTGGACCAGGACTTCCGCACCTGGGCAACGGCCCGGTACGGCGAGCGCACCGCCGAGGCGGCCGCGAACGCGATCAGCGTGGTCACCTTCGCCGCGGACACCGGCAGGCTGTCCGCGGCGTTCGTGCAGGACCTGCTGCTGCGGGTGCTCAACCCGATCGTCGCCGTCCGGTGGGTCGTCGGCGGCTGGCAGGCGGTGCTCGACCGGATGGCCGAGCGGGCGCGCGAGCTCGGGGTACGGATCGAGCTGAAGTCGCGGCTCACCGAGCTGCCCGCCGGCCCGACGATCGTGGCCACCGAACTGTCCTCCGCCCGCGTGCTGCTCGGCGACGACTCGCTGCGCTGGGAAAGCGGGGACTGCGTCATGCTGGACCTCGCGGTGACCAGGGACCGGCGGGACGCCTTCGTGGTCTTCGACCTGGACGAGGGCGGCTTCCACGAGTGCTACTCCGCGCAGGACCCGACCATCGCGCCCGCGGGCGAGTCGCTGTTCCAGATCGACATGCCGGTGCGCGCCGGCGAGCGCACGGCGGACACGCACCGCAGGCTGGAGAGCTTCACCGACCTGCTGGTTCCCGGCTGGCGGGACCGCACCACCTGGCAGCGCACCGGGCGGGCAAGGGGGCGCACCGGCGCGCTGGACCTGCCCGGGTTCACCTGGCGGGACCGCCCCGCCATCGAGCGCGGCGACGACGTGTTCCTCGCCGGGGACATGGTGGCCGCACCCGGGATGCGCGGGGAGATCTCGATGAACAGCGCGCTGCGCGCGGCCGAGGGCGCGGTCCGGGCACTGAACCGGAGCGTCCCGGCCGCATGAGCGGCAAACTCGCCTACCGGAACGGCAAACTCGCCTACCGGAACGGCAAACTCACGCGCATGGGCGGCAAACTCACGCGCGTGGAGGGCAAACACGTGCGCGTGGGCGGCAAACACGCCGGGGGAGCTGGGGATCAGCGGCCGACGGCGTAGCCCTGCATCCCGCGGGCGTTGGCCGCCGCGCGCAGGATGCCGGTGGCCGGGTCCCTGGCGACGGCGGAAAGCCTGCCGAGCGCCCAGGGCCCGGCGTCCAGCACCCGGTGCTCCCGCTCACCCAGTTCGTCTATTGTGGACTCGCCGAGCCTGGACTCGACCACGAGCTCGCGCGGGTGCCAGGCGCGCGGGTAGAACGAGCCGGGGAACGCCGTGGTGTGCCAGGCGGGCGCGTCGATGGACTCCTGCAGGTTCAGCCCGCCGAGCACGTGCGCCAGCCAGAAGCAGAGCTGCCACTGATCCTGCTGGTCGCCGCCGGGGGTGCCGAAGGCCAGCACCGGTTCGCCTTCCCGCAGCGCCATCGAGGGCGACAGCGTGATCCGCGGGCGCCTTCCCGGTCGCAGCGAGTTCGGCAACCCCTGCTCCAGCCAGAACATCTGGGCCCGGGAGTCCAGGCAGAAACCGAGCTCCGGGATGGTCGGGCTGGACTGTAGCCAGCCCCCGGACGGCGTGGCCGAGACCATGTTGCCCTCGGCGTCCACCACGTCGATGTGCACCGTGTCCCCGCGGGCCTGGCCGCTCGGCGACACCGTGGGCTCGCCGAGCGCGCCGGCCCCGCCCTCCAGGCCACGGGTCCGTTCCAGGATCGCGGGCAGCCGCGGCGCGAGCCCGCCTGGCGACCCGGGCCGCAGTTCCGCGCTGGCCCGCGCGCCGACCAGCGCGGCCCGCTGCGCCGCGTACTCCGGCGAGAGCAGCGCACCGACCGGCACCTCGGCGTCGCCGTACCAGGCCTCCCGGTCGGCGAAGGCGAGTTTCGCGCACTCGGCCGCGAGGTGCACGGTCCGCGCCGTGGGCACACCGTCCACATAGGCCAGATCGTCGGCGAACTCGCGCAGCATCAGCAGTTGCTGCGCCAGCACCGGGCCCTGGGTCCAGGCGCCGCACTTGACGAGCCCCCACCCGCCGAGGTCGGTGATCAGCGGGTCCTCGTAGCTTGCCGACCAGTTCGCCAGGTCCTCCCCGGTAAGCAGGCCGGCATGCTCCCGGCCGGAGTCGTCCCGGAACGCCCGCCTGCTGAAGGCGTCGACTGCCTCCGCGACGAAGCCCCGGGACCACGCCCCGCGGGCGGCGTCGATCCGCGCCTCCCGGTCACCGGCGGGCTCGGCCTCGGTGAGCAGCCGCTGCCAGGTCCGGGCCAGCGCCCGGTTGCGGTGCACCGAGCCGGGCGCGGGTGGCAGCCCGCCGGGCAGCCACAGCTCCGCCGAACTCGGCCAGTGCGTGGCGAACAGCGCGGACACCGTCTCGATCGTCTCGGTCATCCGGGGCACCACCGGAACGCCCTGCCAGGCGTAGGAGATCGCGTAACCGAGGATGTCCTCCAGCGGCTTGGTTCCGTAGTCCCGCAGCAGCAGCAACCAGGCGTCCCACGCGCCGGGCACCGTGGCGGACAGCAGCCCGCTGCCCGGGATCAGGTCCAACCCGAGCTCGGCGAAATGCTCCGGGGTGGCCGCCGCCGGCGCGACACCCTGACCGCAGAGCACCCGGGGCCTGCGCTCGGCCGCGGTCGCGAAGATGGCGGGCACCTGCCCGGCGGGCCCGTTCAGGTGCGGCTCGGCGACCTGTAGCACGAACCCCGCCGCCACGGCGGCGTCGAAGGCGTTGCCGCCGTCCTCCAGCACCGCCATCCCGGTGGCCGAGGCCAGCCAGTGCGTGGAGGCGACCATGCCATGAGTGCCGGCGAGCTCCGGCCGCGTGGTGAACACGCCCCAACTCTAGGGGGACAAAGTTCGTTTGCTCAACTAACGGAAAACTCCGCGGTGGGCTCAGGTGGTGGTCAACCGGCGTTCCCGGCGGGGACGGCCGATGCCCTGCCAGCTCAGGCCGGCGCCGAGGATCTGCCGCGGGTCCAGCAGGTTGCGGGTGTCCACCACGGCGTCGCCGACCATCAGCTCGGCCAGGTAGCCCCAGTCCAGCCGGCGGAACTCGTCCCACTCGGTGAGCACCACCACCACGTCGGCGCCCTTGGCCACCCGGTGGGCGTCGTCCACCACGGTCATCCCGGGCAGCTCGCCGCCGACCGCGGGGTCGTAGGCGGTCACCTCCGCGCCGTGCGCGCACAGCACCGAGGCGATCGACAGCGCGGGCGAGTTGCGCAGGTCATCGGTCCCGGCCTTGAACGCCAGCCCGAGCAGCCCGATCCGCGCGCCGGACAGGTCGCCGCCCGCCGCACCGGCGATCTTCGCGATCACCCGGTCCCGCTGCGCGATGTTCTCCTCCACCGCCGCGGTGAGCAGGCCGAAGTCGAACCGCGCGGACTCGGCGATCCGCAGCAGCGCCTGGGTGTCCTTGGGCAGGCAGGACCCGCCCCAGCCCGGACCCGGCTTGAGGAAGGAACGGCCGATCCGGCGGTCGTAGCCCATGCCCTCGGTGACCGCGTCGATATCCGCGCCGAGCCGCTCGCACAGCTCGGCCACCGAGTTCACGTAGGACAGTTTCATCGCGAGGAAGCAGTTGGCCGCGTACTTCATCAGCTCAGCGCTCGCGGCATCGGTGACCACGCTCGGCGCGGAAAGGTCCCGGTACAGCCCGGCCACCCAGCGGGCCGCCGCCGCGTCGTCCGAACCGACCACGATCCGGTCCGGCCCGAGGAAGTCGGCCACGGCGGTGCCCTCGCGCAGGAACTCCGGATTGGACACCACCGGCAGGTCCTCCCGGCCGAGCAGGTCCCGGATCCGCCGCGAGGTACCGACCGGCACGGTCGACTTGGTGACCAGCGCGCAGCCCGCGGGCAGCACCTCGGCGATCTCGGCGGCCACCGCCTCCACCGCACGCAGGTCGGCCGCGCCACCGGCACCCATCGGGGTCGGGACGCAGAGGAACACCGCCTCGGCTTCGCGTACCGCCTCCCGCGCGCCGCTGACGAACCCCAGCCGCCGCATGGTCAGGCCGCGGGCCACGAGTTCGGCCAGCCCCGGCTCCATGATGTCCACCCGGCCGGCGGCGAGCCTCGCCACCTTGGCCTGGTCGACATCGACGCAGGTGACCCGGTGCCCGAGACTGGCGAGGCAGGCTCCGGTGGTCAGTCCTACGTATCCCGTTCCCACTACCACGATCCGAGCTGCGTTCGCGCCATTCACGCCACGACGGTCGCAGCCGGAGTTGACCACGGTGCTAACGGAAGTGGGCGCCGCCGGGTACGCCGTGCGACGGGTGAGGAGGCACACTGGCGGCGAGCGCGCGAACGAGCGTTAACCTAGCACTCGCGCGGCGAAGCCCACGAGCGGCGAGGCGGGGCGATCCAGCTACGAAGGTGCGTACCGGGCCGGAAGCCTGAGCCCCACCGAGCCGATCGTGTCGCGCGTCTGCGGAACAGGCACAGGGCGCAGTCCGAAGCAGAAGGGAACGGCGAAAACATGGAGATCAGGGACACCGCGGCCATCGTCACCGGTGGAGCCTCCGGGCTCGGCGGCGCGACGGCGAAGGCGCTGGCCGGCAGGGGGGCGCGGGTGTTCGCGCTGGACCTGGCCGCCTCGATCGAGAAGGCCGAGCAGGTCGAGGGCATCACCTACGTCGAGGCCGACGTGACCGACACCGAGCAGGTACAGGCGGCCGTCGACCAGGCAGCGGGCGCGGGTCTGCCGCTGCGGATCGTGATCAACTGCGCCGGGGTCGGCTGGGCGGGCCGGATCATTTCCAAGAACGGCCCGCACGATCTCGACCCGTACCGCAAGGTCCTCGAGGTCAACCTCCTCGGCACGTTCAACGTCCTGCGCCTGGCCGCGGAGGCGGTGGCGAAGACCGAGCCGCTGACCGGGGACGGCCAGCGCGGCGTGGTGGTGAACACCGCCTCGGTCGCCGCCTTCGACGGGCAGATCGGGCAGATCGCCTACTCCGCGTCCAAGGGCGGCGTCGCCGCCATGACCCTGCCCGCCGCGCGGGACCTCGCCAGGCGCGGCATCCGGGTGATGACCATCGCGCCGGGCATCATCGACACCCCCATGATGGCCGGGGTGACCGACGAGTTCCGCGCCGGGCTGGCCGAGGGCGTGCCCTTCCCGCAGCGGCTCGGCCGGCCGGACGAGTACGCGCAGCTCGCGGTGAACATCGTCGAGCACGACTACCTGAAC
The DNA here is from genome assembly GCF_006715045.1 of Amycolatopsis cihanbeyliensis. Classification (GTDB taxonomy): domain Bacteria; phylum Actinomycetota; class Actinomycetes; order Mycobacteriales; family Pseudonocardiaceae; genus Amycolatopsis; species Amycolatopsis cihanbeyliensis. Next base: position 4,130,508 of record NZ_VFML01000001.1, on the reverse strand, counting down.
GGCGAGGTCATCCGGCTGGACGGCTCGCTGCGCATGGCGCCCCGGTAACCGTCACAGGTCACCCATGAACGGAATGTCCCGCATGGCGGGGCCGGACATCCACTCGCGCAGGACCCGCGTGGCCCGCACGTCGTCCTCGTTGTAGCGCAGGAGCCGGTCCCGCTGCGGGAGGTCCGGCGGCTCGCCGTCCATCCCCACGGCATCCCGGTACCAGCGCATCGAGGCCTCCCCGCCTGCCTCCGGGTCCCGCCAGCGGAACCCGGCCACCGGCGCGATCACCTTGAGGCCCTTGCCGTGCGAGCACAGGAACTGGTCGGTGACGCTGCGGAACAGGTCCACCCACTCGTCCGAGTCGACGAACTCGCGCACCCCCGACCGGGTGGGCATCCCCTCCATCCCGGCGAACCGCTCCACCGAGCCGAACAACCAGCGGTTCTCCGCCAGCGCGTTGTAGCAGTAGGCGCGGAAGCCGAGCCCGGCCGCCGCGGCCCGCGAGCGCACCTCGGTCAGCCAGGCCCAGAACTCGGCGAAGGACCGCGCCTCGTCCGGGGTCGGCAGCGGCTCCCAGGTGGCGAACGCGTGGTAGCCGGGTTCGATGCCGATGTCCCGCCCGCTGAGCAGGCAGCCCCACAGGTACGCGCCGGCGTCGCCGAAGCTCTCCATGTCGATGTCCACCTCGACATCGGCACGCGGCACGCTGACCTCGTCCACCTTGCGCACCATGGTCAGGTCCGCCAGCCAGGCCCTGGCCAGCGCGACCGCGTCGGTGTGGGTGGTGCCGGTCCACTGCACCGGCGCCTCCTCGGCGGGATCCAGCGCGGCCAGCCTGTCCACCGTGCTCACCCCGACCCGGCGCAGCTCCATCGCGTCCTCGCCGCGCACCACCAGGCTCACGTCCCGGGTACGGGCGAGCTCGGTGGCGCAGGTCGACCACCACGGGCAGTGCCGGCACTCCAGGACCCGGGAGGGTGCGGCGAGCGGCTCGCGCCGGGCGGCGGCGGCCTCGGCGATGGCCAGCCGGTCGGCGAACCGGGCGTCGTACTCGGTCAGCGCGCTGCGCCCGCCCGGCCAGGTCGGCGCGTCCAGGTCGTGCCAGACCACCACATCGGCGTCCAGCCCGATCACCCCGCCGATCGCCCGCACCGGCTCGGCATACCCGACCGCCTGCAACAGCCTGCGGATATGCGCCAGTCGTAGCTGGTCCCGCGGCTGCGCGCGCACCTTGCGCTCCTCGTCCGTACCGGCGTTGCCGGGGTCGAGGTCGGTCATCGCGGTGGTGCGCGCCCCGGTCCCGCGGTCGGTGATCCGGTGCCGGACCACGATCACCGGCAGGTAGCCGGTCGTGGTGCGCACCAGCAGCTCCGACCCGCCACGCCGGCCCGTAGCGGGGTCGGCCGGCAGCAGGGCACCCCAGACGAAGGGTGCCCCTGCGGCCAGCGCCTCGGTGGTGGCCCGCACCCGCTCGGCCGCGGTCCACTCGCGCGGGACGGTCACCCAGCCCGGCCCGGCCGCGGTGGCCTCGGCCAGCCGCCGCGCGATCTCCACCCGGTGCGCGGCGGCGTCGGCGATCCGCTGCTCGATGGCGGGGTCCGGTGGGGGAAGCTCGACCTCGCGCATGGCGGGGTCGTGTTCGAGGTGCACCCGGCGGCGGCACCGCGTCACCACAGCGGCGTCGAGCAGCACCTCGGAATCCATGCCTTCACTCTAAGAGTCCCCACCGACACGGGCGGACATGCCCGGCCGCGATGCGACCAGTAAGTTCGACTGCGACACGTGCCGGAGGTGCCAGGCGATGACGCGCAAAGCCGAGAAGAAGGCCGAGAAGAAGGCGGGCAAGGACGCCGCCAAGGAGAGCAAGGACGCGGTGAAGCGGGCCCGCACCGCGGTCGGGGTGGCGAAGGTGGTCGGGCCCGCGGTGGTGCCGGTGCTGACCCCGTACGCGGCACGGGCGGCCGGCGTCGCGCGGGAGACCTACGACCGCTACCGCGCCCGGCAGCTCGGGGTGCCGGTAACGCGGCTCGGCGAGTTCACCGGCCGGGGCGCGGCACTGCACGCCCGGATCGCCGGGGTCGCCGACGGCCTCGCCGACCTGCGCAAGGCGCAGCGCGCGACCGCCGACGACCAGGCGTTCGCCGATCAGGCCCAGGGCACGCTGGAACAGCTCACCGCGTCCGTCCGGGCCGCGGAGCGGATGCCGGCGGCCCGGCGCAAGGCCGCGCACCGGGCCGTCGCGGGTGAGCTCGAGCGGCTCGAGTCACAGCTGCTGCACCGCCTGGGCATCTGATCCCTACACCGGGCGGTCACCCGCGATCGCCACGCGCTCGGCGATCCGCACATGCGGCTGGTAGTCGTTCACCGCGTAGTGCTGGGTGGCACGGTTGTCCCAGAACGCCACCGAGTTCTCCGCCCAGCGGAAGCGGACCTGGTACTCCGGTACATGTGCCTGGGTGAACAGCAGGTGCAGCAGCTGGTCACTCTCCGCGCGGTCCATGCCCACGATGTGCGTGGTGAACGCCTGGTTCACGAACAGTGTGCGCCTGCCGGTCTCCGGGTGCCTGCGCACCACCGGGTGCTCCACCGGAGGGAACTCCTCCTGCTTGCGGTGCAGCAGCTCGTGGTCGGAGAACCGCGCGAAACCGGGGATGTAGTCGTGCACCGCACGCAACCCCTCGATCCGGGTCTTGATCTCCTCGGGCAGGTTGTCGTAGGCGGCGGCCATATCCGCCCACATGGTGTCCCCGCCGACCGGCGGCACCCGCACCAGCCGCAGCACCGAGCCCAGCGCCGGATTCGGCCGGAAGGTGACGTCGGTGTGCCAGATGTTCTCGAAGGCCGGCATCGAGGCATCCCGGGAGAACCGGGTGACCTCGCCCGAGTCCCCGGTCGGGATGAACGGGTTGGTCTCCGGCTCACCCCAGTTCCTGGCGAAGTCACGCTGCTGCTGCCAGGTGATGTCCTGGTCGCGGAAGAACAGCACCTTCCACTCCAGCAGCGCCCGGTTCAGCTCGGCGCGCAGCTCGGCCGTCAGCGGCGTGCCGAGGTCCACCCCGTGGATCTCGGCGCCGATCACCCGGCCGAGCGGGCGCAGGTCGAACAGCTCGTACGGCCGGGACTCGACCCCTTCGGGCAGCCGGCGCAGTACCCGGGTGCCTTCCAGGATCCCGCCGGCGGGAGCACTGGCTTCGCGCAGGGTGAACCGCTCGGACAATTCAACGGACATGCGAATTCTTTCCTTGCTGTCGCAGGATCAGGGCGTAAGGAAGCCCTGCCCCGGCGGGGAGCCGAGGCGGCCGCGCCGCAGCAGCAGGGCAACGACACCGACGTGATCCCACACAGCAGGCATGCCCCCATGCTGACAGAAGCCCCTGACCTGCGCCAGCCGCTAATCGGGGAGGGTGATGAAGCCCTTCTCCACCATCCAGTCCCGCGCCACCTTGGCCGGGTCCCTTCCGTCCACGTCGACCTGCTTGTTCAACTCGGTGATCTGCTCGTTGTCGATCGCCGCGGCGATCGGTTCCAGGATGTCCCGCAGCACCGGGTACTGCTCGAGGAACGAGACGCGGGTGGTCACCGCCGCGTTGTACTGCGGGAAGAACCGCTTGTCGTCCTCGAGCACCCGCAGGTTCAGCCCGGAGATCCGGCCGTCGGTGGTGAACACCTCGCCGAAGTTGCAGATCCCGCTGTCGATCGCGGTGTAGATCGCCCCGGTACCGAAGGTCTTGCTCGTGGTCACCGGGAAGCCGTAGGTGGCCTGCACCCCGGGCATGCCGTCCGGCCTGCTGGCGAACTCCGGCTCCACGCAGAACACCGCCTCCTGCGGGTTCTCCTTCAGGAAGTTCGTCATGTCCGTGGTTGTCTCCAGGCCGTGCTGCCGGGCGTAGGCCGCGGTGGTGCCGAACGCATAGGTGTTGTTCAGCGGCGAGTACCGCAGCCAGGCGATGCCGGTCTGCTCGGCGTCGGCCTCCTTGACCGCCTCGTACTGCTCCTGCTCGCCCGGGACCGGGCTGTCGTGGCCCAGGTAGGACAGCCACCCGGTCCCGGTGTACTCCCACTGCACGTCGATCTGCCCGTCCAGCAGGGCATACCGCGCGCTGTTCGACCCGTTGATGTTGGTCAGGTCGATCACGTCCGCGCCGGCGGCCTCCAACGCCAGCTCGGCGAAGTAGCCGAGCAGGATGTTCTCGGTGAAGTCCTTCGAACCCACGGTGATCTCCACGCCGTCCAGCGAGGGCGCGGGCCGGATCGACCCGGGGCCGACACTGAACGGCACCGCGGCGTTCACGTTCAACCCGCACCCGGCCAGCGGCAGCGTCAGCAACGCCGCACCGAGCACCGCACGCATCCTCCCGCGCCTCATGGCAGCTCCCTCACAGCAGTCCCCCTGACAGCAAGCCCCCTCGCGGCAAGCCCCTCACGACAGGCCCCTCGGTCCGAGGTACTCCTCGAGCACGGCGCCCAGCCAGTCGACCAGCAGCGCCAGCCCGACCGCCAGCACCGCGCCGACCAGCAGCACCGGCACCCGGTTCAGCTTGTACCCGGTGTCGATCAGCTCGCCGAGCCCGCCGCCGTTGACGAAGAACGCCAGCGTGGCGGTGCCGACCGCGAGCACCAGCGAGGTACGCAGGCCGGCCAGGATCAGCGGGATCGCCAGCGGCACCTCGATCCGCAACAGCACGCCCGAACCGGACATGCCGATCCCCCTTCCGGCGTCGACGAGGGCGGGGTCGACCGACTGGATGCCGACGATCGTGTTCCGCAGCACCGGGAGCAGCGAGTAGAAGGCCAGCGGCAGGGCCGCGCACCACAGGCCCTCCCAGTCGGTCCACAGGAAGAACAGCACGATCACGCCGAGCGCGGGCGCCGCCTGCCCGATGTTCGCGATCCCGGTGAACAGCGGGGTGACCGGGCGGGCCCAGCTCCTGGTCAGCATCACCCCGAGGGGCACCGCGACCCCCACCACGATCGCGGTCACCACGATGGTGATCAGCAGGTGCTCCCAGGTGCGGGTAAGCAGCACCCCCGCCTGGATCGACTCCGCCTCGATCTCGTCGTTGTCCCTGGTGAACGCCCAGATCAGCACGGCGGTGACCATGACGAACACGGCCGCGGGCTGGGCGAACAGCCGGATCCGATCGGCGCGCTTGGAGCCCGACTCGGTGGAGAACCCGGCCACGGTGCTCATGGCTCGACTCCTTCTCGCTGCGCTCCTCGCCCCGCGGGCCGGACCTGCGATGCTCGCGAGGCGTCGCCTTCACCGCTCATGGCTCGACTCCTTCTCGCTGCGCTCCTCGCCCCGCGGGCCGGACCTGCGATGCTCGCGAGGCGTCGCCCTCACCGCTCATGCGTCCGCACCTTCCGCGGCCTCGGCGTGCTCCTCACGTAGCTGCTGCACGGTGTCGGTCACCGTCTTGATGTCGATGGTGCCGACGTACTCACCGCGGGTCCCGGTCACCACCGCGTTCCCGCCCTCGGTGATGATCGCCTCCAGCGCGTCCTGCAGCGTGGACTGCGTGCTCACCGAGTCGCCGATCGCCCGGCCCGCGGTGGCCAGCGAGCCCGCCGTGGCCAGGTCCCGCTGGTGCACCCAACGCGTCGGGCGGCGCCGCTCGTCCAGCACCAGCGCGTACTTGGTGCGGTGCCCGGACAACTTCTCCCGCAACCCGGCCGGCGAGTCCTCGGAAGCGATCGCGGTCAGCGCGTCGTTCTTGACCTCGACGTCCCGCACGCGCAGCAGGGTGAGTTGCTTGAGCGAGGCACCCGCGCCGACGAACCCGGCCACGGTGTCGTCGGCGGGGTTGGCCAGGATCGCCTCCGGGGTGTCGTACTGCAGGATCGAGGACTGGTCACCGAGCACCGCGATCCGGTCGCCCAGCTTGACCGCCTCGTCGAAGTCGTGGGTGACGAAGACGATGGTCTTGCGCAGCTCGGTCTGCAGCCGCAGCAGCTCGTCCTGCAGGTTTCCCCTGGTGATCGGGTCGACCGCGCCGAAGGGCTCGTCCATCAGCAGCACCGGGGGGTCGGCCGCCAACGCCCTGGCCACCCCGACCCGCTGCTGCTGCCCGCCGGAGAGCTGCCGCGGGTAACGGTCGCGGTAGACCGCCGGGTCCAGGCCGACCAGGTCCATCATCTCGTCCACCCGGTCGGTGATCCGCTGCCTGGACCAGTCGAGCAGGCCGGGAACCACCGCGATGTTCTGTGCCACGGTGAAGTGCGGGAACAGCCCGGCCTGTTGGATGGCGTAGCCGACCCGGCGGCGCAGGGTGTCCGGGTTGAGCTCGAGCGCGTCCTCCCCGCCGATGGTGATCCGCCCCGAGGTGGGCTCGATCAGCCGGTTGATCATCCGCATGGTGGTGGTCTTGCCGCAGCCGGAGGGCCCGACGAAGATCACGATCTTCCCCGCGGGCACCACCATGGAGAAGTCGTTCACCGCCGGTTCCCCGGTTCCCGGGTACCGCTTGGTGACGTGTTCGAGCTCCAGCTCGACCCCGGATACGGCGTCATTCTCAGGCACGGATACCCCTCGAGACGGTGAAGCGGGCGATCAGGACATAGATGCCGTCGAGCGCCAGCGCCAGCAGCACGACGCCGACGGTCCCGGTCAGGGCCTGGTTGAGCGAGTTCGCGCTACCCGCCCTGGTCAGCCCGGAGAACACCTCGGAACCGAGCCCCGGCCCCTTGGCGTAGGCGGCTATCACCGCGATGCCCATCAGCATCTGCGTCGCCACCCGCATTCCGGCCAGGATCGCCGGCCAGGCCAGTCGCAGCTCGATCCGGCTCAGCACGCCGATCCGGCTCATCCCGATGCCCTTGGCCGCGTCGGTGACCGCGGGATCCACCCCGCCGAGGCCGACGATGGTGTTACGCACGATCGGCAGCAACGCGTACAGCACCAGCGCGATCACCGTGGGCTCGGTGCCGAGGCCCACCACCGGGATCAGCAGGCCGAGCAGGGCGAAGGAAGGGATGGTCAGGATGCTGCTGGCCAGCGCGGTGGCCAGTGCGGAGCCGACCGGGCTGCGGTACACCGCGATCCCGATCCCCACTCCGAGTACCGCCGCGATGATCGTGCATTGGACGACGGCACTGGCGTGCAACAGCCCCTGCAGATAGAGCCGATCCCATCTGTCGGCCACGTACTCGAACACAGTCATCGGCTGGGACTCTCCACGACTCTCCAGGATCTCCGGTGGACGACTCGGCGTGTTGCGCAGCCTAGACGCTTCGGGGCGGAAACCGCCGCTTTTCGACCCCGGGCCGTTACCACCTTTCTCGTGAGGTTTTCCGTAGCTCCGGTGTGGTCGACACCCCACGATCGATGTCGCGCTCCGTAGTTGCAATTTGCACTTTCGGGGGAGATCCTCACGAATAGGCTGACTAGCGGTACCGAACTTGTGACCAGACAGTGACATCGTGAACCAAAACGGCGAACGGTCTTGTACCGTCGCCGAACGTCACCGCCATCACCCACTCAGCCGTAACGTCGCCAGTGGGACAGCGTCCTTCCCGCCCGTAAATCATCCAGCCGCCGGTGCAGCTCGCCACGTACCCGCGGGTGACTTCGCAGGATGGGCAGCACACTCGTAGTGAGCTTGAGTTCACGCGCTGCCTTGAGTACCGCGAAACCGGACCATTTCGTTACATCGAATCCGTAGGTATCCGCGAGCGCCTGGTATCGGCCCGCCGGATCCCCGAACCGTTCCCTGCCGACCGCCAGCGGGGTGAGATCCCATTCCGGTGGCCCGATGCAGGAGGAATCGAAATCACACAGCAACGGACCGTCCGGGCCGACGATCACGTTGCCGGGGTGCGCGTCGCCATGTACCAGCCCGGGCCGCAGGGCGAAGTCCAGCCGATCCAGCGCCTCGGCCACCTCCGCGCAGCGGTCCAGCAGGAACCGGCGGTCGCCGGGGTCGAGTTCCTCGGCGTCGGCCACCCTGGCCCGCACGTCGTCCAGCGGGGCCCACGGGCCGACCCGCGCGGGTGGGGGCAACGCATGCACCTGGCGCAGTAGCCGGCCGAGCTCGGCGGGACCGGCCTGTGCCCCGGTGTGTGGCACCCGCCACCACACCGTGACCACGTGCTCACCGAGGTGCAGCGGCTGGTCGAGGCCGGGGAGCAGCCGGATCGCGGGCACCTCTCGCTCGGCGAAGTACTCGGCGACCCGGACCACCTTGTCCGCCCGGTGCCGCAGCGTGCGGGAGCCGACGATGCGCACCACGACGGGGGCGTCGGCCAGGGAGTACACCGCGTTGTTGGTGAACCGCAGCAGGGTCGCGCCCCGGGCGTCCAGGCCGAGCCGCGCGCAGGTACGCACGAGCGCCTCGTGCAGCTTCTCCCTGGTGAACCGGCCGTCCAAGACGGGCCTGCCCCCCGGCGCGCGTTCTCCCCCTCCGGGCCACTCGCTAGGTGGAGTACAGCGCGTTGTAGCGCTCGTACAGCTCCCTGGCGTCGGCATTGTTACTCCTGCGCTCCGCTTCCTCCTTCATCGGCTGCATCCGGTCCTTGATCCGCTGGGACTTCAGCCCCTCCGCGTGGTCCAGTGCCTTACCGCCGACCTTGGCGCCCTGGTCGATGTCCCCGTCCAGCAGGTGGTTGGTGGCCAGTGCGCTGAGGTTGAAGGTCTTGCTGCGGGCCATGTCGTCGCCGTAGCAGTCGATCGCCTTGGTCAGCGCCGGGATGGCGAACTTGGTGTGTGCCCCGTCGTGCCTGGCCAGCGCGGTGTGCACGGTGCCGACCATGGCGTAGACGTCGGTCTCGTTGAAGAAGCGCACCCAGGACTCGGCGCTGTTCAGATCCGACCGGGAGAACGCGTCCTTGGTCCACCCGAGCAGCTTCATCGCCTGCTCCTCGTTGCCCATCATCGCGTAGGCCCATGCCTCGTTCGCGCAGAGCACGGCGACCGCGAGGTCCGAGCCGGACTCCTGGGCGGCGAGCTGACCGAGCTGGAACAGCTTCAGCGCGTCGTTCGGAGCGTCCTGGTGCAGATAGACCCGGCCCATCCGGTAGAGCACGTTGGCCACCAGCGGGTGACTCTCACCCTGTTTGGCCAGTTCGAGCGCGTTGGCGAAGTGGCCCCGCGCGGAGTCGAACAGCCCGATGTCGAACGAGGTCCACCCGGCCAGGCTGTGCAGGTCGGCCAACGCCACGTACAGCCGGTTTTTCACCGTGTCCGCGCCCTGCGCCTGCAGCATCTGCTGGCCCCAGGACAGCTGGGCCACCACGGCGTCCCGGCAGAAGCCGCCGCCGTACTGGTAGTCGAGCGCGCGTAGTGCTCTGGTCGCCGCTTCCACCTGCCGGACGTCGGTCATTCCGATCCGCCCCGGTGCGGGCGTCCTCGCCGGGTTCGCCGCCCATGCGTCGGCGGACGGCCCGAAGACCGCCGCACCCATGGTGACCTGGGCAGCATGCGCGAGGAACTTCCGCCGTTTCACCGACTCGTCCTCCTCAGCCTGCTGGTCCACAGCCGAGCTGCGGACCTGAACCGCCGTGGCCTCGTCGTACGCGAGGCCCATGTACCCCCGAGGGACACCGAGGCCGACGGCGATTCTGGCGAGCACGTCGTACGCCATGACCTGGCGACCCTTGAGGATCTCCGACACCTCGGACTGCGACTGGCCGGTCATCGCCGCGATCTGGCGTTGCGAGACACCGTGCCGCCGCAGTATCCGGTAGATCGCGCTGATCTCTCTGCTGGCCAGCGCGTCCCGCATCTCCGGGTGATCCCAGGTCTCCTGGGGTATCGGATGACCGTGGCGGTCGGCGTCTGCGTCCATGTGGTGCACCCTCACAGTCCGATGGGCGTCGTAGTCAGCCTAGGCACGGCTGTTCAACCGCGCGAAGACCTGATTATCCGGGCTGATCGGCAGGGCCGAACTCCGCCGACCGCTTAACGTGGAACTCGAGCCGGTCGCCGCTATGACGCCCACCGGACCTTCTTTCGGCCTTCGTTTCGTCGCAATGTAGATCTCAGTTCTCCGTGAGCGACCCGATACGGACAGCGGTCACGGAGAGCAACCAGAGAAGGAACCACCCCGAGCGGCGCAGCCGCCGAGAAACAGCGGAGGGAGTCGTGGAGTTCGTGGATTCGATCACAGCCGGGCGTGCTGCGACCGTCCCGAGTTCCGTGCGGCCACCCGCCGCCAACGGGCATGTCTCGCAGTCGCGGTCGGCGCTGCCGTCGATCCGCCACAGCGATCCGCGCGCCACGGCCAATGGCACGAACGCGCGCAAGCACGAGGGCGGTCAGCCGGTATGGCGGGTGCAGTGCGGCGATCTCATCAGCCGGGAGCGGTGCGTGACGGTGTTCGTCGACGAGGACGAGGTCGTCCTGGTCGGGCCACCCGGTGAGACCGCACGCCTGACCGCGGGCCAGCTCGGTGAACTCAGGACCGCGCTCAACGAAGCCGCCAAACTGGCGGAAAGGTAACGGTGAGTTTCAGGTGGATCAGATCCTCGGGCAGGTTCTCCGCAACGCCGTGTGGGAACGCCTCGATATGCTCTCCGATCTAGCCAACCGCGCGGACGCGCCGTCCCTGGTGTCCGTGGCACGCTCCGAGCTGCCGCGGCTGACCGAGGGGTGGCGGGCCATGCTCCGCGCCCACGAGCCGGACGTCCGTGGGGACTGCCCCACCTGCTCCACGCGCTGGCACCGGTGCAAGGCACCCTGCTCGGTCTGGCAGGTGGCCCACGAGCACCTGGTCGCCGGCGGCCTGGCCCCGCAGGAAGCCCCGCGCGGGCGTGGCCGCAAGCGGTCCCCACTGCCGGCACAGGCCACGCACCAGACCGCGGCGGACACGCAGGGTCGGCACGCGCTGATTCCGCAGGCCCCGGCCGCGGCGAGATAGCCTCCCCGGTCCGGTGAGGCCGGTCGACCGAATGGCCCCATCGGGTTGACGCCGACCTCCCCACCGACACCGGCAGTTGGCTCGTCCGTACCCCCGAGCGTGGCGGGCCAACTGCCGGTACCCCACCGATAAGTACTCGATTAATCGAAAAATTAACGGCTCAACCGCTGGCGGAGGGCTCAATCTGCCACTAGGTTGATCATCACCAGCCGCGAACAAAATTGCAGATAGCAAGCTGTGGTCCCCCGCCCGCAGTGCGGCCCCGATACTCCGCGGGCCGGTGCCGTTGCACTCCCCTCCCCCCGACCGGCACCGGCCCGCGGTTCCATATGTCAGGCTGCGGCTGTGGTGGATCGGCCTCGCTCCTTCCTCCCCGTCAGGGAACGGAGCGGACGCGGCTGATGAAGACCCCGGCGGCGAGGGTGACGATCGCCGCCACCGCGTACAGGCCCCGGTAGCCGCCGAGGTAGGCCAGTACGAAGGTGGCCACCAGCGGGGTGATGACCTGCGGCAACGAGTTCGCGATGTTCACGATGCCGAGGTCCTTCGCCCGGGCCGATGCGGTGGGCAGCACCTGGGTCAGCAGCGCCAGCCCTACCGCGGCGTACACCCCGAAACCGAAACCGAGCGTCACGGCGGCGATCACCGTCGCGGTCCAGGTCTGCCAGAACACCAGCAGCGCGACGGCGGCGCTCATCAGGATCACCGAGGCGTACACGAATGGCTTGCGCCGCCCGGCGCGGTCGGACAGCTTGCCGGTAAGCACCGCGCCGACGACCACGGCAACCGCGTAGATCACCATCGCGGTGCGCAGGCCCGCCTCGGGATCGGCCAGCCGCACCACATCGGTGAGGAAGAACAGCAGGTACATCACCCCGAGCGCGTTGCCGACCTGCGTGCAGAAGTGCCCGAGCCAGGCGTGCACGAAGTCCGGGTGGTGGCGTGGCGAGACCCAGATGCCGCGCAGGGCGCGGCCGAACGGCTCGGCGGGCCGGGTGGGCAGCACCGCGTCCGGGGTGCGGGAGAAGGCGAGCGCGCACAGCACGACGAACCCGCCGCACACCAGGTAGCCGGGGCCGATCCCGGCGACCAGCGTGGTGACCACGATCGTCCCGAGCAGGGTTCCGCCGATCTGGGTGATCCCGACGAAGCCGGAGACCCTGGCGCGCTGCCGTACCGGTACCCGGTCCGGCAGGGCGGCGGTGAGCGCGGCCAGGGAGGCGTTCAGTCCGGCCTGCACGACGCACCAGCCGAGGGTCATCAGCACGATGTCGGTGGCGCCTGCCAGCAGGACGAACCCGGCCATGGCGGTCAGCGCCCCGCCCATGGTCCACGGGTGGCGCCGGCCGAAGCGGGAGGTCGTGCGGTCCGATGCCATCCCGGCGAGCGGGTTCACCATGGCCGAGACCAGCGCTCCGACCCCGGTGACGACCCCGAAGACCAGCTCCTTGTGCGCGGCGTCGAGTAGTGCGGCCTGCTGCGGCAGCAGCACCTGGATCGGCGTGATCAGCGCGAACCAGAGCCCGATGTTGGCGAGGAACAGCAGCGTGACCCACCCGGCACGGACGGGTGTCACCGGCTCGGCGAGCGCGCCGGCGGTGCCGTCCCCCGCGTCGCTACGCACCGCGGATCAGCTTTCGGTACCAGTGGAAGGAGTCCTTGGGTGTGCGGCGCTGCGTGGGGTAGTCGACGTGGACCAGGCCGAACCGGGGCGCGTATCCCTTGGACCATTCGAAGTTGTCCAGTAACGACCAGACGAAGTAGCCCCGCACGTCCACCCCCACCTCCAGCGCGGCCCGCACCGCGCGCACATGCCCTTCGAGGAACTCGATGCGCTCCCGGTCGTGCACGCCGCCGTCGTCACCGACCTCGTCGGCGAAGCTACAGCCGTTCTCGGTGATGTGGATAGGGGGCAACGCGTCGGCGTAGCGCAGGTGCAGGCCGACCAGCAGCTCGCGCAGGCCGTCCGGGACGATCGGGGAGTCGTTGGTGGTCATCGGGTACCCGGTGACGGGCCGCAGCTCGAACGGCAGCGGGGTGCCCGGCGCGGGGGCGGCCACTGCTTGCGGCTCGTAGTAGTTGACACCGTAGAAGTCCAGCGGTTCGGCGATGATAGGCAGGTCGGCGGCGTAGCGCTCGGGGAGGTACTCGAGCAGTTCGCTCGGGTAGCGACCGAGCAGGATGGGGTCGGCGAACAGCCGGTTGATCAGGGCATCCAGCCAGGCCGCGGCCGCGAGGTCGGCTTCGTCCCCGCTCGCAGGCCAGACCGGGCTGTGGTTGTTGGCGGTGCCGACGCGGGTGGCACCGGCGGCGCGCAGCGCGCGCACCGCGAGACCGTGCGCGAGCAGCTGGTGGTGCGCGGTGGGCACGGCGTCCAGCAGCAGCGTCTTACCGGGCGCGTACTCCCCGATAGCGTAGCCGTAGATGGTCATCACCATCGGCTCGTTGAGTGGGATCCACATCCGCACCCGGTCACCGAAGCGCTCACCGAGGATGGCGGCGTACTCCGCGAACCGCGCGGCGGTGTCCCTGGCCAACCAGCCGCCCGCGTCCTCGACGGGCTGCGGGGTATCCCAGTGGTACAGCGTGCCGACCGGGGAGATCCCGGCCGCGCAGACGGCGTCCAGCAGCCGGTCGTAGAAGTCGAGCCCTTCCGGGTTCGGCGGGCCCGTGCCGTCCGGCTGGATCCGGGGCCAGGCGAAGGACATCCGGTAGGCGTCCACCCCGAGCTCGGCCATCAGGGCGATGTCCTCGGGGTAGCGGTGGTAGTGGTCCGCGGCGACCTCCGCATGCTCACCACCGGCGATCTTGCCGGGCATGCCGGTGAAGGTGTCCCAAATGGACCGTCCCCGACCGCCCGCCCGGGTGGCGCCCTCGATCTGGAAGGCCGAGGTGGAAACTCCCCACAGGAAATCCGCTGGATATCGCCACTTTCCCACGAACACCTCCGATCAATATGAAAATTTCTCGTATTCTACTGGCTCCCTCGACCGTGGATAGGAGTACCGGCACGCTAAAGTCGCTGATCAGCAGCAGAGGGAGCAAGCCGTGTCCGACCGCCAGGCCGCGAAGGCAACCAGCGCGACCCAGCCCGAGGCCAATCCGTTGCGTCGTCAACCAGTTCAGCAACGTAGCGCGCAACGGGTCGAGCGCATGCTCGACGCCAGCGCCGAGTTGATCGAGGAGATGGGGTACGAGGCGCTGACCACCACCTTGATCGCCAAGCGGGCGGGTGTGGCCGTCGGCTCGCTGTACCAGTTCTTCCCGGACAAGCGTGCGGTGGTGCAGGCGCTCACGCAGCGGAATCTGGAGCGGTTCATGGCCGCGGTGAGTGAGCGGCTGGACGGGGTCGACCACCAGCACTGGTGGGACATCGTGGACTCGCTGCTGGACATCTATTTGCAGATGCATCGCGAGGTGCCGGGGTTCTCCAAGGTGCACTTCGGGGACGTGGTGGACCAGCGGTTGCTGGACGACCGGCGGGACAACAACCGGGTCATCGCCGACTCGCTGACCGGCCTGCTCGCCGCCCGGCTGGACCTGCCCACGGAGTCGATCGCGCTGCCGATCGCGACCGCCGTGGAGACCGCCGACGGCCTGCTCAACCTCGCCTTCCGCCGGCAACCGGACGGCGACCCCGAGGTGGTGGCCGAGACCAAGTACCTCCTCAAGGGCTACCTGGCCAGCAGGCTCGGCGACTGACCTCCGCCCAGTTGTCCACAGTGGGACTTCCCTGTGGACAACTCGCGCTTTTCCGGCCGTCCCGACTCCCATCAGCGGTACGCTGGAGCGGGGCTCGCCCCCCGGGAAGGGTGGGGGGTTGCCTACTGTCGGTCGAGCTTAGGGGCAGCGGATGAGGACCGGCCGGGTCAGCCGAAGTTCTTCCCCTCACCGCGGTAGGTGGGCACGGTGCGCTCCACCTGGTCACCGGTGACGAGGTGGTACTCGTCGAACCGTTCGGCCAGCTCGCCCGCCTTGGCGTGGCGCAGCCACACCCGGTCGCCCACCCGCAGCCCGCGCGCGGCCCTGCCGGTCACCGGGGTCTGCACCTCGCCGGCACCTTCCGTGCCGAGCAGCTTCAACCCTTCCGGCAGGTACGGCGCGGGCAGCCGCGAGCGGCTCGCCGGGCCGGAGGCGATGTACCCGCCGGAGAACAGGGTGGCCGTCCCACCGCCCGGCACGCGCACCACGGGCAACGCGAACAGCGCGGCGGGGCGCGGGCGGAACCGGGTGTAGCCGTCGAACAGGGTCGGGCCCAACAACCCGGAACCGGCCGCGATCTCGGTCACCGTGGCATCCGCGCGGGTACTCTCCACGCTGCCCGTGCCGCCGCCGTTGACGAACTCCAGATCGGCCACCGCCCGGACCGCATGCACGGCCGCGGCACGGCGCCGCGCCAGCTCGGCCGCCGACCGTCGCTGCATCCAGCGCACCGCCACCCGCCGCGCGGCACCGGCCGGCGTGTCCGGCAACCCGGCGATCTGCCCCTCGTACGCCATCACGCCGACCAGGCGGAACCCCGGGCGCGCCATGATCGTCCTGGCCAGCGCCGCCGCCTGCCGCGGACGGAAAACCGGCGAGCGCCGGGTACCCACATGCACCCCCGGCAGTGGTCGCCAGGAGGCGTCCAGCTCGAGGCAGACCCGGATCTCCGGATGGTCCCGACCCAGGGCGGCATCCACCAGGTCCAGCTGCGCCGGCGAGTCCACCATGATCGTGACGGTGTTCCTGGCCCGCTCGTCGGCGGCCAGCGCGCGCAGCGCGGCGTGCGCGGCCGTGGGATACGCGACCAGGATGTCCTCGCTCAGCCCCTCCCCGGACAGCCACAGCGCCTCGGGCAGCGAGTAGCACATCAGGCCGGTGAATCCCGGCCTCGCGAGCGCCCGTTCCAGCAGGTGACGGCAGCGCACCGACTTGCTGACCAGCCGGATCGGATGACCGGCCGCGCGCCGCACGAGGTCCTCGGCGTTCGCCTCGAACGCGTCGAGGTCCACGATCGCGAGCGGCGGATCGAGATGCTTCGTGGCCAGGTCGTAGGCCCGCGCGGACATAGCTTGCACGCTCGTACCGTACGACAAACACCCTTGAAACGCGAATACCATTCACTTATTGTTTCGAACCTCACGGGAGGAGCGGTGCGCTGATGGCAGCTTGGACCAACTGGGCCGGAACCGTGTCCGCCACCCCGCAACGGGTGCACAAACCACGCAGCGTCGCCGAGATCGCCAGGGCGGTCACCGACTCCGCCGTGGAGGGCCGCCGGGTACGCGCATGGGGCAGCGGGCACTCCTTCTCCCCGGTCGCGGTCGCCGACTGTGACGCGCTGGACCTTACCCAGTGGGCAGGGATCGCCTCGGCCGATCTGGAGACCGGGCTGGTCACCGTGCGCTCGGGTACCTCCCTGCGCCGGCTGAACGCCGAGCTCGACGCCCTCGGCCTGGCGATGACCAACCTCGGCGACATCGACGCGCAGACCATCGCCGGCGCGGTGTCCACCGGGACCCACGGCACCGGCGCCGGGCTCGGCGGGCTGGCCACCCAGATCGCCGCACTCGAACTCGTCCTCGCCGACGGCACTGTGGTCAGTTGCTCCGCCGACCGCAGGCCGGAGCTGTTCGCCGCGGCCAGGGTGGGACTCGGCTCGCTCGGTGTGATCAGCACCGTCACCCTGCGCTGCGAACCGGCCTTCGTACTCGCCGCGACCGAACGTCCCGAACCGCTGGACGAGGTGCTCGAGGGGTTCGAAGCCTCGGCCGAGGCCGAGGATCACTTCGAGTTCTACTGGTTCCCCTACGGCAGCAGGGCCCTGGTGAAGCGGAACAACCGCAGGCCGCCGGAGACCGAGCGGCAGCCGCTTTCCGGAGCGCGCCGGTTCGTCGACTACACGCTGACCGAGAACCTCGCCTTCGGCGCGCTCTGCCGGATCGGCCGTACGGTGCCGAAACTGGTCCCGCCGCTGGGCAGGCTGTCCTCCTCGCTGCTGTCCACCCGGGAGTACTCCGACCTCTCGCACCGGGTGTTCGTCACCAAACGTTCGGTGCGGTTCGTCGAGTCGGAGTTCGCGATTCCGCGTGCGGCCGTGCACGAGGTCCTCGCCGAACTGCGGGCGCTGGTGCCGAGGCTGGAGAGCCCGGTGTCCTTCCCGGTCGAGGTACGGGTTGCCGCCGCGGACGACATCTGGCTTTCCACGGCCTACGGCAGGGACACCGTGTACATCGCGGCGCATCAGTTCCTCGGCATGCCCTACCGGGAGTACTTCACCGCCTTCGCCTCGATCGCGGGCGCGGTGGGCGGCCGTCCGCACTGGGGCAAGATGCACGACCTCGACGCGGCCACGCTGCGCGAGCGCTACCCGCGCTTCGACGACTTCCTGCGGGTCCGCGCCGAGGTCGACCCGCAGGGCGTGTTCTGCAACCCCTACACCGACCGCGTGCTCGGCCCGGTCACAGCCGGCTGATATCGCTTTAGCACGATTATCAATCCCGCAGACACCGCCGAAAGAGTAATATCTAACCGGTAAGATACACCCAGATTGCGGATCGACATTTAGCACGCAAATGGCTCCGCGAAAGCCGACTCGACAGAGCCGCCCAGAACTCGAGGCGACTCACAACCAGATTGATCATTAACGTTGACAGCTTCACAAAAAAATACTACAGTAACACCTGTCCACGGTACGTGGTAATTAAGGGGGAAAGCGGGGGGCTTCATATCTTTCCTCCCAAACAAAGGAAGGTAGATCTTGAAAAAGATTATATCGACCGCGCTTGTCGGGGGGACACTAATCGCCGGGGGAATTATGCTGGCATCTCCTGCGTGGTCCGCAGAAGAGAAGGCGCCTTGCTACCTGACGGCCTATAACCCGTGGCGATCGGGCGCGGAAGTGGTCGGCATGGGTGGACGGAACTGCGGGGGCAGCGCCCAAGTTACCGTACGTCTCGCCAAAGACGTGTTCGGGCCTGACCCCATCCTGGCCCAGCAAACGAAAACGATCAGCGTAGACAGATTCTCCGTGTCCGGCGGTTGCGTCGGACACGGAGAATACTACAGTTGGACGATTAGCTCATCAGGAAACGAGAAGGAATCGGCCCGCGTTGTACACTGCTGACGTCCTTCGAGTACACTGATCATGCTCCGCAGGGTTCCGAGTGGCACTCGGAACCCTGCGAGCATGCATTCAGCAATAACACGAGGTTGAGGAACCTATACGTGCAAATCTCGGTTGAGCAGGTCGGTTTTCGTTATGGGAACAAATCCGCCCTGAAAGGTGTGAACTGGCTGATCACGCCTGGCGTAACCGGGCTTCTCGGCCCCAACGGAGCGGGGAAGACCACTCTACTGAACCTGCTGGTAGGTCTGACTCGCCCTCGATCCGGAACCATAAGGTTCAGTGATACTGAGGGTGCATCGACGATCGGGTTTGTACCGCAGAAATTCTCCCTGGCCGGCGAGCTTCGAGTCATCGATACAGTCTCTTACGCCGCATGGGTCAACGGCACTCCACGTCGGCAATGCGCGGAAGCCGCCCAACGGGCACTGGCCGAGGTCAAGCTGACCGAGCAGACCAGGAGCAAGGTTCGGACGCTCTCCGGCGGCCAGCGGCAACGAGTCGGCATCGCGGCAGCCCTGGCGCACGAGCCCAGGCTGGTGATCCTGGACGAGCCCACCGCCGGACTGGACCCAGGTCAGCGTCTTCGCATACGTGAGCTGATCGCCGACGTCGGCAAGCGGTACACGGTCGTGCTGTCCACTCACTTGATTGAGGACATCTCCCACGTTTGCCAGCGTGTCGCGGTACTGGCGGCTGGCCAACTGGTCTTCGACGGGACCGTCGACGAATTGACCCAACTTGTCGACACCACCGACTCCACCGAGAAACTCGGCTCAGACTTCGAACGCGCCTACGACGCGCTGATAGCCAGGCTGGGGAGTTCCGATGACTAGCCGACTCCGCAGGTTCTTCTGGCCCCTCCCGCCCTGGGTCCTGATCATTCCGGCGTCAGCGATCCTTGGCATCGTTCTCGCGAGCACGTGGGACATGCTGTCGTGGCGGTATCAGGAGTGGGTACAGACCAGCGCTCAGTTCCACCAACAGACAGCATGGGCAGCTCCCACCGCGGCGATGGTCGCCGCGTTCGTCGCGGGCAGGCTCACTCCGCCCCACCGAATCTACGCACTGCCCACCAGCGGTCGGACCGGATCACCGGTGATCCTGCTCCACCTGCGGAAACTGGTCGGAACGCTGCTGGCAGGTTACCTGCTGGGGCTCGCGCCCCTGGTGATTGTGAGCGCCATCGATGCGCAGTTCGGCGGCCCGCACATCCTGACCATGATCAGCGGGTTACTGGGGATGACTGCGGCCATCGCAACCGGCTACCTGATCGGCGTCATCGCGCGTACCGCGCTCGTCGCTCCAGCGGCTTTCCTGCTGATCTTCGGCACCACCGTCCTCGGTTACAGTGGTGACTCGTACGCACCGGTGATCCCGGTGCTGTACGTCGAACCAAGCCTCGGTCAGGTGGAGAACTTGCCCATGGTGCTGTTTCGGTGCATATTCTTTCTCGCCGTCGCCGCCGTAGCAATTATCGTATCGTCCCTCATTCTGGCCAACCGCCGAGAACGCACGAAAGCGAGCGCCCTTTCCATGTGGGGCGCGGCTGCCGTTCCGGTAGTGCTGGCCGTGGGCGGCCTCGTCACGACTCCGGCACTGTTCGTCACCCCTTCCGATCCACCACGTCAGTGCGCCATGCGGGCCGATGTCGAGTTCTGCGTACACGCCGGCCACCGCACGGAACTCGGCCCGATCATGGAGACCCTGGGACCGGTCATCGAAGCATACGGTGAAAATCAACGAAAAATAGTACGAATCTACGATCGTGCGCTCGTCCTGGACGAGACTCGGGTCGCGTCGAACACTCATGTCGTGTATCTGGCCCCGCTCACGACTCCGCGACCGGATGATCCCGAAGACTCCGCGAAGTATCACCTCGCAGGCGCGCTCACTGGGCAAGCGGCCTGCCGTGAACAACACCCGGCGGAAATCGGCGGAGCAGCAGGATCAGCCAGTGGCCCCATTACTATCCAGTCAGACCTGGAAACATGGCTGGCGCGCGCTGGGGAATTGGAAAGCATACCCAACGCATTTCAAGATTTCTCGCCGGAGGAAATGAGTAAGTGGATAGCTGAAAATAATGACGCAATAGAATCTTGTTCGACCCGAAAAGATGACATACGACGACAATGACAAGAATAATATTTAAATGTCGACAAGTTCACCTCCTGCTATTCGGTAGCGGTATACTGGCTGCACTCGCATACGTTCTTGCCGACGGTATCGTGCCGATCGATATGAACCCGAATGGCGGCCGCGTGGGGTTGCGTTATACCGAAGGCTGCGCACTCGTCGGTACAATTTTGGCAGCAGTCTTCCTACGTCCACGTTTCTGGGAGTGGGACCGAACCGGAACGCGTCGAGCCACATTCTGCTCAGTTGCATTCGCGGTGGCCGGCATGGCAATAGCGCCATTCATCATCACTCTTTCTTTCATAAATATATCAGCACCCGCAGCTTTGGATGAAATCGGCATGAAGATGTCCGAAATACTCCTGCTTTCGATTCTCAACACGTCATTCCTAGCTGCCCTGATATTCTCCCTTTCGCCGTTTATCGGCCCGACCAGCGCTGGCGTCACCGCCTTACTGTGCTGGTTCTCGACAGGCATCTTGAACAACCTGGTTCCGCCCTCGATGAACTACACACCGACGATCGCCTACCGCCTGCCACTCCCGGACCAGTGGCCAGCGGATCGCTGGTGGTACCCGGTCGTGCTGGGATTTGTGGCGATTGTCACCCACGCGGTGACCCGAGGCTCCACCAGTTTCGCGCAGCGGACTTTCGTCCGGGACGGTTGATCGGGATCACCGTCAGGTAAGGACGTCCCACACAGGGGTCACAGCCGGCTGAGTACTTCGCTGACCGGGGTGTTCCCGCCGGTCAGCTCCAGCGTGCGGCGCAGCGCGATCGGTTCGGCCAGCAGGCCGGCCAGCACCTGCGCCACGTCCTCCCTGGTCACCTCGCCGGGCGGCACCTCGTCGGCGAGGTGGACCTGGCCGGCGCCCGGATCGTCGGTCAGCCGCCCGGGGCGCAGGATCGTCCAGTCCAGGTCCCGCGCCCGCAGGTCCTCCTCGGCCGCGGCCTTGGCACGCAGGTAGACGGCGAACACCTCGTCCGTCGCCGGATTGTCCGCCCTGCTCAGGCCCATCGCGCTGACCTGCACGAACCTGCGCACACCCGCGCGTTCGGCGGCGTCGGCGAGCAGGGCCGAGGCGGCCTTGTCCACGGTGTCCTTGCGGGCGACGCCGCTGCCCGGTCCGGCTCCCGCCGCGAACACCGTGGCGTCCGCGCCGGCAAGCACCTCGGCGACCTCGTCCACCGTCGCCGTCTCGAGATCCAGCACGGCCGGTTCGGCACTGAGGTCCCGCAGGTCGCCTGCGTGGTCGGGATTGCGGATGATGCCCACCGCGTGGTCGCCGTTCGCGGCCAGCAGCTTCTCCAGGTTCAGCGCGATCTTGCCGTGTCCACCCGCGATCACTACTCGCATGGCGCCGACCCTAGCCGCAACCGCCGGTCAGCCGCAGTTCGCGGGCACCTCGCCGACGGCGAGGAGCTGCTCGTAGGCCACCTCGTTCACCCAGCGGGACACCGCGTCCATGGGGGCGAGCATCCGGTCGGCGCGCCCGGCCAGGTCCAGATCGACCACGGCGTCCTCGTCCGCGGTCACCACACCCAGCCCGTAGGTGCGGGCCCTCGGCAGGCAGTTGTCCACGTAGTCCTGGCTGAACACGGCCGAGTAGGGCAGCACCATCGCGGCCTCGCCGTAACGGGCGAACGGGACCGTCGCCGCCATCCCGGTCCGCCAGTGCCGCGCCACCGCGAGCACGCCGACGATCTCGGCGGCAGGGGCGGGCGCGGTGGCCGCGAACTCCGGCCAGGTCCAGGTGGCGACGGTGGCGCGGTCGAGGATCGGGCTCGCGCCCATCGCGATCCGCTCGGCGTGCACCTCGGTGCGCAGCCGGGCGACCAGCACGACCCGGCGCCCGAGCAGGGTCGACTGCGGCAGCGCCACCCCGTCCCAGTCGAGCTGGGCGGCGGCCTCGGCCGCGAGGTCGTCCGCGGGCGCCGGAAGGTCGACCGCGGATGCCGCGCGGCGGTGCAGAGATCGGGTGTCACTCGCTCCGTCGGTCACCGTGGTCTGACCTGGTGTCACCGCCATGAGGTCCGCCTCCTTCTGCTTCGCGCTGCGCCTGACCTGCCTCGTGCAAAAAGGCACATGAATTGAGTACCAGGTGCGGGAAGTTCGGGTCTCCGGGCAACCGCGGCGACTGCGATCGACGGCGCTGAACGGTCGGTGACCGGTCGACGGGCGGTCGTCCGACTTCACCCCGACCGTGCCGCCGTACGGGTGAGGGCTGGTCGAACGGCATATCGACGCGGTGCAACGGCAATCGCTTTCGTTCACTCACCCGCGCGAGCACCAATCTTGTGCTTGACAGCGCAGTGCCCTCGGCTGCCCTCGGCTGTCCTCTGCGGGTCTCGGCGAGTCCCCCGCGGCCCTCGGCGTGAGCCACACCGCAGCGACGCCCGGATCGTCGGGATAGGGTCAACCTTGGGTACCGGCCAGTAACGTTGGAGGCTCGATGCGCTCGCCGAAGGACTTCTTCGCGCCCCTCGCCGTGGGGGCGCCCGATCCGCCGCGGCAGATCCCGGTACTGCCCTCCCGGATGATCCACTTCTTCGACCCGGGCAACGAGAAGATGGCGACCAAGGTCCCCGGCATCGCGCCGCAGGTCGACGTTCTGCTCGGGAACCTGGAGGACGCGATCAGGGCGGACCGGAAAGAGGCGGCGCGCAACGGCCTCGTGCGGATCGCGAAGTCGGTCGACTTCGGTCGCACCCAGCTCTGGACCCGGGTGAACAGCCTCGACTCGCCCTGGGTGCTGGACGACCTGATCACGCTGGTCACCGAGATCGGCGACCGGCTCGACGTGATCATGGTGCCGAAGGTGGAGGGCGCGCAGGACATCCACTACGTGGACCGGTTGCTCGCCCAGCTCGAGGCGCGCGCCGGGCTGACCAGGCCGTTGCTGGTGCACGCGATCCTGGAGACCGCGAGCGGTGTGGCCAATGTGGAGGAGATCGCCGGGGCGAGCCCGCGGATGCAGGGCATCTCGCTGGGGCCCGCGGACCTCGCCGCCAGTCGCCGGATGAAGACCACCAGGGTCGGCGGGGGGCACCCCGGCTACCTGGTGCGCACCGACCCGGTCGGCGAGGAGCTGGACGAGGGCCGCACCACCTACCAGCAGGACCTGTGGCACTACACCGTCGCGCGCATGGTGGATGCCTGCGCGATGCACGGGATCCTGCCGTACTACGGGCCGTTCGGCGACATCCGGGACACGGTGGCCTGCGAGGACCAGTTCCGCAACGCCTTCCTGCTCGGCTGCGTGGGCGCGTGGAGCCTGCACCCGGCGCAGATCGAGATCGCGAAGAAGGTGTTCTCCCCCGCGCCGCGGGACGTGGCCTGGGCACGCAAGGTGATCGGCGCGATGGGCGACGGCACCGGCGCCGTGATGATCGAAGGAAAGATGCAGGACGACGCCTCGGTGAAGCAGTGCAGGGTGGTCGCCGAGCTCGCCGACGCGCTGGCCGCTCGGGACCCGGAGCTGGCCGAGGCCTACGACGCCGCGACCGAGGAGGCACTGGCCGAATGACCGAGGTGACCCCGCGCCGGTCCGTGCTGTACATGCCCGGCGCGAACGAACGCGCGCTGGAGAAGGCCAAGACCCTGCCCGCGGACGCGCTGATCCTCGATCTGGAGGATGCGGTGGCCCCGGACGCCAAGGAAGCGGCGCGGGAACGGGTGTGTGCCGCCGCGGCGTCCGGCGAGTACGGACCGCGCGAGTTGACCATTCGAGTGAACGGCCTGGACACCGAATGGCACGACGCCGACCTGCGCGCCGCGGCCAAGGCGGGCCCGGCCGCCGTCGTGGTTCCCAAGGTGAACTCGGCCCGCGAGGTGCACAACATCGAGCGCGCGCTGGAGCTCGGCGGGGCGCCCGAGCACACCAGGATCTGGGCGATGGTGGAGACCCCGGTCGCCATGCTGCATGCCGAGGAGATCGCCGCGGCCAGTGAGCGGCTGACCGTGCTGGTGCTGGGCACCAACGACCTGGCGAAGGAGCTGCACGCGGAGTTCGTCCCCGGCCGCGCGCCGCTGCTCGGTGGGCTCTCCCTGTGCCTGCTCGCCGCGCGGGCCACCGGCAAGGTGATCCTGGACGGGGTCTACAACGACGTGCGCGACCTCGAGGGCTTCGAGGCGGAGTGCGTGCAGGGCAGGCAGTTCGGCTTCGACGGGAAGACGCTCATCCACCCCGGCCAGCTCGAGCCGTGCAACCGCGTGTTCGCGCCCTCGGAGGAGGAGGTCGACCGCTCCCGCCGGATCATCACCGCCTTCGACGAGGCGCAGGCGGCCGGGCAGGGCGTGGTGACCGTGGACGGTCGGATGATCGAGAACCTGCACGTGGACAACGCCCGCCGGATCCTCGCCCTCGCCGACGCCATCGCCGCCCGCGCCTGACCATCCGGCCGCCGTACAGTGAACGCATGATCAGCCGCACACTGGACTCGATCACGATCGAGGGGTTCACCTCGATCCGTTCCGCCACGGTCGATCTGGGTCGGTTGAACGTGCTGGTGGGCGCCAACGGCGCTGGGAAGAGCAACTTTGTCCGGACTTTCGGCCTACTCGGCCGAATCGCGGCCGGTGCGCTCAACCTGTTCGTCAACCTGCACGGCGGCGCATCGGCACTGGTGAACAGCACCGAGGGGTCCTCACGCATCCGGCTCCGCCTGGACGCGCCGCCGAACGCATACGAGGCGAACCTGATCCCGGCCGCGAATGACGAACTCATCTTCGAGGACGAAAGCGTCTCCTTCCACGGGCCGGGTCACGAACAGCCGTACCGGGAATCTCTCGGCAGGGGACAGCGAGACCCGGCTGCGCGAGGAGGCCGAACGCAAACCCGGGCGAATCGCCGCACACGTTGTCGGTCTGCTGAACGGTTGCCGCGTCTACCACTTCCACGACACAAGCGGCGACGCGCCGGTCAAGCAACTGGTCCCGACGGCGGACAACCTCGCCTTGCGTCATGACGCGGGCAACCTGGCGGCCGTGCTGCTCAGCCTGAGCGAAAGCGAACGGGACGAGAACCGCGCCGCCTATGCTCGCATCGTGAACGCGGTCCGGCAGGTCGCGCCGTTCTTCCGGGACTTCGTGTTGCGCCCGGAAGGCAACGACCGCGTCCGGCTCCGGTGGTGGCAGCACGACTCCGATGCGCTGTTCTCGGCCAACCAGATGTCCGACGGTACGCTGCGGTTTCTCTGCCTGGCGGCCCTGCTGTTGCAGCCCGAACTGCCCGCGCTCGTCGTGCTGGACGAACCCGAGCTGGGGCTGCATCCGTTCGCTATCGTGCAGCTCGCGGGCTTACTCAGGCAGGCGGCCGCACGGAGCCAGGTACTGATCGCGACCCAGTCGGTCACGCTGATGAACCAGTTCGAGATCGGAGATCTCATCGTGGTCGAGCGGGAAGGCGGTACATCCACGTTCACGCGTCCGCCGGCCGACCACCTGGCCGCATGGCTGGAGGAGCACTCGCTCGGCGAGCTGTGGGAGAAGAACCTGATTGGCGGCCGGCCCGGTGATCGAGGCAGCACCGCACATGGCTGATCGACCTCGCCGCCTGCATGTCCTCGTCGAGGGGCAGACCGAGGAGATCGTCGTCAACCAGGTCATCTCGCCGTACCTGGCGAACTATGGCTGGTGGACGAGTCATTCCCTGGCCAAGACGAAACGCCCTGCCGGTGGGTCGACGCACAAGGGCGGGGTCACTCGATGGGCCAAACTGGAGCTGGACCTCAGACTGCTGCTGCGGGACAGCAGCATCGACGTACTGACGACCGTCCTCGACTACTACGCGTTTCCCGCGGACAGCCCGGGCATGCGAACGCGGCCCGCGGGCCCACCGCATGACCGCGTCCTGCATGTGGAGGCGGCTCTGCGCACCTCGGTCAAGGATCCGCGTTTTCTGCCGAACCTGGTACTACACGAACTCGAAACGTGGGTGTTCGCCGCCGCCGAGGAGCTGGGGTCCTGCGGGAACGACCCGAAACTCGCCGCCATATTGTGCCGAGACGTCGATGCGGCGGGAGGTTCTGAGCTGGTCAACGACGGTCCGCTGGCCATCGCCGAGCTCGGTATCGACGACCTACGTACGCGATGCCCGCACTTCGATGCCTGGCTGACCCGTCTGATCAGCGCGCCCGCCGAAATGCTCTGAAGGAAAAGGAGTTGGGGAGTCGGGAGGCCGGTGGCTAACGTTTCGCGGTGATGGGGAGCAGGGGGCGGTCGCCGCGGCTGGGTTCCGACTTCGGCAAGCTGTGGGCGGCGAACCTGGCCACCAACATCGCCGACGGGGTCGCGATGGCGGCCGGGCCGCTGCTGGCGATATCGCTCACCGGCAACCCGACGCTGATCGCCGGCACGGTGTTCGTGCAGCAGCTTCCCTGGCTGCTGTTCTCGCTGATCAGCGGCGTGTACGTGGATCGGCTGGACCGGCGCAAGCTGATCGCCGTGGTCGACCTGCTGCGTGGCGTGGTGATCGGCGGGCTGGCCATCGCCGTCTGGTCGGGCGTGGCCACGATCGCCGTGGTGTACCTGGCGTTCTTCCTGGTCGGGACGGCGGAGACGCTGGCGGACAACGCTTCCGGCGCACTGCTGCCGAGCATCGTCGGCGCGGAGGCGCTGCCACGGGCCAACGCCCGGCTGATCGCGACCCAGCAGGTGGCCGACGAGCTGGCCGCGCCGCCGCTGGGGGCCGCGCTGTTCGCGCTCGGGACGGCGCTGCCGTTCGGGGTGAACGCCGCCGGGTTCGTGGTGGCGGCGCTGTTGGTCAGCACGATCCGGGGTGGTGGGCGGACCGGACCGGTGGAACGGCGGCCACTGCGCGCCGAGATCGGCGAGGGGCTGCGCTGGCTGTGGCACAACCAGGTGGTGCGGATGCTGGCGCTGTCCATCTGCGCGATGAACGTGACCCTGCTGGCCGCGTTCGCCATCCTGGTGCTCTACGCCCGCGAACGGCTCGGCCTCGCCGAGATCGGGTTCGGCCTGCTGCTCAGCGCGATGGCCGTCGGCGGGCTGATCGGTGCCGGGATCGCGAGCAGGCTGCGGCACCGGTTCACCGACTCGGTGCTGCTCCGCACCGGCCTGATCGTGGAGACGGGCACGCATGTGCTGCTGGCGCTGGCCGAGACGCCGTGGCTGGCGGTGGCGACCCTGGTGCTGTTCGGGATGCACGGCGCGATCTGGGGCGTGGTCGCCACCACCTGGCGGCAGCGGGTGGTCCCCGAGCACCTGCGCGGCCGGGTGAACAGCGTGTACCTGCTGTTCGCGGTGGGTGGCGCGGCGCTGGGCAGCCTGGTCAGCGGCCCGCTGGTGAGCGCCTTCGACGTCACGGCGCCGTTCTGGCTTTCGGCGGTGTTGATGGCGGTGGTGACCGCGGTGGCGTGGCCGTACTTCGGGCGGCACCTGCTAGCGCGGCCAGGGGCGCTGAGCGGGGCGTAACCGCTCGTAGGCGGCGGCCACCCTGAGCACCCCGGGGTCGTCGAACCGGCGGCCGGTGATCTGCAGCCCGATCGGCTGCCCACCCGCGGTATAGCCGCAGTTCACCGACACCGAGGGCTGGCCGGACATGTTGGGCGGCACGGTGAACGCGATGTGCTCGAACGGCGCGTCCGGGTCGTTCGTCGGCGACGCCCAGTCCGCCGGCGGCGCCTGCACCGGGCACACCGGGGAGAGCACCGCGTCGAACGGGGCGCAGGCCCGCAGGGTGGCGACGCTGATCGCGTCGATCTGGGCGAAACCGCGGTACACCTCGATCCCGGAGGCGCCACCGGCGCCGCGCACCCAGTCGGCGATGTACGGCAGGATCCGCTCCCACCGCCGCGGCGGCAGCGCGGCGGTGTCGGAGAGGAACCGGGTGCGCCAGAACAGGTCGAGCCCGTCCAGCATCTGCCTGGTGAGGAACGGCTCGACCGGTTCGACCACGGCACCCGCCCGCTCGAAGGCGGTGGCCGCCGCGCGCACCGCCGCGTGTACCTCGGGCGCCACCGGGAGCCCGGTCCCGGCGTCGAGCTGCAAGCCGATACGCAGCCCGGCGACCTCGGCCGGGACGGTGGCGAAGTCCAGCTCGGCGGGCGGCAGGCTCAGGTGGTCCCGGGAATCGGGCCCGGACAGCACGCTCATCAGCAGCCCGGCGTCGGCGGCGGTCCTGGTCAGCGGGCCGGCGACCCGGCCGGGGTAGGGCGGGTCGACCGGCACCCGGCCGAAGCTCGGCTTCAGGCCGACCGACCCGCACCAGCCTGCCGGCAACCGGATCGAGCCGCCGATATCGGTGCCGACGTGCAGCGGCGCGTACCGGGCGGCGCAGGCCGCCGCCGCGCCCGCGCTGGACCCGCCGGGGGTGAGTGTGGTGTCCCACGGGTTGCGGGCGGCGGGGTGGAAGCTGGAAAGGCCCGAGGTCAGCATCCCGTAGTCGGGCATGGTGGTCTTACCGAGCAGCACCGCGCCGGATTCGCGCAGCCGCGCGGCGGCCGGCCCGTCGGCCGGGGCGGGGACCAGCTCGGTCGCGGCCGTGCCGAGCGGGATCGGGGTCCCCTCGGTGGCGATGTTCTCCTTGAGCGTGCACGGCACCCCGTCCACCGGGCCGAGCGGCCTGCCCGCCAGCCAGCGCCGCGCCGAGGCCTTGGCCGCGTCCAGCGCGCCCTCCGGATCGGAGGCGTACAGCGCGCACAGGGTCGGCTCCAGCTCCTCGATCCTGGCGATGGCCGCCCCGGTGACCTCCACCGGCGACAGCGTCCCGCCGCGGTAGCCCTGGATCAGTTCGGTCGCGCTCAGCTCGATCAGGTCGCTCACCACCACTCCTTCCACCGGACCTCGGCCTTGCCCACGGTCGCGTCGTTCTGAATGACCCTCCTACCCTGCTGGCGGGTCGTAGCGTCCGTCCACCGCCGTCCAGCCGCCGTCCACCGGCAGCACGGCGCCGGTGACGAAGCTGGCCGCGTCCGAGGCCAGGTAGACCACCGCGCCCGCCAGCTCGGCCGGCCGCGCCCACCTGCCCAACGCGCTCTTGCTCGCGTAGGCCCGGTACCAGTCCGGGTCGGCCTTGATCGGCTCGGTCAGCGGGGTCTCCACCACCCCGGGTGCGATCGCGTTCACCCGTACCCCCGCCGGGCCGAACTCGGCGGCCGCGGTACGCAGTAGCTGCACCAGTCCCGCCTTGGTGGCCGCGTACACCCCCTGCCCGGGTTCCACGGTGCTGCCCCGGATCGAGGAGAACGCGATGATGCTGCCACCGCCCCTGCCGACCAGCCGCGCCCCGAACGCCCGCACCACCTCGAAGGTGGCACCGAGGTTCAGCGCGACCACCCGGTCGAACTCCTCCCGCCGGTAGTCCAGCAAACGCTTGCGCACGTTCATCGCGGCGGTGAGCACCACGATGTCCAGCTCCCCCAGCTCGGCGGCGGCCCGCTCGACCGCGGCGGAATCCAGCAGGTCCAGCCGGTAGGCCTCGGCACGCTCGCCGGCAAGCTCCGCGGTCTCGGTCGCCCCCGCGAGGTCCCGGTCGGCGCAGACCACCCAGGCCCCGTGCGCGGCCAGTGCCCGCGCCGACTCCCTGCCGATCCCGCTGCCCGCGCCCAGCACCACGGCCCGCCTGCCGTCCAACCGGAACAGCTCGGTGTAGTTCTCGGTGTAGCTCATGGCCGGATCACCGCCATCCTGGTCACGGTCAGCTCCTCCACGGCGAACCGTGGACCCTCCCTGCCGATGCCGGAGTCCTTCACCCCGCCGTAGGGCATGGTGTCCGAGCGGAATCCGGGCACCTCGTTCACCACTACCCCGCCGACCTCCAGGGTTTCCACCGCCCGCAGCGCGGTGCGTAGCGACCCGGTGAACACGCCGGCGTGCAACCCGTACCGGGATGCGTTCACCTGCGCCAGCGCGGTGTCCACATCCGGCACGGTGCGCAGGCACACCACCGGGCCGAACGCCTCCTCGTCCCAGCAGTCGGCGCCGTCCGGGACATCCGTGAGCACGGTCGGCCGCAGCACCCCACCCGCGAGGTCGCCGCCGGCGAGCACCCGCGCCCCGGCGGCGACCGCCGCCTCGATCCAGGCCAGCACCCGCTCGGTGGAGTCCCGGTCGATCAGCGCGGACACCCGGGTGCCCTCCGACCGCGGGTCACCGACGGCCAGTTCGTCCAGCCTTGCCAGCAGCCGCGCGGTGAACTCGGCCGCGACCTCCGCGGTGAGCAGCACCCGCTGGACCGAGATGCAGGCCTGGCCGGAGGCGTAGAAACCGCCGCGTAGCACGGCGTCCACCGCGGCATCCAGGTCGGCGTCCGGCGCGACGACCAGCGCGGCGTTCGAGCCGAGCTCGAGCAGGGTCTTGCGCGGCGCGGCGGCGCGGGCGATGCGGTGCCCGACGCCTGCCGAACCGGTGAACGACACCGCGGCCACCCCGGGGTCGCCGACCAGTGCGGCACCCACCTCGGCGTCCCCGGTCACGAGCTGCGCAAGCGCTTGCGGGACGCCCGCGCGCTCCGCGGCCGACCGAACGAGGTGCACCAGCCACAGGGTGGCCAGCGGGGTGGCCGGGGCCGGTTTGCCGATCACCGGGCAGCCGGCCGCGATCGCGGGGGCGATCTTGTGCGAGGCGAGCAGCAGCGGGTAGTTGAACCCGGCGATCCCGGCCACCACTCCGACCGGCCTGCGGGTCCAGAACCCGAGCAGGCCCTCGCCGGAGGGCAGCAGGTCCAGCGGCACGGTCTCGCCGTGCAGCCGGGCCACCTCCTCGGCGGCGGCCTGCCAGGTGACCAGGGTGCGGGCGACCTCGACCCGGCAGTCCACCAGCGGCTTACCGGTCTCCAGCACCAGCAGCCGCTCGAACTCCGCCCGCCGGGACTCCAGCGCGGCGCCCACCGCGGTGAGCACCGCCCGCCGCAGGTGCGAGGGCAGCGCCGCCACCTCGGCACGCACCTCGGTCGCCGCGCGCACGGCACGGCGGACGTGCTCGGTCGTGCCCACCGGCGCGGTGGCGACCACGCCCCCGTCGTAGGGAAAGGTCACCGCGGCGGCCTCCGCGGCGGGCGCCCAGCCGGCACCGATCGGCAGGCCGTCCGGGTAGGGCGGTTCGAACATGCTCACCGTTCCTCCAACCGAGCCAGCGCGCGCCGCAGGCTGGGCGCGGCCGAGAGCAGTTCGCGGGTGTAGGGATGGGCAGGCGCGCCGTAGACCTGCTCGACCTGGCCGAGCTCGACCAGCTCACCGGCCCGCAGCACGGCGACCGTCTCGCACACCTTGCGCACCACGGCCAGGTCGTGTGAGACGAAGATCAGGGTGAGCCGGTACCGCTCGACCAGCTCGGTCAGCAGCTCGAGGATCTGCGCCCGCACCAGCACGTCCAGTGCGCTGACCGGCTCGTCCGCGATCAGGACCGAGGGTCGTGGAGCGAGCGCGCGGGCGATCGAGATCCGTTGCCGCTGCCCGCCGGAGAACTGGTGCGGGTACCGCTCGCCCGCGTCGGCGGGCAGGTCGACGGCGGCCAGCAGCTCGCGCACCCGTTCCCGGTGCCCGCGGCGCCTGCCGAGCGGTTCGCCGATGATGTCCCGCACCCGCATCCGCGGGTCGAGGGAACCCATCGGGTCCTGGAACACGAGCTGTAGTTCGGAGCGCAGGAAGCCGAGGGCGCGTTCGGGCAGGTTGTCGATCCGCCTGCCGCCGAAGGTGACCGTGCCCGCGCTCGGCCGGTCCAGCCCGGCGAGCAGCCGGACCAATGTGGACTTTCCGGAACCGGACTCGCCGACGATGCCGAACCGGCTGCCCCGCTCGATGTCCAGGCTCACCCCGCGTAGCGCGGTGACCCCCGCACGGGCGAACCCGCGCCGGTACTCGCGCCGCAGGTCACGTACCTCGATCATCCGACCTCCAGGCTGGACGCCGCGAGCAACCGCTGGGTGTACTCGTGTTCCGGGGTGCGCAGCACCCGGCTGGTGCTGCCCTGCTCGACGAGCCTGCCCTGGTACAGCACCAGCACCCGCTCGCAGACGCCGGCCACCACGGCAAGATCGTGCGTGATGAACAGCAGGGAGCTCTCCCGGTCCCGGGTTCCGGCCAGGATCAGCTCCAGGATCCGCGCCTGCACCGTGACGTCCAGTGCGGTGGTCGGCTCGTCGCAGATCAGCAGCGCGGGGTCGTTGGCGAGCGCGATGGCCAGCACCACCCGTTGCCGCTGCCCGCCGGAAAGCTGGTGCGGGTAGGCCCGCGCGATGCGTTCCGGGTCGGGCAACCGCACCCGGTCCAGCAGGTCCACCGCGGCCAGCCGGGCCGCGCGCCGGTTCGGTCGGGTGTGGTGCAGCAGCATGACCTCGGCGACCTGGCGGCCCACCCGCATCGCCGGGTTGAGCGCGGACATCGGTTCCTGGAACACCATCGCCATCGACCGGCCGCGCAGCCCGGACAGGGTGCGCTCCCCCGCGCCGAGCAGTTCCCGGTCGGCCAGTCGCGCGCTACCGGTGGCGGTGAGCCCGGGTGGGAGCAGACCCATGATCGCCGCGGCGGTCAGTGACTTGCCCGAACCGGACTCCCCGATCAACCCGACCCGCTCGCCCGGTTCGACCGTGAAGGACACGTCCTCGACCAGTACCCGCGTACCCGAGCGAACGCTCAGCTCCGTCACCCGCAGGGTCATCGGCGTGCCTCCAGCCTGGGGTCGAAACGGTCCCGCAGGCCGTCGCCGAGCAGGTTGAACCCGAGCACGGCGAGCGCGATGGCCGCCCCCGGCACCAGTGCCAGCCGGGCGTCCACGGCGAGCAGTTCCTGCGACTCCTGCAACATCCGGCCCCAGGAGGGCGTGGGTGGCCGGGTGCCGAAGCCGAGGAAGGACAGGGCCGCCTCGGCGAGCACGGCGATCGCGAAGGACACCGAGGTCTGCACCAGCAGCAACCCGGAGATGTTCGGGAACACGTGCCGCACCGCGATCCACCACCGGGAACGGCCGGCGGCCCGCGCGGCGAGCACGTACTCGGTGCTCATCACGCGCAGGGTGCCGGAGCGGGCGATCCGCGCGAAGGAGGGCACGGTGGCGATGCCGATCGCGATCATCGCGGTCAGCGTGGACGCGCCGTACACCGCGCCGAGCATGATCGCCAGCAGCAGCGCGGGAAACGCCAGCACCAGGTCGTTCACCCGCATGACCAGCTCGCCCAGCCAGTTGTCGGACATCCCGGCCAGGATGCCCAGCGGGGTGCCGAGCAGCGCGGCCACGCCGACGGCGACGACGCCGACGTAGAGCGTGGTGCGTGCGCCGACCATGAGCTGGCTGGCGATGTCCCGGCCGAACTTGTCGGTACCCAGCGGGTGCTCCCCGGTCGGCCCCAGCAGCCGGACGGTGGCGTCCACGTGCTCGGGGTCGTGCGGGGTCCACAGGAAGGACACCAGCGCGGCCAGGACGACCAGGCCGATCAGGCAGGCGCCCGCGACGAGGGTACGTGGCATCAGGACCTCCGCAGGCGTGGGTCGAGCACGGTGTACAGCAGGTCCACGGCGAAGTTGACCAGCAGCACGCCCACCACGAGGACGAGCACGATGCCCTGCACGGCGAGCAGGTCGCGGGCGGAGACCGCGTCCAGCAGCATGCTGCCCAGCCCCGGCAGCACGAACACCCGTTCCACCACCACCGCGCCGACCAGCAGGGTGGCCAGTTGCAGCCCGAGCACGGTGACCACCGGCACGGCGGCGTTGCGCAGGCCGTGCCGGACCAGGGCCTGCCCCGGCCGCAGCCCTTTGGCCCGCGCGGTGCGCAGGTAGTCCTCGCCGAGCACGTCCAGCACCGCGGAGCGCACGTACCGGGTGAGCACGGCGCCCTGCACCAGGCCGAGCGAGATCACCGGCAGCACCAGGCCGCGCAGCCACTCCACCGGGTCGCGTACCGGCGGGGTCCACCCGCCGGAGGGCAGCCAGCCCAGTCGCACGGCGAACACCTGCACCAGCACGATCCCGGCAAGGAACGCGGGCACCGCGACGCCGAGCTGGGCCAGCCCGGTCACCACCGCCCCGCTGGGCCTGCGGTGCCGTACCGCGGCGAGGATCCCGAGCGGAAGGGCGAGCAGCAGCGCCACCAGCATCCCGCCGCCGACCAGCCACAGGGTCACGCCGAGCCGGTCGGCGAGCTGCGGGCCGATCGGCTGCCTGGTGACGTAGGAGCGCCCGAAGTCGCCGCCGACCAACCCGCCCATCCAGTCCAGGTACCGGGTGACCAGCGGGCGGTCCAGGCCGAAGTCCTGCCTGGTCTGCTGCACCAGCTCGGGGGTGGCGTTCACCCCGAGGGCCACCTGTGCCGGGTCGCCGGGCAGCACCGCCATGCACAGGAAGATCACGATCGAGGCGGCGAGCACGCTGCCCGCGAAGATCGCGGCGCGCCGCAGTACCGCCGCGATCATCCCGCGCTCCCCAACCCCGTGAGGTCGAAGGACTCGCTGACCTGGTTGCGCACCAGCCCGGTGACCTCCTTCTTGGCGGCCACCACGTTCGGGAAGAGGAACAGCCAGCAGGCGGCGGCGTCCGCGGTGATGGTGCGCGCCACCTCACGCATCCGCGCGATCCGTTGCTCCGGGGTGCCGGTGTCGGCCTCGGTCAGCAACTCCCGCACCCGTGGGTTGTCGTAGCCCCAGTAGTAGTCCGGATCGCCGAAGGTGGTGATGTCCCGCGCCTCGACGTGCTGGATGATCGAAAGGTCGTAGTCGTGGTCGGTGAACACCCGCTGCAGCCATACCGCGGGGAAGTCCAGCGGCTCGATGGTGACCCGCACACCCACCTCGGCCAGTTGCGAGGTGACCACCTGGGCCGAGGACATCGCGTACGGCAGGTTCGGGATCCGCAGCCGCAGGTTCAGGTCGGTGGCCCCGGCCTCGGCGAGCAGGGCGCGCGCCCGCTCCGGATCGTGCGGGTGGAACCCGGAGAGGTCCTCGTACCAGGGATCGGTCGGCGGGACCATGCTGCCGATCAGGGTGCCGCGGCCGGCCATCGCGGTGGCCAGCAGCGCCTCGCGATCGATGGCCATGGTCAGCGCCCGGCGCACCCGGACGTCGTCCAGCGGTGGCCGGGCGTTGTTGAAGGCCAGCACGACCTCGCCGTTGGTGGTGCCCTGGCTGACGTCGAACCGCTCGTCCGCCTCGAACTGCGGGATCGAGTCCGGCGCCGCGATCGCGGAGATGACGTCGATCCCGTTGCTCAGCAACGCGTTGTTCAGCGCGGTCGGGTCCGGGTAGTACTTCAGGTGCACGGTGTCGTACGCGGGTTTCTCGCCCCGGTAGCCGGGGTTCTCGCGGAGCACGATCTCCTCGCCCCTGCGCCGGCCCGCCACCAGGTACGGCCCGGTGCCCACCGGTTTGTTGGCCAGGTCGGACACCCCGGTGCGGCTGAACATCGCGCCGACCCGGCCGGCCATGCTGAACAGCCAGGAGTTGCTCGGCCGGGTCAGCACCACCCTGGCGTGTGTCGGCTCGACGACCTCCACGTGGTCGACCACGTCCATCGCGGACTTCAGCGAGACCGTCCACTCCGTCTGCACCCGCTCGATGGAGAACTTCACGTCCTCGGCGGTGAACGGCGCACCGCCCGCGAAGGTGACACCCTCGTGCAGCCGGAAGTCGTAGGTGAGCCGGTCGGGGCTGATCGTCCAGGACTTCGCCAGCAGGGGCACGATCCGGCCCGAGCCGTCCAGTTTCACCAGGCCCTCGTAGACGTTGTAGAGCAGGGCCTGCGGGATCGCGGCGCCGTCGGTGGTGGTGAAGTCGAAGTTCTTCGGCTCGGCGCTGAACCCGACGGCGAGGGTGGACTCCCCGCCGCCGACGGTAGCCGTGGACCCCGCCGAGCATGCGGGCACGAGCAGCAGCAACGCGGCGATCGCGACGCGGAACCGTACTCGCATGGGCAACCCCAGTATGCACCGCCCGGCCCGCGCTGCCCAGCGCTGCTGAGCCACATGGCAACCAAGAGAATATTCCAAAGGAATATGAGTACTATCGGGTGAACCTCGGATGTTTCGCTCAGCCCCGGTCCCGCCCTCGCCGATGGGCCTTGTGACGGCAAGCACATTCGGAGGGATTCATCGTGAGCACCGCACAGGGCAGCACCCTGCGCCGCCGCAGGCTCGGGCACGAACTGCGCAGGCTGCGTGAACACGCCGGGCGCACGCATACCGAGGTGGCCGAGACGCTGGACTGCTCCCAGGCCAAGATCTCCAAGATCGAGGCGGGCCGGGTCGGCATCCGCACCCTGGAGCTGAAGGCGGTCCTGGACCTGCTCGACGTGCCCGAGGACGAGGCCGAACCACTGCTGGCCCTGGCAAGGGAGGGCAGGCAACGCGGCGTCTGGCACAAGTACCAGGACGCGTTGACGACCAAGTTCGCCAGCTATCTCGCGCTGGAGAACGAGGCCGTGGAGATCCGCACCTACGAAGGCGAGGTCGTTCCCGGCCTGCTGCAGACCGAGGGCTACGCCAACGCCATCAACAACGCCACCCGCCCGGACCACCAGATCGAGGTTCAGCGCTACACCGGCGCGCGCATGGCCCGCCAGGGCAGGCTGCTCGGTGGCGAGCTCCGGCTGTGGGTGGTGCTGAACGAGGCGGTGATCCGCAGGGTGACCGGCGGGGTGGAGGTGATGCGCGAGCAGCTGCGGCACCTGCTGGAGCTGGCCCACCGGTCGCATGTCAGCTTGCAGGTGCTGCCGTTCGCCGCCGGGGAGCATCCGGCGATGACCGGCCCGTTCGTGCTGGCCCGCTTCGCCAACCGGGAGCTGGACCCCGATGTCGTATACCTGGAGAATCAGACGGGTGGCCTGTTCCTGGAGGAGGCCGCGGAAACCCGGCGGTACCGCGAGTCCTTCGACACGCTGATGCAGGCGGGCCTGGACACCGGCCGATCGGCGCGGCTGATCGGCAAGGTGCTGCACGAGCTGACCACGGAGGCACCCGTGGGCTTCTAGCCAGACAACGAGGAGGCGCACGATGATCTCGGCGGAGCACCACTTCACCGGCTGGCGCAGGAGCAGCTACAGCACAGCCGGGCAGAACTGCGTCGAGGTCGCGACCTCCGGCCGGGTCGTCGGCGTACGGGACTCCAAGAACCCCGCAGGCGCCCCCCTCGCCCTGAGCCCCACCGCCTGGTCGGCCTTCCTCGCCACCCTCAGCTCCACTCGCTGACACGTTCCGTCACTCGAAGGGCGGTACCGGTAGTTCGTTCACCTCCTACACTGCCGATGGGGAGCGGCAGTGTCACGGAGGGGAATGTGCCATGCACGAGGGGGAGACGCCTGAGCTCGTCTACCTGCCCACGCAGCGGGTCGAGGCCGGCGACCCGGCGGCCAGCCTGGAGCTACGCCGGACCGAGGACGGCCGAACCGCACTGGTCGCCTACAGCTCACAAGAACTCCTGGTGGCCGGCTGTGGCGCGAGCCAGCCATGGATCGCCGTACCCGCGCACAAGCTGGAACGGCTCTACGACACCGGTGCGTTCGATTTCCTGGCGCTGAACGTCGAGCTGACCGAGGACATGCGGCATGGCTGAGGGATTCCAGGTCGACGACCTGAACCGGCTCGCAAGACCGCTGGCCGAGGGTGCACGGAACCTGTCGGACCTGGCCACCGACGCGCCGACGATCCCGAACGCGGGCGACTCCACCGGCATCGTCGCCAGCGCCCTGGTCGTGCTCAGCGGGGTGGTCGGCAAGGTGACCATGGCCGCGGCCGACTCGGCCGACGACGCCCAGGCTGCGCAGAACTCCTACGACGCCGCCGACCAGGCCGCCGGTGCCGAGCTGGCGGTACCGTGCAGGGAGATCGGCTGACATGGGCGTCGACCTGCGAGTGGCGGCGCAGGAGGCATCCTGCCGGGAGACTGCGACGAAGCTGGCCGCGCTGGACACCGGCGTCGAGGCCGTGGCGACGAACTTCCACCGGGCCCGCGGGGAGTCCGAGGCGATGTGGACCGGCACGGCCAGCGAGGCGTTCCGGGGCAACATGGCCTCGGCGGGCAAGGGCGCCGACGACATCGCCGCGAGCACCGGGGACGCCGGCCGCGCCCTGGGTGACTTCGCCGACGACATCGCCACCGTCCGGGCCAGGCTCGAGCACGCGCGAGGCATCGCCACCGGCGCGGGCCTGACCGTCAACGGGGATGTCATCGAGGAACCACATAACGCCGTCTACCCCGCCGACTTCACCGGGCCGCCGGTTCCCGGCATGCTGACCGCGGACCACCCGGACGCGGCCGCGGCGCAGGCCGACTACCAGCGCAAGCTGGCCGCCTACCGGGAGGCGCAGACCATCGCCAGCGAGGCCCGCGGGATCGAGAAGGCCGCCCACGACACCCTCGGTCAGAGGATGAGCACCTGGCAGACCGTGCTGAACGACGCCAGCAAGCAGAAGTGGTGGCAGCTCGCCGGAGCTGCCACCGGCACGGTCGGCTCCGCCATCCAGCAGGCGGGCAAGTGGAACCTGACCGCCCAGACCCGCTATGCCCAGGCCGCCACCTACGCCAAGATCCTCTCCGAGGTCGACGACCCCTGGCACCGGGCCGCCGCCACCCGCGCGGCGGGCGTCTTCGAGAACTCGGCCGATGACGCCGCGAGAGTGGCCCGCGCCAACACCAACCTCGCCGTCGGTGTCAAGGACACCAAGCTCGGCGACCTGTTGGCGCGAAACCTGGTCAACTCCGTCGATGACAGCTCGGGAGCCTTGGCGAAGCTCGGCTCCAAGGTTCCCGTTGTCGGTATCGTGCTGGCCGGGGGCCAGACGGCGATCGAAAGCTGGGGCAAGGACGCCGATGAGTGGGCGAAGTCAGCGGGCGCCAATCTCGGCGGAGCGGTTGTCGGCTCGCTCGCCACCGAAGCCGCGCTTGCCACTGCGGCATCGCTCAGCCTCGCCGGCGGACCAGCCACACTCGTCGCCGTCGGGGTCGGCGCCGCCGTCGCCTTCGGTGTCGGCGAGGTCGTGAACCACTGGCCGGAGATCAACGAATGGTCGATCGACCACGCGGCGGATCAAGTCGACCCGAATGCCATGGCCTGGATCGGACGCAAGGCCGAGGACGTCGGTGAGGCAGCGGGCGACGCCGCGGGTTGGGTCGGCGACCGGGCAGGCGAGTTCGGCCGCTGGGCTGGGAACCTGTTCTGACCATGACCGAGACACCAGCGGCACAGCCATGGCTTCCTCCGCAACCCGATCCGGATACTGGCGAGCCACGACCGCCCACCGCGCCACGCAGCTTCGGCGGAGACGAATCGACCCCTACCGATCGGCGGCCCCGCAAACATCCACCCATACCGGCGAACCAGGGACCGGTACTGGAATGGCGTCAGCACACTTTGGGCTACTCTTTACAGTTGGCGGCCATGTTGATCGGCCTGGCAGTGGTCCTGCTCTCGCTCATCAACTGGGATGTGAGCTGGCTCGTACGAACCTGGTACCTGACCCTGCCCTTGATGCTGTTCTTCGCCGGAATCGTCTACCGGCAGGCTTCCAAGGACTGGCTGGCCGCAGGGGCTACCTGGTTCCAGCACCGGACCGCGTGGGTGGACCTCTACGAGCTGACCGAGATCAAGATCGGCGCGGCCGGGGCCAAGACTATGCTGCGCATGCGTAACGCGTCTGGACAGAACGTCCAGGTCGCCCTCAACGACGTACAGAAGAACCAGGCCATGTGGGACCTGATCTACAACGGCATCCTGCATTCTGTGGTCACCGACAAGGCGGACCCGCCACCGAACGTCCGGACCATCCTCAAGCTGCCCGGCGGCAAGGCTGGGCGGCACCGGTCGCCCTGATGGTCGGCATGCGGCACAGGCCGCCATTGGGCTTTCAGTGAGCCCTACATGTAGTGATCGAACGGTGACGAGAAGCCACTAATCTGGGCTCATGCAGCGCGACGGGATCGGTCTGTGCCTCTCCGGCGGCGGCTACCGCGCCATGCTGTTCCACACCGGGGTGCTGTGGCGGCTGAACGAGCTCGGCTACCTGCCGAGGCTGTCGCTGATCTCCAGCGTGTCCAGCGGTGCCATCGCCGCCGGAACGCTCGCGCATGCCTGGCCCGAGCTGGAGTTCGACCGGGGGGTCGCCGGGAACCTCACCGAACTCGTGGTGCGGCCGCTGCGCGCACTGGCGCGGGTGAACGTGGATGTCTGGGCCACGCTGCGCGGCCTGCTCAAGCCGGGTCGCAGCGTCGGCGAGGAGGTGGCGACCTCGTTGCGCCGCAGGCTGTACGGCGACCGGCTGCTGCGTGACCTTCCGGCAACGCCGCGGTTCGTGTTCACCGCGACGAACCTGCAGAACGGCGCGCTGTGGCGGTTCTCAAGGGAACGGATGGGTGACACGAAGGTGGGCGGGGTACTGGAACCGGCGATCCCCCTTGCCAACGCGGTCGCCGCCTCCTCGGCCTTCCCGCCGTTCCTCTCCCCCGCGCGCCTGCGGGTACGGGAATGGGACATCCCCGGCGACGGCGACAGCGAGCGCCCGCGCAAGGTGGTGCTCTCCGACGGCGGGGTCTACGACAACCTCGGCCTGGAGCCGGTCACCGAGCGATGCGCCACGGTGCTGGTCAGCGACGGTGGGATGCGGATGGAGGAGCTGGTCAAGGTTCCGGCCGACTGGCCGCGGCACCTGCTGCGCGCCATGGACGTCGTGGACAATCAGGTGCGCAGCCTGCGCACCGGCCAGCTCCGCGAGTCCTACCGGGACGGCGAGTTCGGCGGGGCGTACTGGGGGACCTACACCGATATCGGCGAGTTCGGGCTGGACGACACCTTGCCGGCTCCCGCGCGGCGGACGCTGCGGCTGGCGGAGGTGCCGACCCGGCTGCACCGCATGCCGGATCCGATGCAGCAACGACTGGTCAACTGGGGTTACGCGGCCTGTGACGCGGGGATGCGGCGCTGGGTAGTACCCGGCGCCGCATCCCCCTCAGCCTTCCCGTACCCGGAGTCCGGGGTCGGTTAGGAGCTGGCCGTTCCCTTGCGACGGCGCAGGATGAGCAGCGTCACGGCGCCGCCACCGAGCAGCACGAGGCCGATCACCAGCGGGGTCATCGCGGAGAAACCGGTCTGTGCCAGCGGGCCCTCGTTGGACTGCGGGGCCACCGGGGTCTCGGTGGTGGAGGGCGCTGCCTCCGTGGTCGTGCTCGGCGCGGTGGTCGTGCTGGTCTCCGTGGTCGGCGGGGTCTCGCCCGCGGCGGACCAGCGCACCATCGCCTCGTCGGACAGCTTGAGCTTGTCCGAGGTCGCGACGATCAGCGACTGCGCCTTCACCTTGTCGTAGTTCTCGCCGACGAACAGGCGGCCGGTGTTCACCGCGGCGCTGGCCTTCAGGCCGAAGCTGCCCTTGCCCTCCTCGGCGTCCTCCGGCACGTGCACGAAAATCTCGGTGCCGTCGGTGATGTCGGCGGCGGTCAGTTCCTTGCCGTCCGCGTCGGTGAGGGTCGCACCCTCCGGCAGCCCGTCAGCAACGAGCTTCTGGATCTCGCCGCTGGTGGAAACGGTGAACGGCCCGATCCGCTCGCCTGCCTTGCCGGTGGCGTCGGCCGGGGTGAGCTCCAGTGCCGGATCCGGCTCGCTGATGCCCGTGTTGTTGTTCTTGTTCGTCAGGTAGCCGTACAGCGCCAGCACGTCCGCGGCCACCGGATCGGGTGCCCCGGCCAGCGGGCTCTCCTTGTCGAGGTCGACGCCGTCACTGTAGTGCCAGACCGCGGCCTGGGTGGCCGTGATGGCCTCACGCTTGCTCAGGCCGTCGTTGAACTCGGCGGTTCCCTCGAGGTCCTGCTCGATCGTCTCGAGGTCCTTGAACGGGTAGCCGTGGTGCAGCACCCAGTTGATCTTGTCGCGGTTGGCGTGGAAGTCCGTTTCCGAGTCGGGGAAGTCGTTCCACGGACGCTCGACCATGTCCTGGTCTTCCTTGATCGAGGTGCCGATCTCGACGCAGTACACCCGCAGGGACTCACCGCCCCGCAGGTCGATCTTGTAGTTCGCGGTATGCAACGACCTGTCGTGACCGGCCAGGTTGATCTCGTAGCCCTTCTGGTCCGCGTCACGGTCGACGCGTCCCCGGGCCTCCTCGGTCGCGCCGGCGGCGGGTGCCGCCAGCATCATGGCGATCGAAGCGCCGGCGAGGGCGGCACCGGCACGCACGATCGTTGACGTTCTTGGCATGGGTCTCCTTTTCGAGTGCCGTACTGCGATCCCAAGAGCCGCGCGGTGCTGCTACCCGCAGAGACCTAGGTAGAGAAAGAGCCACCGTTCTGGGTGAAGGTCACCCGGGCCAGCGAGGTTGGAGCCTACACAGGGCGGTAATCGGCACCCCAACACACCCCAGTTGCACTCGCTCTAGCCCAAAAGGACTAGTAATTCACTGTTTAAACAGTCGCGAAGCGTCAGATCGGCGGACGCGGAACGCAATCGTCCCTTGTCGAGGGAGCCCGTGACTCGGCGCACGGCGCCGGGCGGATCGCCGATCGTCCACTGTGTTCCGTCCAGCCACGAGCGACGCCCGTGCCCGAGCGACGATCACGATCGGGCAACACTTCCCGTGTTCCGCGCACCGTCCACTTCGTCCAGCGCGGACTCGAGGTCCCGCCAGAGGTCCTCGGGATCTTCGAGTCCGACGCTGAACCGGAGCATCCCGGCAGGGACGTGACTATCCGCGGGCCGCGCCGCGCGCCGTTCCATGCTGCTGTCCACCCCGCCGAGACTGGTGGCGTGCTGGATCAGGGACAGCGCCGCGCAGCAGGCGTCCGCGGCCGCGGCGTCCGCCAGTTCGAAGGCGATCATGGTGCCGGGCGGGTGGCGCACGTTCCACACGGCCGGATGCGCGGCCAGCCGCTCGGCCAGCAGCGCGGCCGTCTCGGAGGCCGCGGCCAGCCGCACCGGCAGGGTACGCAAGCCGCGCAGGGCCAGCCAGGTCTCCAGCACACCCGGGGTCGCGCCGGCCCTGGTCCGCGCCTCCCGCAGCGCGCCGGCGAGCTCCTCGTCCCCGCTCACCACGAGCCCCAGCAGCAGGTCGCTGTGCCCGCCGATCAGTTTGGTCGCGCTGTGCAGCACCAGGTCGGCGCCCAGCGCGAGCGGCTGCCGGCCGAGCGGGGTGGCGAAGGTGTTGTCCACGACCACCCGCGCGCCATGCGCCCGTGCCGCCTCGGCCACGGCCGCGATGTCCATCGGGTCCAGCGTGGGATTGGTCGGCGACTCCAGCAGCAGCAGGTCGGCCTCGGCGGCCGCCGCGACCCAGCCCGCGGTGTCGGTCGGTCCGATCCGCCTGCCGCGCAGCCGGCCGGTACGTTCGGCGTAGTCGAGCAGGTCGCGGGTACCCACGTAGCTGTAACCGGGTACGGCCACCTCGGCCCCGGCTGGCAACAGGTCGA
This sequence comes from Amycolatopsis cihanbeyliensis, assembly GCF_006715045.1. Lineage (GTDB taxonomy): Bacteria > Actinomycetota > Actinomycetes > Mycobacteriales > Pseudonocardiaceae > Amycolatopsis > Amycolatopsis cihanbeyliensis. The sequence continues at coordinate 4,087,087 of NZ_VFML01000001.1, read as the reverse complement.
ACACCGCGGAGATCGCGGCCATCCCGGAGGCGTAGGCCACGGCCGTGCCGCCCTCGAGCTGACCGATCGCGTCCTCGAAGGCCGCCCAGGTCTCGGTGCCGTGCTCCCGGGCGTAGCCGAGTCCCAGCGCGCTGGCCGGCGCGATCGGCACGTTCATCGGGGCGTCCGGGCCTGCCGGGCGGCCCGCGGTGATCGCCCGGGTACGGGGTGACCAGTCGGCGGTGCTCATCCGCCCAGCCTGCCACGCCCCCTGAGCCTGTTCCCGAACTGGAGTCAGCTGCCCGAGATGAGTGGAGAACGCGCGTGGCGGAGCCCACGAGCGGGGTGGCTGGGCAACCCACCTGTGACCATGACGCTCGTCGCGGAGTCCGAGCCCGGCCGAGCCGATCGTGTCACGCGTTGAGGAACAAGCGCTGGTCAGCGTTTCCGGGGGAACTCCACGACCTGCTGGAACGTGGGCCGGTTCTGGGTGCTGATCGGGTCCTGGGTGATGCCGCCGAGCGCGCGGTGCACGATCGAGTCGGCGCACCACTGGTCCCCGGCGTCGCATGTACTGTCCCCCGGGTAGACCTCCGCGATCGGCTGCGCCGCCGCCCGCGTCACCGTGTCCACCAGCGCCTGGTGGCAGCGGGCGAGATCCCCACCGCCGCAGAACCGGTCACCGAGCGGGCCACGCACCCGCTCGCCGAGCAGCGAGCGCAGGTCCTTGTGCACGTACCCCCACCAGCCGCGCTGGTAGGCGGAGCCCTGGTGCGGCTGACCGACCCGCTGGCCGGGCTCGGCGTTCTGGAACCCGGACGGCGACTCGTTGATCTGCAGCACCCTGGTCATCGCCGTGAAGGCCGCGGGACCCATCGCCGGTTCGAACTGCGCCCGCACCAGCAGCGGCCACCAGGCGTCCATGATCTTGATCGCCTCGGCGTGCCGGTAGGCCCGGCCGCCCGGTTCGGTCTCCGCCCGCAGCCCGCCATCGGCCAGCCAGGCACGCAGCTTCTCGATCGCCGCCGCGGCGGCGGGATCCCGCACCGGAGCGGTGTCCAGCACGCGTAGCAGCACCGGCAGCACCCGCTCCGCGCGCAGGTCGGCCAGCCCGGCCTCGGCCATCGCCTGGGTGAGGTTCGCCCTGGTGACACCCGCCCCGCCGGTGACAAGCGCGCGGACCCTGGTGTCCAGCAGGTCACCGCGGTGCACCGAGGACTTGCCGTAGCCCGCGGCGGCGTAGTCCTTGGCCTGCGCGTTGTTCCAGCTTATGTAGTAGTCCTGGTTGATCGAGTTCGGGTGCTCGGCGAAGGGGGTGTACTCGGCGGTGTTGCCGTCCGGATTCCAGCCCTGCCAGTCGAACCCCGCGTTGCCGAGGACCGGTAGACTGGGGTCCACTGTAGAGTTACGTTGCGGGTTGGCGCCCGAGTTGTAGTACGCGGTGTCCTCCGCGTCCACATAGAACCAGTTGAAGGTGTAGTTCACCAGGTCGGCCGCGCGCTGGAAGTCCTCGGCGGAGCGGATCGCGCCGGGGTCGTTGAACTGCTGGAACCCGAGCAGGGACTCCACCTCGTGGAAGTAGGTGGAACGCAACGCCGCGTAGGCCACCGGCCTGCCGTCCACCATCGCGCGGTGAGTCACCGGCCCGTACTCGGTCCGGAAGGCGCGCAGGGTGTACGACCCGGCCGGGGTCGAGTCCGCCACGGTCGGCTCCCATGCGTTCTTCCGCTCCACCACCTCCATCGGCAGGCACTCGCCGCGGAAGGTGTAGAAGTTCGACTCCCTGGTGGGCGCGGAACCGTCCGGTTCGCACAGTTCCACCGCGTAGGTGTCGGTGATGTCCTGCGCCGAGGTGGTCGCGCTCCAGGCGTAGTCCTGCCCGCGACCGAGCAGCACGTAGAAGCTCAGCCCGGCGAAGGACGCTCCGCGGGCGCTGATCCCGGGCCCCTGCAGTTCCTGCAACATCAGCAGTTGCGGCGCGAAGTACCCGGTCTGCGGGCCGAACACCGCCACCGGGTTGCCGCTCTCGGTCTGCTCCCCGGACACCACCAGCGCGTTGGACATGCCGTGCGTGTCCACCGGCCGCACCGCGACGTTCTGCTGCGAGCCGGCGGAACCGGTGCGGTCGAACACGAGTTGCTGCGGCGTCACCGAACCCGGCTCGGGCATGGCGACGCCCCGAGGGTGCTCCGGGGCCTTGCCGTACGGGAAGCTCTGGCCCTCGTGCAGGGTGCGCACCGTTTCCGGGTCGTCCTCGGCGCGCAGGCCGCGCCAGACCCGCTCCCCCTCGGCGAGCCCGTACCGTTCCTGGATCGCCAGCTTGGCGATCGCGGCCCGCACCTCGCCGCCGCCACCGCCACCGAACTGGGCGCCCACCACCGAGGCGAGCACCACCAGGTCGGTCAGCCGGAACGGCGCGATCTCCCCGGCGTTGGTGATCGCGTCCACGTGCCCGGTCAGCACGTACTCGCCGGGGAAGTACCTGCCACCGTGCGCGTCCTCGATGTAGGCGTTGATTCCGTCCACATAGGATTTCGCGTCGGCGAGGCCACGCCTGCCGAGCGGTCCGGACTCGGCGACCTGGTCGATCTGCTGCCGCAGCTCGGCCTCGGTGTACGGGGAGGCGGCGAAGAACTGCTGTTCCAGCGCGCGGTTACCCTCGGCGCCGCCGGCGAACGGTGTCAGCTCACCCCGGCCGACCCTGCGCATGATGTCCATCAGCCACAGCCGGTCCTGCGCGGCCGCGTAGCCGGCACCGAACTCGGTGCCCGAGCGGGTGGTTCCGTGGATATGCGGCACGCCGGTGGCCTTGTCCCGGACGATCGTGACGTCGGAACGCGGCCGGATGGTGCTGACCACCTGATCGTCGGGCACCCCGAAGGAGGCGTCGTTGAAGAACTCGTTGATGGTCTCGGTGGTCAGCCCCGGGTAGCCGTCGGCAAGCGCGGCGTACGGCCCGAGCTGGTCGTCGGCATGCGCGGGCCGGCTGCCGAACACCTGGTGCAGCAGGATGTCGGCGAGGGTGGCGTTGCCGTTCTGCCCCGGCGGCAGGATATCCGAGCACTGGTCGCCGCAGAAGTCCTCGACCGGTGGCCGCTGCGGGGCGGCGGGCGCGGCCGGTGGCGCCAGCAGGCCGGTGGCCAGTGCGATGGTCCCGAGGAGTACTCCAAGCCGCGCGCGCATACCGCCGCTCCTCTCGCAGGGTGTGACCAGCCGCACACTACCGGCGAGTACCGCAATTTGTGAAGACTATTCGCGTTTTCTCGCTGGACCGGACTACCCGGCGAGGCGGTGGGGCCAGCCCCCGCACGCACCAGGGTGCCGGCATGATTCCCAGCGAGAACCCGGTTCAACACAATGGCTGCCATGACGATCAACGACATGGGACGACCGGCGAGGGCGGGAAGCGACTACGCGGAGTTGTCGCGGCGGGTCGCCGGTGCGGGCCTGCTCGGCAGGCGGCCGGGCTACTACCTGCTCCGGACCGGGCTCATCGCCGCCCTGTACGGGGCTGGCATCGCCGCCTTCCTCGCGCTCGGTGACTCCTGGTGGCAGCTCGCGCTCGCGGCGGGGTTCGCGATCATCTTCGCCCAGGTCGCACTGGTCGCGCACGACCTCGCGCACCGGCAGGTGTTCCGCACCCGCCGGCCGAGCGAGCTCGCCGGGATGCTCGTGGGCAACCTGGGCATCGGGATGAGCTACGGCCGCTGGATGGACAACCACACCCGGCACCACGCCAATCCCAACCACGAGGAGCACGACCCGGACGTCGACCCGGACGTGCTGGTCTGGTCCACCCGGCAGGCCGAGAACAGCCGGGGCGCCGCCCGGTTCATCGGGAGGTGGCAAGCGTTCCTGTTCTTCCCGCTGCTCACCCTCGAGGGCCTGAACCTGCACTACGGCGCCGTGCGGTCGGTGCTGCGGCGCACGGTGAAACGGCCGCTGCTGGAGGGCACGCTGCTGTTCGTCCACTTCGGCGGATACCTCGCCGCGCTGCTGCTGGTGCTCTCGCCGGGCAAGGCGCTGGCCTTCTTCGCCGTGCACCAGGGCCTGTGGGGCGTCTACATGGGATCCATCTTCGCCCCCGGGCACAAGGGCATGCCGATGCTCGGGCCGGGCGAGAAGCTCGACTTCCTCCGCAGGCAGGTACTGACCTCCCGGAACGTGCGCGGCGGCCTGTTCGTGGACAACGCCATGGGCGGCCTGAACTACCAGATCGAGCACCACCTGTTCCCGCATATGCCGACCCCGCACCTGCGCCGGGCGCAGCCGATCGTCCGGGCGTACTGCGCCGAACTCGGTATCCCTTACCACCAGACGGGCCTGGTACGTTCCTGGGCAGAAGCCCTCGGCCATCTGCATCGCGCGGGCGCACCGCTGCGACGGAATGGGGCCGATCGGAACGCCGTGATGTGATTGGTTACGGTGGGGCACCGCGACCGACCCCCGCATGGAGGAATACCCGCATGGCGTTGGAGAAGCCGGAAATCGACCGCCCCGAGGGCATCGCACCCGGCGAGCTGGAAGTCGAGGAACTCGTCGAGGGCGAGGGCCCCGAGGCCCTGCCCGGCCAGGACATCGAGGTGCACTACGTCGGTGTGACCTTCTCCAGCGGCGAGGAGTTCGACTCTTCCTGGAACCGCCGTGAGCCGCTGGCCTTCCAGCTCGGTGTCGGCCAGGTCATCGCGGGCTGGGACCGTGGGATCGCCGGGATGCGCGTCGGCGGGCGCCGCAAACTGATCATTCCCTCCCACCTGGCCTACGGCGAGGAGGGCGTGGGCGACGCCATCGGCCCGGACGAGTCCCTCGTCTTCGTGGTCGACCTGATCAGCGTGAGCTGACCCGGACCTACTGCCGCGAGTGTCCTGTTCCCGCGTTTTTCCAGGGAACAGGACACTCGCCGCCGGTGGCACTGCTACGGTGACGGGGTGGTTGAGCCCATCCTGATCTCCATTGCCGCCGCGCTGGCAGGCAAGGCGGCGACCGGCCTCTACGACCTGGTCAGGCGCCAGTTCGCCGGAGATCCGGCGGCCACCGCCGAACTGGAGGTCGCCGCCGAGGCGCCGGAAGGCGACCCGGATCGGGCGCCCATCCAGGCGCTGGCGGAACGGCTGGAGGCGGCCGAGCGGGCGGACCCGGAGTTCTCCTCGGCGCTGCGCGCGGAGTGGGATCGGGTCAACGTCAGCCAGCAGGCCCGGGACGGCGGGGTCACCAACCAGATGTCCGGCACCGTGCAGGGTAACGTGATCCAGGGACGGGATTTTCACGGCGACATCCGTTTCTGAGTGCCTGTTCCGCGATCCCGGCAATGGCGCACCGTCGCGACCCGTCGCACGATTCTCGCCGTGGTACACAATGTCACCTCGGCCACCCGGTTGTTCGATGTGCTGCCGATCGTGGCCCGCGACCCGCGGGTGCAGATCGTGTTCACCCGCACCGGTTCCAGCGCGTTCGACGCGGGCACCACGGAGTTCCTGAGTCGCAACGGAATCCTCGAACTGCCGTGGGACCAGGCCGTGGCGACCGAAGCCGATCTGGCGATCGCCGCGAGCTACGGCGGCGACCTGCACCGCATCGCGGCCCCACTCATGGTCTTTCCCCATGGAATGGGGTACAATAAATACTTAAAATCGAAAATCGAAAATCGGTCTTCGGGCTCTCGAGGCCGTGGCTCATGCACGAAGGTCGCCTCGTTCCTTCGGTCATCATTCTCTCCCACCCCGAACAACTCGAGCGGTTACGTGCCGCCTGCCCGGAGGCGGTGGACGCGGCCCTGGTGGCCGGCGACCCCTGTTTCGACCGGATGCTGGCCAGCCGGCCGCTGCGCGAGACCTACCGGCAAGCCCTCGGCGTCGCCCCCGGCCAGCGGTTGATCGTGCTGAGCTCGACCTGGGCCGAGCCCTCGCTGTACGGCAGCAGGCCCTTGCTGGCCCGCGAGCTCGCCGCCCGGCTGCCGATCGACGACTACCGGCTCGCGCTCGCCCTGCACCCGAACATCCACGCCGGCCACACGCCGTGGCAGGTCCGACTGTGGACCGAGGCCTGCGCTCGTGCGGGCGTGCTGGTACTGGCGCAGGAGGAGCTGTGGCGGCCCGCGCTGGTCGCCGCCGACCTCACCATCGGTGACCACGGTTCGGTCACCTTCTACTCGGCGGCGCTGGGCACGCCGGTGCTGCTGGCCGCCGCACCCGAGGAGGCCGTGGACCCGGCATCGCCGATCGGCCTGCTGCTCGCCACGGCACTCCGGCTGGACGGCGACCCGCTCACCCAGATCGAGCGGGCCATCGCGGCACACGACCCCGCGCGCTACACGCCGATCACCGAACGGACCACCGCGCTGCCCGGCGCCTCCGCGTCCGTGTTGCGGCGGTCCATCTACCGGCTGCTGGACCTGCCGGAACCGGACGACGGCCCGGACCCCACGGCACTGCCGGTGCCCGAGGTCACCCCGCCGGAGCCCGCGGCCTGGCTGGTCCGGGCGGACCTGCACCCGGACGGCGCGGGCCGCCTGTCCGCCACCGTGCAGCGGTACCCCGCCGAGGCACTGGGCGAGCCCGCGCTCGTTCCCGCCGGTACGCACCTGGTGGTCGGCACCCGGGAGCCGAACACCCGGCTGCTCGACCTGGCCGACCTGATCGTGCACGAGAATCCCGCCGACCCGGCCGAGTGGATCGCGGGAACACTGGCCGCGCTACCGGGCTGCGCGCTCGCCGCCGCCCCGGCGGGCGAACGCGACTGGCTGGTGGGGAACGCCGACGGCTCGCTGGTGCGGCTCACCGAGGTGACCGGGCGCGGACCGCTGTTCGGCTCGGTGCTGTACGCCTGGGTGGCCGCGGGCCACCCGCTGCGGGACCTGCCTGCCGGGCTGAGCCTGCGGGTGGCAGGGCGGGAGCACTCGGCGCGGGTCAGCCGAGCTCGTCCAGCCGGGCCTGGACCGCCCGGCCGCGGTGGGTGAACTCGCGGAGCCGGTAGATGTCCAGCGCGTCCCGCAGGTACGACCGGGCCACCTCGGGTTCGCCCCTGGCCAGCGCCAGATCGGCCAGCGCCTCGCACAGCTGGGCGCGCTCGGCGTGCCACTTTCCGGTGCTCGCCGTGGCGGCCGCACCGGCGAGCAACTCGGCCGCCTCGGCCTGCCTGCCGGCCGCCAGCAGTTTCTTTCCCCGCCACAGGTCCACCTTGACCAGGTTGTAGGGCTCGGCGGCCAGCTCGGCGCGGGCTCGTTCGAGCAGCGCAAGCGCGACCTCCGGCGGCTCCACCTTGGCCAGGTGCAGCCGGGCCAGCGCCAGCCGCCGCGGCACCGCGAGCCGCTCGGCCAGCGCGAGGTTGCGGCGCAGCAGGTCGGTGGCCGCGGGTAGCAGGCCCTGGTCCAGCCGGACCAGGCCGTGCGACTCCACCGCCGAGGCCTGCGCCTCGACCGACCCGGCCCGCTCGGCGTGGCCCAGCGCGGTCTCGAACAACTCCACCGCCCGCTGCGGATCGCCGAGCTCCCGGTAGGCGAAACCCTGCTGCATCGCCAGCACGGCAGCGGCCGGCCAGTCGCCGAGCTCGGTGGCCGCCCGCACTCCGATCCGGTTGGTCGCGGCCATGTCGTGCGCGTACTTGCCCTGCTCGTGCAGCGGCCAGAGGGCGAGACAGAGCTGGCAGGCGCGGCTGAGCTCGCCGAGCTCGTAGGCCAGGTCCACCGCCCCGCGCAGGTTGATCCGCTCGGCCTCCAACCAGGCCCTGGCCTCCTCCTCGCCGCCGTCCTCGGCAACGGTCAGCTCCGGCCAGATCCGCTGACGCCAGCCCCGGTTCGGCATGAGCAACCCGTCCGCGGCCAGGGCCCGAGCCCAGTAGTAGGCCAGCAGGTGCTGCCGCAGGGCGGTGCCGTCCTGTTCCGCCTTGGCCATGGCGTGCCTGCGGATCAGGCCGGAGATGAGGTAGCGCTCATCCTCGGTCTCCTGCACCAGCCGGGCTCGCAGCAGGTCGTGCAGGGCGTCATCGACGTCGTCCTGATCCGCACCGAGAGCCACCGCCACCGCAGCGGCGCTCACGTCCCCGCTGCCGGGATGCACGCCGAGTGCCTGGTAGCAACGCTGGGCCAGCGGGGACAGCCTGCGGTAGGCCGCGTCGAACACGACCGTGACGGAAAGGTCCTCGTCCCTGGACAGCTCCTGCAGGGTGCGTTCCTGCCTGGCCAGCCTGCGCGCCAGCCGGGCCACCGGCCGGTCGGGGAACTCGGTCAGCAGCGAGGCGACCACGCACAGCGCGACGGTGGAACCCGCGCACAGATCGATCAGCTCGGCGACCGCACCGGGGTCGGTGGCCAGCCGGTCCGCGCCGACCAGCCTGCCGAGCAGCAGGTGCGCGGCGTCGTCGGCCATCGGCGCGATGTCCACCGTGGTCGCGCTGGCCCACGCCCGCAGGCTCTCCACCCGCCCGGCCTCGGTGACCAGCACCGCCGATGCGCCCGCACCGGGAAGCAGCGCGCGCACCTGGCCCGCGGTGAGCGCGTCGTCGATGACCAGCGCGATCCGCTTCCCGGTACTCCAGGACCGCCACAGCGCGGCGCGGCCCTCCAGGCTGGCCGGGATCTCGTCCGGGTGCCGCCCGGCGGCGAGCAGCAGTTCGGCCAGCGCGGGCCGTTCCTGTTCGGCCTCGTCCGGGCCGGTGCCGAGCCGGACGAAGAAGTGCCCGTCCGGGTAGTCGGCCTCGTGCTGGTGCACCCAGTAGCCGGCGAGCGTGGTGGTTCCGCAGCCCGGTGGGCCGCGCAGGATGACCACCTTCGGCCCGTCCCGGCTCTCGGCGTGGGCCAGCCAGGCGTCCAGTTCGGCCAGCGGGCGCTCGTTGTCGGTGTAGTGCTCCGGGGCGGGCGGCACCTGGCATCGGCCGCCGCGCGGGCCACGGACCTGGTGGAAGTGCACCCCGCCGTAGATGTCCCGACCCTGGATCACGTTGTCCGCGTCGCCGCCGAACTCGTTGTGCACCCAGCAGAGGCTAGCTTCCCTCGGCGGCCAGTTCGAGCCGGGCGAGTTCGTTCCGGGAGGACACGCCGAGCTTGGGATAGGCCTTGTAGAGGTGGTAGCCGACGGTGCGCGGGCTGAGGAAAAGCTGGGCACCGATGTCCCGGTTGCTCAACCCGCCTGCGGCCAGCCGGACCACCTGCAACTCCTGCGCGGTGAGCCGGGTGCGCACGTCCCCGGCCACGGGGCCCGCGCTCTCCCCGGCCGCGCGCAGCTCGGCGCTCGCGCGGTCGGTCCATGGCCGGGCACCGATCGGCTCGAACACCTCCAGCGCCGAGCGCAGCAGCGGGCGGGCCTCGCTCGGCCTGCGCTCCCGGCGCAGCCACTCCCCGTACAGCAGCTCGGTGCGGGCCCGTTCGAACGGGCGGCCGTTGCCCTCGCGGTGCAGCGCCACCGCGTCCCGGTAATGCCGCTCGGCCTCGACGTCCGACGCGAGCAGCGCGCGGCAGCGCAGGGCGACCGCCTCGGCCCAGGGTTGCCCGATCCGCTCCGCCCACTCGGTGTACCGGTACAGGGGCTCCTCGACCGCCTCGGTGCGACCCAGCCGGGCCGCCGCCTCGATCAGATCGGGGAAGGCGGAGCGGAAGTCCATCCGGTTCGGGCAGGCGAGGATGTCCGGCAGCAGCGCCAGCACCGCCTCGTGCCGCCCCAGCCCGAGTTCGAGCAGCGGCAGCGCGGCCCGCGCCCGGACGGCGCCGTGCCCGTGCTCCGGGGTGCGTGCCGGCGCGATCAGCCCGGTGCAGCGCCCCCGGTCCCCGGCCACGGCCGCGGCCCAGGCCAGCACCGCGGCCAGCGGGCCGACCGCGGCCTCCTGCCCGGTGTCCTCCGCGATCCGCAGCCCCTCGGTGCCGCAGGCAACGGCCTCGTGCCGACGCCCGAGGTGCGCCTCGGTGCGGGCCAGCAGGGCCAGCGCATGCGGCAGCAGGCCGATCGCGCCGCGCTCCCGGCAGCTCCGCTCGATGGTGCAGGCCAGCTCGTGCGCCCGGGCGTGGTCGCCGAGCAGCAGGTACCACCATGCGGTGCGCAGCCCGGTGCGGATCGGGTCCGCGGCGCCCCCGGCGAGCAGTTCCCGCACGGCCGTGACGCCCTCGGCGACCCCGCCGGGTCGGGTGTGGTTCAACCCGGTCGCCGCCAGGGCCAGCGCGCGTGCCGGGGCGCCGTCCGGCGCCCGCTCCGCGGCCAGCTCGGCGGCCGCGAGATCGCCTGCTGCCCAGGCCGACTCCACCGCCCAGAACAGCATCCGGGCGTCGCCACTCTCGAGCAGGATGCGGTGGGCAGCCATCGGCCGGTTGCGTTCCTCGGCCAGCCGGGCGCGTAGCAGCGCGATCCGGCCCTGCGCCTCCGGATCGGTGCGGTGCAGCTCGGCCTGGTGTGCCGACGCCTCGGCCCGCTCGGGCCGCCCGGCATCCGCGGCCGCCTCCGCCGCGGCGATCAGCCTGCGGCCGCGCTCGCCGGTGTCCGGGCTGAGCTCGGCGGCCCGCTCGTAGGCCGCGGCCACCGAGGCGTACCCGCCGAGGCCGCGGTCCAGTTCGGCGGCCCGTTCCAGCTCGGCGGCGACGCGCTCGTCCGGCCCGTCGGCGGCCGCGGCGAGATGCCAGGCACGGGCGCAGACGTTGTCCCGCTCGGCGTAGGTCTCCGCCAGCGCCTGGTGCGCGGCGATCCGCCGGTGCAGCGGCGCGGCCCGGTACGCCGCGGCCCGGATCAGCGGGTGCCGGAACTCCGGCCCACCGTCCGCGGGGCGCAGCAGCCGCCGCCGCTCCGCGGGTTCCAGGTCGCGGGCCGAGCAGCCCAGCCGACCACCCGCGGCGAGCACCACCTGCTGGTCCCCGGAGTCGTCGGCCGCGGCCACCAGCAGCAGCGTCCTTGTCCGTTCCGGCAGCTCGGCGATCTGATCGACGAAGGCCTGATCCAGCCGGACCGACCGGCCGTCCCGCCACACCTGCGGCAGCTCGCGCAGCGCCAGCAGGTTGCCACGGGCCTCCCTGCGGATCCGGTCCCGGAGATGGTGCGGCAGGTCGGACGCGTGCTGGTCGAGCAGCTCCCCCGCCGCCGTCTCGTCCAGCCCGTCGAGCCGCAGCTCGGGCAGGCCGGGCGCGGGAAAGTCCTCCTCCTGCGCGGCCAGGATCACCACCACGCCCTCGGCCTCCAGCCTGCGCGCGGCGAACAGCAACGCCTCCGCGGAACCGGGGTCCAGCCAGTGGGCGTCGTCCACCAGGCAGAGCAGCGGACCGTCCCCTGCGAGCTCGGACAGCAGGGTGAGCACCGCGAGGCCGACAAGGAAACGGTCGCCCGCTGCCGGTTCGCCGAGCCCCAGCGCCGCCCGCAACGCGCGGGCCTGCACCGGGGGCAGCCGGTCGAGCTGCTCCAGCGCCCCGGTGAACAGCAGGTGCAGCCCGGCGAAAGGGAGTTCGGTCTCCGACTCGATGCCGGTGCCGCGCAGCACCCGGAACCCGGTCGCGGCCCGCGCGGCGTGGTCCAGCAGGGCGGTCTTGCCGATCCCGGCCTCCCCGCGCACGATCAACGTCCCGCTGCGCCCGGTCCGTGCCGCGGCCAGCAGTGCGTCGATCGTGGCCACCTCGTCGGCCCGGCCAAGGAGCATGGACCGACCCTACTGTTCACGCGGCTGCGTTCGCGTAGGGATGCTTGTCCCTTGCCTCCTTGAGTGCGCGGGCCCACCAGGTGATCCGGTCCAGCAACAGCCCGGCCGCCCGGCCAGCCTGCGGCCCGGCCGGGTTGCCGTCCGTGCCGAACTGATCCCAGTAGTTGGCGAAGCTGACCGTGTCCCGGATGGTGGTGGCATGCAGCTCGGCAAACACCAGGCGCAGCTGCTCCACCGCGCGCAACCCGCCGGAAATGCCGCCGTAGGAGACGAAACCCACCGGCTTGGCCTGCCACTCGGCGCCGTACCAGTCGATCGCGGTCTTCAGCGGGGCAGGGAAGCTGCGGTTGTACTCCGGGGTCACCACCACGAAGCCGTCGGCGTCGGCCAGTCGCGGGGTGAGCACCCCGACCTCACGGGGCGCGGAGTCGTCCCCGAAATCCCCCAGCCGGTCGGGCAACCCGGCCTCGGCCAGGTCGATCACGTCCACGGTCAGGTCCGCGCGCAGCGCGGCCTGGTCGGCGAACCAGTTCGCGACGACCGGCGCGAACCGGCCCGCGCGGGTGCTGCCGACGATGACGCCAAGGTGCAGGCGGTCCATGAGGTGCTCCTTCGTTGTTCGTTCGATCGAACCCGACGCTACGAACCCGCACCCGGGGGCGGCATCTGTCGGATGACTGGGGTCGACGGGGCCAGTCATCCGACAGATGCCCCGGTTCCGGCCGCCTGCCTAACGTCACCGGTATGAACGAGACGAACGAGACGACACCGCCCCGGATCATCCGCCCCGACGCCGCACTGGTGCTGGCGCACGAATGGACGGTGGACGACCCGCGCGAGCAACGGGAAGCCGCGGAGGACGCGCTCGCCGGCGGGCCGGAGCCCGGCCTGCTGTCCCGCAACGTCTACCTCGGTACCGACGGGCACACCGTGCTGCGGTACTCGCAGTGGACGGCCGAGGCGAACCCTGGCGAGCGCGGACGGCACTACCGGCGCTACCGCAGCTTCACCGCGACCGGACCGAACCCGACGCCCGGGATCATCGTGGTGGTCCGGTTCGACACCGACGGCGAGCACACGGCGAGGAAGTTCGTGGACACCCTGTTCGAGACGGTGCCCGGGTTCACCGAACCCGCGCGGGAGCCGGATGGAAACATCTCCAGCAACTTCCACCTCAGCACGGACGGTAGGCACGTGCTGAACTACGCGGAGTTCGTGGACGAGGAAGCGCACCAGCGGACCGTGGAGACCGCGTTGCGCGCGGACGACCCGGTGCCACGGATGATCAACGAGACCCCGGGGCTCGTCCCGCTCGGCTTCCGGCGCTTCCGCTTCTACCGCGCGGCGCCGGTGGGTATCCGGGAGCATCGGAACCATGAGTGAATCCGAAGGCGAGATCCAGGTCACCGACAACCCGGACCGGTCCCGGTTCGAGCTGCACATCGGCACGGAGCTGGTGGGGCACGCCGCCTACCGGCGCGAGCCGGGCCTGCTCGTGTTCACGCACACCGAGGTCGACCCGGAGCGGCGGGGCCAGGGCCTCGCCGGCCGGCTGACCAGTGCGTCGCTGGACGCCGCGCGGGCGGAAGGCAGCCGGGTGCGGGCGGTGTGCCCGTACGTGGCCGACTACATCAACAAGCACCCGGAGTACAAGGACTTGCTCGAGACCTGAGAACCAGGAGGGTTATTCAGAACGACCCAGCGACCGCGGGCCGCCAGGCCCGTGCGAGAGGTCGTTGCAGTTCACAGCAGTGGTGACGCACGCTACGGACCTGAATAACCCGACACTTGAATAAGACACCAGGACAGGGAACAAGGTCGGGGGCGCCGTGGTTGAATGTAGTTGAGCGTTGAATCACTACCCCAGGGAGTTGTCGTGCAGTTCGGGATCTTCACCGTCGGCGACGTGACCCCCGACCCGACCACCGGTGTCGCGCCCTCGGAGGCTGAGCGGATCAAGTCGATGGTGGCCATCGCGGAGAAGGCCGAGGAGGTCGGGCTGGAGGTGTTCGCCACCGGCGAGCACCACAACCCGCCGTTCGTGCCCTCCTCGCCGACGACCATGCTCGGCTACGTCGCGGCCCGCACGCGCCGCCTCATCCTCTCCACCTCGACCACGCTGATCACCACGAACGACCCGGTGAAGATCGCCGAGGACTTCGCGATGTTGCAGCACCTCGCGGACGGCCGGGTGGACCTGATGCTGGGCAGGGGCAACACGGCGCCGGTGTATCCCTGGTTCGGCCAGGACATCCGGCAGGGCATCCCGCTGGCCATCGAGAACTACCACCTGCTGTACCGGCTGTGGCGGGAGGACGTGGTGGACTGGGAGGGCCGGTTCCGCACCCCGCTACAGGGATTCACCTCCACCCCACGCCCGCTGGACGGGGTGCCGCCGTTCGTGTGGCACGGCTCGATCCGCAGCCCGGAGATCGCCGAGCAGGCCGCATACTACGGCGACGGGTTCTTCGCCAACCACATCTTCTGGCCGAAGGAGCACTTCCAGCGGCTGATCGAGCTGTACCGGCAGCGCTACGAGCACCACGGGCACGGCACGGCCGACCAGGCCGTCGTGGGCCTCGGCGGGCATGTGTTCATGCGGCGCAACTCGCAGGACGCGGTGCGCGAGTTCCGGCCGTACTTCGACCACGCGCCCGTCTACGGCGGCGGCCCCTCGCTGGAGGAGTTCGCCGAGCAGACCCCGCTCACCGTGGGCAGCCCGCGGCAGGTGATCGACAAGACGTTGACCTTCCGCGAGCACTTCGGCGACTACCAGCGGCAACTGTTCCTGATCGACCACGCCGGCCTGCCGCTGAAAACCGTACTGGAGCAGCTCGACCTGCTCGGCGAGGAGGTGATCCCGGTGCTGCGCAGGGAGCTGGACGCCAAGCGGCCCGCGCATGTCCCCGAGGCCCCGACCCACGAGACCCTGCGTGCCGAGGCGGTGCGATCGTGACCGACTACCGGCGGGAGATCCGGTTCGGCGTGTTCCCCACCCCGAACGCGGACTCGGTGGAACGGATCATGGACATCGTCGCCCTCGCCGACCGGACCGGCTTGGACGTGGTGGGCATCCAGGATCACCCGTACCAGCGCCGGTTCCTGGACACCTGGTCCCTGCTGGCCACCGTGCTCGCCCGCACCGAGCGGGTGCACGCGTTCCCGGACGTGGCCAACCTGCCGCTACGCCCACCCGCGATGCTGGCCAAGGCCGCGGCCAGCCTGGACGTGCTCTCCGGTGGCCGGCTGGAGCTCGGCCTCGGTGCCGGTGGGTTCCGGGACGCGATCGGTGCCATGGACGGGCCAGTGCGCGACCCGGCGCAGGCGGCCTCGGCGCTGGTCGAGGCGATCCAGGTGATCCGGCGGATGTGGTCGGCCGAGCGCGCGGTCCGCTTCGACGGCTCGGCGTACCGGTTGGCCGGGGTGCGTCCGGGCCCGCCACCCGCGCACCCGATCGCCCTCTGGCTGGGCGTGCTCGGGCCCCGGCTGCTGGCCGAGCTCGGCAGGTCGGCGGACGGCTGGATCCCCTCCTCCAGCTACGTCCCTCCGGAAGCCCTGCCCGCCAAGCACGCGGTGATCGACGAGGCCGCCGCCGCGGCGGGACGCGCACCGTCGGAGATCCGGCGGATCTACAACGTGTTCGGGTCGATCACGCCGGCACCCCGTGGCTTCCTGCACGGGCCGGTGGACCAGTGGGTGGACGAGCTCACCGAACTGGCCGTGGAGTACGGCATGGACACCTTCGTGTTCGGCACCGAGCACGACGACCTGGACCAGTTCCACCGCTGGACCGAGGAGGTCGTGCCCGCCACCCGCGCGGCCGTCGCCGCCCACCGCACCTAGGGAAGCCCGAGGGTGGCCGCGGCATGCTCCAGCCAGGCCGCCAGGAAACGCTCCCGGCCCAGGTCACCAGGGGTGTGCCCGATCAGGGTGTCCAGGATCGGGTAGTAGGTCAGCGAGGAGAGCAGCACGGCCGCGGTGGCCTCCGGATCCGCCACCTCGACCTGCCCGCGGTCGCGTAGCCCCTCGATCCAGCCGGCACCCACCCGGTAGACGTTCGCCAGCACGGCCTGCCACATCTGCTCGAACAGCTCGGGAAACCCGGCGAACTCGCGGACCATGATCCGGACCAGCTCGCGCTCGTCGTCCAGCACCCGCCAGACGACCTCGGCCAGCAGCCGGAGCGCGGCCCGCGGCTCGGTCGGCACCTCGGTCATCGCCTCGGCCTGGCTGCGCGCCAACGTCTCCATGTTGCGCCGCACGGCGTGCTCGAGCAGTTCCCGCTTCGAACGGAAGTGCTTGTAGAGCGCGCCCGAGCCGGGCGCGAGCCCGCAGGCCACCTGGATATCCACCACAGAGGTCGCGTCGTAGCCACGGCCGGCGAACAGCCGGACGGCCTCGTCGAGGATGCGTTCCCTGGTCACTCCGGGAGTGGTTCTCGCCATAGTAAGAGAGTACTCTCTCACTTATGGTTGGTGTCACAGTGGAGCAGACCGTACGGTGCGCACCGGAGGAGTTCCTCGCCTTCGTGCTGGATGCCGAGCGTTACGCCGAGGTGGACAGCAAGCTGGGCCGGATCGACTGGGTACGCAGGCAGGACGACGTGACCGAGTTCAAGTTCCGCTCGCATCTACCGGGTATCCCGGGCCCCGGCCCCACACTGGTCTCCCGGATGAGCCTCACCCCCGGTGAGCGGGTGGACATCGAGTACGCCCCACCCCCGCACAACCGCCTGGCCCGCCGCTTCTCCGCCTTCGCGGCCAGCTTCGTCTGCGCCCCGACCCCCGAGGGCACGAAAGTCACCCGCACCGTCGACATCACCTTCAAGCCACCGCTGGCCTACCTGCTGCACCCCATCCTGAAGCGCACGCTTCCCCCGGATGTGCACCAGGAAATGCAAGAAGCCAAACAAGCCCTAGAACAAAGGGAAATCACATAACCACGCTGGGTCAAACCTCACCGGGCAACCATCGCACCCAACGCAACCACCGCACCCTGGGGGGTGTGGGGGGTGGGCCCCCCACAACGAATCGGGATACCGGGAGGGGCCGCCAGGGCCCCGACAAGGGTGGGCTCCCGACGAAATCGGCTGACCAGCACGGTCAGCGTGTCTTGCGAGCACGCTTCCCACGCTAACGGTGATCATTTCCCAAACGGTCACCGCAGGCCCGACTCGGTGATACAGGAGGCATGTCGGGGACTGTAATTTCGTTGGTGTAACTCCTGAGATGAAGGAGACACCTGTGACTGATGTGACGGCCAACGGCCGTGAGGTGAATACGTCGGCGACGACGGATGCGGTGGATGATCAGCTGGTGCAGCAGCTGGCGGATCGGGCGCGGGCCGAGGGCTTGCAGTTGACCGGCGAGGGCGGCTTGTTGGCGATGCTGACGAAGAAGGTCGTCGAGTCGGCGTTGGAGGGCGAGATGGATGACCATCTCGGCTATGCCAGGCACGACCCGGCCGGCCGTGACGGTGGCAACTCGCGCAACGGTCGGCGCGGCAAGCAGGTGGTGACCGAGGCTGGACCGGTGGAGATCACCACGCCACGAGACCGGGACGGCACCTTCCAGCCGCAGCTGGTGCGTAAGGGCCAGCGCCGGCTGACCGGGATGGATGACCTGGTGATCTCGTTGTCCGCCAAGGGGCTCACGCATGGTGAGATCGCCGCGCATCTGGCCGAGGTGTACGACGCGCAGGTGTCCAAGCAGACCATCACCACGATCACCGACCGGGTGATGGAGGGCATGGCCGACTGGCAGAACCGGCCGCTGGACGCGGTGTATCCGGTGGTCTTCATCGACTGTGTGAATGTCAAGATCAGAGAGGGCAATGTCGCGAACCGGCCGATCTACGTCGCGCTCGGTGTGACGGTGGAAGGCACGCGCGACATCCTCGGGTTGTGGGCCGGCGAGCACGGCGACGGCGAGGGCGCCAAGTACTGGCTCCGGGTTCTTTCAGAGATCAAGAACCGCGGCACTGCCGACGTGTGCATCGTCGTCTGTGACGGGCTGAAAGGGTTGCCCGAGGCCATCGAAACCGTGTGGCCGCAAGCGATCACTCAGACCTGCGTGGTCCATTATCCCGACTCCGGGGTTATTCCGATATCCGGTCGGGAGCGGTTGCCGTGGGTGGTGCCCGCGCTGGCGATGTCGGCATAATCAGAGGGCTTCGAGGAAGGCGATGAGCTGGTCGGGTGGGCGGTAGCGGCCGGGCGTCGCTTTCGGTGGCGTGGTTCGGTCGAGCGCTCGCTGTTTGAGTACGAGGTCGGCTTCGAGATAGATCTGGGTGGTGGTCACGTCGACGTGTCCGAGCCAGAGCGCGATGACGGTGGTGTCGACTCCGGCGTGCAGCAGCCGCATGGCTGCGGTGTGGCGCAGCACGTGTGGTGTGACGTTCTTGCTGGCCAGCGATCGGCAGGACCGTGCTGCGGTGCTGGCGTGGATGCGGACCCGCTGGGCGAGTGCGTCGGGGCTCATCGAGCTGCCGCGGTTGGTGGGAAACAGCGGATCATCCTCGTCGCCGGTGCGTTCGCGGATCCAGGTCCGCATCACCGTGACGGTTCCGTGGGTGAGCGGGGTGATGCGGTGTTTGCGTCCCTTGCCGCGGCAGCGGATGTGTGCCCCGGTGCCGAGGTGGATGTCGCGGCGGGTCAGGGAGGTCAGTTCGGATGCTCGTAGTCCTGTTTGGATTGCAAGCTGCAGCAACGCGTGGTCTCGTCTGCCGGTGCGAGTGTTGCGATTCGGCGCGGCGAGCAGTGCCTCGGACTCGGCTTCGGTGAGGTAGGTGATGATGGTGTGCTCGGCTCGCTTGGCAGGGATCGCCAGCACTCGCTGAATGTCCTCGGCATGCTCGGGATGGTGCGTGGCGGCGTAGCCAAAAAGCGAGTGGATCCCCGCCAGGCGCGCGTTGCGGGTGCGCACGCTGTTGCCGCGACCGTGTTCCAAGTCATCGAGGAACGCGGTGACCAGCCCCGCATCGACATCGGTGAACTGCAGCTGGTGGCACGCGATTCCAGTGCGCTCGGCGGCGAAGAACAGCAGCATCCGCACCAGGTCACGGTAGGCTGCGATGGTGTGCGGGCTGGCTTGCCGCTGGCGCATCAGATACTCGGTGAAAAACGTCTGCACGGTGGAAGCGATCGCACTCATCGAGGCTCACCACCATCCGCAGCGTCCTCGAGTCGGTGGGCAGCCTCGGCGAGCAGTTCGGGAGCGGCGTGCAAATACCAGTAGGTGTTCGCCGGTGCGACGTGGCCGAGATAGGTCGATAGCAGCGGCAGCCGGGCGGCAACGTCACCCCCATCGCGATACCACCGCAGCAGTGTGCGGATCGCGAAGCTATGCCGTAAATCATGCGGCCGCGGCTGGCGAGCTTGCGACTGGCCAGCCAGTCCGGCCCGGCGGATGAGTTTGGCGAAGGTCTGTCCGACGTTGTAGTTCAGCAGCCGAGTGCCGGCGGTGGAGACCAGCAGCGCATCACTGACTGGACGGCCAATGATCTGGTCACGGGTGCGGCGATAGGCCAGCAACGCGGTCGTGGTGCTGGTGTGTAGGGGAATCTGCCGGGACTTGTCGAACTTGGCATGCCGGATCAGCAGCAGCCCGGCTGTCGGGTCGAAGTCGGTGTCGTCGAGCGCGAGGACCTCGCCCAGGCGCATCCCGGTCACCGCGAGCAGTCCGATCAGGGTGCGCATCGTCGCCCGACGCAGCGGACTCGACAGCTGTTCGGCTTGGGCAAGCAGGGCTACGATGTCGGCATCGGAATACAGGTAAGGAACCGCGCGAGGAACCGGTCCTGGCACCAGCCCGGACGGCGGGACCTCGACAGCCGGATCAAGGGTGTGCAGGTAGGTCGCGAAACCGCGCACCGCCTGCATCCGCATCCGTAGCCAACTCGTGCTCGGTTCTGCCGGCAGGTGTACCCAGTCCAGCGTGTCGGCCAGCGTGATGGTGTGCTTGTCCTGCTCGTCGAGCCAGTCGAGGAACTGGGCGAGGAGTTTGCCGTCGCGTTCGAGCTTGTAACCCAGTGAGCGCCGCAGCGCCAGATACTCGGCCAGCGCCTGGTGCAGCCCGGTCATGACACACCCCCGGTGGGCCAGGGCCGGGCCAGGGTGCGTAGCGCAGCAACATCGACGGTCGCATACGCCGCCGTGGTCACCGACCCGCGGTGTCGAAGAACCTGGCCGATCTCGGCCAGCGAGGCACCCGCGGCGAGCATCGAGGTGGCCGCGCTGTGCCGCAACCGATGCGCATACACGGTTCCCACGCCGGCCCGATGTGCGGCAGCGGCGACTGCCTGGGTCACCCCACCAGCCGTGAGCCCGTGGTGCGGAGCCTTGATTCGGATGAACACGCTGCGGTCCAAGGCACCCGCCGGTCTGCCGTGGCACAAATAGTCCACAAGTGCCTGGCCCACGTCGTCCGGTAACGGTAGCCGGTCGCTGCGGGGTCCCTTGCCGGTCACAGTGATTTCCCCGCACTGCCAATCAACGTCGTCCAGTCCCAGCCCAGCGACCTCACCGCTGCGCAGTCCCAGCCGCGACAGCAGTATCAGCATCGCGAAATCCCGACGCCCAGTGACGCAATCGCGGTCGCACGAGGCCAGCAATTCATTCACCTGCGCTGGTGGCAACGCTCGCGGTACTGCCGGATAGCCAGTGGCGATCTTGGGAACGGCTTCCACCAGCGAGGTGGCTAGCAACCCCTGCACATGCCAATATCGCAGCAACGAGCGCAGCGCACTCGCCTGCCGCTGCACCGTCTTGGGCGCCAACCACCGCGAGGAGGCAACCATGAACGCGGTGACATCTGCCGCCCTCAGCACGCTGAGTTCCCCGGCCCCGGCCCGCACGTGCGCCTCGATGAACGGGCGCACCGACTCGACATAGCCGACCACTACCTTCGGCCGCAGGTCACGGTCCTCGATCAAGTAGTCGCGATACTGCTGCAGCAATCGTGCAGCCGCCGTCTGCGGTGTCGGTGACTCCATCACGGGCACTGATCCGAGGCCCCGCAGGTATTCCAGCAGCGGCGTCAGCGCCTTCACCGTACGCAGGTTGCGATGCCCCGTCCTCCGGCGGACCTCGACGTATTGCCCCAGCGCCTCCGGCGTCAGATCCACGGCTTCCAGCCGCTGCGACATCATCCAGCGACTCAGGTGCGCGACCAACCCAAGCTGATGTGCAGCAGCGTTGACCGCGTATCCCCGCCTCACCAACTCCCGGGCGAACCCGTCGGCATACGGCTCCAGCGGCCCCACAACTTCCGAGTGCAGCACGTGCACCATGACGCTCTCCTCTCCATACGATGGAAAGGTCCAGCGTCGCTCAACGAGCCAGGATTATGCCGACATCGCCAGCGCGGGCACCACCCACGGCAACCGCTCCCGACCGGATATCGGAATAACCCCGGAGTCGGGATAATGGACCTTATGCCGATATCGGCATAAGATCCACCTACTGCGCAACAGCTTCCGGTATGCGTCCAAGCGCGACTGGGCAGCGATCGCGAAGGACCTCAAGCCGATCTACACCGCACCGTCCGAGTCCGCGGCGCTGGACGCGCTGGCCGCCTTCGGTGAGACGTGGGAGCAACGCTACCCCGCCATCATCAAGCTGTGGGAGAACGCCTGGGCGGAGTTCGTGCCCTTTCTGCGGTTCGACAAGGACATCCGCACGGTGGTGTGCACGACCAACGCGATCGAGTCGATCAACGCGCGCATCCGGAGGGCGGTCAAGGCCCGCGGGCACTTCCCGACCGAGCAAGCGGCGCTCAAGTGCGTCTACCTGGCGCTGATGAGCCTCGACCCCACCGGCACCGGACGCAAACGCTGGGTCGCCCGCTGGAAGGCACCACTGAACGCCTTCGAGCTCACCTTCCCCGGACGCCTGGCCGCAGCCAGGAAATAGAACCAACAAGACCAGTTACACCAACTACTGGACAGACCCGCATGTAGCCGCAGCGGACAGGATGGTCGACGTGTAGGACTGCCACATGCATCTATCTAGGGTGTTCCCGCCGACGTGCTGGCGGGGAACCCGCTCGCTCTCGTCACCGTGGCCCGCTGCCCCAGAGATGAGGAGATCTCAAGGGCAACGGGGCCGAGTGTGATCGGCGGCCGCTACCCCGCGATCGGTGTCAGGGGTCGGATGCCGGGATGCTCGTGATAAGGGTGCCGTTGTGGTCGAGGCCTTCCTGTTGCGCCGCGCTCTCGAGGGCGGTGGCGACGATTGTTCGAGCCATGTGCAACCCGTACGCGTAGTCGTGCCGGTTGTCGGCGATCGCGTCGTTCTCGGCTTTCGCGATGCGATCCAACGCGTTCGTCAACCACGAGTGGGCCTGGTGTTTCCGGGTCCGCTGGATGATCAGCCTGCTCCATACCCCCATGTACTCGTCCACCAGCGCCTCAGACGTGTCGTTGTGGATACTGCGCAATAGCACCTGAATGAGCAGCCGAACCGTCTTCTCCCCCGATGGCACGACGGGCTTGGCCAGCATGTCGTTGATGGTGGTGGAGCTGCGAGCGGCGTCGGCATCAACCTTGCGCATCTCCGCGGCGAGACTGCGGACCCCTTTACCCCCGCGCTCCTTGAGTGCGCGCAGGTGATCCATGAAGGCGTCCTCAGTCGCGATCAGCCGCAGCTCGGCATCGAGCTTGCGCGGTGGTTGTCGGGCCAGGATGTAGCTGGCCCGCTGCCGGTTGAGCATCTGATCATCACCGATCGACTGTGCGAGTTCGGCGATGGCTTCCTGTGCCTGCGCCGCCCGCCGGTACAGCTGGTCGATACGGTCCCGTGTAGCAGCGTCGGTATCGAACAGGTCCAGCACGAGCCAGTAGACGTCGCGGGGAAGGAGCGTCGTGTTGTGCTTGTCCCAGGCGTGTTGGATCGTGCCGAAGTCATACTCCTCGAACTGGAGCAGCGGGGTGTAGTGCTCAGGCTCGATACGCTCGGGCTTGCTCGCCGCGATCGCCCCGTGCAAGGCCGTGATTGCCCGCTCGGCCTCTCGACGCGTCGCGCGTTGAGTGATGAGTAGGCGCACCACATCGGAGTCCACCAGGGGCCGGATCGGGGTCGCCTTCACGCGCTCTCTCCCTGTGGGAACTCCTGCCACGGCAACCGCAGGAGCGGACCTTGCAGTACGAGGCGGAGCAGGGCCGTGGCGACGGCGCCGGCCAGCCAGATCGGACTGCCCAAGGCCGTAGCCGTGATCACGAATCCGGCCATGAGGAACAAGGTCATCAACTGCAGGGCGGTGATCGTCCCGCAGGATCGACGCGCCCGCCTGGGCAGCATCGTCCGCACCAACGACATGGTGGGTCCTTTCGACGGTCTCTTCCACTTACTGGTTTGGGCCGAATTCCCCGGGACGAGTGCGACTACAGTGGTGGCTGCCACTAAGCCGCGTGACGGCCGGGGTGTCGGTGCGACAAGTCCAGCACGACCCGGACACCCGGTACAAACGCAGGCACCACCACCAGCTGCACGGAATCGTCCGGGCCGTGAGCAGTCCGTTGTTCTTCCTGGTCAGCGACTCGAGGGACAGGACCAAGTCGATTGTGACCTCGGCCACTTGGCGAAAGGACGGTGCACGCCACCTACCGGGTACGGATGCGCGACAGATGTCGGAAGCTGCGAGGCAGGGTGTCCGGAAACGTCCGGGCCAGAATGATCAGCAATGGACCTGCCCCTGCTCGAGGGTTAACGTGAGGTCTTGGGTGCAGCGGAACCTACACCGTCCCCCGCGAACCATGCGGGCCCAGGATTCTCGAGGTCGCTCCTTACTGGTTTGGGCCGACACGAGAAACAAGGACCAGGGTTGCGAATCCACACGTCCTGTGGCTGCAGGAGGATCCGGAACCCTGGTCTTCTGGACCGCGAGAGCTGGCCGGACCACCACCCGGGACCGTGCGTGGCACGTGGGCCACCTGCGCGGCGGATTCGTTGGCTACGGGGTCGGGTTCGAGGAGTTCGGCCAGCCGTCCTGGCCCGCATGCTCGGCATCCACATCAACCTGGCAACAAGCTGCGTCGGGCGACTGGACCCACCTACGCCGCCGAGGGTCAGTCGCGGGAGCCGCCGGTGATCGGCAGCGGCCACGTAGGCCACCACCGTGTTATCCGGCGTTGTCCTGATGGCTGTGCGAATTGGATATCGCATCGGACGCCACGTCAGAAATGATCTGTCGATACCCTTCCGTGGTGTCGATGGCATGATCCAGAGCAGTCTGGAGATCGTCACCGGCCTTCGTCAACAGGATCGACAACTCATCGTCGGGCATACCCAGGAACGCCGCAGTGTCGTCGTGATCACTCATCGCGATCTCTCCCGTGTCCCCGCAGGAATTGTTTGAGCGTTTCGCGTGCTCGCTGAAGCGTCTTGCGGACGCTCTCGGGTGTTAGGTCAAGCTCACGTGCGATTTCAGTCGGCGTGAACCCGTCATATTTGTAGGCCATTACTATACGTTGACGAAAGGGCAGGAGCCGCAAAGCATCGAGTACGGATCGTGTTTCTTCTGCGATTTCGATCTCGTTGGCCACGAACGGCCGGGTCGTGTCGGCTACTTCAGCGGAAGGAACCTCGGGCAGGTATTGAAGGCAGCGCCGGACGACCTTCCGGAGCCAGGCGCGGGGTTCCCGAATGGTCTTCCATTGTCGCCAGGCTTCGGTAAATGCCACCTGGGCAGCATCAAGCGCTTCTTGTTCGTCATGTCCAATCTTGATCACAAAACCGACCAGCCGGGTGAACTCTGCCTTGTAGCAAGCTTCGAACTCAGCAACCGCATCAAGCTCCCCAGCGACAACCGAGTCCGGCTCAGTGCTGTCCCACGCAGCCGAGAGCAGATCGGCCCACGACGCCACATCCGGTCGACGGCGCAACAAGGCTCGACGCTCCCGCTCGGTCAATCCCCCCCAGACGCCGTACTCGATGCGGTTGTCCAAAGCTTCTGCCAAGCACTCGGTACGCACTGAGCACCCCAAGCAGACGATCTTCATCGCTCGCTGCGCAGCGCCGCGAGCGAAGAGTCCGTCGGAGCCATCCTCCCGGCAAGCCGCGTCCTCTCTCCAGTCCTCAGGAGTGCTGAAGATCATCCTCGCTCCCGGTCGGTGACTGCGACGGTGGTGTCGTCTGGCGTCCGACTTCCACCATGATGCCAGCGCCGTTGATGTCCAGGACGCGGCTACCGAGAGGTAGCGATCGAATGATCTCCTGGCGCTTCGTCTCACGTTCCCGAGTGATCTGCGCCGCCGTCCTCGCGCGTATCCATCCCAGCAAGACGGCGCAGCCGTAACCGACCACCACCGCCACCTCCACTACCCCAATAGCCACGAGATCCTCCTCTGCTGGGCCTGGCTGTCAGGCGCCGTCGGTGAGCATTGGTCGAACGCGTCATCAGGTAGTAGCGAGTTCCGGCTCCAGCGTGACAAGTTTCTTGAGCTGCTTGACGCCGCAACGAAGCCTCCATACCTGGGTGGCACCCAAGCGCCAACATCTGAACGCCGGCGAGATGGTCCGCAGGCCTGCTCACCACCGTCCAGCACCTCGCGCAGTTGCTGGTGCGGTTGCACACGACCAGCAAACCGGGCACGGCGGTGCGATGAACAGGGCCGACAGCGAGGCCGTCGAGGCTGGCAGGGAGCGGCTGCAAGGGAGTGACCAACTGGCGGCTTCCACCATCCCTGCTGCGGCACTCACCGAGGCCATCCTGCGGACCGAGGCCGGGTATCCCCGTGCTGCGCTGGAGGTGCTGCTCGGGCTGGAGATCACCATCGTCGATGCTCTGGTCCGGGGTGCCGCGGAGGGGCGGCCAGCCTCTGCCAGCAGGCGCCCGGGATGAGCATCGGGGTCGGGCATGCAGTCCACAGCGCCCTCGCGCGTGGCTGGCCGTTGGTGACCGACCAGGCGGACACCGCGCGTGCCCTGTCCCCGCTGATCGACACCGACGAACTCCCCTAACTCGCCGCAGACGCGGCGAGTCGCAGCCCCGCGTCCCGGTGACCTACCCAGTGGGCCTCACCACTCGGCACCTCCCGCCAACCCGCCCCGGCTTTCTGTTCCAGTGGAGAAGTGCTTCCGAGTGCGGGCATGGGGGCGATGTCTCTATCAGTACCTGACTGGGTGATCTTGTCGTGGCGTGTGTGGCTGTGGCCGTGTGTGAGGGGTTGCGTGCACTACGTTGCAGAGCATGTCGGGGACCACACAGCCTGCGGGGGCGGCGCTGGCCGCCAAGCTGGACTCACTGATTGAGGCGCATGATCAGCGCATTGCAGCGCTGATGGACGAGTTGGCACGTACGCAGCAGGCTGCGGAGCAGTATCGCGAGTTGCGGGCGCTGTTGGATCAGGTCCTCGAGGAACCGGGCATGCCGTCTGGGACTGACAGCCCCGCTGACGTGGCGCCGCGTGGGACTCATCAGAGCGGTGCGGGGAATCCGTTATCGATCGACGATGTCTTCCATGCGTTGGAGGCTCGGCCGGGGCAGGTCCTGTCCCCGGCTGATGTGCACAGGATGTTTCCCAACGCGTCGCGGATTCAGGTCAATGATCGTCTGGGCCGACTGACTCGTCAGGGCAAGATCACCCGGGTGGCCAGGGGGTGTTTCCGGTTCGATCCGCCTGCGGATCCCGGTCCTGCCCACCCGGCCTCGTTCGCGCAGGAGCAACGTGACCACGAGGACGGGACGTTGCGTGAACAGGTCATGGTGATCATGCGGCAGGCGCCTGGGCAGGGTTGGTGGCCTCGGGACCTGGCTGCGGTGGTGAAGCGCACGAACCCTGACTACTTGCGTTCCCGTTTGCGGGACATGGTGCATAGCGGCGACGTTGTGCAGGACGACGCCGGGCGGTACTGGCTGCCACGTCCGTCCGTGGTGGTGGACGGCCAGGCCGCTGGTGATCGGCAGGTGAGCATGGCATAGCGCAACAAGGCCGCCACCAAGCAGACAGCTCGGTGGCGGCCGGTCGACAACACCCTCACCTCGAACAACCCGCCACCTTCCACAGCAACCGGGTCGTTCGAGACCACTTGGGCCTCGTCGTGCTCGCACGCTAGCGGATGTCGCGTTTCTTCCGCTGCTTTGTCACTCGTTCGGGGCTCGATCGTGTCGTGTCCGCATGCCCCGAAAGGCTCGAATCCATGGCGTCTCTTTCCGGCCACAAAGCCGGGTCCAGCGCGAACGAGGTTCCGAGTGCCCGTTCGAGCTCGGCCAGCACCGCAACGGTCGGCCAGACCCGACCTTCCACGATGTTGGCGATCGTCTGCCGGTTGACGACCGCGGCCTTACTCAACGCGTTAAGGCTCACGTCCTGTTCGGCCAGCAGGTGCGCTAGTCGGGCGGCGATCCTCTGCATCACCGCAGCGGCGTGGTCACCATCGAGGTCCGCATGCGGCCACTGACCGGACACGACATGGCTGCGGGGCGCCTGGGACCGACGAGTACCCATTCAGCCCACTCCCCACCAGGTTGCTATTCGAATAGCATGGCCGCTCCTGGAGTCTATGTCCCGAGGAGAGCGGTGGAGCGACGGATCGCGACCTTCGTCCCTCGTGATGCCCCACCGGCCTGGGACCGAGTCGCCGAGGGGGTCCGGGCTCTGGTCCGGCGTGCAGGGCCTGATCTGCCCTATGGCGCGGCCGAGCTGATGTCGGTCGTGGCCAAGCTGGGGATGTTCTGCGACGGGCACGGCATCACCGACCCGCGGGCCTGGCTGGACCCGGCCACCATCGACTGGTTCCTGGACCTGGGATGCGTCCATGTGTCCTCGCACACCCGTTCGACCTATCGGGCCCGGCTGCGTCGGCTGGCCGACGCGGTCCACGGGGTGGACGGCGCGAAGCCCATCCCGCTGTCCGCGTCGGACGCCGCGCGCCCCTACACCCCGAGTGAACAGGCCAGTGTGTGGTCGTGGGCGCGTTCGCAACCCACTGATGGGCTGCGCGCTGCTTGCACCCTGCTGCTGGCGCTCGGGCTGGGCTGCGGGTTGCCGACCGACGAGATCATCGCCCTGCGCACCGGCTGCGTCCGGGTTGCCGGCAACGGCGCGGTGGTAGTCGAAATCACCGGACGGCGGACACGGCTGGTGGTGTGCCAGCAGCGTTGGGAACAGGTTCTCGCCGAGCAGCTCCCCGACACCGGTAACGGATTCTTGTTCCGTCCCAGCGCGGTCCGGGCGAAGAACCTGGTATCGAACCTGCTGGCGCGGGCTCACGGCAGCCCCACCACCCCGCCGGTCAAGGTCGCGCGGCTGCGGGACACCTGGCTGGCCGAGCACCTGGCGGCCGGGACACCGCTGCCGGTGCTGGTGGCCGCCGCGGGCCTGGACGGGCTGTCCAGCCTGGACCGGCTGCTGCCACACCTACCCACGGTCGCCCCGACACGGGCGGAGCGGCACCTACGCGAGCTCGCGTGAACGCCACCGCGGCCGCGGAACAGCCGCTCGGCGACGAGCTCGTGCCCGTGTCGGATGCCGAGGTCGACCGCGCCCGCGCCTACATCGCCGACACCGGCCTGGTCGAGTTCTTCACCACCGCGCTGGCCGACCGGCGACACAGCCCGGCCGGCCGGCCGCGCACGATCACGGTCGAAGCACTGCTGGTCGGGCTGTTGCTGACCGCCGTGACCGACCGGACCGTGCTGCTGACCGGGGTGAACCTGCTGCTGCACCATCGGATCAGCGCCCGGGCCCGTCGGCTGCTCGGCGTCGGTGAACGCAGGTTGACCGCGGACTCGGTGGAGGCCTCCTACGCGGTCGTCCGCCGGTTGTTCCGCGCGATGATCGCCGTGTTCGACGACTCGCCGAACCCGAAGAACCGCAAGCTCACCAAGGAGGAATTCGCTGCCCGGCTCAGCCCGATGACCTTGGGTAAGCAAGCCGAGCGCCGCAGGCTGCGCGACTGGGTCGGCCACCGGGTGCTGGCCCCGAGCCTGGCCGGCATGCTCGAGGCCCTGCGGGACTACCCCGCGACCGGCAGCTGCGTCGACGCCACCCCGATCAAGACCAACGCACGCAAACCATCCCGCAAGGCCGGCACGACCTCGGCCGACCCCGACGCCGGGGTCTACCTGCGCACCGCAGCCGAGAAACCGAAACCCGGCACGAACAACAAGAACAAAGCGAACAAGAAAGTGGTCAAGGAGCTGTTCGGTTACGAGGCGACGCTGCTGGTCAACGGCTCCACCCGCCCCGTCGACGACCGGATCACACCACCGGTGCTGGTCGGCGGATACACCCTGGAACGACCCGGCCACCGCCCCGGCGCCGCAGCGGTCGACGCGCTCACCCACGCCGTTGCCAGCGGTTGGCCCGTCGGGCTGCTTGCCGGAGACCGCGCCTACAACAACAGCGAAGCGGACAGCTTCCAGCTCCCGGCCCGGGCGCTGGGCTTCCAACTGCTGTTCGACTACCGCGATGACCAACTCGGCATCCAAGCCGAGCACGCCGGCGCGATCCAGGTTGAAGGACGCTGGCACTGCCCACACATGCCCACCGGCCTCATCGACGCCACCCGCGACGTTCGCCAACAACGAGTCGACGAGGGCACCTGGCGCCATCGGCTGGCCGCCCGTCGCGCCTACGAGCTGCGCCCCAAGACCCAGCCAGACGAGGAAGGGCACCAGCGAATGCTCTGCCCAGCCGCTGGTCAGACACCAACCGTTCGTTGTCCGCTGAAACGCCCGTCGATGCGGTTCACCGCGAAGCCCACGGTGACCCCGGCTGCGAGCCCGGTCGAGCCGCCTGCCGTCTGCGCGCAGCAGTCGGTGACCATCCCGCCTGAGGCCGGGGCAAAGCACGGCCAGGCCTTGCCGTTCGAAAGCCCCGAGTGGAGCAGGGCTTATCGCACCCTGCGCAACGGCGTCGAAGGAACCAACGGCTACCTCAAGGACCCCACCAACACCAACCTCGAATCGGCCGACACCCGCCGGGTCCGCGGCATCGCCGCCGTCCACTTCCTGGTCGGCTTCCAGCTCGCCGCGTCCAACCTGCGCAAACACGCCCACTGGCGACACACTCACCCAACCAGCCCGGCCACACCGCCGCGACGACGTCCACGCCGACGAACAACCCGACCGCTCACCGACTGGGCACAACCGAACTGAGATCCTCACCGCACCGACCACGCGAATATCCAGCCCGCCTCCGGCTACACAGGCCCTAGAAGCAGTGAAGGCGCCGCTCGCACGGCGCCTTCACTCTCACATCGCAACCGCGACCAGCAATAACGTCGGTCCGGGAGGGCCGATTTCGTCGTCGGCCCAAGGGTGGGCGAGGAGGGAGTTGAACCCTCACGTCCTTCCGGACACACGGACCTGAACCGTGCGCGTCTGCCATTCCGCCACTCGCCCGAGTAACTTCAACAGCGGGAGAAGCGTATCAGGTCGGCTCGGCGGGTTTTACCGGCCCCGGTGTCGAACCGGCCATACCCAGATACGATCTATTGCGTAAGCACACGTGTGGGGAGAAGGAGTTGCCGCGGTGGGCCGCGTACAGCGCTTTGACCGGCGCCTGGAGGGCATCGTCGGCAACACCTTCGCGCGGATGTTCGGTGGCAACGTCGTCACGCAGGAAGTGGCGCAGGCGCTGGAGCGTGAGAGTGAGGACAACGTTCGGGAGCTGGCGGGTGGCCGGCAGCTCGCCCCGAATCACTACATCGTGTCCTTGGGCTCGGCCGATCACGACCGCATGGCCGGCGATGCCCAGCGGGTCACCCGGGTGCTCGCGAACGCGGTGGCCGAACACCTCGCCGAGCACGGTTGGGACACCTATGGTGACGTCGTAGTTTCGCTAGAGCGCAACGAGGCGCTGCATACTGGACAGTTCAGGACCCGCTCGACCGTCGACCCGGACGTCTCGGCAGAGGACGCCGAGTCCTCGGTACGGTCAGCACGAACCAGCGACGCAGGAGACCGACCAATGAGCCAGCCACCCGGCTACGGCCAATACGACCAGGGTGACCCGTACGGGCAGGGCCAGTACGGCTACGGACAGCAGGGACCCGGGTACGACCAGGGCTACGGCCAGCCGGGCGGATATGACCAGTACGGCCAACCGGTCGGGTATGACCAGTACGGTCAGCCGGTCGGGTACGACCAGTACGGCCAACCGGCCGGATATGACCAGTACGGCCAACCCGGGTACGACCAGTACGGCCAACCGCCGGGATACGACCAGGGCTACGGCGCTCCCGGTGCTCCAGGCGTTCCCGGTACCCCTCCCGGCGGGTATGACCCCGGCTACGGGCAGCCGCCGGGATACGACCAGGGCTACGGCCAGCCCCCACCCCCTCCCGGGTACGACCAGGGCTACGGCCAGCCGCCTCCGCCGCCACCGGGGGCTCCCGGTGTCCCGCCCGGCGCCCCGCCGCCCAGCCCACCCGGTGGGTACCCCGCGCAGGCGCCGCCTCCCCCACCGCCGCAGGACCCGTACGGCCAGCAGGGTTACGCCCCGCCCGCTCCGCCGCCGCCGATGCAGGGCAACCGGCAGCTCGCCGCGAGCCTGCAGCTCGACGACGGTTCGAACCGCACCTACTCGCTGAAGCAGGGCGGCAACGTGGTCGGCAGGGGGCAGGACGCGGACTTCCGGCTGCCGGACACCGGCGTGTCCCGGCGGCACCTGGAGATCACCTGGGACGGGCAGAGCGCGACCCTCGCCGACATCGGCTCGACCAACGGCACCACGGTGAACGGCACTCCGGTGCAGACGTGGCAGCTTGCCGATGGCGACGTGATTCGGGTCGGGCACTCCTCCCTCGTGTTCCGTACGCAGGGCTGACCAGCACCGAATCTCCGGTTGGGGTGTGTTTCCGGCTGCCTGGGCACAGCTCCGGCACGGGCTTCCCGCATAATGGCCACCACGCGGGGGGAGCCGCGGCGGGGTTCACCCTTGCCCGGAAACCACACAGCCGCGGGATCGGCGCGAGTAGGCGGGAGCGGACACAACAGGTGCCAGAGCTGGTCGTTCAACTATCCAGGGTAGGTTTCCTCGTCCTGCTCTGGCTTTTCGTGCTGGCCGCGTTGCGCGTCGTCCGCTCGGACCTTTACGCGGCCTCCGGGCTGCGCGTCAATGTGCCGGGTTTCCGGCGCGGTAAGGACAAGAAGAAACCGCGCAGCGGCAAGCTGCCGCGGCAGCTGGTCGTCACGCACGGCGCGCTGTCCGGAACCCGGATCGCGCTGGACGGCAGGCCAATTCTGATCGGCCGTGCGGATGACTCCACCTTGGTGCTGGACGACGACTACGCTTCCACCCGGCACGCCCGCCTTTCCCTGCGTGGCGAGGACTGGTATGTCGAAGACCTGGGCTCGACGAACGGGACCTACCTCGACCGGGCTAAGGTCACAGCACCCCTCCGAGTACCGCTCGGCGTCCCCATCCGGATCGGCAAGACGGTGATCGAGCTTCGCCCATGACTCTCGTCCTTCGTTACGCGGCCCGCAGCGACCGTGGCCTGGTGCGTTCCAGCAACCAGGACTCGGTGTACGCGGGTCCCCGGCTGCTCGCGGTCGCCGACGGCATGGGCGGCCACGCCGCCGGTGAGGTGGCCAGCAAGGTGGTCATCGCCTCGCTGGCCCCGCTCGACGACGACGAGCCCGGCGACGACCTGCTGTCCCAACTACGCGACGCCGTGGCGCACGGCAACGCCGCGATCTCCGAACTGGTCGCGGGCGACCCCGATCTCGACGGTATGGGTACCACCCTCACCGCGGTGCTGTTCTCCGGCACCCGGCTGGGCCTGGTGCACGTCGGCGACTCGCGCGCCTACCTGCTCCGCGGCGGGCAGCTCACCCAGATCACCAGGGACGACAGCTTCGTCAAGGAGTTGCTCGACCAGGGCCGGATCACCGAGGAGGAGGCCGCGGTCCATCCGCAGCGTTCCTTGCTGCTCAAGGCGCTCACCGGGCACGAGGTGGAGCCGAGCCTGACCGTGCGCGAGGCCCGCGCGGGGGACCGCTACCTGCTGTGCTCGGACGGGTTGTCCGGGATGGTCAGCGACGAGACCCTGGCCGACGCCATTCGGATCACGGACCCGCAGGACTGCGCGGACCGGATGATCGAGCTGGCGCTGAAGGGCGGCGGCACGGACAACGTCACGGTGATCGTCGCCGACGTGGTGGACGTGGACTTCGGTGAGGACGCGCCGATCGTCGGTGGCGCCGCCGGTGACGGCAGCGACGAGCACCACCAGGGCGACTCCCCGGCCGCACGGGCCCGCGCGCTCGACCCTTCCCCTCCCCCACAACGGATCGAGCAGGAGGAGCCGGAGCCGGACCCAAAAGCCAAACGGCGTAGGTGGGTACGGATGCTGGTGATTCTGGGGCTCACCGTCATCCTGCTCGCCGCCGCCGCCATCGCCACCCGCTACTTCGTGCTGCGCCAGTACTACGTCGGCGAGGGCCCCGACCAGGAGGTCGTGATCTTCCAGGGTGTTCCGGGCAGCATCCTGGGCATCGACCTGCACCGGATGGCGGAGGGCTCCTGCGCCCCGCAGGCGCGACTGTGCGACGAGCTGCGCATCCCGGACCTGCAACAGGACGCCCGCGGCGCGATCGTGAACGGCGTCAAGCGGGAGAGCCTCGCGGACGCGCGCAAGTACATCGACACCTTGCGGCGCAACAACGTGCTCGACTACTGCGACCCTCCCGCGGAGAACCAAGGAGACACCGGGGACACCGGGGACACCGGGGGCGGCGTGGTCGGCGGGGCCGAGCAGCCCACGGAGGAAACCGCACAACCTGGGCAAGGTGGGCAGCCGGGGGTGGACTGCCGCCCACGGCCCGCGTCAGGTGGTGGCTGATGAGCCAGCCTGCCGCGGATCCACAGCTCGGCCAGTTCTCCACCAACCCGCCGCGTGAACTCCCGACCCGGCGGGGCACGGAACTGGCCCTGCTCGCGTTCGCCGCCTTCATCGTGACCTGCGCGTTCGTGCTGGTCGAGGCGAACCAGGAGCAGGAGCTCACCTGGTCGATCTTCTGGTACGGCGCGGCCTATCTCGGCATCTTCAGCGTGGCGCACCTCGCGGTGCGGCGCTGGGCACCGTACGCGGACCCGCTGATCCTGCCCTGCGTGGCCCTGCTGAACGGCATGGGCCTGGTGATGATCTACCGGATCGACCTCGCCCTCGCGGAGCAGGCGCAGCAGACCGGGGAACCGTTCACCCCGGACGCACCGAAGCAGGTGTTGTGGACGGTCATCTCGCTGGCCCTGTTCCTCGCCGTGCTGATCCTGATCTCCGATCACCGCACGCTCACCCGCTACGCCTACACCCTGGGCCTGGTCGGAATCGTCGCGCTGTCCCTGCCCGCGGTGCTGCCCCGGTCGCTGTCCGAGGTGAACGGCGCGAAGGTCTGGCTGAAGTTCGGCTTCTTCTCCATCCAGCCCGGCGAGTTCGCCAAGATCGCACTGATGATCTTCTTCGCCTCGTTCCTCGTGTCCAAGCGGGACCTGTTCACCGTGGCGGGCAAGCGGGTTCTCGGCGTGGAGCTGCCGCGGGCACGGGACCTCGGCCCGATCCTGATCGCGGCGATGGCCTGCCTCGGCATCCTGGTGTTCGAGAAGGATCTCGGCACGGCGCTGCTGTTCTTCGGGATCGTGCTGGTGATGCTGTACGTGGCCACCGAACGCGTCATCTGGGTGGTGGTCGGCCTCGGCATGTTCGCCGTGGGCGGGATCATCGCGTACAACCTGTTCGGCCACGTCCAGCAGCGGGTGGCGAACTGGCTCGACCCGCTGTCGACCTACGACGACCCCGGCGGCGGCTACCAGATCGCGCAGGGCCTCTTCGGCCTCGGCACCGGCGGCATGGGCGGCACCGGGCTGGGATCGGGCAGGCCGGAGATGGTGCCCGCGGCCAACACCGACTTCATCACCGCGGCGCTGGGTGAGGAACTCGGCCTGATCGGGCTGTCCGCGATCCTGCTGCTGTACTTGCTGCTCGCCATGCGCGGGATGCGTAGCGCGCTGGCGGTACGGGACACCTTCGGCAAGTTGCTCGGCGGCGGGCTGTCCTTCGCGATCGTGATGCAGCTGTTCGTGATCGTCGGCGGGGTCACCAAGCTGATCCCGATGACCGGTGTCACCACGCCCTTCCTTTCCCGCGGCGGTTCCTCGCTGCTGGCCAACTACATTCTGATCGCGCTGCTGCTGCGGATCTCCGATGCGGCGCGCCGCCCGGCCGCGCCGAGCAAGCCGCGGCCACAGCAGCAGGCACCGCTGGCCGAGGCGCACACCGTGATGGTGCAGCGCCCCGAGGGCATGGGCGGTCCTGGCGAGGGGAGAGGCCAGTGAACACTCCGCTGCGCAAGGTCGGCGTCGCCATGCTGGCGATGGTGGCGCTGCTGCTCGTCAACACCACGTACGTGCAGTTCGTCAAGGCGGACGACTACCGCACCGACGGCCGCAACCAGCGGGTGCTGCTGGAGGAGTACTCCCGGCAGCGCGGCCAGATCGTCGCCGCGGAGAACGGGCAGGTGCTGGCCGGGGTCGAACCCGCGAACGACAAGTACCAGTTCACCCGCACCTACCCGAACGGCCCGATGTACGCGCCGGTCACCGGGTACTACTCGATCATCTACGGCGCGACCGGCATCGAGCTGGCCATGGACGAGGTGCTGAACGGTTCGGACCCGCGGCTGCTGGTGCGCAGGCTGTCCGACATGGTCACCGGGCGGGATCCGCGCGGCGGCAACGTGCAGCTGACCATGCGCCCCTCCGTGCAGGAGGCCGCGTACAAGGCGATGACGGGCAAGGGCTTCCACGGCTCCGTGGTCGCGCTGGACCCGAAGACCGGCGACATCCTGGCGATGGTCTCCACCCCCTCCTACGACCCGAACCGGCTCGCCACGCACAACAGCAAGGAGGTCCGGAGCGCCTGGGCCGAGCTGACCGACAAGAACGGCGACAAGCCGATGCTGAACCGGGCGATCCGCGAGACCTACCCGCCAGGTTCGACCTTCAAGCTGGTCACCACCGCCGCGGCGCTGGAGAACGGGGCGGGGCCGGACACCCCGGTGACCAGGGCCGCGAACGTGCAACTGCCCGGCACCTCGAACACCGACCTGGAGAACTTCGCCCACCAGCCCTGCCCCGGCGGCACGCTGAAGGACGCCCTGGCGTACTCCTGCAACACGGCCTTCGCCGAGCTGGCCGACCAGCTCGGCGCGGACAAGCTGCGCGAGACGGCGACCAACTTCGGCATCGGCCAGCAGGACCTTTCCGTCCCGATGCCGGTGGCCGCTTCCGGCCTCGGCGACCTCTCCAGCTCGGCCAAGCTGTACCAGAGCGGCATCGGCCAGCGGGACGTACGGCTCACCCCGCTGCAGGACGCCCTGCTCTCGGCCACGGTCGCCAACGGCGGCGTGACGATGAAGCCGCAGCTGGTGAAGGCGTTGCTGGCGCCCGACCTCACGCCGATGGAGGAGTTCACCCCGGAGGAGCTCACCGGCGACCCCGCGCTCTCGGCGGCGAACGCCGAGGTGCTGAAGGACATGATGCTGGCCTCGGAGGACAACACCAAGGGTGGCGGCAAGCGGTCGGGCCTGGAGATCGCCTCCAAGACCGGCACGGCGGAACATGGCGTCAACGAGAAGCAGACCCCGCCGCACGCCTGGTACACCGCGTTCGCCCCGGCCGACGACCCGCAGATCGCGGTCGCGGTGATCGTCGAGTCCGGCGGTGACCGGGGACTGGCCGCGACCGGTGGCAGCGTGGCCGCCTCGATCGGCAGGGCCACGATCAACGCCGCGGTCGGGGGTGGGTAGCCGATGCTCTCCTCGGGGCAGTTGCTCGCCGAGCGCTACCGGCTGACCAACCGGATCGCAGTCGGCGGGATGGGCGAGGTCTGGGAGGCGGGCGACACCCGGCTGGATCGCACGGTCGCGGTGAAGGTGCTGAAGGCCGAGCTGTCCGGGGACGCGGAGTTCCTGCACCGGTTCCGAACCGAGGCGCGCACCACGGCTTCACTGAACCACCACGGCGTCGCCGCCGTGCACGACTACGGCGAGACGGTGGCAGGTGAGCACTCGATCGCCTACCTCGTGATGGAGCTGGTGGAAGGCGAACCGTTGGCCGGCATCCTCGCCCGGGAGGGCCGGATCACCGCCGAGCGGACGCTGGATGTCCTCGAGCAGGCGGGGCACGCGCTGCAGGCGGCGCACGAGCGCGGCCTGGTGCACCGGGACGTCAAGCCGGGCAACATCCTGGTCACCCAGACCGGGCAGGTGAAGCTCACCGACTTCGGCATCGCCAAGGCCGCGGACGCGGCACCGGTGACCCGGTCCGGGATGGTGATGGGCACGGCGCACTACATCGCGCCCGAGCAGGCGCTGGGCCACGACGCCGAACCGGCAAGCGATGTGTACTCCCTGGCCGTGTGCGGGTACGAATGCCTGGTCGGGCACCGGCCGTTCCTCTCCGAGAACGCGGTGACGGTGGCGATGATGCATATCAGGGACCTGCCACCGCCGTTGCCACCGGATGTCCCGCCGCACGCCCGCGCGGTGATCGAGGCGACCCTGGTCAAGGACCCCCGGCAGCGCTACAACAGTGGCGGCGAGTTCGCGAACGCGGTGGCCGCGGTGCGGGCGGGTCACCCGCTGCCCGCACCCAGTGGCCTGATGAACGCGGCCTACCAGCCCGCGCCTACCATGGCCTCGACCCCGATGGCGCCGGTAGGGCCCTCGTCGCACCCGGCGATGCAGCCCGTGCCAACGCCGCACAGCGGGGTCAACC
This sequence comes from Amycolatopsis cihanbeyliensis, assembly GCF_006715045.1. Classification (GTDB taxonomy): domain Bacteria; phylum Actinomycetota; class Actinomycetes; order Mycobacteriales; family Pseudonocardiaceae; genus Amycolatopsis; species Amycolatopsis cihanbeyliensis. The sequence continues at coordinate 4,049,785 of NZ_VFML01000001.1, read as the reverse complement.
CGATGCCGGTGCCACCGCAACGCCGGCGGACACACGCAGGCGTATGGGTGCTGCTCGCGGTGATCATCGTGGTGTTGATCGTCGCGCTGGCACTCGTGCTGCCCATGCTGCTGCGGGACAACCGGGAAGGCGGCACCCCGGCCGGCACGACCACCTCGGAGCAGGCCCCGACGGACGGTCCCGAGCGGCCTGCCCAACCGGGCGGTGGCGCACCGGAACCCGACGACGGTCACTACCCCGGCGAGAACGAGACCAACCCCACCGCGGGTCAGGGCAACTGGTGGGACACGGGACAACGTGAACCGGGCAACGCAGGCACACAAGGCATGATGGGCACATCTTGGACGGAACGGGACGGCACAGATCGATGAGCGCACCCAGACTGCTCTCCAATCGCTATGAACTGGGCGACACGCTCGGCTACGGCGGCATGTCCGAGGTCCACCACGGGCATGACGTCCGGCTCGGCCGCGAGGTTGCCGTCAAGATCCTGCGTGCCGACCTGGCGCGGGATCCCCAGTTCCAGGAGCGGTTCCGCCGGGAGGCGCAGAACGCGGCCGCGCTGAACCACCCGGCGATCGTCGCCGTGTACGACACCGGCGAGGCGAACACCGAGTACGGCCCGCTGCCGTACATCGTGATGGAGTACGTCGAGGGCCGGACGCTGCGGGACATCGTCAAGACCGAGGGCCCGATGTCGCAGAAGCGGGCCATGGAGGTCATGGCCGACGTCAGCGCGGCGCTGGACTTCTCACACCGGCACGGGATCGTGCACCGGGACGTGAAGCCGGCCAACGTGATGATCACCCGCAGCGGCGCGGTCAAGGTGATGGACTTCGGCATCGCCCGCGCCGTGCACGACGGCCAGGCCGCGATGACGCAGACCGCGGCCGTGATCGGCACCGCCCAGTACCTTTCGCCGGAGCAGGCGCGGGGCGAGTCGGTGGACGCCCGCAGCGATGTCTACGCGGCGGGCTGCGTGCTGTACGAGCTGGTCACCGGGGAACCGCCGTTCACAGGCGACTCCCCGGTCGCGGTGGCCTACCAGCATGTGCGGGAGGACCCGCAGGCTCCCTCGGCGATCAACCCCGCGGTGTCCCCCGAGCTCGACGCGGTGGTGCTCAAGGCGCTGGCCAAGGGTCCGGCCAACCGCTACCAGTCGGCCGCCGAGATGCGCTCGGACCTCGTGCGCACCCTGTCCGGGCAGCGCCCCTCGGCACCGATGGTGATGAGCGATGAGGACCGCACCCAGGTGATGGGCGCGGGCAACTCGCAGGCCGATGCCTACGACGACTACGACTCGGATCCCTACGACCCGGACGAGGAGCGGCGCAGGCGCAAGCGGCGCAACATCATGCTCGCCCTGGCCGTGGTGCTCGGGCTCGGCCTGATCGCGTTCATCGCCTGGCTCGCCGGCGCGTTCAACGTGGACGCCGAGGTGAAGCCGGTGCCGAGCGTGATCGGGCAGAACGAGCAGCAGGCCAGGGACCTGTTGCGCAGCCAGGGCTTCACCAAGGTGGAGACGAAACGGGTGGTGTGCAGCCCGGTGCCGGACGAGGAGGCGGCCTGCACCTCCGACCAGGTCGATCGGGTGGTGGAGACCACCCCGCCCGCCGAGACCCGCATCCCGGTCAGCGACCAGGTCACGCTGAGTATCGGCACCCGGCCGGAGGCGACCGAGGTCCCGGAGCTGAAGGGGAAGACCAGGGACGAAGCCGAGCAAGCACTGAAGGACAAGGGCTTCCTGCTGGGCGAGGTCGAAGAGGTCGAGGTGGACAGTTCGGATGAGTACGGCCTGGTGCAGAGCCAGGACCCGGCTCCCGGCGTCACCCTCGATCCGGGCACCGAGGTGTCGATCACGATCGGGAAGACCCCAAACATGATCGAGGTGGTCGACTACACCGGCCGTTCCTACGAGGAGGCACGGGCCGGGCTGACCGCGGCCGGGTTCCGGGTCAAGCGCAATGATGTGGACTCGGACAAACCCGAGGGCCAGGTGGTCGGGCAGAAGCCGAACGCGGGGTCGCAGCCGGAGAACACCCTGGTCGAGCTGGACGTGTCCAACGGCTCGGAGCAGCAGATCGAGATGCCCGACCTGACCGGGATGACCGAGAGCCAGGCACGGGCCGCGCTGACCGAGCGGGGCTGGAACGGCGACATCAACAAGCAGACCGAGGAGGTCTCCGACTCGGACCAGGCGGGCAGGGTGACCAACACCATCCCGGAGTCCGGCACGAAGATCGACAAGGACCAGACGGTCACCATCATCATCGGTGAGCACGACGGGTCGACCGCGACCAGCACCGACAGCGGCGGCATCATCGGTGGCTAGCGTGTGGCCACGGCAGGGAACCGTCCCGGTCGAGGGCGGGGAACTCTACTACGAGGCGCGGGGCGCCGGCGATCCGGTGCTGCTCGTGCAGGGCGCGCTCGGCGAGGCGGGCACCACCGCGCAACTCGCCGATGTGCTGGCCGAGCACTACCTGGTGATCTCCTACGACCGCCGTGGCCTTTCCCGCAGCACGGTGCGGCAGGGGGCGCCGCCGGTTACGCTCTCCCGGCACGCCGCCGACGCGAGCGTGCTGCTGGCGGAGCTGGCGGCCGGGCCCGCGCACGTGGTGGGCGCCAGCATCGGCGCGCTGGTCGGCCTGCAACTGGCCGTGGATCACCCCGACCGGGTCGGCACGCTGGTGGCACACGAGCCGCCGATGGCGACCGTGGTCGCCGACGCCGAGCGGGAGGCCGCGCTCGACCGGGTCGCCGAGCTGGGCCGCACCGACGTCCGGGCGGCCGTGCGGGAGATGGCCGCGTTGACCGGCGCGGCCGGCGGCTCGGCCGAACCGGGGGCGCAGCCGCCACCGCCGGTCGGCGACCTGGACACGAACCTGCGCCACTTCTTCGCCGTGGACTTCCCCGCGGTGCGCGGCTGCGCCCTGGACGCGGCGCGGATCGCGGCCGTGCCGGAACCGGTGCGGATCGTGCCCACCGGCGGCGCGGAGTCCAGGGGGCAGTGGGAGTACCGCTGCGCCGAGCGGCTCGCCGGGGAGTTGGGCCGCGAGCTGGTCGAATTGCCCGGCGGGCACAACGCCCTACCGGATCATCCGCTGGCCATCGCGGCGCAGCTACGGAGGCTGTTCGCGGGAGACCGGGTGCGGTGACCGAGCGCGGCAGCTGGCGCAACGAGCTGCAACTGCGGCGCGGCGTGAAGCAACTCCTGCGCGAGCTGGACCTGGCGGCCCCGCTGGACGTGCGGGTGCTGTGTGATCGACTGGCGCGGCGTCGGAACCGGCCGATCAAGCTGATGCCCTACCCGCTCCCGGCTCCCGGGGTGTTCGGGCTGTGGATCGCCACCGCGAGCACCGACCACATCCTGTACCAGCGGGACACCACCGCCGCCCACCAGGAACACATCATCCTGCACGAGGTCGGGCACATCATCAGCGGGCACGGTGGGGACGAGAACGATCGCGAGGTGTGGAGCCAGCTGTTCCCCGACCTTTCCCCGGACTCGGTGCGCCGGGCACTGCGCCGGGACGGGTACGGCCCCGCCTTCGAGCGGGAGGCGGAGATGGTGGCGACGGTGATCAAGGAGTGGGCCACCCTGCTGGAGCGGCTGGACTTCACCCCGGACCGGGACACCGAAGCCGCCCGGCGGCTGCGCGGCGCGTTCGACGACCACCAGGGCTGGCTGTAGATGCTCGCCACGCTCAGCATCCTGGTGTGGGCCGCGGCCGGGATCGCGGCAGGATGGAAGCTGTCCCAACTCGTGCGCGCCCCGCGGGACCGGGGCCTGCTCGTGGTCACCGCCTGCACGGTGCTGGTGTTCATCGCGCTTTCGGCGCAGCTGGCCGCGAACGTCCCGGCGCTGTCCGGGTTGTTCCCCAGCCAGTCCCCGAAGCTGATCCAGAACGTGGTGCTCACGTTCTTCTTCGCCTTGCTGATCACCCTGCTGCATTCGGTGGTGTCGCCGGCGACCACGGGTTCCCGCGGGGCCGTTGAGGTGCCGCTGGCCCTGCTGGCCACCGCGGGCCTGATCGCCGCGTTCGCCGCCGGCGGCCCGGATGCGCGCGGCGCGGCCTACGGTGAGGTGGAGGGACGGCCGGGTGCGCTGGCCTTCTACCTGGTCGGCAACCTGTACATGAGCTACGCGACGGCCCGCGGCAGCCACCTGTCCTGGGTCGCCGCCGAGCACACCCGCTCGCGCGCCCGGCTGAGCCTGCGGGTGGCGGCCGCCGGGCTGGCCGTGAACTGCCTCGGGGTGCACCTGCCGCGGGTACTGTCCACCTCGGGGCGCCTCGCGTTCGACCTCGACCTGCCGCCGGGCACGGCCACCTGGACCCCGCCGGTGATGGCGATCGGGATCGTCGCGTTCTTCCTCGGCATCGGCTACCCGGGCGTGCGCACCGGCATCGTGAAGGCGCACATCTGGTTCGAGCTGCGGCGGCACTACCGGCAGTTGCGCCCGCTGTGGCTGGCGGTCTGCGCGGCGTTCCCCAACATCCCGCTGTTCCCGCCGGAGAGCCCGCTGCGCGAGGCGCTGCGCCTGCGGCAGATGCGGTTGCGGTACTACCGGCGGGTCATCGAGTGCCGGGACGGCCTGGTGTGCCTGAGCCCGTACCTGGCCGAACCGGTGGATGCCGGGTTGCCCCATGCCCGGCAGGCCGAGCTCGTACGCGACGCCCTCACCCGCAGCTCGCGGGGTGAGCAGCTCGCCGAGACCTCGGTGATCGCGGCCCCTGCCGCGGCCGGGATGGAGGCCGACACCCGGGAGCTGCTCGCCCTCGCCCGCGCCTTCGAACGGCTCACTGGTCGAGATCCCGCGATCGGTAACGGCGGTGCAGGCCGTACCAGCACCCGGCGATGAGATGCGCCAGGAACACCAAACCGGCCATTTTGATCGAGAGTCCGGTGCCAGTCTCATCCGAGGGCGGCACTTCGCTGAACAGACCCACGATGAAGACGACGACGAGGAGGCCGAGTACGCCGCCGAGGGTCAGTGTTTCGAGCCGTTCGAGCTTGGCACCGAATCCGGCGTGCAAGTCACCCAGACGTGGCGTGCGGCCGGACTTCTGCTGGAATCGTTTCCACTGACGCCGGATCAGGAATCCACACAGCGAACCGACAAGCAACATCGGGATGGCCAACGTCAGGTCCTTCGCCGAACTGACTCCCGGCGCTGGGCTGCCGAAGCCGGCGCCGACGACACCACCGACGCCCATGCTCGTACCAATGATGAAACCTGCCCACAGGGGCCACGAAGCCACCGCCTTGACGACATGTGACGACCGAACCCTCGGCGCCGTGTCGGGCTCGCGCTCGGCCCTCGGGCCCTCGCTCGGGTGGGGTAGTGCGAACGGCTGTCGGGAAGGCTCGGCGGGCCGTTCCGGTCCGGGGTGTGTCATCGGGGCGCGCGGGCGCACTCGAACCTGCGGTTCATGTACCGGTTCGGCCGAACGAACGTTCCGCAACAGCAGGCCACTACTGGTGTCACCAGCCATCATCTTCGGCAGCGGAAGCTCACGATTGGCCATACCGGCTCGCAATGACCTGAAGAGTTCATCCACCGTAAGCGTTTCCCCTGGCACCCGCGGGCCTTCTGCGAGCAGCCGGATGAGCTCGGCGCTGAACGCGGTGTACCGCTCACCTGGCGGGGAGTGCGAAACCGTATTGCTCGGCGAGGAGGTAATGACCGAGGTACCCGCCACCTCGATCGCCCGGCCGTCGATGGTTCCGGCCGACATCGCACCGAGCGCCATACCCGAGTAGCAGCAGTCCAGGATCAGCAACCGTGTTCTGGCCGGACTCTGTTCGATCACCTCTTTGACCCACTCGAACGGTATGGCGCTTCCTGCCGGAGTCTCGGGGTCGGTGGTGCGAACGGTGAGATAGAGGATGTCCTTGGTCTCGTGCCGAACCCCGTGCCCGGAGTAGTAGACGAGCAGGAGATCCTCGGCCTGGTTCGCCGCCCTCCGCAGCCGTGTCATGAAGCTGTTCGGCGAGTCGGGACTGTCCACGACATCGCAGGTTTCCCAAGTGAGAATCCCACCGCTCGAATCGGTCAGTATCCGGTTCAGCTCTGTCAGGTTGTTGCGCACCGCGGGCAGGTTGCCTAGTCGGTCGGACCGTTCGAAGTCGCTCGTTCCGATCAACACGCCACGCGAGAGATTCGGGTCGGGAAGGTTCGACATGCTCACGCCCGACGGTCGAGAAACCGGGTGGCTCGATCCACGAGTTGCTCGGCGTCGTTAGCCGAACCGCACTGGAGGTCCAATTCCTCACCTGTGTCGCCACACCGCACGATAAGTGAGACCTGCTGCGCGTCGCGGCGATGCCGCAACCAGGCGAACACGGACTTCACGGTCGTATTGACAACACCACCACTGGCCAACACCACCACCAGGACATCAGCCAGACTCCCCATCTCTCCTGGCTCGGTCGGCCGCTGCTGAAGGCGAACCCGTCCACGAAGGTCGTCCTCGTCTCGCAACCAAGCCGCGAGGCGGCGCAACTCCTCGGCGGAGCCAGCTAGCCGAACGGTCATCGTTCCCGAGCTCACAGTTCACCACGCCAAACACTAACGATGATCATTTGTTTTCGTAGAGTAATCAGAGTCGGTGATGCTAGCCGGCGAGCGCGCCGGAAGTGAAGCAGGGGAACCGAGCTGCCGTTCGATCCGTGACTGGTCAGCCGTCCAGCCAGGTGAGCCGGACGTCACCGATGACCGACTGCACCTCCAGCACGTCCTGCGCGGTCTCGGAAAGGTGCGTGCTGCCGTCGTCCAGCGCGTGGAAGACGGCGCCGCCCGCGGCGAACTCCATGCCCCAGCCCAGCAGCGGTTCGGTGGGGTCGCGCTTGTAGCTGCCGTAGATGGCGAACAGCCGGGGACGGCTGTGCACGGCGACCTGTTCCAGCAGCGGCACGAAGCCGGTATCCGCGGTATCCATCATCCCACTATAGGTAGAATTATTCTCGATTCTCAAGTGCTACACTCCATCGGATGGAGATACCTTCCGATCCGGAGTTGCTGAAGACACAGCTGGGCATCGAGCTGCGCCGGCTGCGCGAGGAAGCGGGCTACCCGGCCACCGAGGCGGCCCGGGTCATCGGCGCTCAGCAGCCGAAACTGTCCAAGCTGGAGAACGGCAACCAGGCCGCCGATCCGGAGGACATCCGCCTGCTCGCCGAGTTCTACGGCGCGACCGAGGAGCAGCGAGACTACCTGGTGGCGCTCGCCGAGGCGCAGCCGAAACGCCGCCGCAGGCGCAAGTCCGCCCAACGGGATGCCGTGCCGGACTGGTTCCGCCGCTTCCTCGCCCTGGAGTGGGACGCCACCGAGATCCGCAGCTACCAGATCGAGTCCGTGCACGGACTACTGCAAACAGAGGGCTACGCTCGCTCGAATATCCTGGCTGGCCAACCGGAAGCCGACGAACGAATCATCGACCAGCAGGTGATCACCCGAATGAACCGGCAGGTGGTGCTCAAGCGTACTGGCCGCCCATCACTTCGGCTGGAAGTCGTGCTGAGCGAGGCGGCGCTGCGGCGTGTCCAGGGCAGTCGAGCCATCATGCGTACACAGTTAAGACACCTGGTCGCCGCCTCGAAACGACCCAACATCACCATCCGGGTGCTGCCCTTCGAGGTGCCGGATCGCATCGCCATGCCGTCCACCTTCTCCTTGTTCCGGCTGGCCGAGCAGAACTTCTCCACCGTCTACCTCGAGGACCTGTTCGGCGCCACCTACCTCAAGGAGGCGGACGAGTTCACCCAGTACAGCATCGTGTTCGGGCGGTTGCGGGATGCCGCGCTGGACCCGGACAGCTCCCGCCGGTTCCTCGATAAGATGGCGGAGTCCTATCGATGACCTGCCACCGTAAGAGTGCCTGCCATGACTCCCCCAGACTTCACCAACGCCACTTGGCGCAGCAGCAGCTACAGCAGCAGCAACGGCGGTGAGTGCGTCGAGGTCGCCTTCGCCGCGCCGGTCGTCGGCCTGCGTGACTCCAAGGACCGCGCCGGCGGTCACCTGACGTTACAGGCCTCGGCGTGGCGAGCGTTACTTCACCTACTTCGGTGAATAACCCACCGCACGTACCTACAGCCCGTTATGATCTCCCTCGGTCTCGGATGAGGCCGACCGATAACTGAGGGGAGATCAATCATGGGACGTGGATTCCGGCTGGCCGGGCGTGCGCTGATCGGCGCGGCCATCGCTTCGGTCGCGATCGTGGTTCCGTCCACGGGGGCGAGTGCCGCGCCGAGCTGCACCAGTGACCTGTGCCTGTGGTCGGGCATCAACTACAGCGGCACCAAGAGCAGCGCGGGGTACTTCGACAAGAACACGCACTGCTACCCGAAGAAGCGCTACAACTCGATGATCAGCCGGACCGGCTACAAGATCCGGATGTACAACGGCAGCTACTGCAGCGGGCCTTCCTTCATTCTGCAGCCGGGGCAGAAGATCTCGAACACCAAGTTCGTGGTGCACAGCTTCAAGCGCGCCTGAGCCGCACCCACGATGGCCGAGCGGGCGGATCCGCCTGCTCGGCCATCGGCAATTCGGCCGGTCTCTCCCTGGATTTCTGGCACAGCGCCGGAAGAGCGTGCCAGCATCTTTCCGGCGACGTCGCGCTTGTCCATCCACTTTCAGGCGCTTTGGAGAGACCATGCGAATGCGTAGTGCGCTTCTCGGTGTCGTCACTCTGGTCGCGACGATGGCCGTGCCGCTGGCCGGCACGGCCGGTGCCGTGTCCCCACCGTCGGTGCTGGGCGGCTCGGGCCCGTATCCGGCGGGATACGAGACGACCTGGCGGCTGCCGGACCACACCATCTACCGGCCGGAGGTGCTGCCCCCGGACAGCAAGCTGCCCATCGTGGCCTGGGGCAACGGGGCCTGCCGCGCCGATGGCACCTGGTTCGAGAACGTCCTCACCGAGTGGGCATCCCACGGCTTCCTGGTCATCGCGAACGGCAGGCCGGGCGGGTTCGGCTCGACCGATTCCGACATGCTGATCGAGGCCATCGACTGGGCGATCGCGGAGAACTCCCGGTTCCGCGGCGAGTACCGGGGCCGGATCGACACCACGAAGATCGCGGTGATGGGCCAGTCCTGCGGCGGCATCGAGACCTACGAGGTGGCCGACGACCCGCGGATCACCACCACGGTCCTGTGGAACAGCGGACTGCTCCGGGACAGCCAGAACTACCTGCTGCGTCGCCTGCACGCCCCGATCGCCTATTTCGCCGGTGGTCCCAGCGATATCGCCTACGACAACGCGATGGACGACTGGCGGCGGCTGCCCGGCGGCCTGCCCGCGTTCATGGGCAACCTGGACGTCGGCCACTTCGGTACCTTCGCCGAACCCAACGGCGGCGAGTTCGGCCGGGTCGGCGGGCACTGGCTGAAGTGGCAGCTCAAGGGCGACCCGGCCGGCAGGGCCCAGTTCGTCGGCCCCGACTGCGGGCTGTGCGACACCGAGTGGGACGTGCGGCAGAAGAACCTCGGCTAGCCTCGATCAGCTACGGCGACGGCTGAGCAGGCCGACGGCGACCGTGCTTGCCACCAGGGTGAGCACGGTCGCTCCCAGGCCAAGCAGCACCGGTTCGGCCGGCGCGCCCTCGTCGGCCACGAGCGCGCGCAGCATCGGGTTGACCAGCGGGACCTGCCGGACCAGCAGCACCACCGCCAGCAGGGCCATGGCCAGCAGCACCGTGTAGCCGATCCGCGGTACCAGGAACCGGGAACAGGGCAACCCGACCGCGATCCCCAGCAGGGCACAGGACAGGTGCGCGAGCACGCCGAAGCCCAGTTCGGTGGCGGTCAGCCCGCCGTGCGTGATCCCGGCCCAGGTCAACGCGAGCCCGGTCAGCACGAGGCAGCACAGCAGCACCGTCGCCACCACCGACAGCAGCAAGGCCGGGCGGCCGCGCGCGTGGCTCAACGTGATCAGCCGCTGCACCGGGTCCTCCACGTCCACCAGCGCGATGGTCAGCCAGCAGCCGATGACGGTCAGCCCGCCCGCGCTCACCGCGAACTCCGGTGGGACCGGGGCGTTCGGGTCCTTGTAGAGCACGCCGAGCACGACCAGGAACAGCAACCCCGCGGGCAGGTAGCGCTGGGAATGCCCGAGCAGCGCGAACTGGTACCGCAGCAGGGCGATCACGGGGCCACCTCCGCAGGCTGGCGTTGCACGGCCCGTACCGAGCAACCCCGGCGCAGGGCGAGCAGCAACATCGCGTCGCAGCGGGCCGCGGGGACGGTCAGCTCGAGCCGCTCGCCGTCCTCGACCGCGGACAGCACACCGGGCTCGGCCCGCCAGACCCCGGCGACCGCGCCACGCAACACGATCGTCGCCCGCGGACCCACCTCCTCGGCCGGTCCCAGCGAGCTCAGCCGCCCGCCGGCCAGCCGGAAGGTCTCGGTGGCGTGCGCCTGCGCCTGCTCGGGCCGGTGCGCGCTGAACACCACGCTCCCGCCGCGCGCGGCGAATCCGGCCACCAGATCGCCGAACACCCCGTACGCCGAAGTGTCCAATCCGGACAGTGGCTCGTCCAGCACCAGCAGCTCCGGTTCGGGCAGCAGCGCCTGGGCCAGGCCGACCTTCTGCGCGTTGCCCTTGGACAGTTCCCGCATCGGCCCGCTCGGATCACCGACCAGCGCGAGCGCGCGCAGCAACTCCGTACCGCGCGCGGTCGCCCGCGCCCCGGAGAGCCCGCTGGTCCGGCCCATGTGCCGCAGGTAGGCCAGCGCGCTCATCCGTGCGGTGGCGGCAGGGAAGCGATCGGGCAGGTACCCGGTCCGCGGGGATCCCGTGCGCCGCCCGCGCGTGGGGCGGCTGATGCCGGCGAGGACGCGCAGCAGGGTCGACTTCCCGGAGCCGTTGCCGCCGACGATCCCGAGTACCTGGCCCGCTCCGACGTCCAGGTCCACGTCGTCCAGCACCGGATCGGCCCGGCCGTAGCGTTTGCCGACCCCCACCAACCGCAGCACCGGGTCCACCTCAGACAGCCGCGACGGCGGCTTGCTGCAGCTCCCTGGTCGCGGTCTCCAACTTGTCCACAGTGGACCCTGAAACCGGGCGGCCCGCACCGGCCATCCAGTTGGCCAGCATCCGGTGGCCGCCCTGGGTGAGCACGGACTCGGGATGGAACTGCACGCCCTCCAGCGGCAGCTCCCGGTGCCGCATGCCCATCACCACGCCGGACTCGGTATGCGCGGTGACCTCGAACTCGGCCGGGATCGTGTCGGCGAGGACGGTCAGCGAGTGGTACCGGGTCGCGGTGAACGGGTCCGGCAGCCCGGCCAGCACCCCACCCCCGGCATGCCGTACCTGGCTGGTCTTGCCGTGCAGCAGTTCGTGCGCGCGATCGACCGTCGCCCCGTAGACGGCACCGATGGCCTGGTGCCCGAGGCAGACCCCGAGCATCGGCGTCCGGCTGTCCGCGCAGCGGCGCACCACGTCCATGCTCTGCCCTGCCCGCTCCGGCGTCCCCGGCCCTGGCGAGACCAGCACCCCGTCGAACCCGGGCACCTCGTCCAGTCGCACCACGTCGTTGCGCCACACCGTGCAGTCGGCGCCGAGCTGGGCGAGGTACTGCACCAGGTTGTAGACGAAGCTGTCGTAGTTGTCGATCACCAGCACACGCATAACGCCCAGAGTAGCTGGTCACCGTTCCCACAGCTCACAGTTCGGCCGCACCAGCTCCCTTACCTGGGGTGGTGTTCCAGTACTGCATCTTGTCCGTGACCCGGTTCAGGGCCGGATCATCCGGGCCGGTCGCGATGTGGAAGTGTGACTCCTTGGCGAGATCCTCGTCCCCGCCCCAGCCGACCACGCCCTCGAGGTCCGCCAGAATGTCCCGGACGACCGCCAACTCCTGCGGGAACAACCCGCCGCGCACCCCCGCCGGGTAGGCCTTGGGGCGGATTGCGATAGCGGAGCCCGAGAGGTAGTTGCTCTCGTATTCCGCGACCACCACGCGGTTGGTCGTGTGCCCGCGCACCTCGCCGGCCCGGAGTTCGTCGATCTCGTAGTGGAACCGCCGCCCGACATACAGTAACAACGGTGCAGCCGCGTCCTGCACCGGCACGTCAACATCGGAACCCTCGATCCGCCAGCGGGGTACCTCACCGAGAATCGGCCAGCCGTTAGCCGACGTCGCCCTGGTCCACCGGGTCGGCCGGGGTTCTACGGCCGAGCGGGGCGTGGCCGCGACGGCGGTCCCGGCAAGACCACCCGCCGCCCAGATCACCGCGCTTCCGGCCACCCCGGCACCGGCGGCCAGCAGGCGCCGGCGACTCATCCGTCCAGCAGGCACTGTCTGCTCACTCATGCTCGAGGGTCTCCTTCTGTCGAACCGCGGCGCGTATCGCGAACGCGGCGCACAGCACCGCACCCGCAATACAGCTGAAAATCAACGGATTGACCCACACCGGGACCAGGTCTGTCGACGTGCCGTCCGCCCAGTGGCACAGGCCGGAGCGTGGAAACAACGACTCCTCGTACCCGACATACGCGCCCGCGCGTCGACCGCTCTGCGCGGCACAGGCTTCACTACTGCTCTGCCCGAAGCCGACGAACAAGCTGAAGACGTAGATGGGTAGCCCGGCACAGGCGCAGAGCACCGCCCCTTCGCCCCACTTCAGTGCCGGCGTCCTTGCCACCATCGGCCGGCGGGTGGCCAATAGGTGCACGGCCTTCCCCGTGAGCACGCCGAGGGCGACGAACGACCCGTAGACGACGAGGTCAATCATGAGCGGGGTTGCGTCGGTTGTCCAAGATTGCTGCTCTCGCCTGACTCTCCTGGCCGACCCGGAACAACAAAGTGTCCGCGAACCCCTTCAGGAACTCGTCGAGGGTCTCCGGTAGCAACGCCGAGGGAAGCGTGGTCGGCACCCCACCGGTCTTCTCGATCAGGTAGGTCCTCCCGGCAAGGATGATTGGATCGTCCTGCATCGTCAGCATGTTTCGTACCATGAACATGGTGTTGGACACGGTTCCGGAGAAACGCTGATCGAAGTAATCCTGGAACCTCGTCAGGTTTCCATTATCAATATAGTGCTGACGTACCGCATCGACAATGTTCGTGCCCGCGCGAATCTTTTGAGAAATCAGGTACCCATCGGCGTCCTCGATGAGGTCGGGGAATCCGAAGGAGGACTTCACTCCGATCTTCGCCATCTTGTCCATGCAGTAGGTGTAGCCGGAAGGATAACTGTCGCTGTCCCGGCGCCACTCCCCGTACAGGGTCATGAGGTCGCCGCCCCAGCCCGCGACGTCGCCCCGGTTGACGGACTTCGAATTCGACGGTGGCGGTTCGACATAGTGGCCATTGCACGTCGCCATCAGATGCTCGGCACTCAGCTCATGACCACTGAAACTGTCTTCGAACTCCCTCTTCAGATAGGCACCGTGCTCATTGGCGTACGCGAAGAAATCCTCGTCGATACCACCGATCAGCCCGCGCCACTGTAAATCGTTGTACCGGTCCTCGCGGATGTACTCCATAACCAGCTGGTTCGGGTCGCCCTTCCCGTAGGCGAGCGCCAACTCGTACAGCATCTGCACGTACTCGACAAAGTCGCCGGAGGGCTCGACTTCCTTGTTCACCGAGCGCTGACCGGCGTCGGCGCCCGGCTTGTGCACGTCGTTGTCCAGCGGGAATGAGTCTCCTCCCGCGGAGAACGAGAACTCCTTGATCTGGTTGAAAGCCCAGTTCTCCGGCAACGGAAACCCGAGATTCCCGGAGAAACCCCAGGACATCCCGGAGACGAACGACCACCGAGCATAGGTTGCCTTGGTGACCTGAGAGCACACGTTCCGGGAGCCGTACACACCATGCACGTAGCGCTTGCCCTGGTTGCTCAACCCGGACACGATGCCGTTGAAGTACGGAATGATGTTCGACTCGATCTCGGCCTGAGTGGCGTCGTAGTCGACCGCGAAATAGATCACCGTTCCCCGGTTGAACCCGTAATGCAGGCCGCGTGCATGCGCGCGCAACCCGTCCTGGAACCCGTTGGAGAAGGTGAAGTCGCTCAATTCCCTGGCATTGTACTGCCAGATAGGGAACAAACGCAGACCATGGTCGAAGAGGTCGCCAAGTTCGCCGGGTTGGATCTCCTTGTTCCGAGAGTTGCTGCCAGGTGCGTTCTGCAGGTACCGGCCCACGTACCGGTATCCGGCATCGCGCAGCGCCGCGGCGCGGGAAGCGGTGATCGTCCGGCTGGTGTCACAACCACTGGCCGGACGGTCCGGGTCTCCGGTGGAGACCAACAGCTGCGCCCACGTCCGAAAGTCACCACGCCCGGTGACCTCGAGCGCCGAGAACAACTGGAACGCCCGGACGAACTCCCGGAGCGGGGCATCGAAGGTGTCCTTGAACGAGGTGACGGTATCCTCGACCGGCTCGTTGAACACACACGCCGCGCTGAACAGCCGCACAAAGATGCCGGACGAACCCTCGGACACCGGATTTCGTCTGAGCCCTGCTTTGGTTCCCGGACCGAAGTAACCGTTGACCTGGTCTTCGGGTATACCGACCTCGTACTGGATGGCCTTCATCAGCGCCTGTTGCACGTTCCTGGAGAAATGACCATCGCACGGACCGAAGAAGAAGGTCGACTTATGCTGATAGCGACCGTTGAGCCAGCGCTGGATCTCCCGGATCTTCTCGGTGCCGCCGACGGTGAGGATGTACGCATCCATCGAAAGCAAGGCTTTGAACAGCTTCGGTGAGACGACCTTATAGGGACTGGAGCCGCCCACTCCCATGTCGTTCGCCATCTCGCGGACCGAGCTTGCGGTAGTCCCGGTGAAAGTGCCGTCGCCGCTGCCGCCCCAGTAGCCCTTGGCGAACAGGGCGTACTGAACGATGTTGCAAATGTTCGCGTTGTCCTCGTCGAACCCAACGTCACCATGAGCGCGCAGGCTGGAGAGTGTTCCTGGCCCGAAGTTCGCTACAACCGGGCTGATACCTAGCTCATGCTGCAGCCCCATGGTCAACGACCACATTGTCGACCATCCAGTACGGCCGTCCTCAGGGCACCGCTCGTAACCTGCTACCTGGCCATAGGTTTTGTTGACCCACTGCTGCCCTTCGAGAACCTTCTCGTCGACCATCGCCCGACTACTCAGACCCACTCCGTCAGGTACATCTTTCCGTCATAGGTCAGCATGCCGGCTCGAAATACGTAGTTCGGGTTTGAACTCGTGTTCTTGGCCGCGGACGTAATCGTGTATTTCTGCTTGGGATTATAGAAGGGGCCACACTGCAGCCAGGTCCGCCCGCCATCCGTCGACCAGTCCATCCATACGCTGTCGTTCTGGGAAAGTGTGGTGTAGCTACCCGAGGTGAGGTACGCCCAGCCACGGTAGTCACCTTTAACCGTGCCGAACATCAGATGCAGATACACGTCTCGGTTGCCGATCTTGACATGCTGGCTGCTGGCACCACTGAGATCGTCGCGAATATCTACAAAACCGTTGCGCCCCCCTTCGCAGTCCGCGGCTGATGCGGGAGAGGCATTTCCGGTTTCCGTCGCATGAGCGGACGTAACGGACATCGCGGTGACAATGCCGACGATCGCGGCCAGAACGACACCGGCACGACGGTAATGTGTAGAAATGGACACTGATCCCCCTGATTGTTTATGCATGTTCAGGACGTTACTGACCGAATCAATATACGTCAATGCTGCCGATTAATGGGCGACCTTGGTATTAACCCGATGGCACCAAAGTCCATTCCCACATGCTGGACCGTATCGCAGCTCACAGTGTTGGTTAGGCTAACCTCATTCTACGCTGGGCGTTATGAGTCGTTCTCTGCGCGTGGCCATCGTCGGTGCCGGGCCCGCCGGCATCTACACGGCGGACCTGCTGGACAAGTCCGATACCGGGGTGAGCATCGACCTGTTCGAACGGATGCCCGCCCCGTTCGGGCTGATCCGCTACGGGGTCGCGCCCGATCACCCCCGGATCAAGGGCATCGTGCAGGCCCTGCACCGGGTGCTGGACCGGCCGGGCATCCGCCTGTTCGGCAACGTGGACTACGGCACCGACCTCAAGCTGGACGACCTGCGCGAGCACTACGACGCCGTGGTCTTCGCCACCGGCGCCGCCACCGACCGCGCGCTGGACATCCCCGGCATCGAGCGGCCGGGCAGCTACGGCGCCGCCGACTTCGTGTCCTGGTACGACGGCCACCCGGACGTGCCGAGGGACTGGCCGCTCGAGGCGAGCAGCGTCGCGGTGCTCGGCGCAGGCAACGTGGCGCTGGACGTGGCCCGCATCCTGGCCAAGACGGCCGACGAGCTGCTCAGCACCGAGATCCCGCCGAACGTCTACCGCGGCCTCGCGGCCAGCCCGGTCACCGATGTGCACGTGTTCGGCAGGCGCGGGCCGGCGCAGGCCAAGTTCACCCCGATGGAGCTGCGCGAGCTGGACCACTCGCCGAACGTCGAGGTGATCGTCTACCCGGAGGACATCGAGTTCGACGAGGGCTCGATGGCGGCCATCCGCTCGTCCAAGCAGGTCGACATGGTGGTGAAGACCCTCCAGGAGTGGGCCATCCGCGAGCCCGGTTCTCGACCCAAACGCTTGCACCTGCACTTCTTCCACTCACCGGCCGAGGTGCTCGGCGGCGAGCGGGTCACCGGGCTTCGTACCGAGCGCACCGAGCTGACCGGAGACGGCGGCGTGCGCGGCACCGGCGAGTTCCACGACTGGGACGTGCAGGCGGTGTACCGAGCGGTCGGCTACCTGTCCGAGCACCTCGCCGAGATCCCGTTCGACCACACCTCCGGCACCGTGCCGCACCAGGCGGGCCGGGTGCTGGACCTGGACGAGGACCAGCTCACCGGGGTGTACACCACCGGATGGATCAAGCGCGGCCCGGTCGGGCTGATCGGGCACACCAAGGGGGACGCCGCCGAAACCGTCGCCAGCCTGCTGGCCGACGCCCCGCTACTGCCCGCCCCGGAGCGGCCGGGCCCGGACGCCATCCTCGACTTCCTCGCCGAGCGCGGCGTGCCCTACACGACCTGGGAAGGCTGGGGCAGGCTGGACGCGCACGAGCGGTCCCTCGGCACCGCCCAGGACCGGGAGCGGGTCAAGGTGGTCGAGCGCGCGGAAATGGTGCGGATCTCGCACGGGGCGTGAGTTACCCACCGCGACCGGGCCTGCGTCCATATCGGTAATCGTGATCGTTTTCTATTGTCGTGCGAGAGGCGGGCGAGTAGCCAGGTAAGGCGGGACACCCAACGAGGACCTGGAGGTTCGATGTCTCTCGATGTTTCGCCATCCCTGCTCGAGAAGGCCGGGCGCGGCGAGGTGGATGACGCCGAGTTCGTCGCCTGCGTCCGTGAGTCGCTGCCCTACGCCTGGCAGGTGCTCAGCACGGTGATCGCGGACCTGGAGGTCGCCGAGGACGGTTTCGCCGACCACGAGACGCCGCCACCGAGCGAGGCGGAACGCGGCCAGTTGCTGCGCGCGCTGGCCTCGGACGCGATCCGCGGTGGCCTGGAACGGCACTTCGGGGTGAAGCTGGCATTCCAGAACTGCCACCGGGTCGCGGCGTTCCGGCCAACCGAGACCGGTAGCGAGCGGTACCGGGAGTTCGTCTCACCACGCGGGCAGCTGCTCAACCAGAGTCCCGAGTTGCGGGACTGCTAACCGCGCAACGCGGGCAGCACCTCGGCACCGATCCGTTCGATGTTGGCCAGCGTGCTCTCCGGCGCACCGGTCGCCTCCACCAGCATGATGACGTGCGAGATGCCGGTGCGCCGGATCCCTTCGCGCAGCCGGGCCACGCAGTCGGCGGGGCTGCCGACCGGGTGGATCGCGCACAGCCGCTCGGTGTACGCCACCGGGTCCCGCTTGCCGCGTTGCCTACCGTCCACCGGCACATGCGCGTCCAGCCCCGGGCCCAGCCAGCCGGGCAGCGCCGCGCGGACCTGCCGCAACGCCTGCTCGGGGTCGTCGGCGACCTGGCAGAGCACGGTGGAGACGTGCCCTCCCGCCGGCTCGGCGCCCCCGGTTCCCGCCAGCGCTCGGTACGCCGCCACCGTTCGCGCCTTCTCCTCGTCGTCGGCGTGCAGGCCGAGCAGCATCGGCAGGCCCCGCCGCGCCGCCAGCCGCACCGCCTGCGAGTCCGGTGAGCCGCAGGCCACCACCGGCGGCCTGATTCCCGGCACCCGCGGCACCATCGGCACCTCGCGGAACGAGAAGTGCTCACCGGCCGCCCCCGCCCGGTCCTCGGTCATCGCGGTGAGCAGCAGGTCGAGCCCCTCGGCGAAGCCGTGGTCGTAGCGCGCGGTCCCGGTGCCGAACACCTCCAGCTCCAGCCACGGCCCGCCGCGACCGACGCCGAGCCGGAACCGGCCGCCGGACACCGTGGTGAGCAGGGCACACTGCTCCGCCAACGCGATCGGGTGCACGGTGGACAGCACGCTGACCGCGGTACCGACCTCGATCCGGCTGGTCCGGCCGAGTGCGTGCCCGGCGAAGGTGGTCGCGGAAGGGCAGACCCCGTAGGGCATGAAGTGGTGCTCGGCCAGCCACACGTCGTCGAACCCTGCGCGCTCGGCCGCGACCACCGCCTCCGCCGAGCGGCGCAACGCGGCCGCGTCGTCCTGCCCGGCGAACCTGCCGGTGACCAGGAAGATCCCGAATCGCACGTGCCGCTACTGCACCGCGACGTCGTTGAACGGCAGCATCGGCTCCACCCACGGGAACACCACGAACATCAGCAGCGCCACCACCCCGGCCACCAACAGCAGCGCGGTCACCGC
Source organism: Amycolatopsis cihanbeyliensis (assembly GCF_006715045.1). Lineage (GTDB taxonomy): Bacteria > Actinomycetota > Actinomycetes > Mycobacteriales > Pseudonocardiaceae > Amycolatopsis > Amycolatopsis cihanbeyliensis. The sequence goes on along the minus strand of NZ_VFML01000001.1, from coordinate 4,030,992 downwards.
CCGCACCGCGACCGGCCCGGGCAGACGTCGCCAGATCCAGCCGTACATCAGGCCTCCCCGATCTTCTTCAGCAGATCCAGGTAGGTCGCTCCCGGCTCCTTGGCGTACTGGTTGGTCAGCACGGAGTGGATGATCAGCCGCTCCCGGTCGGAGAACTGCGGGTGGCAGGTGGTCAACGTGAGCAGCGCGGCCTGGGAGGCATCCGGGAGCGTACCGGCGGGCTTGTACGGCACCGGCGCCACCGCGTCACCCCTGCCGGGCAGCACGATCCGGCGCCCGACGGTCTCGTCGTAGGCCGAGCCGGTCGGCCCCTCCGGGTTGCGCAGGGTGGGCACCCCGGCGCACTTCGGGTCGCTGCCCTTTCCGGTGGGCCAGTCGGCCAGCTCGTCCTCCATCGGCAGCACCCGGTAGACGAAGAAGCTGTCCAGGGTCTCGACCACGATGGCGTCGCAGGAACCCAGCAGGTCCAGGTCGTTGAAGGGGGCGCCCTTACCGACCCGGTGCCCGGCGACGCCGACGTTGCCCGGCTCACCCGGCATCGCGGTCTCCCGGTAGTGGCCGGGCCCGATCTCCAGCGTGTCCGAGTCGACGCCTTGCTGGATGGTGAAGTCGTAGTCCGCGCCGAAGGCGGGGATGTACAGCCGGGCGAACGCCTGACCGTCGGCCAGATCGGCACGTAGCTGCCGCTCGTTCTCCCACTCCTGCTCCAGCGAGGCGCTGGCCTCGCGTTGCAGCTCGGCGGACATCAGGTTGGTCACGTACAGCTCGTAGACCACGAACAGCAGCACCACCACACCCATGGTGATCAGCAGTTCACCAATGGAGCGCACGATGGTGCGAGCCCGGCCGCCGCCACCGGACGGTGGGGGTTTCTCCGCTGACTTCTCCGGGGGCTTGGTCGGCGGTTCGGCAGGCGGCGGCTGCTCACCGGCCGCGGCGGATGGCGACTCCTCCGCGGGGCGCACCGGGGGCAGCACCACGGTGTCGGCCTGCGGGTCCACCCGCGGGGCCTGGCGCCGCCGCGGCGGCTGGTTCGGCGGTGCCGGCCGCGCCCGTTGCGCCGGCTGAGTAGTGCGTGGCGCCTGCCGTCGCTGGGGCGGTTGGGACTGCTGGGGTTGCTGGGGAGGTTGCTGCGCACGCCGCCGGGGTCGGCCGGGCTCGGTCCCGCGGGGCGCCGCCGGGCCGGCGGGGTTGGCAGGGTTGGCTCGCGGCTGCGGTGCCCCCCGTCCAGGCGGGGGGCCCTGCTGAGTCCCGTCCTGGCCAGGGCGCACATACCGCCGTCGACCCGGGTCGTCGCGCCCTACCACGCGGGCTCCCTTCGGCCGTACTGTGCCGGTAGATACCAATCCGACCGAAAGTAGCCCATCGGCGCAGGTCGGAAGGTTCCGGTCGGTCCAGCTACTTTCGGTCTCCTTGGTAAAGGCTGCGCCGGTATCACAGTCGCCTGCCAAGACGACTCGCCCCGGTTCTTGCGCGTCCTCGATTACGTTAACGTGTTCAGGTGGCGGCGGGTTGCGCGCCCGCGCGTGGACGCGCCGCCGAAGACACGAGCCCTACTGCACGCGAGGACTCCCATGCCCAAGTCCAAAGTCCGTAAGAAGACGGCTTACACGCCGCCTACCGACCGCCGCACCCCGGTCAAGGTGCGCGCGGCGGGGCCGTCCCACCCCCTCTACAAGGGTGTGATGTTCGGGCTGATGCTGCTCGGACTCCTCTGGCTCGTGGTGAACTACATCGCGGGCGACAAGATCCCGTTCATGCTCGAGCTCGGCAACTGGAACTTCGCGATCGGCTTCGCGCTGATGATTTCCGGGCTGCTGATGACCATGAAGTGGCGCTGACCTGCGGCCAGATTGGGCTGAACGGCGGATTGACGACGAATTACATCTGTGTGAGTCATCCCCATTGTGGATAACGCCTGTGGATAACTCCAACCCGAAGTGGGCCCCGCGCACCGCTGTGGTAGCGGTCGGCTGGATGCTGGCCGCCTTCGCCGCGGCGGGCACGGTCGTCGCGGCACTCGAGATCGACCCACCCGGTGCCGTGCTGCTCGGCGTCGGCACGCTGGCGCTGGCCGCCGCCGCGGCGCACGGCACCGTGGTCCGCCCCCGGCTCGCCGCGGATCGGCAGGGCATCCGGGTTCGCACGCTGGCCGGTAGTCACCGGCTCGACTGGGCGGAGGCGCGCGTCCGGCTGGCCACCGTGCGCAGGCTCGGCCGGGAGGTCACCACGCTGGAGATCGACCCGACCGACCCGGACTCCGGCCTGATCGTGCTCGGCGCGCTCGAACTCGGGGCGGACCCCCGGGATGTCCTGACCGAGCTGCGCACTCAGGCGGGCTGGACCGCACCCGAGTAACAGACGTACTGGCTACCCACGATCTGGCAGCTCGCGTCGGCGAGCTGGGCGTCCCGGAAGACCACCAGGCCGATCATGGCCACGGTGAGTACGGCGAGGGTGCCCACCTGCCAGCGGGTGCGGTCGCGTTCCGGCGAGTACACCATCGCGATCATCGCGAGGATCCCCACCACCAGGCCGCCGAGGTGACCGAAAAGTGAGATCCCGGGGATCTGGAAGGTGATGATGATGTTCAGCGCCAGCACCGCGAGCACCGTGGTCGGGTTGATCCGTAGCCGGATCACCGCGACCAGCATCGCGCCGAGCAGGCCGTAGATCGCGCCGGAGGCGCCGGCGGTGGCCTTGTTCAGGTCGTCGAACAGGAAGACCGCCACCGAGCCGCCGAGCAGCGAGACCAGGTAGAGGGCGGTGAACCGCAGCTTGCCGAGCAGCAGTTCGAGGTCCCGGCCGAGGATCCACAGCGCGATCATGTTGATCGCAAGGTGGATCAGCCCGTAATGCAGAAAGCCCGAGGTCACCAGCCGCCACCACTGGCTCTCCCCGATCATGGCCAGCGGCCACAGCACCCCGTCCTGATGCAGCATCGAGCGATGGTTGCCCATCGGGTCGGCCGCCTGCACGGCGGTGACCAGGTACACCAGCACGTTCAGCGCGATCAGCACGGGCACGACGACGGCACGGCTGCTCGGCCGGGCGCCGGCGATCGTACGGGCGCCGAACCCGGCTCGCCGGTAGGCGGACCGCTGCGCCCGCTGTTGCTGCTGACCGGTGTGCACGCAGTCGATGCACTGGTACCCGACCGAGGCCTCGCGCAGGCAGTCCGGGCAGGCCGGCCGTTCGCAGCGCGTGCAGCGCAGGCCGGTCTGCCGGTCGGGGTGCCACCAGCATCCGGGCAGCGACTGCTGCTGGTGCTGGGGTGGGTAAGGAGGCTGGTTCATCCGGCTCCAACCTACCCGGGAACCGTCGTCCCGGGATTCAGCCCACGCTGACCCGCTCGATCACCACATCGGACAGCGGCTTGTCCCCCGGCCCGGTGGCGGTGCGGGCGATGCTGTCCACCACGTCGCGGGATTCCTGGTCGGCGACCTCACCGAAGATCGTGTGCTTGAAGTTGAGGTGCGTGGTCGGCGAGACCGTGATGAAGAACTGCGAGCCGTTGCTCGCCGGGCCCGCGTTCGCCATCGCCAGCAGGTACGGCCGGTTGAACTGCAGCTCGGGGTGGAACTCGTCATCGAACTTGTACCCGGGTCCGCCGCGACCCGTGCCGGTCGGGTCGCCACCCTGGATCATGAAGCCGTCGATGACCCGGTGGAAGATCGAGCCGTCGTAGAACGGCCCCGACTTCTCCCCCCTGGCGTTCGGCTGGGTGTACTCCTTCTCGCCCGTGGCGAGGCCGGCGAAGTTGGCCACCGTTTTCGGCGCATGATCCGGGAAGAGATTGAGGCGAATCTCGCCGTGATTGGTGTGCAGGGTCGCCGTGCGGCTGCCCCCAACGTGGGATCCGTTGCTTTCAGTCACGGTGCTCATCGTGCCATCTGCGGCGAAATCCGGCGGAAAGGGGCAGGATAGGTTACGGGAAGACCGCAGTAAAGATAACGATTGACGAGGTGAAGGCCATGACTCGGGCCCAGGACGACCTGAGTGAGCCGGGGCGGACCGGCCTGCTCCGCCTGCGCAAACGAGCCCTCGACGCCGGCAGGGCCGGGCTCGAGGCGACCGCGCACGCTGCACAGGCCGCCGAGGAGAAGATCGCCGAGGGCGCCGACGTCACGCGCGAGAAGGGCGGTAAGGCCGGTCGCCGGACGCGCAAGCAGCTCGCCCGCAAGGCCAAGCAGACCCGCAAGGACGTCGCCCGCAGCACCAAGCAGGCACGGAAGACGGCCGGCGAGCGCCGGGCCGAGCTGCAGAAGCCGGGGCGCAAGGCGAAGAAGGCCGCGATCCAGGCCGCCAAGTCGGCCGGGGACTCCAAGCGGAAGGGCAAGAAGGAGTTCAAGGGCGCCAAGAAGGAGTTCAAGGCCGCCCTCGCCGAGGCGAAGGTCGCCGCAAAGGGTGACAAGAAGAAGCGTCGCCGGTGGCCCTGGGTGATCGGCCTCGGCGCACTCGCCGCGGCGGTCGCGTACGCACTCCGGCCGAAGGCGGAGCCGCCGGTGGCCCCGGTGCCGCCGCGCAGCACGACCCCGACCGCGCCGGAGCCCGCCGGTCAGGCCACCGGCGAGGGAAGCAAGCCCGCGTCCGCAACGCCGGACTCGACCGAGCACAAGGCGGGGACGACGCCCAACGGGCAGCAGGCTGACCAGCCCTCCAACGCGGAGAAGAAGAACTAGGAACCGCCCGGCAGCGAAGGGCCGGGGCGACTACTGCCGCCCCGGCCCTTCCGCGTTACCTGCCTCAGGCGGCAGCGGCGTGCTTGTCGACCAGCTTGCCCAGGCGGGGCAGTGCTTCCTCCACGTGGTTCTTACCCTGCGGGCGAAGCTTGCTGTAGACCTTCTTGATGCTGTCCCGGCTGCTCGTCTCCGCGCGGGAGTCGGTAACGGCGAGCAGCGCGTCGGCGGCCTCGTCCGAGCGGCCGGAGAGGTAGGCACCGAAGTCGGCGCCACCGCTGCCGCGGTAGTCGGCGTAGAACGGCTCCAGCGCGGCCGCGAAGTCGTCCAGCAGGCTGTCCACGGCGGAACCGATGATGCCCGGCTTGATCTTCTTGACGGCCGCGTAACCGGTCTTCACGACGGTGCCGGAGACGCCGCCCTTCTCCGCCACCTCTTCGTCGACCAGCGTCACCAGGTCGGTCACGACGTCCGGACGCCTGCTGGAGTCGAGCAGGATTTCCTTCAGGGTTTCAGCCACGGATTCCTATCCTTCTTCAATCGAGATCGACGTGCGAGTGGGTCGCAGGGGGTCGTTCAACTGCTTTCGACGAGCCAGGGGGCAGGCCGCCGAAGTCGCCTGATATCGACGACGCCCGCGCGTGCAACTCAGGGTAGTACAAGATCAACTTCACCCGCACGCAGCGCCATCGTCTGCCGCCGACTAGATACCCAGCGCGGATATCGCTTCCTCGGCGACCGTCCGCGCCTTCACGCTCTGTTGCTGGTTGGTGGTCACGATGACGGCGTTGCCCTCCTTGGCCACGGCGTAGACCGCGCCGTCCTCGTTCGAGAGGTAGCCGCCCTCCCAACCGGCGGGTTGCTGGGCCGGGTTGCTGCTCTCGACGGGCGCAGCCTGGTCGACCAGCCCTTCGGCCACCGCGGATTCCCCGGTGTAGACCCGAACGGTGAGCTGCGGCTTGCCGCTGAGCGCGTAGAAGAAGCAGGAGGGACTCGGTTCCTCCGCCGAGATCCGCACCTGGGAAACCCGCTGCCCGTTGGCGTTGGCGATGAAGGAACGGTCGAGGTAGGGGCAGTCGGCTTCCGCTCCCGGTTCCGGCGCGGGGGGTAGTTCGGGCGCGGCGGAGGAGCTCGGCTGGACGCTGGGCGCCGTCCCTTCCGGGGGCGCCGCGTTGTCCTGCTGTTGCTGGGTACATCCGGTCAGCAGGCCGACAGTGATCAGGCCGGTGAGCATCACTCGTCGCATAGGTCCGTCAGTGAACCAGAGTGCGGCACCCGGGCCGCACCGGCCCGGGCGTACCCGCCATCGCCAACTACCCAAGGCCTTGACCAGCGGTAACAATACATACTGGCGGACACGAGCGGTGAGAGCCGACCGAGCCTGCCGACCGGCCGGTGCAGTGCGGTCCGGTGTTGCCGGCACATGCCATCATGATCGGGTGTCTCCCTTGCGCGGCTGGCCGTCCTTTCCGGACGAGCTACCGGACTTCGACCCCGCCGGCGCGCCGGAGCGGCCGGATGCCCTGTTCCTGGCCTGGTTGGCGGACGCGGGTGAGCACGCGCTGGCACCCCACGCGACGATTCTGTCCACAGTAGACTTCGACGGCGTGCCGGACGCACGAGTGGTGATCCTCAAGGAGGTCGACGCGGCCGGGTGGCAGGTGGCCACCAGCGCGCTGAGCCCGAAAGGCAGGCAGCTCGCCGCGAATCCGCGCGTGGCACTGACCTCCTTCTGGCCGCAGCGGGCACGGCAGGTACGGATCAGGGGCACCGCCACTCCCGCCACGGACGAGATCTCCGCGGCGGATTTCCGCGAGCGGTCCCCCGCGTCCAGGGTGGAGTCCCTGACCGGGAACCAGTCCGAAGTCCTGACCGACGCGGCCGAACTGGCGCGCGCGGTACGGGCGGCGGAGCATCGGGTGGCGGCCGAGCCCGATGCGGTACCCGCGGGCTGGACGCGTTACCTGATCACCGCGGACACGGTGGAGTTCTGGCAGGGGCGGCACGACCGGCAGCACATCCGGCTGCGCTACACCCGGCAGGGCACCGGCTGGCACACCGAACGCCTGTGGCCATAGAGGTCGCTACGACCTTGCCACCGCCGTGCTGGCGAGTTCCCTGGTCACTCCGCACAGGTCGGAACGGCCGGGCTGCCGCACATTCACGGAGAGGGCCCGTTCCCCCTCGCCGAGGCGGATGAAGAGCGCGCAGTTCGCCGGCGTCTCCGCGGAGGAATCGTTCAGCAGCGCGTCGTGCCCCTCGAAGGTGGTTTCCGATCCCTGGCCCGCCGGCAACCCCGGCAGGAATCCCACACTGACGAGTCCGCCGCCGGAAATCTCGTAGCCGCACCGGTTCGGTGGCTCGTTCGTGAAGTCGTCCGGCCGCACCTGCTTGCCCACCGCGGCGATGATTTCCTCCGCACGCACCAGTTCCGTGCAGTCCTGCGCGCCGGAACCCTCCTGCTGCGACGACTCCGCCGGCCGCGCCTCGCCGTCCGTGTCCCCCGCGGCACAGGACGGTGTCAGCAACGCCATGCCAACGATCCCCCAGGCGATATTCGATCTTGATTTCCCCACCCGCGGCAGGCTACCAGCGACAGGAGCTTCTCACCGGAATCCCAGCCACAGTGCCGGCGGACACCCATCCGACCGAACGCAGCTGATCGGAGCGGGCCAGCCGGTCGAACACCAGCCGGCTGCTTTCCGTCTCCTTGGTACATGTCAACTTCTCCCGACTTCCGGTGGTTGTGGGTCCCCGTTCGTCCGCGCACGCTGTCAGCACACATTCGGTAATCGTTCGGAGGCGTAATGTTCACCAAACGTCGCGTCCTGGGCGGCGTTGCGGCGACCATCGGACTGATCATGGTCGCCACGACCGCATCGCCCGCCGGTGCCCAGCCCGAGAGTCAGGACGCACCGCAACGAGGTGTCTACGAGGTACGCGGGGCCACGGCCGCGCCGGAACGCACGGCGGTCGCCGGCAGTGGCGTGGACGTACTCGGGGTCCGGGACGGCGGGATGACCGTCGTCGCCTCGCCCGACCAGGCCCGCGGCCTGCGCGCGAGCGGGTTCGCCCTGGAGCAGGTCGGTGACTTCGACGCGATGCTGGCACGGCGAAGCGGCGAAGCCCGCGCGGCCGGGGTGAACGACTTCCCGCCCGGCGACGAGGCGTACCACAACTACGCGGAGATGACCGCCGCCCTGCGCGCCGCCGCGCGGGACTACCCCGACCTGGCGCGGATGAGCAGCGTCGGCCGCTCCTACGAGGGCCGCGAGCTGCACATGCTGAAGATCAGCGACAACGTGGCGCAGGACGAGGACGAGCCCGAGGTGCTGTTCACCTGCAACCAGCACGCAAGGGAACACCTGACCACCGAGATGTGCCTGCATATCGTCGACCGCTTCACCAGCGAGTACGCCGGCGATCCCGCGGTGCGGCAGTTGGTGGACAGCCGGGAGATCTGGATCATTCCGCAGGTGAACCCGGATGGCTCGGAGTACGACATCGCGGGCGGCCAGTACAAGGGCTGGCGGAAGAACCGGCAGGGCCGGGGCACCGACCCGAACCGCAACTGGGGCTACCGGTGGGGCTGCTGCGGCGGCTCCAGCGGCTACCCCTCCAGCCAGACCTACCGCGGACCTTCGCCCTTCTCCGCACCGGAGACCAGGGCCGTCGCCGACTTCGTCGGTTCCCGGGTGGTCGGCGGTAGCCAGCAGATCGCCGCGCACATCGACTTCCACACCTTTTCCGAGCTGGTGCTCTGGCCGTACGGCTACACCTACGCCGACACCGCACCCGGGATGAACGCCGAGCAGGCCAGGCGGTTCCAGGACATCGGGCGGCAGATGGCGCGGACCAACGGCTACACCCCGCAGCAGTCCAGCGACCTGTACATCACGGACGGTTCGGTGAACGACTGGATGTGGGCCGAGCACGGGATATTGAGCTACACCTTCGAGATGTACCCGCGCAGCGGCGGGATCGGCGGGTTCTACCCGCCCGCCTCGGTCATCCCGCGGGAGACCGCGCGCAATGACGACGCCGTGGACATCCTGCTCCGCGCAGCGGGCTGAACTACACCGCCCTGGGGGTGCCGGCCACGGCCGGCACCCCCTTTTCGTCGTCGGTTACCGCCCATGATTAATTATGACTGACCAGTCAGCCATATGGAGGCATGATGGCTCCGAAACGAGTGGACCGTGCGGCCCGCAGGGAGGAGATCCTGGGCGCCGCGGTGCGGGTGTTCGCCCGCAAGGGTTTCGCGGCCAGCCGCATCGAGGATGTCGCGGCCGCGGCGGGTATCGGCAAGGGCAGCGTGTACCTGTACTTCGCCAGTCGTGAGGCCTTGCTGACGGCCGCGTTCGAGGAGCTGGCGAGCACGTCCGCGGACATCCTGCGGGAGGCCAGGGCCGATTCGCGTCCCGCGCTGGACCGGCTGGCGGCACTGGTGCACGCCGTGCTGCGGTCGATGGCGCAGCGGCCCGAGCTTTCCAGGATCCTGCTCGACCTGTGGTCGGCGAGCCGGGGCGGCGAGGGACTTCCGCTGGACATGGGCGCCGTGTACGCGGACTACCGCGCTGCCGTCGCCGAGCTGCTACGGGAGGCGGCCACCGAGGGCGCGGTCCGGCCGGAGGTCGGCACCCGGCACGCCACGGTCGTCGTGGCCGCCGTCGAGGGCTGCCTGTTGCAGTGGTTGGTCGATCCGCGGCTGCCGCTCATCGAGCTCGCCGATCCGATCGTGTCGATCTGCCTCGACGGCGTCCGGCTCGGGGCGACACGATGACCGCATCGTCCACCGGCCTGCTCCACGGCGAGGCCGCCCGGTTCAGTGCTGCCGCTTGAGCGTGCCGAGGAAGGCGTCGAAGGACCGTAGGGTGAAGCCGAGCGTGCCCGCGGCCCGGTTCTTGGTGTCCCGCACCAAGGTCCGCTCCGGTTCGCGGGCCAGTTCAACACATTCGTTCGAGGTGCCTCCGGAGTAGCTGCTCTTGCGCCAGGTCGTGCTGGTGGTCATCCGTGTCCCGTTGCCCTTATCCGCTGGTAGATCAGGTCCGCCGTATCGGCGGGCGCCAACGCGGCGCTGGTGGCGTCATCGAACATGGTCGTGAAGCGATGCACGTCCTGTTCATTGTCCACCCACGCCCCGCCGGCCGGGTACTCCAGATAGACCCCGGGCACTTCGTCGCCGAGGTAGCCGACGATCGTGCAGCCACCGGACATGGTGCCGTAGGCGCCTGCGCCGTACGGCATGACCTGCAAGGTGACATTCGGCTGCTCGCCCATCGTGAGCAGATGCGCAAGTTGCTCTCGCATGACGGCAGGCCCACCGATCTCCCTGTGGATCACGGATTCGTCCAGAAGGGAATGCAGCCGCAGCGGATTGTCCTTGTGTAAACACTGCTGCCTGGCCATCCGGTTGGACACGATCATTTCCGTCCGGCCTTCGGGATCGTGAAACCGATGAGCCGCCGCGACCAGCGCCCGAACGTAGGCTCGGGTCTGCAACAACCCCGGCACGGTATACGGGTGAACGGTGCGCATCCACGGCGCAGACCGCTCAGCGTTGACCAGCCGGCGGAAGGACTTCGGCGTATCGGACGGCAGCCGAACCGGCTTGGGCTCGTCCCGCGCCTCCTCCCACAACCGGATGCCAGCGCCGATCTGTTCCTCGGTAGCGTCGTAGAGGCGCAGCAGGTTGAGCACGGTCGACCAGACCGGCAACACCGAGCCCGACTCGTACCGGCTCACCGTGCTCTCCGAGGTCTTCAGCACGTCCGCGGCCTCGGCGGCGGACACGCTCGCCCGCTTCCTCCGCTCCTGTAAAAAGTCGCCAAGTCGCTTCTTCGCGCGCGTCGGTGCAGCCATGGCCAGAGCTTAGCGCGACAAGATCTTACGCAATTGACACTTTCAGTGCATTGAATCATGCACTTGCACGTCTTATCTTGCTTATGGCTAACAAACGAAGCGTGCTGGTGTACATGGAGGTCAGGCTATGCGTGGAGCACTGGGTCTGGTCGCCTTATCCGGGGTGCTGTTGACCGGATGTTCCGACCTGGCTCACCGCCACCACCAGCAGCCGGAGGTGTCTCCGACCGTGCGCGCCGAGCCTGACCGCCTGCCGGACCTCTCGCCCTTACTGTCGGTGGAGCGGGCACGCGCGATCCTCGGCGCGGACACCCAACCGGATCCCCCCGTGCTGAGTGCTCACAAGGCGTGGTGGGAGGTATCCGGTGGCGCCAACGGTCTCGCCACGCTGCGGGTCACCGTGGAGCGAGCACGCACCACCGAGCTGGCCAGGCGCTTTCACCGGGGCACGGTCGACCTGTGGAACGACACCCGGCCCTACCGGCAGCGGGGCTCGGACGAGGCAATCGTCAGCACCGAGTTCGGTCTTGCGTTCGCCGCCAGGGTGGGCAACGTGGCGCTGCGGGTGTCGGTCAGCGACCCCTCCGGGGTGTCCGAACGGACCGGTGACGAGCTGCGTGACCTGCTCGCCACCTTGATCGACCCGCTACGCCGGTAGCGGGTGCAAGCGCCGGTGAGGCGATGCCCGTTGGGCCGGGTGTCGGCACTGGTCGTGAAGCGCGCCCGAATCGCTTCACCGGCAACAGCGGGCAGGGTGACCTTTCCTCCCCCGGGTTGCCCTGCCCGCCCGAACCAGGAGGTAGCACGATGATGAGCGCGGGCGGAATGGCCATGGACCTGTGGGATCCGATCGACCAGGATTGCGAGGTCAGGTGCGAACCCGTCGAGTTGGAGATCCAGTGTTCGCTACATGTCACCGACCACTGGCTGAACCTCACCTTCACCGAGCGCGGCCTGAGGTCGTTCGTCGCCGAGGCGAACCGGGCCTTGGCCGAGTTGCGCACCGCGCCGTGAAGGCGTCAACGACCGCGTAGCTCGGCTTCCATGTCGGTCAGCTTCGCGGCAATCTCCTGGTGCCCGGCCCCGGTGAGGGTGATCCAGCCGCCCCGCATGCCGACCAGGAACCGGCCCCATTCCGTGTCGATCCAGGTCGGCGGGTGGGTGTCGGCGATGCGCTGTTCGCTGCCGCCCCGGACGGCCGCGAAGAGTTGGCCCTCGTTGACCCGCGGAGCCTCCAGCCACGGGCGAATGCGCTTGGCGTCGGTGGCACTGCTGCCCGCCGGCAGGGGCTCCCCGGCGAGCAGCGCCTTGTAGTCGGCCTCGGCGCAGTTGAGCGAGTGTACGTACGCGGGCTCCACCTCGGGAAGCTGCACGGCGAGGTCAACGGCGGCGGACTTGGCATCGGAGGGAAAGAGGTACAGGGTGTGCCGGTTGGCGATGGCGAGTACCGCGTCCCTACCGGTAAAGGCCGTCCGCACCGTGACCGGCTGGCCGTCGATCCGGGTCCAGGTGTAGTACTCGGTGCCTGGCCGCTGTAGCAGATGCAGGGTGTCCAGGAAGCCCTCGCGCACCCGGCCGCCACGCAGCAGGCCGAGTTCATCCAGCTCGGTCCAGGCCCGCGTGCGCAACTGCTCGCGCTCCTGGCTCGGATGCCACTGCTCACCACCGGCGAGGGTCAGGTGTGCCTCGCCGAGATCGTGTTCGGCGAGCAGCGTCTTGTACGTGGTCAAGCCGAGCTCGACCCGGTCGTACCGCAACAGCCCCCTCCGGCCTGGCTACTTGTTGGTGTCGCCGATCGTGGGCGGGACCGTCTTGGTGCCCTCGGGCAGGCCGCCGAACACCTCGTCCGGGTCTTCCCCCGGCACCTTGGTTTTGCGCTGGTGTTCCTCGTCCTCGCCGCCCTTGCCACGGCCCGCACCGGCTCCCATGGGCGCACCCATCGCACCGGGTCGCCCGGGCGCCCCTGCCTGGCCGGGCCCGCGTGCGCTGCCCGCGGGGTTGGAGCCACCCGGCGGCACGGCACCGGTACCCCGGCCCGGGGCGGGTTGCCCGCCGGTGCCGGGTCCGAAGCCTCGCGCACCACCGGAACCGCCGTACCCACCCGAACCGCGGGGACCGAAACCGGTAGCACCACCCGATCCGACCGGCCCGAATCCGGTGCCGCCCTGGCCGGGACCACCCGGCGGCGCGGTTCCGCTCGCCGGCGGCCGGTAGGCGGTGGAGTCCGGACTCCCGGTCGGTGGCGGGGTGAACCTGGATGCGTTCGTGCTGTCGTCCGGGTGCTGACTCGGCTCGGTGTCCTTGGCGACCGGCAACCGCGGCTGCGGCTCCGGTGTGTGCTCGGGCGGTGGCGGAGTCCAAGAGCCACCGCCCCTCGGCGAATCCGGCCTCGGTGCCGAGACCGGTCCGGCGTCCCGATCGGGCACACGCACGGCTGGACCCGAATCCGACGGCTCACCGACCTGGCCGGACGTCGGCGCCGAGCCGACCGCCATTCCACCGACCGCCGGGTCCAGCACCGGATACTCGCGGGCCAGGTTCGTACCGTTCGCCTCGGAACTGGATGCGTACACCTCGTACTGCTGGATGTTGTTCTGGTTCTTGCGAACCCACTCGGCGGTCGTATCCCGTGCGGAGCTTTCCCAGGGAAACGAGCCGAACGAGATCGGCGGGAAGTCGTCCTCGAGTGGCTCCAGCCTGCCGCGCACCTCATGGAACGCGGAATTCTGCTCGTACATCGAGTTTTTCCCGATGCCGAGATCGCTCGCGGCCTGCTTGGAGGCATTCAGGATCGGGATCATCCCGGTGTTCGCCCGCTCGGCCGCGTCGCCTTCCCAGTAACCGTGTATGCCGTCCTGGATACGAGCGATCCGGTCGGCGATCCGCTCGTGTCGCACCATCAACTGATGCGCCGTCACCTGCGCGGCGTCCAGGGTCTCGGTGGTGTTCGGAACCGCGTTCATCCGCCGGTAGATATCGGCACCGGAGTAGCCCATTACTGCATCTCCTTGATGTGCTCGATCGCGAACTCCGCAACCTTGATCGCCGCCGGACACGTATTCCCTCGGTTAGGGTTCTTCAGCCCCGCCTGAAAGATGACGTCATAGCCGAGATCGTCCCGAACCCCGACTGTCAGGGCGCAATCCATATCCGATTCTCCGTAGATCACACCTGGGTAGCCATTGACAGACTGCACCGGTTTGAAGGTCTCAATCTGGTTCTTCTTGTGTTTGGCGTACACGCCACTGAGCCCCAGCGAATCCGCCGTCAACGGTCCAGCACCCACCTGACCATGTCCCGTCGCCAGCGTCCACGAGCATTCGGGACCAAGGGGGTCCTGTGCATCCGGCTCGACGCCCTTCACCGGGCTGCCTACTGATTCGATCTCGGCCTTGGTTACCGCGCGACATGGGTCAGCCTCGATCGCCGTGGTGTCCAACGGGTTGGCGACCTTAGGCACGCCATCGGTCGGTAAAGCGGACGAGTCAGCCGCGTCACTCGGCATCACCGTGGGGTCCCCGCGCTCGTGCTCACCGCCACACCCAACGAGTAGGAGAACCAGGCTCAAGCCGAACGCGGCCTTGGGGACGGCCGTACGCAGGTCAGCCATCCTTGCCCCGCATAGCCTCGGCTGCGTTACCTTCCTGCTCCAGGTAGGCCTGCCGGGATCGTTCCAACCCCTCGGCGTACCCCTCCAGGTACCGGATCGCCGCATCGAGGAAACTGAGGTACGACTGGCCCGACGAGTTCGCCGTGTGCACGTAACCCTCGCTGGCCACCTCGTCACCAGGCTTCTCGACGCGAGTCAAACGCTCAGCATCCTGCTTTGCCGGGTACAGTTCCTCTTCCAGGACGGCGTAGATGTCGTTGATCGTCTTCTGGGCGCCGTCCGCGTCGAAGCGATAGCCGCCGCCCGTGCCGGCGCTCATCCGGGCGTTCGCGATCGGCTGCTCGAACCAGGCCGTCAACCGTGCCTCCCCCTGCACAGTACGTCACTCTTCGTCACCGTTAGATCACGCTACCAGGAAACTCGGTCACGTGGGAGAGTTTCTGGGATACTCGCCATTACCAGTGCGCGCGCCCACCGGGATGGCGTTCAGCTCCGGGGCGGACAGGTCAATACCTCGTACTGTTCGGCGTCCCGTTCCCCAGCCAGGACCTCCCACTCCCACAGCACACCGGCGGGCACCGGTTCGGTGAACCGGGAGGCCGCGCGTGGCGTGCCCCCACGGGGCGGGCCGGCTTCGCAGGCGCCGCCGGTCCAGTGCGCGACCGGCAGCTGGCCGAAATCGGCGATAATGCCTTGGAAACCGCCGCCACCCACGAGGAAGCGCGCCGTCGCACCGGGCTGCCGCCACAGGTGGAACGGCGCGTACTGGTTGACCGGGGCCCGTCGAGCTCACGGAACAGGTACGCCTTCGTGCCCAGCCCGGCGAAGTCGTCCATTGTGGATCCTCGGGTGGCAACCCGGTCCCGGATGACGCGCATGTCGTAGTCGGCGCCGCTCCAGCCACCGGAAACCGACGGATCGAGGTCGGCGACCGGGTCGACGAGCTGTCGTGCGCTGGATGGCCGGAAGCAGATCAGGTCGATCACCACGGCACGCACGCGGTGATCCTCTCCCGACCAGGGCCGGAACCGGTCCCGTTACGCGCTGGCCTTCTTCTTCCGCCCCCCGCGGCGTCGAGCCGGCTCGGCAGGCGCCTGCTGGGCGGCATCGAACGCCTCGATCACCTCGGTCGACAACCGGCCGCGATCGGATACCGCGTAGCCGTTCTCCTGCGCCCAGGCGCGCACCTGCTTGTTACGTTCCCGGTCGGTGCCGGACGGCTTCGCCGCCGACTGGCCGGTGGCGAGGCGGACCCTGCGTCCACCCACCCTGCGGCCCGCGGCCACGAAACGGGCGAGCTCGTCGCGCAGGCTGGCCGCGTTCTCGTCGGACAGGTCGATCTCATAGGAGACACCGTCCAAGGCGAACGGCACGGTCTGGGCCGCCTCGCTGCCGTCGAGATCGTCGAGCATCTCGACGAGGACCTTCTGGGCCATGACGTACTGCCTCCTCAATTTCTCGGGCACGCCCTGTTCGTGCCTGGTCGCAGCGTAGCCCGGCGACGGACCATGATCCGGCGGCGACACGGCCTGGACAACGGAATCGCGATCGGTGGATATCCGAATCAAGCGGAATGGCTCCGAACGCCGGCCCGAGCGGGTACGGTTTACCGTCCCGGGCGATCGGCCCGAACACCCGACGAATACGACTGGTGCCATTGGTGAGCGAAAACGAGGACAGCGCGCGGGCAACGGCCGAATTGCGCGCGCGGGTGGCCCGGTTGGAGACGCTCGTCCTGCGCGCCGCCGCCCTCGGCGCCTCGGTGGCGATCGCGCTGGGATTCCTCGTGCCGTTTCTCCGCACCTCGGACGAAGCCTCCGCGGCGGAGTCGATTCGACTGCTGGGCGCGGTCTTCGCCATGGAGGAAGCGGGGCAGGGGCCGTTCCGCTCCGAGGCCGTGCTGGCCTCCATCGTGGTGGGGATGTTCGCGCTGGTGGCCGCGGCTACCTTTGTCGCGCTGCTGATGCTGCAACGTTCCCTGGAAGGGAACCGCCGTTTCGGCGTCGTCCAGGCGCTGAGCACCACCTTGCTGGTGGGATGTGGTGGCGCCTGGCTGCTGGTGCTGCTGCTCGCCGGCCACTCCGAGGGCGAGGTCAGCTCGTTCTCGCCGGCCGTCGCCTGGCTGACCGTGGGCAGCCTCGCCGGCATGGGAATCCGGTACCTGGCCCCGCCCGAGTACTCCTGACCGGGCCGGTACCCCAGCCCGGTTCCCCGCAGGAGAGGACGTTGAGGAGGCGGAACGTTGACATGGTTTGCGCGTCATCGGTTGGCCGTGGCCGGCCTCGCTCTCGTGGTGACCGCGGCGGTGGCGGTCGGCGGGTACGTACTCTTCGGCACGCCCGACTACGGCGAGCGGATCAACGGTCCCTCCGGGGACTATCCCGCCCCGGTCGGGGACGGTGTCCCGAACCCGCCGCTGACCGTGCTGGGCCGTGCGGACGACCCGCGGATACTCGACGGCCTCGGCATCGAGCTCGGTCACGCGGTGGTGGCCCGCGCAGTGCGGTCGGGTGCGGAGTACTGGAGTTACGACCGGGAAGGCAGCACCCCGTCCCGGATCGCGACCGCCGACGAGGGGTTGTACGTCCTCTGGGACGACGGGTTGCTCGTGCGGCTCGATCCGCGCACCGCCGAGCCACGGTGGCATACCGAGACCGGTATGGACGAATACTCCGAGATTCGCGTGGTGGGTTCCGTCGTCGTTTTGCTACAGGACACAAGCGTGGCGGCCTACCACGGGGACGGTGGCGGCGAAGCATGGACGGCTTCACCACCACCCGACTGCCGCGCCAGCGAAGCCTTCAGCGACGCGCTCGTCACCGGCACCGCACTCGCGATCGAAACGAGCTGCACGTCGGGTCCGGACGGGGTGACCGTGCTGGACCAGGACGGCCGGCGCACGTGGATCGCGGACGAGGAAGCACGGCACGTGATCCGCGCCGGCGCCGACCGGTTCGGCGTGACCTCCTCGCTCGGCCCGGTCTCGATCTACGACGTGGACACCGGTGAGCGGGCGATGCGAGTGGCGCGCGCCGCCGACAACGCGACCTACTGGGACGGCGACGACGAGTTCCTGGTCGCCAGGAACTCCGACGCGCGGGCCGCCGGTGACGTCGCCTACGCGGCGTGGGACCGGGAACGGAACCAGCGGGCCTGGTCCGTGCGGACGGACGGGACATGGCAACCGGCGGAGATACCGCTGATAGCGGGGGATGTCGTCTACGCCGTGCACTACCGCCCCGACAAGGTGCAACGACGCGCGCTGGTGGCCTATGACCTCGCCACCGGCGAGCAGCGTTGGCACACCGAGATCGACCTGGCCCGCCACGTCAAGGCCGGCGCACCGGTGCCCTTCGGCGAGTTGGAACTGGCCGTCACCGGTATCTCGGCCGGGACGGTGACCCTGACCATCGGCGAGCCCGGTGCGCGTACCAGTGACTACTGTCACCGGTGCAGCATCGTGCTGGGCGAGGCCTGACCGCGCCGCCACCGCGCCGGCGGGTTTCGCCGAAGCCACCACGCGAGGAATCCGGAGCCCGTATCGTCCGTCCCGATGGACGGCGAGAACCCGACCGGGAAGTCGCCCGCGGGGCGCGGGGCGGCGACCGCCGTGGGGCTGGGGCTGCTGCTGGCCTCGGCGGTGGGTCTGGCCGTGGGCTGGTTCGCCGAGTGGGGCGACAGCCCGGACGCACGCTGGCTGGAGAGCACGGGCTGGTTGGTCGTGCTGTCGCTCGTGCACTTGTTGCTGCTGCTCGGAGTGCTGATCGACGGGGACCGCCGTACCCCCGGCCGTATCGCGGCCGCGGGCGCGGTTCCGCTGGTCCTCGCGCTGTGCTGCGGATGGGCGGCCGCCACCGGCAACTCCCCGTACCCCGCGGGCACCCGGTGGCCGGTCGTCGTGGCCTCGGCCGGTATCGGGATCGTGGGTGCGCTGCTGTTGTACTGGGCGGATCGGGGCGGCCGGCCGGCACCGCGGCGGGCAGCGATCCTGCTGAGCACCATCGCCGTGGCGGTAGCGTTGATCTGGGCTCCGGCCGGATGGTGGCGGGATGCGGTCAATGTCCACTCGGTGACCACCGATGTCGCGCTCAGCGAGGCCACACACGGGCCGTTTCGCAACGAGCCGCTCTGGACCCACCCCGGCCGGGGGTCGCTCGCCGCACCGTCCGGCGTGTTCGTCCCGACCGGGAAGGGCGTCGTCGCCCTGGACCCGGTTACCGGCGAGCGTCGTTGGAGCTACCGGGACGCCGGCAGGTCATCGCTGGCCCGGACCGTCCTGGCCGACCCGTCCGGAGGCACCGTCGTCGTGAGGGACAGCACGGACCTGGTGCTGCTCGACGCGCTGACCGGCGAGGTCCGCGAGCGTCTCGACCTGCCGGCTCCGGAGGCCGTCGGCGCGCGGTCCCTGGTCTTCACACCCGGCGAGGCCCACTCCACGCTCCAGGTCCACGACCACACCGGTGCGCGCAGGTGGCGGCGGAACTTGCCCGCTGGTTGTGAAACCTCACGGCACACTCGCGACACGATCGTCGTCCACCACGGCCGCGTGTACGTGGCCGCGTTCTGCCCGCAAGGCCCGCGGGTCTTCTCGTTCGACGGCGAGGACGGCTCCGACCAGGTCTCGGTACCGGTGGCGGGCGAACGGCACACCGACTGCCTCGGGTTGACCACCGCGCCCGATGCGGTGGCTGTGCGCACCTGCCCCGACCGCGCGCCCGGTACCCGGCAGGGCACGTTCAACGAAGTCCGGCTCCTGGACCACCGCGACCTCGACCTCGTGTGGCGAGTCGAGCTGGGTACATGGAACGTGTCCGCGAGCGACAGGGCGATCGCCGCCGACGCGCGCGGGATCTACACCACGGGCGAGTCATGCGAGATCCTGACCATCGACCGTTCCGCCGGAAAGCTCACCGGCACCGCGACGAAACCCAGGGCCAAGGGGCGCGACGGATGCGCGAGCACGTTGTCGGCGAGTCGCGGAACGCTCGTCGCCCGCGTCGACGGCGTCGTCGTGGGGCTGGGCTAGGGGCTGTATCGAAGTGGGTCAGAGCCAGTCGTTGATCGCGGCGGTGTGGACGGTGACTTCGTAGCGTGTGGCGAGTTTGTCGAATCGGGTGGCCACGGCGCGGTGGCGTGTGAGCCGGTTGATGCCGCATTGCACGGCGTGGCGCTGCTTGTAGATCGCGGGGTGGAAGGCTGGGGGACGGCCGCTATCGCGAGCAGTGGGAAGCGGATGTTGTTGGGGCGCGCGAACTTGGCATGTCGCCATCGCCGTTGTGTCGGCGTTGTTGTCGCTGGGCGAGACCGTCATGCTGTTCGCATGAGCAAATAGCTCGGTGTCGTTTCGGCCGGTCCGGGCTTAGCTTCGGGCGATGGCGAACGAACTGACCATTCCGCTCCTGCCCTGTCCATCCATCGACGAGATCGCGTCGTTCTACGAGATGCTCGGCTTCGAGATCACCTATCGGCAGACGCGGCCGAACCCGCACATCGCGGTGCGACGGGAAGACATCAACCTGCACTTCTTCGGGATGGACGACTACGACCCGACGCAGTCATACAGCACGTGCCTGGTCATCGTGGCGGACACCAGCGAGCTGTTCGAGGCCTTCGCGACGGGGATGCGGTCCGTACACGGAAAACTGCTCATCTCCGGCATCCCGCGTATGACCCGGCCGCGGCTACGCAACGACCGGTACACCGGGTTCACCGTCGTCGATCCGGGCGGCAACTGGATCCGGATCCACAAGGCCGCCAAGGAACCCGAGGCGCAGACCAAGCTCGCCAAAGCCATGGAGAACGCTGCAAGGCAGGCGGATGCGCGCGGCGACGAACGCCAGGGGCTGAAGATCCTGGAAGGCGCGTTGAAGCGGGCGACCGGCGACGAACCGGAGTTTCAGGCGGTGCGGGAGTACCGCGACGAGCTCGTCGAACGGATCAAGGGGGCTGAGCCGCGTCCAGGCGCTTGAGCGCGGATAAGACGAAAGCGGCAGGTGAGGACATGTGCCCTCACCTGCCGCTTTGTGACGTGGAGCTGAGGGGAATCGAACCCCTGACCTCTGCCTTGCAAAAGCAGCGCTCTACCGATTGAGCTACAGCCCCGGTACGGGCGTCACCGC
This sequence comes from Amycolatopsis cihanbeyliensis, assembly GCF_006715045.1. Taxonomy (GTDB): domain Bacteria; phylum Actinomycetota; class Actinomycetes; order Mycobacteriales; family Pseudonocardiaceae; genus Amycolatopsis; species Amycolatopsis cihanbeyliensis. Next base: position 4,010,722 of record NZ_VFML01000001.1, on the reverse strand, counting down.
CCGCGAGAATCTCGACCGATCAGTTGTTGCGGGTGGCGTCGGAAGAGCTGGTCTTCGACGGCGCGCTGCCGTTGGAGGACACGTCGCCGAACGAGTTCGTCGGCGCGGTGGCCTCACGCCACAGGTCGGCTTCCGCCTTGGCGTCCTTGTTCCGCTTGACCGCGAACAACACGCCGCCCGCGATGACCGCGAGTGCCAACAGCTTCTTCACGTGCAGCCCCTCCTCAACAACTTGCCGAGCTTGTCCCATGATGTTACTGCACCGGCCACAGCCGTCGACGCACCGGTGCACATGTTGGTTCCACGTGGAACGTGCCCCAGGTCACCCCAGCCTGCCCGCCGTCTGCTGCACCAGCAACCGCACGTTCTCCGGCCGGCCGCAGTCCGCGTCGAGCTGGGCCTTTCGCGAGGCGACGAACGCGACGCCGAGCCGTTCCCGCTCGGTCTCGGCAAGATTTCTGGTGGCGTCCTTGAGCAAGGTCTCCTCTTCCTCCTCGGTGTGGTGGTCGACCACCTCGGTCAACTTGTCGAGGATGCCCTCGTAGGTGTCGCCCGCCAGCTCGGTCAGCTCGAGAAAGGCCAGCAACGCCTGGTTGATCTCGGCGTGCTCTTCCTCACCGTGCTCCACGTCGTGGTCGGTGGAGGCCTCCCTGCGCAGCTTCGGATAGACCTCGTCCTCCTCGGCCTCGGCATGGGCGACCAGCAGGGTCGCCAGCTCGGCCCGCAGGGCCGCGTGGTCGGTGCCGCTCTCCCGCAGCCCCTGCAGCAACTGCTCGAACCGGCGATGGTCGGCAAGGATGAGTTCGACGACGTCGGACACGACCGTCCTCCTGGAAGTAGCGGAACTGCGGCCTGGGCCCCAAGCTTCCGCCACCCAGCACAGCCAATCAACCACAACGCGCAACAACTCGGGGCGGTACAAGGGCCACACCCACGCTGGGTCAGCAGTCACGCCGCACCGTGTGGATGCGTGGGGGCGGCTCACCACGCCGAGACAGGACATCGGGAAGAGGCGAAGCCTCGAACATTCCTCGGGTGGGCCCACCAGGACTTGAACCTGGGACCTCTTCGTTATCAGCGAAGCGCTCTAACCGCCTGAGCTATGGGCCCGCAACGCAGGAAAGACTACAGCACGACCCCCGGCCGCTCGCCACCGGGTTATTCGCGTTCGGACAGGGTGACCTCCAGGCCGCCTGCCAGATCAGCGGACACGTTGTAGATGAAGGCCATCACCGTGGACAACGCCGAGATCAGCACGATGTTGATGGCGCCGACGATCGCGGCGATGCCGAACACACGTCCGGCGCTGATCAGCGGCTCGGCCGACTCCTCGGTGCCCTCACCCTGCACCAGCGAGGTGTAGGTGCCGTTCAGCTTGTCCCACACGCCCATCCCGTCCAGCACGGTGTACAGCACACCGACCGCCACCAGCCAGATGAAGAACAGCGCGACCCCGAGCACCAGGGAAAGCTTCAGCACCGACCACGGGTCGAACCGCTTGATCTGCAGGCTCGCCCGGCGGGGCCCGCGACCCGGCCTGCGCAGTGCGGTCGGGGCCGCCTTGCCCTTGCCACCGGTCGCGCCGACCCGTACCGATCCCCTGCCGCGGGCGGGGGCCTCCTCGGCTGCGGAGCCGAACAGCCTGCTCGCGGCACTGCCGGTGACCACCGGCTGCTCCCCCGAGTCGGGGGTGTGTTCGAACGGCTGTCCCAGGTACGAGGTCGGCGCCTCGGACGGCAACTGCCCCGCGGACCACTGGTCACCGTAGCCGTCCGTCTGCGCGGCCGGGTCGACCTCCGCGGCGGTGCCGTTGCCGGAGTCCTTGACTACCCGCTGCCAGGGCGGGGTGCCCGATCCGCCGGTGTCGCCCGCCGCGCCCCCGGCAGTACGGTCGGTGTGGTCAGGTGGTGTCACGAGGTGTCAGTCCTATCCAGCTGTGCCTACTGCTTCGGCTCCTGATCGTCGTCTCCTTCGATGACGACGTCCGACGGCTCGTCCGCGTTGCGTGCGACCGCGAGCAATGTGGTGCCCTCGTCCAGGTTCATCAGCCGCACACCCTTGGTCTGCCTGCCGGCCTTCCGCACCTGCCCGGCGGCCGTGCGGATCACCCCGCCGGTGGAGGTGATGGCGTACAGCTCGTCATCCTCGTCGACGATAAGTGCTGCCACCAGCCTGCCACGCTTGCGGTCGTACTGAATGGTGAGCACGCCCTTGCCGCCCCGGCCCTGCACCGGGTAGTCCTCGATCGGGGTGCGCTTGGCGTAGCCGCCGTCGGTGGCCACCAGGAGGAACTTGTCCTCGGCCACCACGCCGATGCCGAGCAACTCGTCCCCCTCGTTGAACCGCATGCCGAGCACACCGGAGGTCGCCCTGCCCATCGGGCGAAGGGCCTCGTCGGTCGCGTGGAAGCGGATCGACTGCCCCTCGGAGGACACCAGCAGCAGGTCGTCCTCCGCGGCGGCGAGCACGGCGCCGACCAACTCGTCACCCTCGCGCAGGTTGATGCCGATCAGCCCGCCGGCGCGCGGCGAGTCGAAGTCGCTCAGCTTGGACTTCTTGACCAGCCCCTTCTTGGTGGCGAGCACCAGGTACGGGGCCACCTCGTAGTCCTTGATCTGGATGACGCTGGCGATCTGCTCGTCCGGCTGGAACGCCAGCAGGTTGGCCACGTGCTGCCCGCGGGCGTTCCGGCTGGCCTCCGGCAGCTCGTATGCCTTGGCCCGGTACACCCGCCCCTTGTTGGTGAAGAACAGGATCCAGTCGTGCGTGGAGCACACGAAGAAGTGCTGCACGATGTCGTCCTGCTTCAGGGTCGCACCCTGCACACCCTTGCCGCCGCGCTTCTGCGAACGGTAGAGATCCGTCTTGGTGCGTTTGGCGTATCCCGTACGGGTAAGGGTGACCACGACGTTCTCGACCGCGATCAGGTCCTCGACCGACACCTCGCCGTCGAACGGGATGATCTGGGTGCGCCGCTGGTCCCCGTGCTTCTCGACGATGCCCATGAGCTCGTCTTTGACGATCTGCCGCTGCCGCTCCGGCCTCTCGAGGATGTCCTTCAGGTCGGCGATCTCGGCCTCGATCTTGGCCAGATCATCGATGATCTTCTGCCGTTCCAGCGCGGCGAGCCTGCGCAGCTGCATGTCCAGGATCGCGGTCGCCTGGATCTCGTCGATGTCCAGCAGCTCCATCAGGCCCGGCCTCGCCTCGTCGGCCGAGGGCGAGCGCCGGATCAGGGCGATGACCTCGTCCAGCATGTCCAGCGCCTTGACATAGCCACGCAGGACGTGCGCGCGTTCCTCAGCCTTGCGCAGCCGGTAGCGGGTACGCCGGATGATGACGTCGAGCTGGTGCTTGACGTAGTGCCGGACGATCTGGTCCAGCCGCAGCGTGCGCGGCACGCCGTCGACCAGCGCCAGCATGTTGACGCCGAAGTTGTACTGCAGCTGGGTGTGCTTGTACAGGTTGTTCAGCACGACCTTGGCCACCGCGTCCCGCTTGAGCGTGACCACGATGCGCATGCCGCTGCGGCTGTTGGACTCATCGGCGATGTCCGAGATCCCGGTGAGCTTGCCGTCCCGCACCAGGGTCGCGATCGTTTCCACCAGGTTGTCCGGGTTCACCTGGTACGGCAGCTCGCTGACCACCAGGATGGTGCGACCCTTGTTGTCCTCCTCGACCTCGACAACGGCGCGCATCCGGACCGAACCGCGGCCGGTGCGGTAGGCGTCCTCGATACCCTGGGTGCCGAGGATCAGCCCGTTGGTCGGGAAGTCCGGCCCCTTGATCCGCTGTAGCAGCGCGGCCAGCAGCTCGTCGTCGCTCGACTCGGGGTTGTCCAGCGCCCAGGCCACGCCCTCGGCGACCTCGCGCAGGTTGTGCGGCGGGATGTTGGTCGCCATCCCGACCGCGATCCCGGAGCCGCCGTTGACCAGCAGGTTCGGGAACCGGCTCGGCAGTACCTGCGGTTCCTGGGTGCGACCGTCGTAGTTGTCCGCGAAGTCGACGGTCTCTTCCTCGATATCGGCCAGCATGTGCATGGCCAACGGGTCGAGCCGGGCCTCGGTGTACCGCATGGCGGCGGCCGGGTCGTTGCCCGCGGAACCGAAGTTGCCCTGGCCGTCGATCAGCCGGTACCGCTGCGCCCAGGGCTGGGCGAGCCGGACCAGTGCGTCGTAGATGGCCGAGTCGCCGTGCGGGTGATAGTTACCCATCACATCGCCGACCACGCGCGAGCACTTGTTGTGCTGGCGGTCCGGGCGGAAGCCGGAGTCGAACATCGAGTACAGCACCCGGCGGTGTACCGGCTTGAGGCCGTCCCGAACATCCGGCAGCGCCCTGGACACGATCACGCTCATCGCGTAATCGACGTAGGAGCGCTGCATCTCCTGCTGGATGTCGACCGGCTCGATGCGATCGCCTTCCGGCGGCAAGGTTTCCGTCATGTCGTCCTTCTCAACTGGACAGTCCTGGTAGGACAGCAGGGGCCGGGTGGCTTAGGGCTCAGACGTCGAGGAAACGAACGTCCTTGGCGTTGCGGGTGATGAACGACCGGCGGGCCTCGACGTCCTCGCCCATCAGCACCGAGAACAGCTCGTCCGCGGTGGCGGCGTCGTCCAGTGTCACCTGCCCCAGCAGCCGGTTCGCCGGGTCCATGGTGGTCTCCCACAGCTCGTCGGCATTCATCTCGCCGAGGCCCTTGTACCGCTGGATCGCGTCGTCCTTGGGCAGCTTCTTGCCCTGCCGGACGCCCTCCTCGATCAGCACGTCCCGCTCCCGGTCGGTGTAGGCGTAGTCCGGCTCCGACCGGGGCCATTTGATCTTGTACAGCGGCGGCCGCGCGATGTAGACGTGGCCGTGCTCGATCAGCGGGCGCATGAACCGGAACAGCAGCGTGAGCAGCAGGGTGCAGATGTGCTGGCCGTCCACATCGGCGTCGGCCATGATCACGATCTTGTGGTATCGGATCTTGGTCACGTCGAAGTCGTCGTGGATGCCGGTGCCCAGCGCGGTGATCAGCGACTGCACCTCGTTGTTCTTCAGGACCCTGTCGATCCTGGCCTTCTCCACGTTGATGATCTTGCCCCGGATCGGCAGGATCGCCTGGTACATGGAGTCCCGGCCCTCCTTGGCCGAGCCGCCGGCGGAGTCGCCCTCCACGATGTAGAGCTCGCACTCCTCCGCGTTCGTGGAGCGGCAGTCCTTGAGCTTGCCCGGCAGGCCGCCGATGTCCAGCGCACCCTTGCGGCGCACCAGGTCGCGGGCCTTGCGCGCGGCCAGCCTGGCCTGCGCGCTGGAGACCGACTTGTTGATGATCGTCTTGGCCTCGCTGGGGTTGCGCTCGAACCAGTCGGCGATCCACTCGTTGGCGGTGGTCTGCACGAACGTCTTGGCCTCGCTGTTACCCAGCTTGGTCTTGGTCTGCCCCTCGAACTGCGGCTCCGCCATCTTGATCGAGACGATCGCGGCGAGCCCCTCGCGCACGTCGTCCCCGGTGAGGTTGGCGTCCTTCTCCTTGAGCAGCTTCTTGTCCCGCGCGTACGCGTTGACCACCCTGGTCAGCGCCGCGCGGAAACCCTCCTCGTGGGTACCGCCCTCGTGCGTGTTGATCGTGTTGGCGAAGGTGTACACCGAGGGGGTGAAGCCGTTGTTCCACTGCATGGCGACCTCGACCTGCAGGCCGTCGCCCTTGGCCTCGAAGGACACCACGTTCTTGTGGATCGGGTCCTTGCTGCCGTTGATGTGCTTGACGAAGTCCTCGAGCCCGCCCGGGTAGTGGTAGGCGCGCTCGCTGAGCTGCGCCCGCCTCCCCTCGGCGTCTTCGCCCTCGCCGTTCTCCTCGGTCACCCGCTCGTCCCGCAGCACCATGGTGAGCCCCTTGTTCAGGAAGGCCATCTCCTGCAGCCGCCTGGCCACGGTCTCCGCGCTGTAGTGCGTGGTCTCGAAGATCGTCGGGTCGGCCCAGAAGGTGACCGTGGTCCCGGTCCTGGTGGTACTGCCCTGCTCGATCAGCTTGCCCGGCTTGGAGTCCTCGTACCGCTGGGTCCAGATCTTGCCGTCCAGGTGTACCTCCACCTCCAGCGCCGAGGACAGGGCGTTGACCACCGAGACGCCGACACCGTGCAGACCGCCGGAGACCGCGTAGGACTCGCTGTCGAACTTGCCGCCTGCGTGCAGCATGGTCAGCACCACTTCCAGGGTGGGCCGTTTCTCCTTGGGATGCATGGCCACCGGGATGCCCCGGCCGTCGTCGACCACCCGCACCCCACCATCGGCGAGCAGTGTCACCTCGACCCTGGTGGCGTAGCCTGCCATCGCCTCGTCGACGGAGTTGTCCACGACCTCCTGCAGGAGGTGGTGCAGCCCTCGCTCACCGGTGGAGCCGATGTACATACCGGGGCGCTTGCGGACCGCCTCGAGTCCCTCGAGCACGGTGATGGAGGATGCGCTGTAGTCGTTCGTGGTAGCTGACACCGGCTTGTTTTCTCCTCGTCTCGCCCAAGGGACGCTCGCTACCAACATCCTACTTGGCAACCAACACTCAGATGCATCAAGGACACCCCTGGTTTCGTCACAGAGGCACGAACTCGACCTCATCCGGGTCCGATCCCATGAACCGGGTTCAGCCGTACGTGTCGCGCGGTCCACGGCCGGACACATGCAGCGGGCCCTTGCGCCAACTCGGCGCCGTCGGCCCCTGGATCCGCATCCGCTTGACCACCCCGTTCCCGACCGCGGCCGCGATCTTGCTCAGCAGCTGCCCCTGCAGCAGCCGCAACTGCGTGGCCCAGGCCGTGGAGCTGGCCCGCACGGTCAACTCCCCCTCACGCAGCGCAACCGGCTGGGCATGTTCGGCAACCTCCTCGCCGACCAGCCGCGCCCAGTGGCCGAACACCTGGCCGTTCGCGAGTTGCTCCCGCCAGCCGCGCTCCGCCGCGAGCCGGGAGGCCAGGCGGCCGAGTGGTTGTGGATCGCGCTGGTCGGCGCCGGCGCCGGACCAGCGCCGCCTGCGTGGGCTCTGGCCTGCGTGGGCCCCGCCCTGACCTGGGCGTCCGGGCCTCCGCACCCCCGGTTCGTTGCCCCGGGCCCGCGCCTTGGCCCTGGCGGCCTCCAGCGCCGCCTTGGCCAGATCCCGGCCCGGCCCCTCCTGCACGTTCGGCCCAGCGGCTTCGCTACAGTCGGTGCCCGGCAGGGGGAGCTCGTCCGGGTGACTACTCATATGAGGGGTATCGGGTCGCTCATTTGGCGGCGTAGTCACAGCGGGCGATAACTTCGTCGCGGTGTTATCCACACTATCCACAGGGTTGTCCCCAGATCGGTGCGACGTGGGTGTGTCGGCGGTCACCCCGAGTTGCCGACTCGATCTTTGTTTTCGCCGCTCAGCCACCACTGACCCCGCTTTCTGACACCGTGTAGCGGACCCCGGCCAGCTCCTGGGGGACGTCCTCATCCACGGCTGCGGTCACCAGCACCTGTTCGGCACTCGTAGCCACCTCCGCGAGCCGGGCCCGACGCCGGCGATCCAGCTCGGCGAACACGTCGTCGAGCAGCAGCACCGGCTCACCGGACTCCGCACGAAGCAGTTCGTAGGAACCGAGCCGAAGCGCCAGCGCGAACGACCAGGATTCGCCGTGACTGGCATACCCCTTCGCAGGCGCCGCACCGAGCACCAGTTCCAGCTCGTCCCGATGTGGCCCTACCAGGCTTACCCCACGCTCCAACTCGGCGGAACGCGACGCGCCGAGGCCCTCGGTGATGATCTTGCTGAGCGTGGCGGGGTCGGCCCGGTCCCCGCCGGGGCGACCGTAGCCGTCCGGCAGGGCCGCACCGAGGCTGGACCGGTAGGTGATCTCGGTGGGCCGGGAGTCCGGAGCGACTCCCGCGTAGGCGGCCGCCGTATGCGGGCCGAGGTCGGCGACCAGATCCAGCCTTCCGGCGAGCAACTGCGCGCCGACCTCGGCGAGGTGGTTGTCCCATACGTCCAGGGTGCTCAGCGCGTACGGATCGGCGGCCGGCCCGGACCGCCGCTTGCCTGCCGTCTTGAGCAGCGCGTTGCGTTGCTTGAGCACCCGCTCGTAGTCCCCCCGGATCCCGGCGTACCGGGGTGCGCGCTGCACCAGCAACTCGTCGAGGAATCGCCGCCGCTCGCCCGGATCGCCCCGCACCAGCGCCAGGTCCTCCGGGGAGAACAGCACCGTGCGCAGGATGCCGAGTACGTCGCGGGGTCTGCCGACCGAGCCCCGGTTCACCCTCGCCCGGTTCGCCCTGCCGGGGGCGATCTCCAGCTCCACGGTCAGCTCGCGCCCCTCGTTGACCACGGCGGCGCGAATCAGCGCCCGCGCGCAGTCGTGCCGGACCAGCGGCGCGTCGGTGGCCACCCGATGCGAACCCAGGGTGGACACATAACCGATGGCCTCGAGCAGGTTCGTCTTGCCCCTCCCGTTCGGTCCGATCAACGCGGTCGGTCCTCGCTCCAGCGGCAGGTCCAGCTGCTCCCAGGAACGGAAATCGGTGACCTGCAAGTGACGAAGATACATAGTTGGCTGCCTACGCGATCCGTGCGCGGCCGGGTGCCACGCACGAGCCCGTTACTCGTCGGCCTTGCGCACCGCGTGGCCACCGAACTGGTTGCGCAGCGCGGCGACCGCGCGCATCGCGGCGGAGTCCTCCTGCCGGGAGGCGAACCGGGCGAACAGCGCGGCCGAGATCACCGGCGCGGGGACCGCGTTGTTGATCGCTTCCTCCAGCGTCCAACGGCCCTCACCGGAGTCCTCGACGTACCCCTCGAGGTCGTCCAGCTCCGGATCCTCGTCCAGCGCGCGCACCAGCAGGTCCAGCAGCCAGGAACGGACCACCGTGCCACGCTGCCAGCCCTTGATCACCGCGGGCACGTCCTCGACGACGTTGGCCGCCTCGAGCAGTTCGAACCCCTCGGCATAGGCCTGCATCACGCCGTACTCGATGCCGTTGTGCACCATCTTCGCGAAGTGCCCCGCGCCGACCGGGCCGGCATGCGAGAACCCTTCCTCCCGCGGCCCCTCCGGGCGTAGCGCGTCGAAGATCGGCAGTGCACGCTCGACATCCGCTTTGGCGCCACCGACCATCAGGCCGTAACCGTTGTCCTTGCCCCACACCCCGCCGGACACACCCGCGTCGATGTAGCCGATTCCTTGCGCCGCAAGAAGGTCCCCGTTCACCTTGTCGTCGGTGTACCGGGAGTTGCCACCGTCGATGAGCAGATCGCCCTCGCTCAGGAGTTCGCTGAACTCCTTGACGGTCTGACTGGTCGCCTCCCCCGCGGGCACCATCACCCAGATGATCCGCGGAGCGTCCAGTGTGGACACCAGGTCGGCGAGCGTGCCGACGTCGGTCACGTCGGGGTTGCGGTCGTAGCCGACCACCTCGTGCCCGGCGGCCCGCAGCCGCTCGCGCATGTTGTAACCCATCTTGCCGAGGCCGACGAGTCCCAGCTGCACCATGACGTACTCCCCTCCGTTCGCGAAACTCTGGCGTCAGCCCGGCAGCCGGACCGGCATCAACAGGTAGAGGTAACCGGGAACCACGTTGCCCTCCTCGTCGGCGGGCTTGATCAGCGCGGGCCGGTTCGCGGTGGTGAAGGTCAGCTCGGCGCGATCGGTGTGCAGCGCACCCAGCCCGTCCACGAGGTAGCCGGGGTTGAACGCGATGGTGACCGGCTCGCCCTCGTAGTCCACCGGAAGTTCTTCCTCGGCGCTGCCCTCGTCATCGCCGCCCGCGGACAACCGCAGCGAACCGTCGGTGAACTCCAGCCGCACCTGGGTACCACGCTCGGCGACCAGGGAGACCCGTTTGATCGACTCCGCGAGCGCGGACACCTCCAGCACCGCACGGGAGGTGTGCGAGGAGGGCAGCAGCTGCCGGTACGGCGGAAACTCGGCGTCCAGCAGCCGGGTCGTGGTGTATCGCCCGGAGCCGGCGAGGCCGAGCAGGCCCTCGCCGCTGGCCAGTGCGAGCTGCACGGCGGCACCGCTGGAACCGAGCGACTTCGCGGCGTCGGCCAGGGTGCGGGCCGGCACCAGCACGGCGGCGTCGGTCAGCCCCTCGGCAGGTGACCAGTTGATCTCCCGCATGGCCAGCCGGAACCGGTCGGTGGCGACCATGGTCAGGGTGTCCCCGGAGATCTCCAGCCGCATCCCGGTGAGCATCGGCAGGGTGTCGTCCTTGCCTGCCGCCACCGCGACCTGGGCCACGGCCTGGCCGAACACCTCACCGGCGAGCTCGCCGGCGTGCGCGGGCTGCGCCGGCAGCTCGGGGTAGTCCTCGACCGGCATGGTGGGCAGGCTGAACCGGGCGCTGCCGCAGGTGATGGACGCACGTGCGCCGTCGACCGCGATCTCCACCGGCTGGGCGGGCAGCGCCTTGGTGATGTCGGCGAGCAGCCGCCCGGACACCAGGGTGCGCCCCCCGTCGGCGATGGTGGCCGGGACGCCAACGGTCGCGGAGACCTCGTAGTCGAACCCCGACACGGTCAGCGCGTCAGCCGCCTCGCCGCTGTCCGAGCCCGAACCGTCCGAACCGGCGTCGAGCAGCACGCCACCGAGCACCGGTACCGGCGGTCTGGACGGCAGGCTCTTTGCCACCCAGGCGACGGCGTCGGCAAGCCCGTCGCGCTCGACGCGGATCTTCATGAGCCCATCCTTTCGACAGCCGAGCCGTTTCGGCTCGAAAGATCGACATGCGTACCCCCTCCGGACGCCCTGTCGGAGGAAGCGACCGGAGCAGGAGCCGGGCGCCTGGTGCCCGGCCGGGAGGTCAGTTGGAACACCGGCACCACCGGTCCCGGTGTGGACTCCCACGTTAGAACGTGCCCCGGCCCGCCGTCATCTTGGCCTCCCGATCGTCTTGTCGACGTGTCGACACCTGCTCGCAAGGTGTCCCCAACTTCGGCGTTGCCCTGTTTTTCTTTTGTTCTTCAAGAGAGAGAAGAGAGAGACAGGAACAGTAGTAAGGGTTGTGGGTTGTGTGGACATCTGCCATCTCCGCTGCTCCGGCGGCGCGGCGGCCTGTGGACTTCCGTGGTGGTGTTCCGGTGGACAGTTGCGGCGATCGGTGGAGCATTTTTCCGCACCCCCGAGGTGTCCACACCTGTCCACAGTTGTCCACACGATCATCCCCAGTTGTGGGGAGACCTGTGCCCAAGCTTTACACCGCCCCCTGCCGACCGTGGCCGTGTACGAATCGCTCCACTGAGTGACACCGAACTCGTTGCGGTGGCGTACATCTCTTCGAGGCAACCGACGATCTTCTTGGCGCGGCGGGAAAATCGTGCGTCCGGGAACCGGTTCGGCGGCGTGCCGGGGCGTGCCGCCGAACCGGGCGTACCAGGGGAAGAGGGCGCGACTGAGCCGCGCAAGTGGTGGAAAGGTCGCGCCGCGGGAGCCGTTACTGGCGCGCGCGCTGCTTGATCCGCGAGGTGAGTTCCTGCACCTGGTCGTAGATCCGACGCCGCTCGGCCATTTCCTTGCGAATCTTCTTGTCCGCGTGCATGACCGTGGTGTGGTCGCGGCCGCCGAAGGTTTGGCCGATTCGGGGCAGGGACATATCGGTGAGCTCGCGGCACAGATACATGGCGATCTGGCGCGCGGTGGCGAGCGCCTTGGTCTTGCCGGGCCCGCAGAGGTCGTCCACCGTCACGTCGAAGAAGTCGGCGGTGACGCCCATGATGGTTGGCGCGCTGATCTCCGGCGCCTGGGAGTCGGGGATCAGGTCGCGCAGCACGATCTCGGCGAGCCCGACGTCCACCGGTTGCTGGTTCAGCGAGGCGAACGCGGTCACCCGGATCAGCGCGCCTTCCAGCTCGCGGATGTTCGCCTCGATCCGGGCGGCGATGAACTCCAGAACCTCACCGGGCACGGCGAGCCGGTCCTGCGCGGCCTTCTTCCGCAGGATGGCGATCCGGGTCTCCAGCTCGGGCGGCTGGATGTCGGTGATCAGGCCCCACTCGAACCGGGTGCGCAGCCGGTCCTCCAGCGTCTCCAGCCGTTTCGGCGGGCGGTCGGAGGAGACCACGATCTGCTTGTTCGCGTTGTGCAGGGTGTTGAAGGTGTGGAAGAACTCCTCCTGGGTTCCTTCCTTGCCTTCCAGGAACTGGATGTCGTCCACCAGCAGGATGTCGATATCGCGGTAGCGCCGCTGGAACGCGACCTTGCGGTCGTCGCGCAGCGAGTTGATGAAGTCGTTGGTGAACTCTTCGGTCGACACGTACCGCACCCGCATCCCGGGGAAGAGTCGTTGCGCGTAGTGCCCGACCGCGTGCAGCAGGTGGGTCTTGCCCAGCCCCGACTCCCCCCAGATGAACAGCGGGTTGTACGCGCGGGAGGGCGCCTCGGCGACGGCGACGGCCGCGGCGTGCGCGAAGCGGTTCGACGCGCCGATGACGAAGGTGTCGAAGGTGTATTTCTCGTTCAACCGAGTCTTCGAGGTCTGCGGCTGGGCGGGCGCGGTGTAGGGCTGCCCAGCGATCGGCTGGCCGGAGAAGGTCGGCCAGATTTCATGTACCGCGGCGAGTGCCTCGCCTTCCTCGTCGACCTCTTCCTCGGACTCGTCGGTCGCCGTGTCGGTGCCGCCGTGCGGTACGGCCTTGTTGTTGGGGGCATTGTTCGGGGCATTGTTGGGGGCGCCGCTGCTCTGCCCGGCACCGTGTCGGGTGGCGGAGCTCGGCGACAGTTCGGTGGACTCCGTCAGCGAATACCGTGAAGCGACCGGATGCCCGTCGGTGGGCGGCGGCATGGGTGGGCCCGCCTGGTCCGGGCCACCGTCCGAATGCGCAGCGTCGCCATTACTCACCTCGCCGGGTGAGGGGGCATGCCTTCCGGGTGCTATCGGACCCTGGCTGCCGGGCGGTGCGGCGACCCCTTCGGCGGTGTCGACCTTGACCGCGAGGGACACGTCCCGGCCGAGCCTGCGGGAGAGCGCCTCGGTGATCGGGTCGCGCAGTGCCCGCTCGATGGCCTCCTTGGCGAAGTCGCTGGGCGCGGCGAGCAGCGCGGTGCCGTCGAGCAGGCCGATCGGACGGGTGACTCGCATCCAGGCTCGCTGCTGGGGGGAGAGGGTGCCGTTGGAGAGCTCCTTGACCACCTGTTCCCAGATGACCCCGAGGTTGACCTGGTGCTCAGACACCTGCTGCTCCCCTCCCCTCAAGTCACTACGCTCACCCGTTCCACGGCCGCCGGAGGCGCTAGCAGGCCGCTGTGCATACCCGCGCAGGGGTATCCACAAGGTTGTCCACAACTGTGCACTAATGTACGGCGCCCCGCACAGTGCCCTTCACAAGCGTGCCTCTCATCAAGGCGACACCCGGCGTCGAGGTAGGCCAGCCGGAGTCTCCCACCTTGCCACGGCGGCGCGAGCACCTCGGTGACTCGAGAAGAGGCACGCTAACAAGCGCCGCGCCTTGCCACAAGAGACCGTTGCCGGCAAGGGTTTCACGGTATACGGCGTGTTGCCATTCGGTGCTGGTACGTGGCTCTCGATCATGGACCAGACCGGTAGCGCAGCGCTACTTGAGGGGCCGGTTTCGGTGTCACCGAGCCGGGTGCGTACCCTCGTAAGGTCTGCCGCCGACAGCGGCCTCGTTTCGCGTGCCTGTATTCGGCAAAGCTGACGAGTGCACAGCCTACGTTGGTAGGAGACACCACAGAACCGCCGTGCTGTGCGCACGACACGCCCGATCTTCTGGGCGCCGGAGCCAAGAGCAGGAGAACAACAGCCGTGAGCAAGGGCAAGCACACCTTCCAGCCGAACAACCGCCGGCGCGCGCGGACCCACGGGTTCCGGCTGCGGATGCGGACCCGCGCGGGCCGCGCGATCGTGGCGACACGTCGCCGCAAGGGCCGCGCGCGGCTCTCCGCCTGATTCCGCCGTCTCCGGGGCGTGGCGTGCTTCCTGCTGACGCTCGCCTGCGGCGGAGTGAGGAGTTCCGCAAGGTCATCCGCGGCGGCGCCCGAACCGGGCGTCGCCGTCTCGTGCTGCACGCACTCGTGGGCGAGGAGACGAAAGCCGGCTTCGTGGTGAGCAAGGCCGTCGGAAACTCCGTGGTGCGGCACCGGGTCATCCGCCGCCTGCGCCACCTGGTGGCGGACAGGCTCGGAACCTTGACCAAGGACAGTGCGTTGGTAGTACGGGCCCTGCCTGCCGCGGCCAGCGCGACCAGTGCCGAACTCGGTTCGGATCTTGATGCGGCGTTACGCCGGCTCGGCCTGCTGCCGGCCGTCCCAGCGAATCCCGGCGCCGCGGCGCCGGCAACGACAACGGACCAGCGGTGTGAGTGAAGCGCAGAGGGCCGAGCGGACCTCGGCCGAGAGCCAGGGACCGTCGGGTTCCGCCCGGCCGAGTCCGGTGGCGTGGGTCTTGCTGCTTCCCATCCGCTTCTACCGCAAGGCGATCTCTCCCTTCCTACCTCCAAGCTGCCGGTTCTACCCCAGCTGCAGCGCGTACGCGGCGGAGGCACTGACCCGCCACGGTGCCGCGCGCGGTTCGTATCTGGCACTGCGTCGACTGCTGCGGTGCGGACCGTGGACGCCGCCAGGGCGCGATCCGGTCCCGGACACGTTCAGTTTCCGGCACCGCACCCAGAGACCTGGTACATCTACCGAGGAGTAGCTCAGTGCTCGACTTCATCTACTACCCCGTGTCGTTCATCCTCTGGTGTTGGCACAAGGTCTTCGGGTTCGTCTTCGGGGAAGCCAGCGCCATCTCGTGGGTGCTCGGCATCATCTTCCTGACCTTCACGGTCCGCGGCATCATGTTCAAGCCGTTCGTGAAGCAGGTGCGGTCCATGAAGAAGATGCAGGACTTCGCACCGGAGATCAAGAAGCTCCAGAAGAAGTACGCGAACGACCGCCAGCGGCAAGCGCAGGAGATGCAGAAGCTCCAGCGCGAGCACGGGGTCAACCCGCTCGGTAGCTGCCTGCCGATGCTCCTGCAGATTCCGGTGTTCATCGGTCTGAACTGGGTGCTGCGCAACTTCGGCGAGGGCAAGACCGAGAACTACTTCTTCGACAAGGCGGGCAACGACTCCTACGTCAACGCCAAGTTGTTCGGGGTCAACCTGGGCGACGCCATCCGGCACATGGACGTGATGGGTGGCAGCGCGAGTGCCGAGGCTGGCTGGCACTGGGACGTCGCCCCGGTGGCGATCCCACTGATGATCGTGGCCAGCATCGCCACCCACCTCACCGCGCGGCACTCGGTTGCCCGGCAGAACCCGGCCTCGGCCACGCAGCAGACCGCGGTGATGAACAAGCTGACGCTGTACATCTTCCCGATCGGTGTGTTGGTCTTCGGTGCGTTCTTCCCGATCGGCCTGCTGCTCTACTGGCTCGCCAACAACGGCTGGACGCTCATGCAGCAGCGGATCGTCTACACCCGCATCGACAAGGAAGAGGACGCGAAGAAGACCGAGGCGGTGGAGAAGCGCACCGCGCTGGCGCCCAAGCCGGGGCAGAAGCCCAAGGCCGGGCAGAAGCCGACGCAGCAGAAGAAGCCGGCATCGACCGAGAACGGGGACCAGGAGAAGAGCCCGGGGTCGGAAGGCAAGAAGTCCGGCGGCCAGCCGAAGGGCGGCGACCCGTCGAAGGGCGGCGGCCAGCCGAAAGGCGGCGGTCCCTCGAAGGGCGGCGGTCCCTCGAAGGGCGGCGGTCCCTCGAAGGGCGGCGGCCAGCCGAAAGGCGGCAACAGCAACCTGCGTGGCGGCGCTTGGGCGAAGAACGGCGGCGCGAAGGGCAGCTCCGCCGCCCAGCCGAAGAAGGCGCCCACCCGCGACAAGGACACCGAGCAGAAGAGCTCGAATGACAACGGCACTGGAGTGCCCGGAACGGTCGGCGGCTCGAACAAGAAGTCGGGGCGGAAGCGCCGCTAAGGCGACCGGGGCGCTTGAGAGGAGACGAACATGTCGGAGACGGTCGACGCGATCGGCACCGAGGAGAGTAAGGCGGCGGTCGCGGATGTCGCCGACGCCGAGGACGTCGAGGAGACCGAGGCGACCGAGGCGACCGAGGCGACGGAACGGTCCACGAGGGTCGACGAGGACGTGCTCGTGCAGGAGGGAGATATCGCGGGCGACTACCTGGAGCGCCTGCTGGACCTCTTGGACTACGACGGGGATATCGACCTCGACGTGGAAGCGGGCCGCGCGATCGTGAGCATCGATGGCGGCGAGGACCTGGAGAAGTTGGTCGGCGCCCGCGGGCAGGTGCTCGAGTCGCTGCAAGAGCTGACCCGGCTGGCGGTGCAGCAGCAGCTTGGCTCGCGGAGCAGGCTGATGCTGGACGTCGCAGGCTGGCGAGCCGGCCGGCGGAACGAGCTGCACGAGCTCGGGCGTTCGACCGCGGAGTCGGTGCTGTCGAGCGGTGAGCGGGTGCGGCTGCAGCCGATGAGCCCCTTCGAGCGGAAGGTGGTGCACGACGCGGTGGCGGCGATGGATGGCGTGCACAGCGAGAGCGAAGGCGAGGAGCCGAAGCGGCGCGTGGTGGTCTTCCCGCAACCCTGATCCGCACCGCAGTCACCTCAGGCGCGGACCGCCAGTACCGGCGGTCCGCGCCTTTTTTGTGTTCCGGCCCTCCCCGTTTCACGTGAAACGGAGCGAGGTGCCCGTTGTCGAAGTGGATTTGTCCACACTCGCGGTCTGTCGCGAGTGCCCGCGGTGGCACTTCGGGGAGAATCGGCAAGGCCGGTTTCACGTGAAACCGGTGACCATCGAGGAGTGATTCAGTGGGTATCCATGACCTGGCGACCGGGACACCGGCGATCGCCGGGGACATCTTTGGTGCGAAGGTGGCGGTGGCCGAGCGCTACGTGGAGCTGCTTCGCCGACATGGCGTCGAGCGCGGCCTGGTCGGCCCGCGCGAGACGGACCGCCTGTGGGAGCGCCATGTACTCAACTCCGCGGTGATCGGCGAGCACGTTTCGGACGGTGCGCGGGTGATCGATGTCGGCTCCGGCGCCGGCCTTCCGGGGATACCGCTCGCCATCGCCCGCCCGGACCTCGATATCGTTCTCCTGGAGCCGATGGCCCGGCGCGTCGACTGGCTGACCGAAGTGGTGCAGACGCTCGAACTCCCCCTGACGATCGAGCGTGGCCGCGCGGAGGAGCGCGCGGTGCGGGAGCGAGTCGGTGGCGCCGACGTGGTGACCGCCCGGGCGGTGGCGCCGCTGGCCCGGCTCACCGACTGGTGCCTTCCGCTCGCTCGGTTCGGCGGCATCTTGCTCGCGATGAAGGGGGCGAGTGTCGCGGAGGAGATCGAGCGGGACCGCGCGGAGATCCAGCGTGCGGGTGGCGGTACGCCACAGGTCGCCGAGTGCGGCCGGGGACTGCTGGATCCGGTCAGCCTGGTGGCGGTCATCGAGCGACGAGCGTCGACGCGCGTGGCGTCTGGCCGCCGGAGGAGGTAGTAGCGCAGTGCGTGATCGCCGAGATGAAAGAATGCTCAAGCCCACAGTACGGAGCACTCAATGTTCCACGTGAAACAGCGCGCTTCGAGTATCGCTGACAAGTCGACCACAGGGAGGCGTGGCGCCCGGTGAATCCCCCATCCCCCCGACCCGAAGCCCCGGGTGCGGGCCACGAGCTGGCCTGGACACCGATCGAACAGGAAGCGCACCGAGCCGCGCGGGTGCTGCATCCGGAGAAGCATCAGTTGCCCCGCCCGACCCGGCGCCGCATCATGACGGTCGCCAACCAGAAGGGCGGTGTCGGTAAGACCACCAGCGCCGTCAACCTGGCAGCCGGGCTCGCCCTGTCCGGGCTGAAGACACTCGTCATCGACCTCGACCCGCAGGGCAATGCCAGCACCGCGCTCAACGTGGACCATCGCTCCGGCACGCCATCCGTCTACGAGACGTTGCTCGGCGAGGTGTCGGTGGCGGAGGCCGCCGCCATGAGCGAGCAGTCGCCCAACCTCCTGTGCGTTCCGGCGACGATCGACCTCGCCGGTGCGGAGATCGAGTTGGTGTCGATGGGCTCCCGGGAGGCCCGGCTCAAGGAGGCGCTGTCCGAGGAGGCACTGGCGGAACTGGACGTCGACTACGTCTTCATCGACTGCCCACCCTCGCTCGGGCTGCTGACCGTCAACGCGATGGTGGCGGCGCACGAGGTGCTGATTCCCATCCAGTGCGAGTACTACGCGCTGGAAGGGCTCGGGCAGCTGCTCAGCAACATCGACCTGGTCCAGCAGCACCTGAATCGTGCGCTGACCGTGTCCACGATCTTGCTGACGATGTATGACGGCCGGACCAAGCTGGCCGACCAGGTCACCCAGGAAGTGCGTAATCACTTCGGCGATGTCGTGCTGAAGACGATCATTCCGCGCAGTGTGAAGGTCTCCGAGGCGCCGGGCTACGGCCAGACGGTGCTCGCTTACGATCCCGGTTCCCGGGGTGCCATGTGCTACCTCGACGCTGCTCGCGAGCTCGCCGAGCGTGGTGCACGAAAGGACGACCAATGACCGAGCGAAGGGGCGGCCTCGGGCGCGGTCTCGCGGCACTCATTCCCACCGGCCCGGCGGCCGTCGACGGCGAGACCGTCGAGGTGCCGGTCCGGATCGAGGACGGTGAGGAGGCGACCGAGAACGGCGCCTCCCCCGCCCACGCCACTGGCGGTGACGTCGCCGGCGCGGTGTACAAGGAAGTGCCGCTTGGGTCGATCAAGCCGAACCCGAAGCAACCCCGCCAGGTCTTCGACGAGGAGGCGCTGGCGGAGCTCGAGCATTCGATCCGCGAGTTCGGCCTGATGCAGCCCATCGTCGTCCGGCAGCTTCCCGGCGACGAGTACGAGCTCGTCATGGGCGAGCGCCGGCTGCGCGCCGCCCAGCAGGCCGAGCTGGAGCAGATCCCCGCCATCGTCCGGCAGACCGCCGACGAGGCGATGCTGCGGGACGCGCTGCTGGAGAATATCCACCGGGTGCAGCTGAATCCGCTCGAAGAAGCGGCCGCGTACCAACAACTGCTGGACGAGTTCGAGGTGACACACGACGAGCTCGCCTCACGGATCGGACGCAGCCGCCCGGTCATCACCAACACCATCCGGCTGCTGCGATTGCCGCTTCCGGTGCAACGGCGAGTCGCGGCCGGGGTGCTGTCCGCGGGACATGCTCGCGCGCTGCTGTCCATGGAGGACCCCGGAGGTCAGGAGGAACTGGCCGCCCGCATCGTGTCGGAGGGGCTGTCGGTCCGGGCTACCGAGGAAGCAGTCACCCTCAACAAGAGTGAGAAGCCTGCCAAGCAGAAGGCGCCCGCGCGCAAGCCGATGGAGGCTCCCGGGCTGCAGGATCTCGCCGAGCGGCTCTCCGATGCTTTCGACACCCGGGTGAAGGTCGACCTCGGTCGCCGCAAGGGCCGGATCGTGGTCGAGTTCGCCTCGGTGGATGACCTCGAACGTATCGTGGCTCTTATGGCCCCGAATCAGGCAAAACGGACACGATCTTCCGATGAAGGGTGACCCGCGGGCTTTTCGTCACGGTGACGGTTGCCTCGGGTGAGCTCGGGATAACGGAAGGTGCCGATCATCCGCCGCGGTGGATTGCCCGCGTGACCAGATCGGCGAACACCGCGCCGAGGGAGGCGCCAGCCGCCTCCACCGCCATCGGGACGGTGGAGGTCTCGGTCAATCCCGGCGAAGGGTTGACTTCCAGGAACTGGATGGTTCCGTCCGCCATCACCACGGCGTCGGTGCGGGAGATGTCCCGCAGACCGAGCAGGCGGTGTGCGGCCACCGCGAGTTCGCCGACCGCCTTGGCCGTGTCCTCCGGTAGCCGTGCCGGTGCGAAGAAGTCGGTGAGTCCCGCGGTGTATCGGGCGGTGTAGTCGTAGACCCCGCTTTCCGGCACGATCTCCACGGCGGGCAGCGGTTCGGGTTCCGCCGTGCGCTCGACGACCGTGACGGCTACCTCCACGCCATCGACGAACCGTTCCGCCAGCACGGTCTCCCCGTAGGCGAAGCAGCCGACCATGGCCGCGGGCAGGTCCGCGGCGTCCCGGACCACCTGCGCACCCAGTGCGGAGCCGCCCTGGTCGGGCTTGAGGATCAACGGCAGCTCGAGCCGGTCCACCATGGCGTTCAGCACGGCCCGCGCGCCCAGTTCGCGGAAGGTGCTGTGCGGCAGCGCCACCCAGTCCGGGGTGTGGAAGTCCGCCTCGGCGACCAGTGTTTTGGCGGTGGGCTTGTCCCAGGCCCGGCGGCAGCCGTGCGAGTTGGTGCCCACGTACGGCACGCGCAGCATTTCCAGCACGGTCTGCACCGAGCCGTTCTCCCCCTCGCCGCCGTGCAGCGCCACCACCGCGGCATCCGGCCGCTGCTCGCGCAACCGGTCGAGGAGGCTGCCGTCGGTGTCCCATTCCTCCACGGTCAGCCCTTCGCCGCGCAAGGCGGCGGACAGCCTGCGGCCGGAGCGCAGGGATACGTCGCGCTCGTGGGAGAGGCCGCCGGCGAGCACGGCAACGGTAGGTTCGGTCACCCGAGAAGCTCCTTCACTGTGCAGGGGGCGGAATCAGCGTCTCAGGCCGTGTCCGGCGAGGGCGACTGCGGCCCGGAGACGGCGCGGCTCGGCACGTTACCGAAGGTCCGCACGAGCTCCATCTCGGACTCGAGCACGCCGGCCAACCTGCGTACGCCCTCGCGAAGCCGTTCCGGCGTGGGATAGCAGTAGGACAGCCGCATCTGCCTGCTGCCAAGGCCGTCGGCGTAGAACCCGGTTCCCGAGGCGTAGGCGACCCGGGCGGTGACCGCGCGCGGCAGCATCGCCTTGGTGTCCACCCCTTCCGGCACGGTCACCCATACGTAGAAGCCGCCGTCCGGCTTGGTCCAGCTACAGCCGGGCGGCATGTGCTGCTCGAGCGCGGACAGGATGGCGTCTCGCCGCTGCCGGTAGTTCTCCCGGAACGTCTTGATCTGGCCCTTCCAGTCGTGGGTCGAGAGATAGCGGGAAACCACGAGCTGGTTGAACGTGGGCGGGCAGAGGGTGGCGGACTCGGCCGCCAGTACCAGCTTCTCCCGCACCGCATGGGGGGCCAGCACCCAGCCGACCCGCAGGCCGGAGGCGAAGGTCTTGGAGAAGGATCCGAGGTACACCACGTTGTCCGGATCGCTGGCCCGCAGCGCCGGGTAGGTCTGGCCATCGAAGCCGAGCAGGCCGTACGGGTTGTCCTCGATCACCAGCACGCCGTGCGCGGCGCAGATCTCCAGGATCTCGGCCCTGCGTTCGACGGCGAGGGTCACCCCGGCCGGGTTGTGGAAGTTCGGGATCGTGTACAGGAACTTGACCCGCTGGCCGGCCCGTTCGGCCTCGGCGAGTGCCTCGCGCAGCGCGGACGGGATGAGGCCCTCGTCGTCCATCGCCACGTGCACCACCTGCGCCTGATACGCGGCGAAGGAGCCGAGTGCGCCGACGTAGGAAGGGCCCTCGGCGAGCACCACGTCCCCCGGGTCACAGAACAGCCTGGTGACCATGTCCAGGCCCATCTGGGAGCCGACCGTGACCACCACGTCGTCGGGGTGGGCGGAGATGCCCTCCATCGCCATGATCTCGCAGATCTGCTCGCGCAGCGTCGGGACGCCGTGCGCCGAGCCGTACTGCAGCGCGACCAGCCCGTCCTCGGCCACCAGTTCGGCGATCTGGGTGGACAGCGAGTCCAGCGGCAACGCGGTCAGGTTGGGCATGCCGCCCGCGAGCGAGACCACCTCGGGCCGGCTGGCGACCGCGAACAACGCTCGGATCTCGGACGCGGTCATCCCGGCCGTACGCGCGGCGTACCGGTCGAGATGCGGGTCGAGGTTGTGGTGCCCGGCCTGGTTGGCCTGGCTACCCGGCTTGGGCTCGGGTGGTCCGGAGGTCGTCATCTCGCACTTCGCATACAGGTCGCAGACAGGTCGTGATGCTGAGTTCTACCGGCGGGTAGATCCATCGAGTGTAACCGGGCTCGCTTACCGGCTCCCGCCCTTCCGGCCGTTGTCACATCAGCCTATCCTCAGCGGTGGGTCGCTGATCCACCTTCCGTGCGCGCCGTCGGACGGCGGCAGCGCCGATCGTGGTTGTACCGTGCAATGAGAACTTCCGGGGAGGGCTGGTGTCGCGACGCATCACGGGCGTCACGCTGGACAACCTGGAGCAGTTGCCACGGCGGTGCCGACGCTGCGTGTACTGGGAACTCGCCCCACACATGCGGGAGCAGGCCGAGGAGTTCGGCGAGACCGAGGTGGAGAAGGAGGCCTGGGTTTCCGCCGTGCTGCTGGAGTGGGGCTCCTGCGGCCGGATCGTGTTCAGCGACGACCTTCCGGTGGGTTTCGTGCTCTACGCCCCACCGAACGCGGTGCCGAGGTCGAACGCCTTCCCCACTTCCCCGCCCAGCCCGGACGCGGTGCTGCTGACCGGCTTCCACGTGCTGCCCGAGTTCCGTGGCGGCGGCGTGGGTCGGGTGCTCGTGCAGGCGGTGGCCAAGGACCTCACCAAGCGCGGGGTACGGGCGATCGAGGCCTTCGGGGACGCGGAGAACGGCAGCGCCGAGGACCCGGACGAGGAGCACGACTGCGTGCTGCCCGCGGGCTTCCTGCAGAGCGTCGGGTTCAAGACGGTGCGCCCCCATCCACGCTGGCCACGGCTACGGCTGGAGCTGCGTTCGGCCATCTCCTGGAAGGAAGACGTCGAGGCGGCCCTGGAGAAGCTGCTCGGTCAGGTCAGCGTCACCACCGCCGAACCGAGCGCCGCGCGGGCCTAACTGTCGCCATGGCGCCGGCCCGCCGGCTCGGGTACGTCCGAGCCGAGCAGCTGCCGGAGCATGCCCACCATCCACACGAAGGTGAACGCGATCACCGTCGGGTTCTTCACCATGAGCAGCGCCGCCAGGTAGCCCTGCCGTGCCGACTCCGGCAGCAGACCGGCCACCACCTGCTCGGCGAGTAGATCGAAGGTCAGGAAGGCCAGCGAGAGCAGGAAGCCCTGGATCACCAGGCTCGGCCAATGCGCCGTGGCGAACGCCGAGGCCGTGCTCCACGGTGGCTGGTCACGCTGCGGCACCCCGCGCATGGCCAACCGCCAGATCACCACCAGCAGCAGGATGCGCACCTCCAGCACGAGCATCTCGGTGCCGGTGGCCAGCCAGGCCGGGAGGTGCTGCCCCAGTTCACCACCACGAACCGTTGCAGGGCGGGCAGCAGGGACAAGCCGCCGATGACCGGCAGGTACCGCAGGCAGAACCGCCAGGCCCAGCGCGGTACGGCCAGCGCGAGGTTCAGTTCCGCACGAGGTCCACACCTCATCGATATCTTCCTCGAAAGTAGTTTAATTTACTATATAGAAATATTGACGATGCTAAAGTGAAGCGATGAGTGCGGAGATCAGCGGCGTCGAGCTCGGTCGGGAGCTGAGCACGGCGGTGGTCGCGTTCCACGAGGCGGTGGGGGCGCGGCTGGGGGTACGTGCGGTGGATCAGCGGGCGCTCGCGTACATCGGCAAGCGGGGTTCGCTCTCGGCGGGGGAACTGGCCAGGGAGATCGGTCTGACCCCGGGTGCGGTGACCGGGATGGTGGACCGGCTGGAACGGGCCGGGCTGGTGCACAGGGAGCCCGACCCCTTCGACCGCAGGCGGGTGGTGATCAGTGTGGCCGAGGGCGGTTCGCGAGCCTTCGCGGAGGCCTTCGCCGGGCTGGGTTCCGCGATGAACGACCTGGTGGCTGGCTACGAACCTGCTGAGCAGCGGGTGATCGCGGACTACCTGACCCGCACGATCGAGGTCCTGCGCGCCCAGGCCCGGCGACTTCTCGAGGAGGAAGCGGCCGGCGCGTGACGCCACACCACGCGGCAGGCCTCGTGGGGGTTATCCACAACCACGGAGGCTTGTCCACAATTTGTCTCGGTTACCCCCAGCACCCCGCCCGGCCCGATACGCTGGCAGCGGGGTCGCCCCCCAGGGAGGGCGGGGGGTGGGTTACTACGGGCGGCGCGTCATCACTCGGCCTTGGCCAGCTCGTGGGCGAGTACGTCGGCGAAGGTGAAGGTTCCGGTGGGCTGGTCGTTCTCGCCGAGCAGGTAGAGGCGCTTGACGGCGACCAGGATGCCCTCGGCGACGATATCCCGGAAGGCCGGGTCGGCCAGCCTGCGGCGGTCCTCGAGGTTGGTCAGGTAGCCGATCTCGATGCGCACCGCGGGGCAGCGGGTCTTGAGCAGTATCTCCCAGGTCTTCGGATGGGTGCGGCAGTCCTTCAGCCCGGTGCGGGCGGCGAGCTCGCGCTGGATGAAGCCGGCCAGCAGCTCACCGACCGTCGAGGTGGAGCCGTAGCCGTTGCCGTAGTGGAAGCTCGCCACGCCTTGCGCCTCCGGGGCGGAGTTCTGGTCGCAGTGCAGGGAGAGGAACAGGTCGGCGCCCACCTCGTTGGCGAAGGCGGCGCGATCGGCCTCGGCCGGGCTCTGCGCCGGGCCACGGGACAGCAGTGCCTCCATCCCGGTGGCCTTCATCCGGCCCTCCAGCCGCCGGGCGAGGTCCCACACCAGGTCGGCCTCGCGCAGGCCGTGCATGTCCACCCCGGTGTCGGGGCCGCCGTGCCCGGGGTCGAGCACGATCCGCTTGCCGCTCAGCCGCGGCCCGGCCCGGCGCACCTGCTCCTGTTCGCGCAGGAACACCGGCCTGCCGCCGCGTGCCCGCGGGGACAGCTGCCGCAGCGCGCGCACCACGGCCGCGCCGCAGATGCCGTCCACCAGCAGGCCGTAGTCGTGCTGGAAGTTACGCAGGCCCCACTCGGTCTGCGGGCCGAACACCCCGTCCGGCCTGCCCGCGTCGTACCCCAGTTCGGTGAGCCGGTCCTGCAGCGCGAACACGTCGTCGCCGTGCACCGGAGTGGAGATCAGGTACGCCAGCGGCCTGCTGCCGAGGTGATAGTTGGCACCCCGCAGGGCCCGGTAGGTGGCGGGCCCGACGACCCCATCGGTGAGCAGGCCACGCCGCTGCTGGAAGGCCCGCACGGCCTGTTCCACCGCGAGGTCGAAAGCGCCATGACCGTTGGAACCCTGTGCCGATGGGAGCAGATCCAGTGCGGCGAGCATGGACCTGATCTCGGCGACGTCCGGACCGGCGTCGCCGCGGCGGAGTACCCGCATGCACTCCTCGCTCTTCCTTGTGCACCGCTGGTGCGCTCGATGCTTGTCAGCTTTCTCCGGAACCAACCCGGGGGTCTCTATTGTGCCCTGCGAACGCTCGGTAAGCGCGCAGGGCCGGTCGGTGCGTCACCGCACGTCACGCCCGCATGGCTCGTGCACCTGCAGTAACCGAAGCATCGCATCGGGCGACAACGGATGCACAACGAAAAACCCGGGCGCACGTCCGATGGACGCGCGGGCCCCGGGTTGTCGTTGTCTCACTGTGACAGAGTCGTCGAGAACCGCTAGAACCGCCCGTGCCAACCACAAGGAACGCGCGCTCGGCGGAGCCCACGAGCGGCGAGGCGGGGCGCACAGCCTTCGGCAGTGACAGTCGTGACCGGAGTCCGAACCCCGTCGAGCCGATCGTGTCGCGCGTTCCGGACCAGCACCGACATGTCTCTGGCCCTCAGCCGATGACGCCGGACAGCTCCGAGAGCAGGGCGGCCTTCGGCTTCGCACCGACGATCTGCTTCACCGGCTTGCCACCCTGGAACAGGATCAGTGTCGGGATCGACATGACCTGGTACTCCCTGGCGGTCTCCGGGTTCTGGTCAACATCCAGCTTGGCGATCTTCAACTTGTCCTTGTGGTCGCTGGCGATCTCCTCCAGCACCGGCGCGACCATCTTGCACGGGCCGCACCAGGTGGCCCAGAAGTCGACCAGCACCGGCGTCTCGCTGGACAGCACGTCCTCGCCGAAGCTCGAGTCCGTCACCGCAACGGTGTCGCTCATGTTCTCTCCTTAGTGGTTACCGGCCGCGGCCGGCGTGATCAGTTCACCGGCGCCGACGCGGCGTAACCGCCACCGACCAGCTCGGGTGCTTCCTGGGCTTCCTCGGCGACCTCGTGCTCGGCCAGCCACCGCTCGGCGTCGATGGCCGCCGTGCAACCGGACCCCGCCGCGGTGATCGCCTGCCGGTAGGTGTGGTCCACCAGGTCACCCGCGGCGAACACCCCGTCCAGGTTGGTGTACGAGCTGCGTCCCTTGGCCAGCACGTACCCCTCGTCGTCCAGATCGACCTGGCCGCGCACCAGCTCGCTGCGCGGATCGTGCCCGATCGCCACGAAGAAGCCCGAGACCGCCAGCTCCGACTCCTCGCCGGTCACCGTGTCCCTGAGCCTCAACCCGGACACGCTTCCGTCCCCGAGCACCTCGGTGACCTGCGAGTTCAGCTGCCACCGAATCTTCTCGTTCGCTCGCGCCCTTTCCAGCATGATCTTCGAGGCGCGGAACTCCTCGCGCCGGTGCACGACCGTCACCGTGCGCGCGAACTTGGTGAGGAAGGTGGCCTCCTCCATCGCCGAGTCGCCTCCACCGACGATCGCGATGTCCTTGTCCCGGAAGAAGAACCCGTCACAGGTCGCGCAGGAGGACACCCCGCGGCCGAGCAGCTCCTGCTCCCCGGGCACGTACAGGTACCTTGCCGCCGCACCCATCGCCAGCACCACGGCGCGAGCGGCGTACCGGGTGCCGTTCACCGTCACATACTTGATCTCGCCGGTGAGCTCGAGCTCCTCGACATCCTCCGCGCGCAACTCGGCCCCGAAGTGCTCGGCCTGGGCACGCATCTGCTCCATCAGTTCGGGCCCCTGAATGCCTTCCCGGAAGCCCGGGTAGTTCTCCACCTCGGTCGTGGTCATCAGCGCCCCGCCGAACTGCGAACCCTCGAACACCAGGGGTTCCAGCTGCGCGCGCGCCGCGTACACGGCCGCGGTGTATCCCGCGGGACCCGATCCCACGACGATCAGGTTCCGTACGTCCTGTGCCACCCGTGACCTCCGCTCGTCTCGACCTGCACGTCAGGCTCAACACGATCGTAGGTGCGCATGTTCCCGAGGTGACGCGGGCCGCTCACGGGCAAGCTCAGCCGCCGGTGCCGCCGATGATCTCGTCGACCAGCAGTTCCGGATTCCCCGGTCCGCAGGTCGGCGGCACGGCGACCAGCCGGAACTGGGCCAGCTCACCGGTGGTGTACAGCACGATCACCGCCTCCCTGCCGTCGATGGTCGCCGGCCGGATGCCCTCGGCCTTGCGGTCCGGGTCGATGCCGTTGGCCGCGAGGCACGCGTCCAGCTCCTGCTCGCCGCCGAAAGCGCCGAAGTCGCGGACCCCTTCCACCTCGCCGATCGCCGCACCGAGGGCGTCCCCCTGCAACGCCACCGGCGGCTGCCCCGGATCGGCACCGGTGTCCGGGCTGCCCGGGGTCTGGTTGTCCCCCGGCAGCACGATGGCCAGCGCGGCCACCGCCGCGGCGGCGGCCGTCAGCACCCCGCCGCCCCAGCCGAGCATGCGGTTGCGGCGCCGGCGTGCGGCGTCGATGCTCACCACCGGGGCCACCCCGGGTTCCGCCCGCGCGGTATCCGATCCCGAACCGGAGTCGGTACCGGTGGTTCCGCGCTGCCGAACCTCCTCGGCCAGCGCGGCGTCGATCCGCGCCGCCACCTCGGCCGGCATGGGTTCGATCGGCGCCGCGTTCAGCTCGGAAAGGTCGGTCGTGGTCGCTTCCAGCGACTCGATGATCGCCCGTGCCTCGGGGTCGGCATTGACCCGCGGCCACAGCCGCGCGGCCTGTCCCTCGTCCAGCACCCCGGCGTGGAGGTCAGCGAGTACATCGACAGACCAAGGCGGACCGACGGCTTCGCCGGTCCCCCGCTGCTCGTCTGTCATCGTCCCTCCCCGTCACGTTGCCCGCCCGCGTGCGGCGTGGCCTGCGTCGTACGCCCCGATGGCTCTTGGCGTTTGCTTTCGTGAGTTGGGACGGCGTCTTCGGTGTCCGGGTTCCGCAGATGCCCGAGAACCTTGGCGAGCTTTGCGCGACCCCGGGCACATCTGCTCTTCACCGTGCCTTCGGCGATGCCGAGCATGGTCGCCGTCTCCGCGACCGAATATCCCTCGACATCGACCAGCACGATCGGGCCACGCTGGTCCTCAGGCAACTCGTCGAGCGCCTTGCGGACCACCAGCGTGGTCTCCCGTTCGGCCAGCGCGTCCCTCGGCACGGCGGGTTCATGCTGCCCGGTCTCCGGCAACGGCACGGTGGGCCGTGCCTGCCGCCGCCGTACCCGATCCAGGCAGGCGTTCACCACGATCCGGTGGAGCCAGGTGGTGACCTGCGACTCCGCGCGGAACTTGCTCGCCGCGCGGAACGCGGAGATAAAGGCGTCCTGTAGCGCGTCGGCGGCTTCCTCCGGGTCGCGCACGGTGCGTAAGGCTACTGCCCACATGCGGTCACGATGTCGGCGGACCAGTTCGGTGAACGCGTGGGGGTCTCCAGCGGCGTGTGCCGCGATGAGATCGGCGTCCGATGGTGCGGCTGCGGTCACCCAGAAGAGCCTACTAACCCCGAAACATCACGATTGCGTAGGCACGAACGTCAACTCGCCGATCTCCGAGACGTGGTCCGCGCCGTCCTCGGACAGCCTGGTGATCCAGAGGATCACGTACTCCGCCTGCTCCGGGCTCGGCAGGTCGATCTCGGTCTGCACCTCGGTCAGCTCGGTACTGGACACCACCCTGGTCGCCTCAAGGGACGGTTCGGACTCCTCGGCGACCCGCACCTCCACGGCCGTGCCGGGGCTGTCCGCGGCGATCTTCACCTGCTTCAGGTCGATCGGCTGGTCGAACCGCGCGATCAGGCCGACCCCGGACTTCAGCGCGGGCAGTTGCTGCTGGTACTGGTCGGTGCGCCAGATCGTGGTCGGATCACCGTCGATGGCGTTCTCCGCCCGCGCGACGTGGTCGCCGGTGCCCTCCGGGTTGTACACCTGCACCGAGGCCGGTTGTACCGGCTCACCCAGCGCGGGCGGCTGGGTCTCCGGCGATCGCTGATCCCCGGGCGGCTCGGCCTGCTGGGTGGTCGGCTCGTCGGCCACGTTCACCGGTGGCCCGGAGGCCGGGTCGTCCTGGAAGAAGTCGATCGCCATCATGCCCAGCCAGGCCAGGATGCCCACCGCGGCGACCGCGAGCACGCTCACCCCGAGCGCCAGCTTGCGCCGCCGCGAGGCGTCCTTCACCGGCTTCTTCGTGGTCCACACCCCGCCGTCCTCGTCGACGCTCTCGTCCCCGACCTGCTTGATGAGCTGGGTGCGTTCCTCTTCCTCCGCGGCCTGCTCCAGCACCCGCAGGATCGCCGAGCTGGTGCGGATGGCCCCCTGGCCACCATCCTCGATGGTGCGCCCCGCCAGCGCGGACAGCGCGGCGGGCACGGTCGGTTGCAGCGACCTGGCAGGCACCAGCCTGCCGTTCGGGGAATGCGGGGCGGCCGGGATGGCCGGCGGGCCGCCCGGCAACGCCCACCGGCCGGTGAGCAGCAGGTACAGCACCGCACCCAGTGCCTTGACGTCGTCGCGCAGGGTGGCGTCCGGCAGCGGGCCGGGGAAGGCCAGCCGCAGCCTGCCGTCCGGGGTGAGCCGCAGCCGTTGCGGATGGTCCAGGCCGAGCACCAGCCCGGAGTGGTGCGCGCTGTCCACGGCCTCGGCCAACGCCTGCACCATTCTGGCCGCGGTGCCTGGCGCCACCGGCCGCTCGGCGACCAGGTCGAACAGATCGCTGCCCTTGGTCCACTCGGCCACCACGATGCCCAGCAGCCCCTCGCTGGAGGTGATGCCGTTGCCGAGACTCAACACGTCCAGCACCCTGGCCACCCCGCCGTGGCTGAACTTCGCCGCATGCGCCGCGCGGTCCAGGGTGCGCCGTGCGGCCCTGGCGGCCTCGCCGTCGGCCGGGTCGCCGACCAGCATGGTCAGCGCCACGTCCCGGCGTAGCTGGCCGTCCCGCGCCCGCCACAGGTGCGCGCCGGCGCGCTCGTCGATGCCGAACTGGGCGAGTAGCCGATACCGACCGTCGCCGACAACTCCCCCGGGCGCCAGCGAGCCGCCCCTGGTGCGAATGTTCACCCGGGTCCTGTCCCCTTGCTCGCTCCGTCTCGTGTTCACCGCACTCTCCCGCTTATCTCCAACCGAGGGTACGTGAACGAACCGGGTACCCGTGTAGCAGCGACCCGATACCTAAGCCCGCTTGGCCATCCGGGTGACCCTCCTGGTGATCGGGTTCAGCTCGTCGATCTTCAACGCCACCAGTACCCCGAACGCGACCCCGAGGCCGACCACGCCCTGCAGGACCAGCTTCACCCAGGCCTGCAGGGTGGCGCCGAGCGCGTCCGGCACCAGCAGGCCGACCAGCCAGGCCGCCAGCACGCCCAGCCCACAGGCCACCACGGTGAACAGGATCACCCCGAGCACCCGCTTGCTGCGCAGGTTGCCCAGCTGCACCCACAACCAGACCTGCCCCATGATCGCGCCGACCACGAAGACCAGCGAGTTCACCATCATCACGCCGAGCACCACGTCGGCCGGGCTGAGGACACCCCCCGCCAGGTACAGCAGCGGGATCTTCACCGCGGTCATCACCGCCATGATCAGCGTCGGGGTGCGCGAGTCCTTCATCGCATAGAAGACCCGCATCTGCAGCATCACCAGCGCGTACGGCAACAGGCCGAAGGCGGAAACGGCCAGCGCCTGGCCCAGCCGCTCGGAGTCCTCCAGCGTGCCCTTGCCGAAACTGAACAGGGCGACCCCGATCGAGGTGCCCGCCACCACCATCACGGCCGAGATCGGCAGCAGGGTGAGGGTGCTGAGCCGGGAGGCATAGGACAGGTCGCCGATCAGTCGCCGGTTGTCCCCGTCCGCGGCCGCCCGGCTCATCCGGGGCATGATCGCGGTGAGCAAGGACACCCCGATCACCCCATAGGGCAGCTGGAACAGCAGCCAGGCATTCGAGTAGGTGGCGACCCCGCCCTCGTCGCCGCTGGTCAGCACCCGGGTGTTGATGATGACGCCGACCTGGCTCACCGCGACGTAGCCGAAGATCCACGCGGCCAGCCCGCCGAACTCCTTCAGCCGCTCGTCCAGGCCCCAGCGCCACTTGAACCGGAACCCGGAGCGGCGCAGCGCCGGAATGAGGAACAGCGCCTGCATCGTCATCGCGGTGAACACCCCGATACCGAGCACCAGCAGCTTCGGGTCGCTCATCGCCAGCGGGTTCAACGTCGGATCGCCCGGCACCAGCGCGTACAGCCCGATGGTCAGGATGATGACCAGATTGTTGATCAC
Source organism: Amycolatopsis cihanbeyliensis (assembly GCF_006715045.1). Classification (GTDB taxonomy): domain Bacteria; phylum Actinomycetota; class Actinomycetes; order Mycobacteriales; family Pseudonocardiaceae; genus Amycolatopsis; species Amycolatopsis cihanbeyliensis. The sequence goes on along the minus strand of NZ_VFML01000001.1, from coordinate 3,979,448 downwards.
CGGCGCCCACTGGGCGGGCCCGAAGATCTGCTTGGCGTTCAGCACCGCGGACAGCACCGCGAACAGGCCGTAACACAGCAGGCCGGGCAGCAGCAGGTAGGCGAAGGCGGTGGCCAGGTCGCGGTTGGCTTCCCCGCTGTCGTCGATCAGCAGCGAGGTGACCAGCGGCGCGCCCAGCGTGGACAGCACCGTGCCTGCCAGCAGCACGGTGATCGCCATGGTGAGCATCCGCTGGGTGTAGGCCTCGCCGCCGTCCTCGTCGTCCTGCGAGCGCACCAGCAGCGGCACCACCACGCTGGTCAGCACCCCGCCGAGGAGCAGTTCGTTGATGATCAGCGGTAGCGTGTTGGCCACCGTGAACGAGTCGTAGACCGCGCTCAGCCCGGCCACCGCGGCCAGCAGTACTTTCCAGGCGAAACCGGTGATCCGGCTGGTCAGCGTGGCGATCGCCATCCGGCCGCTGGCCTTGACCACCGACGGCGCCTTCTTGCTCTCCGCGGGCTCCGGGCGCGGCTTGCGCTCCGGCTCCAGCCCGACCGCGGGCAGCCGGTCGCCGATCGGCTCGGACGGGCGCGGCGCGTCCAGGATGCGCGGCAGCATCCTGGTGGCGAACTCGTCGTAGGGCCGCATGATGTCCGGGTCGGCGCTGGGCCAGCGGGCCCCTGGCGGCACCCCGTGCTCCGGCCGGATGAACTGGGTCGCGTCCGGCTCCACCGGGCGGCCCTGCTGCCCCTGCTGCTGCCCCTGCTGCCAGGGGCGGACCGGCGGCGGAGGACGCCTCCCCTGCGGTGGCTGGCCCTGCGGCGGCTGGCCGGGTGGCGGCTGGCGGCGCGGCGGGCCCTGGGCAGGCCGCGGCCGCTGCGGTGGTGGCGGCTGCCGCTGCGGTGGCTGCTGCTGTGGTGGCTGCTGCTGTGGTGGCTGCTGTGGGGGAGGTTGCTGTGGTGGCTGCGCGGGTAGCTGGCCGGACCGGCGTTGCGGCCGGCCGTTCTCCCGCGGGTCGGGGGCCTGCCGGCGGGGCGGCGGTGCCTGGCCGGACCGGCGGGGCTCCTGCTGCGGTGGCGGTGGCCTGCGGTCAGGGCGCTGCGCCTGCGGCGGCTGCTGCCGGTGATCGGGGCGCTGCGGTCCCGCGTCCGGGGGGCGATCGGCGCGCTCGGGTTGCGAAGGCTGCGCTTCACGCTCAGGTCGCGAAGCGGATCCTCTGTCCAAGGCGTGCCCCATCGTCGGCTGTCAGGCTGTGCTCAACTCAAGGTCGGGTTCTGCATGACCCGCCTGGTCGACCCAGCGTAATCGGCTTCCGGCGGAAACTCAGGTCCCGCTCGCACCGGCCCGCTTTTCCGCCCGAATCCGACGATAGATGCGCCTGCCCGCCAGCAGCAGCAACGCGCCCCCCGCGGTGGCCGTCACGATGACCGTGATCACGCCGTACTCGTTGGAGATCAGCTCGAACCGGGCAGGCGGACCCAGCTCGGTGCCGCCGGGCGTGCTCAGCGACACGTAGACGTTGAACTTGCCGGCCCGCTGCGCCTCGGCCGGGATCCGGCGGTTCACCTTGCTGTTCGCCGCGATCACCACATCCGGCACGTCCTCCGGCCGCAGCCCGGCCGCGTTGCTGAGGTTGATCTGCACGGTGATCGCCACCGGCAACTCGCTGGAGAGCAGCACCGGAAGCGGCGAGCTCCCCGAGGCGAGCTGGATCGGCCGGTTGGGGGTCACCGCCGTCACCCGGCCACGCAGGGTGTCCAGCTGTTCGCGGGCGACCAGCATCGCCTGGTCCCGCTGCTGTGTGGTGCGCCACGCCGAGGACGACGCGCGCAGGAGGCCGTTGCGTAGCGGCTGCAGCACCTGTGCCGGCTCGACCTGGGCGGTCGCATCCACCGACATCGCCCTGCCGAGGTCGGTGGTGATGGCGTCGATGTCCCGCATCCGGCCCAGCACCTGGCCGGAGGGCTCGGTCGGCACGTCCCGGGCGGGCCGGACCATCCCGGCGTCCCCGGTCGTCCGCGTGGCGAGCAACTCCTGCAGCTGCACCGGCTCCACCCGGCCACTGCCCGCGAAGTCGCCCAGGGTCTGCAGCAGGGTGTCGAGCTCCGCGGCCGAGGCGGTCCACTGGTGCGGTGGGGCGAGCAGCACCGGCCCCGAGCCGGTCTCCCGCTGGTTCAGGCCGGCCCGCATGGCGAGCACGGCGAGCCCGTTCTGGACCGCGATGTCCGGTTCCATCACCGGGTTCAACGTGTTCGCGGCGCCGGAACCGGTGAGCGAGCGGGCCAGCAGCGCGTCGTAGGGCTGCGCGCGGATCCCCGTCCCGGCCAGCTCGGGAGCGGACCCGTCGGTCGTGTCGTCCGGCAGCCGGTCCGGATCCACGATCAGCGTGTTCACCCCGGCCCCGCTCAGGTCCTCGAGCGCGTCATCGTTCAAGCGGCCGTCCGGCCAGAGCACCCCGTCCACGGGTTTGACGTTCAGGATCCTGGTCACCGTGGCCGCGTTGCCCACCGCGGTCGCGGTGAGGCCGGGAGCGCTGTCCCGGATCGCGGAGACCGCGGCCAGGTCGGCGTCCGCGAACGGCAACTGGATCACGCACTTCCCGTCCACCAGCGCACGCAGCGAGTCCAGCCAGCGGCTCGCGGCCGCGGCGCCGGTGCCCTCGATCGTCCCGCGCGGGGTGCGGACCCGGTAGCCACCCGCCATCGCCTCGACGGTCTGCAGCAGGTCGGGGTCCACCGCGAAACACAGCGAACCGAAAACCCGGGGGTCGTCCCTGGCCTGGTCGGCGGCCGACACCAGCGCGTCCAAGCGGCCGCCGGGGGCGAGCGCGTCGGCGAGCGCGTCGTTCGCGAGCACCAGTGGGCCGCCGAGGGGGGCCGCGACCACCTGCGGTTCGGTGGCCGCGATCGGCCACAGCACGGAGAGCCGGCGCGGCTGGTCCGGGAGGTACTCCCCGGACCCGGTCGACCCGCCGGGCACACCGAGCACCGGCAACATCATGTTCAGCTCGGCCAGCCGGGCGGTGCCGCCGTACTCCGGGGTGCCGTTCACGTTGACCAGCAGCGGATACACGCCGGGCCGGACGACCTCCAACCCGTCCGCGGCGCCGTTCAGCGGCACCTCGAGCGCCAGCGGTGCGGATTCGCCGGGGGCGAGCTCGTCGACCACCTCGGTGAACCGCGACATGGACAGCTCGGCGGGCGGCGGCTCGGCCAGCGACTCGGCCAGTTGCCGCTCGTCCGACCGCACCTGGCCCAGCTGCACCCTGGCCTTGAGGTCACTGATCCGGCGGTCGCCGACGTTGGTGAGCCGGCCGCGGACGGTCAGCGTGGTGGAGTCCGTGGTGAGCAGCCGGGGGCTCATCTCGGCGATATCCATCCGCAGCCGGTCCGGTTCCTCGGGCAGTGGCTGCCCGCTCGCGCTCGGCAGGAACAGGCAGCTCCCAGCCAGGAACAGCAGCGTCAGCACGAGCGCGCCGAACCGGGTGCAGGCACTCGTGGTGTCCGCCTTGCTCGGTGCTCGTCCGGAAATGCGCGGCAGGAGCGGCTCGGCGAGGCTCGGACTCCGGTGATGACCGTCACCGCCCCAGGACATGCGCCCCGCCTCCCCGCTCGTGGGCCACGCCGCGCGCGTTCCTCCACTCACCACCGCAGGTCCCAGCGGCGGTCGGACATCCTGTCACTCGCCAGCCCCCTCGGCAGCGGGTTCGGAGTCGATGAAAAGTTCGCGTGCCTTACGGACCAGCTTGCGCTCGTCGGCGTAGGCGAGGCGGCTCTCGACCTCGGCCAGTGGTACCCAGGCGACCTCGGTGACCTCGACGTCCTCGTCGGAGAGCTCACCGCCGGAAGCCTCGAGCAGGAAGTGGTGCACGGTCTTGTGCACCCGGCGGCGCTCGGCGACGAACCAGTAGTCGATCGCACCCAGCGGCTCCAGCACATGCGCGGTGATACCGGTTTCCTCTTTCACCTCGCGTACTGCGGTCTGCTCCATGGTCTCGCCGTCCTCGATATGGCCCTTCGGCAGCGACCAGAGGAGTCTGCCCTGCCGGTCGAGCCTGCCGATCAGCACGGCCCGATCCCGGCCGGGGTCGACCACGAGTCCGCCGGCCGAGGTCTCATCGACCGTGGTCAGCCGCCTGCCACGGCGGCGCCGCGACCGGCGTCCCGGTTTGGCGCCACCGGAGCGACCGGCCGATCCAGGCATGCTGCGATGCTAGAGCAACGGTCGGCATCCTCTACCAAGGAGATCGGAAGCAGCCCACCTGGTGCCAGGAGGTCGACCTGCACAGATTGGCTGCTTTCGATCGGATTGGTATCTACCGGGCACTGTAGGCTGGCTGCTCCTGTCCGTGCCGCCGTACGGATGTAGTAGTGCTGACAAAGTGGACGTCCGAGCTGGTGGAATAGTTGTGAACAAACGTGCCGCGAAGCAGAACGCGGTGACCGAGCTGATGCGTATCTCGCCGGTGGCCGACGAGTTGGCCGCCCGGTTCGCCAAGGCGGGGCGCAGCCTGTTTCTCGTCGGCGGCAGCGTGCGCGACGCGCTGCTGGGCCGGCTCACTCATTCCGGTGAGACCGATCTGGACTTCACTACCGACGCCCATCCCGAGCAGGTGTTGAAACTGGTCTCGAGCTGGGCCGACGCGGTGTGGGAGGTCGGGATCGCGTTCGGCACCGTGGGGGTCACCAAGCACGGCTCGACCCTGGAGATCACCACCTTCCGCGCCGACTCCTACGACCGGGTCGGCCGCAACCCCGAGGTGACCTTCGGCGAGACCATCGAGGAGGACCTGCTCCGCCGCGACTTCACCGTCAACGCGATGGCGATCGACTTGGCGACAAAGAAGTTCGTCGATCCGCATGACGGGCTGGGGGCATTGAGCCGGCGGGAGTTGGACACCCCGGCCGCCCCGCAGGAGTCCTTCGCCGACGACCCGCTGCGGATGCTGCGTGCGGCCCGGTTCGTGGCGCAGCTCGGACTCGAACCCGCGCCGAGGGTGGTCGAGGCGATGACCGAGATGGCGGAGGAGATCAAGCGGATCACCGCGGAGCGGGTGCAGGCCGAGCTGTCCAAGCTGATGCTCGGCGTGCGGACCCGTGCGGGTATCGAGTTGATGGTGCGCACCGGCCTCGCCGAGCAGGTGCTGCCCGAGGTACCCGGGATGCGGCTGGCCATCGACGAGCACCACCAGCACAAGGACGTATACGAGCACTCGCTCACCGTGCTGGAGCAGGCGATCGACCTGGAGTCCCTGCACGAGCCGACCTCCGGGCCGGACCTGGTGCTGCGGCTGGCCGCCCTGCTGCACGACATCGGCAAGCCGGCGACCCGGAAGTTCGAGCCCGGCGGTGGGGTCAGCTTCCACCATCACGAGGTGGTCGGCGCCAAGATGACCCGCAAGCGTTTGCGCGCGCTGAAGTACAGCAAGGAGATCACCGAGCAGGTGTCCCAGCTGGTGTATCTGCACCTGCGCTTTCACGGGTACGGCAAGGGCGAGTGGACCGACTCCGCGGTGCGCAGGTACGTCACCGACGCCGGTGACCTGCTGCCCCGGTTGCACAAGCTGGTCCGAGCCGACTGCACCACCCGCAACAAGCGCAAGGCCACCGCGCTGCAACGCACCTACGACGACTTGGAAGAGCGGATCGCCCGGATCGCGGCCGAGGAGGACCTGGCGCGGGTACGACCGGACCTGGACGGCAACGAGATCATGCGCTTGCTCGGGCTGCCCCCCGGCCCGATGGTCGGCAAGGCGTGGAAGCACCTGAAGGAGATCCGCCTGGAACGCGGCCCGCTGGACCACGACGAGGCCGTCACCGAACTTCGGAAGTGGGCCGCCGAGCAGGGTGTCGACGCACCCCCGCCCGGCTGACCGACGGGTCACTCACCTCCACAGGCAGGCGACAGCTAGCGCCATAGGCTGCTCACTCGATCGATTTGCTCGACCATGTCTCGCCAGCCCGCGAGCTTGGTGACCGGTCCATGCCGCTCCAGCCGCTCCAGGAGTTGCCGTCGATGCTGGTTGAATCGTTTCGTTTCCCGTTCGCGCCGACGACCCGTGCGGGCCGAAGCGAGCGGTAGGCAGTGTCGGCGTCGCGGTGTACGACGAGGAGGTGCCCCGGCCTCCCATGAGCGTGACGCCCGCACGCAACCGGGACTTCACGTCCTTGTCGATGTTTCTCAGCAACGTGAAGTCCGGCGTGGTCAGCCGTACGTCGATACCCCGATCACAGTGCTCTGGTCAGCGTTCCGTCCGGTGCGGTCTGCTGGCGGCTCACCGCGACCAGAATGTCTGATCGATCACACAGTTGGACGACTCCCGGCGCATGGGTGTTGACGATGACTTGCCGGAACGGGTTCGCCTGATCAGGCGCCTCCTGCGGATCCACCGCAAGTTCACGAACCAGGTCCAGCATGGCAGGAAGGTTCGCGGGGTGGATGCCGTTCTCCGGCTCCTCCATGCAGATCAAGCCGCTGACCGTCGGGTCCTCGAGCAACACGCACAGCGCCAGAAATCGCAAGGTGCCTTCGGACAGGGCGCGGGCAGGTAGCCGCATACCGCTTCGCTCGTGCAGGACAAGCGTCAGCACTTCCCGTACCTGATCCGGTACGACGCTCAAGCTTTCGACGCCGACATCACCGAGATCAGCCAGGTGCCCCGCCACCTGTGCGTAAACCGCTTCCGAGTCGGACGACTCGTGGCTTGTGCCGGCTTCCTGCGCGATCCGGAACAGCGTGGCCGCGAGGTGCCGGCCATCGGCACCGAGGGAGCGCGGATCGGCGAATCCGTCGGGGGCGCGTAACGCGGACGGTTCGAGCGCCAGCCTGCGCCAGCTCTGCATCTCCCTGCGGGCGGCCAGGATCGTGGGGTGATCGTTGGTGGTGATCGTGCTGAGCACCGTCCGGCCGGTGCGTGAGGCCGATCGCGGCTGCGGCTTCCCGTAGCTCTCCCCGTCCCCATGAACGTTGATCACCAGACCGGTCCCATGCCGATCCGTCGACAAGAACGGTCCGCCCCTGCGCTGTCCGACGACGACGGCGTTCCGGAACCGCTTCGCGTTGTGCGCGAAGCGCAGGTGCTTGGCCGCCTCGCCACGGTTGATGTGCCGAAGTTCCTCACCCAGCAGTGCGAGCCGGCCGATACCGGCTCCGCCCTCCGGTGGGAGGTAGCCGACGTTGAGTTCGTACCGCAGGAATGTCGTGGTCGCGTTGGCCGGCTACCCGAGGTCGTCCTCCCTCGATCTCCGCGGGGACGATCATCTCGGCGGCGAGCTTGATAACCCGTTCGTGGTCACGCGATAGCCGTTCCAGAACAGGTCGCGGGGATCACCACTGCGTCCGTCGGAGAGGCCACGGACCTTCTGGGCGGCTTCCATCAGTGTGTCCGAGGCCAGGTGCGACAGGAGTTCGATCACGTCGAACACGTTCGACTTCCCGATACCGTTCGCGCCCGCGATACAGGTGAACGGCCCGAAGTCGACCCGCACGTCCAAGAGGTTCTTGAATCCTTGGACCTCCAGCCTGGTGAGCATGGAGTCAGGCTACCGGCGCGACGTCGCTACGCAGGCCGACCACCGCTCCAGTGAGTTACGGGCCGAACGGAGAACGCATCACCTCCACAGGCGGTGAGTGCTGGGGGTCGGCGGGAGGACCAGGTTCGGGTTGGTGGCCAGGATGAGGGTTTCCTGGACGTGGGTCAGCCAGGTGCCCGCCATCCCGGGGTCCGCGCCCTTGCGGGGCAGGAACACGAAGCGGGCCAGGCCGAAGGTGACCAGCCAGTCGTCCACCTCGGCGTGCGGCAAGGTGTGCATCGGCCCCGCGCAGCAGCGGGCGAACACCCGGTGTGCCGCGCCGGTGTCGCGCAGGGCGGCCGCATGCCGTTCGCGGAACGCCGCCGCCTCGGCCCGGTTCCGGTAGGCGTCCGGGAACATCCGACGCCCGACGCTCTCCGGGGTCGGCCCGCGCCGCAGCAGTCCGCTGCCCCCGGGCGGGACCTCGCCGCGTTCCAGGAAGACGATCAGCTGCTCGGCGTGGTGCGCGAGGGTGTCCGCCACGTTCTCCGACATCCGCACCAGCACCCCGTCCGCGGCCGGCAGCGCGTCGAAGTAGTCGGCCGGCAGGTCGTAGACCGCGTGCTCGTGCATCAGGCGGGCCGCACCGTCGCATGCAGCCCGTAGCGCTGTAGGCGCACCGCGAACTGCTCGGCACCCAGCTGGTCGGCGAACATCCCGACCTCGGCCTTGCCTTCCTGATGCACCTCGGCCACGGCCCGCGCCGCGTCCTGCGGCGGCATCCCGCACAGGGCCTGGAACAGGTGGACCACCACCGGGACGGTGTTCACGTCGTCGTTGTGTACCGCCACCAGCCAAGCCCCTGCGCTCATCTGGCCACGTGGCTGAGCAGGTGCGACCAGGCGGCGCCCGGGATGGTCAGCATCCCACCTGCGCGGTCCTTGGTGTCCCGCACGGCGACCGTCCTCCCGACGAAAGCCACCTCGACGCAGCTTCCGCCGCCGCCGTTGCCGGTGCTGTAGCTGCTGGTGAACCACCGGGCGCCTGGCATCGTCCTCGCCTCTTTCGCCGTGTCACAGCCGCGCCAGCACCTCCCGGATCAGCGCGACGGAGTCGGCTGGGGTGAGTGCCTCGGTGCGCAGCGCCTCGAAGGCGAGTTTACAGGCCCGGACCTCGGTCTTTTTCTCGATCTGCAGGGAGCCGAAGACATGGTCCACCCAGGCGAGGTCCGGTTCGTCCTTCTCGGCGAAGCTCAGAACGTGGAAGGAGCCGTCCATGCCGACATGCGGGGAAGCCGACAGCGGCAGCACCTGAAGCGTGACCGTGGGCAGCTCGGCCACCTCCAGCAGGTGCCACAGCTGTGCCCGGTGGACCTCCCGGCCGCCGACCGGGCGCCAGAGCACCGTCTCGTCCACGATGGCGACGAGTTCCAGCGGGTTCTCCTCGCTGCGCAGCCGTTGCTGCCGGATCAGCCGGACCGCGGTCTGGTCCTCCACCCAGTGCTTGCTACGCCGCTTGGAGAGCTTGCCGAACAGCGTGCGGGCGTGCGCCTCGGTCTGCAACAACCCGGGGATGTTGCCGAGTTCGAAGTGATGCAGCCTGGCCGCGGCGGCCTCCAGCGCGACGTAGCCCCGTGCCTCCACGCCGAACTCCTGCCACCAGGCCTTCTTCCGTGCCTCCCTGGCGAGCTGCTCGTAGGGCTCCCAGTCGTTCACCGGCAGGCCGTACAGGTCGAGCATCGCCTTCACGATCACGATGTCCGGCGCGGTGCGCCCGTTCTCGATCCGGCTCAGCCGCGGCGCCGAGATCTCCAGCCGCCCGCACACCTCCCCGGTGGACATGCGGACGTCCTCCCGCAGCTCGCGCAGCAGGCGGCCGAGGTACCTGCGGCGGAACGGCGGCGACTCCTGTGCACTCACGACCGGTTACCTCCCGTTACTCGGTGCACGCAATCCTTCACCGGGAACCGCGAAGCGGAATTTCGCCACACCGAGTAGAGACCGGGAAGATCCGCTGGGTCATTCGGTGGTACTTCGGCCGGGCACTCTGCCCTTCCCGGGGCGATGACGGATACTCGAGCCCCCCACCCTGCTGTCTGGAGCACCGATGTCGTCGGATCGTCTCGGGTCACATCGCCGTGGCAACTTCCTGATGGCCCTCCTCCGGGGCGGCGCCCCGGTGATGGCGACCGCGACCAGCGAGCTCCCGGACGAGATCGCCGACCCGACACCGATCCGACCGATGCGCCGCATCCGGCACCTCGCGGGCACGGTGGACGTGGCCGCGCGGGACACCTTGCTGCTGCGCGCCGCGCGGTACGTGGCGCTGGCCCCGCTGGCCTACCGGGTGATCGCGGTGCCGGGTGCGCTCATCGCGTTCCTCGGCGCCGGTGCCGCGACCGGCAACGTCGGGCTCGCGCCGGTCGCGCTGGTCGCGCTGAGCTCGGTGCTGCTGAGCGTGTTCGGCGCGTTCTGGCTGTTGCGGCCGGAGCCGTTCGACGGCAGGAAGGCGGCGCTGCTGCTCGGCGTGGACGTGCTGTTCACCGGCGCGGCGAACCTGGTGGTGGCGGCCGCCGTGCCCAGCTCGGTGTTCGGCGCGGCCATGCAGGTACCCGGGAAGCATCTGCTCGGTGCGGTCGCCCTGCTCACCCTCGCGCTCGGCGTGCTCTACGGCGGCGCGCTCGTCACCGCCAGCGTGCCGCTGGCCGCGGCCATGCACTGGCTGAACACCGGGCAGTTCGACCCGGCGAGCGGGTTCGACGGCTTCGGCACGCTGCTTGGCGTCCTGCTCACCGCGACGGGGGCGCTGGTGCTGGTCGGGCTGGGGACCCGGCTCGCGCTGGCCTACGGCATCCGGCACGGCAGGCAGGCCGAGCGCGCGGTGCAGCACCGGATGCTGCATGACACCGTGCTGCAGAGTCTGGAGGCGATGACGCTGTCCCGGCCGGGCTCCTCCGCCGAGGAGGAGCTGGCCGCACTGCGGCGGCTGGCCCACGCGGAGGTGGCCCAGCTGCGGTCCCGGATCGAGTGCGACGCGGGTGGCAGCGGCACCGCGGGTTCCCGCCCGCTCGGCGAGAAGCTGGCCGCGCTGGCGGCCGAGATGGCAAGGGACGGCCTGCGCGCGCAGGTGGTGGTGGCCGAGCTGGACGACGAGACGCTGTCCGAGGCCAGGCAGCTCGCCGTGCGGGACGCGGTGCGGGAAGCCCTGCGCAACACCATGAAGCACGCGGGCACCGACAAGGTGGTGGTGCGGGTCGAGGAACGCTCCGGCGGGATCGCCACCGTCATCCGCGACCACGGCACCGGGTTCGGTCCGGAGGCACATCCCGGGTTCGGCATCAGCGAGTCGATCAACGCCCGGCTGGCCGAGGTCGGCGGGACCGCCACCGTGGAGTCCACCCCGGGCAACGGGACCCGGGTCACCCTCTGGGTCCCCTCCTACGGTGCCGGTAGCTACCAATCCGACCTCCAGTAGGCCGACCCTCCTGTCTCGCGAGCACAGCCGCCTGCCGCCGAGTCGGCCTACCTCCGGTCTCCCTGGTGACCCGGGTCGCGCTCGATCGCCCCGGTCTCCAGGTGCTGGCCGAGCGCGCGGGGCAGCAGGTAGGCGATCGCCCCGCCGGGCAGCCCGGCCCAGGGCAGGGTCACCCCGGTCAGCACCCGCAGCGGCCTGCGCAGCAGGTAGGTGCCGCGCTCGAACTCGCGTTGCTGGCCGAGCGAGGTCTCCGGGAACCGGGTGGACTCGGCGTGCACCAGGTTGCCCCCCTCGTTGCCGAACCGCAGCACCCGGGTCCCCGCGGGCAGCACCACCATCCGCTTGGCACGGAAGAAGGTCAGCGGTGGTTCGCCGCGCATCGGCAGGATCGGCCAGTCCGGGGCCTGCGCGGCCGGTTCGGCGGCCTCCTGGTCCGCGGGCACCGCGCCGCGCCCCGGGTACAGCAGCAGCGACCCGAGCAGTGCCCGCGCGGCCGGCTCGATCTCCGGGAAGTACTGCGCTTCCAGCAAGGGTTCCGTCGGCCCGCCCTCGGCATGCCTGGCCACCTCCCACCCCTGGTCGGTCCGGCGCAGGCACCAGGCGCCCTCGGCGGGCGTGCCGATCCGGTAGGCGGTGTCCGGGATCCCGTGCTCGGCCAGCCGGGTACGCAACAGGCTCAGCACCTCGGAGGCCCGCAGGTCCTTGGGCTCGGCGCCGCGCTCGATCCGGCCGAACTGGTCGTACTCGATCAGGTCGGCCGCCTGCTGCGGCGGATGCGGTTGGCCGAGGATCTCGGCCTCGGCGGTGGTGCGTACCCGTTCCGGCACGTACGGCGTGCGGTGGTTCTGCGCGCGGATGTGGTCCAGCAGCTCGGGGTCCGGCGGCACGCCGTACTTGCGCAGGTAGTGCGGTACGGCGGCGGGCCAGATCCAGACACCGTCGGTGTGGAAGGCGTCCGGAACGTCCGCCGGGCCGTTCGGGGCGAACAGGTCCGGGCCGGTCGCCGGCCTGGTCAGCACGATCGGCGCCCGGTACAGGTAGCCGAGCACGGCGCGGGCCTCCTCGGCGGGCACCGGCGGCCGGTTGACCACGGGTTGCTCGCCGGGGTTGTGCCCGTCCACCACCCTGGCCTGCCGGAAGGTCACCTCCAGCGGCAGGCCCGCCTTGGCGGCCAGCCACTGCGGCACGTTCTTACGCTCCCGGGGGAAGTACTCCAGCTCGGCATCGTAGGACCGGGCGCCCGGCCTGCCCTCCGGCGTCAGCCGCCAGTTCGGTTCGGTGTCGGTCTCGTAGTCGAAGTCGAAGTTCGAGGCCGCGTCCAGGGTGAACGTGCCCTGCAACCAGGTGCCGGTGGCCGGGTCGTACATCGCGGCCCGCAACCGCGCGAACAGCTGACCCAGCTCGGGCGGGGCGGAAAGGGACACCGTCATGTCCTCGGCAACCGCCCGCACCTCCAGTTCGGCGTAGTCGCCGACCTGGCGGAACTGGGCGCCGACCCGCTGCCAGCCCTCCGGCATCTCGTGCACCAGGGTGCGGCCGATCGCCCGCAGCAGCGCCGAGGGGTCGGCCCGCGCGTCGCCCGGCCGGGCATCCGCAGGGCCGAGATCGTGCCGTTCCTGCCAGAGCGCGGTGATGCTCTCCGGGTCCGAGGTCTTCGTGGTGAAGTCGACCAGGCCGAGCTCGGCGGCGACCCGCTCGTCCTGACCGGTCCACTTCAGGGTGAGCTCGCCGTCGGTGGACTGCGGCAGGATCCGGTAGATCTCGTCGTCGAACAGGCACAGCGTGTGGATGCTGAAGGTGGAGCCGGTCTCCCCTTCCGGCACCACCTTGGCCGGGTGGCCGTTCCATTCGGTATCGAAGCCCTCCGGCGTCTCCTCCTCGCCGGGAAGCGGTACCAGCAGCACGGTCCCGTCCGCCGTGGACCGCTGGGCCCGGAACACGCGGCCGTTCCAGACCGCGTACAGCGCGTCCGGGCGATCGGCCACCTCGACTCGGTAGCGCACGCCTGCCCCCTTCAGGTTCACCCTCGATTTGACAGAGACCAAACCTAATAGGCGAGGTTCGATCAGGGGCGCACGGCCACCAGATAACCGGCGATACCGATCAGGTAACACCCGGTGGCGGCGAGCAGAAGTCCCGGCGCGTGCCCGTCCAGCGGGCTGAGCGTGGCGGCCACGGTGACCGCGGCGACCATGGTGACGTTGAAAAGGGTGTCGTACAGCGCGAACACCCGGCCGCGGGTCTCGTCCGCGATATCGGCCTGCACGGCGGAGTCCACGCACAACTTCAGCACCTGCCCGGCCGAGGTGATTAGGAAGGAAGCCACCAGCACGGTGGGCAGCAGGAACGGCAGCCCCAGGCCGGCCTGCGCCGCGGCCGCGAGCAGCAGGGCGCTCACCACCACCCGGGTGCGGCCGAAGCGGGCGACCAGCCGTGGAGTGAGCACCCCGGCGAGCAGGATGCCCGCGCCGCCGAGCGCGGCGACCTGCCCCAGCCCCGGCAGCCCCGCCTTGAGCAGGCCGATGTCGGTGAAGGAGTACCGCATCAGCAACACGGTGAGCAGCAGCGAGACCGCGAAGGCCGCGCGGTGGGCGAACAGCGCGACGAACCCGGCGGCCACGGTCGGCGTGCGGGCCACGGCACGGCCACCGTCGGCCAATCCGCGGGCCACCGCGAGCAGCGCCTCGGCCGGTTCGTTCATCCGGTCCGGGCCGAGGCTGCCGCGGGTGAACCCGGCCGCGATGGCCGCGGCCGCGAACGAGCCGGCCACGGCGATGGCGGTGGTGCCGGCCGAGCCGGTGTTGCCCTCGCCGAACACCGCCCGCAGCCCGATCGCGCAGCCGCCACCGAGCACCGCGACCAGCGCGCCGAGGGTGACCGCCACCGAGTTGGCTGTCACCAGGCTGTGCCGCGGCACCACATGTGGCAGGGAGGCGGACATACCCGCGCCGACGAACCGGGAGATGCCGATCACCAGCAGCGCGAGGGTGAACAGCCCCGGCCCCTCGACCCCGAAACCGACGGCCGCGGCGCTGGCCAGAATGCCGATCACCCGCAGCAGGTTGGCCACCACCAGCACCCGCCTGCGGTCCCAGCGGTCCAGCAGCGCACCGGCGAACGGACCGACCACGGAGTACGGCAGCAGCAGCGCGGCGAACCCACCCGCGATGGTCAGCGCGTCCGCGCCTCGCTCCGGGTTGAAAAGCACCGCACCGGCCAGGCCCGCCTGGAAGACGCCGTCACCCCAGTGCGCGGCGAACCGGGCCAGCAGCAGCCGGCGGAAGTCGGGAACGGCCAGCAGGGCACGCGGTCCGAACGGGGTCCGCTCCGCCGTATCGGCAGGGGCACTCCGCGCGCTCGGCGTCACGGGCTCTCAGCGTACAAGCCGGCGGTGAATACCGGGTGACGGCTGGGATTGGCCGGCGCACTTGGTCGCCTCTCGGCGGTACGGCGCAATGTGGCTCCAGCCGGACGGTATTCCACAGCGGCTCTTCTCAAGTGGGCCCGGGGGACACGGAGTGCGCCGGCCACCCATACCAACGGGGCAGGTGCCACCGTTGTTCCCGGGAGAGTGGAATCATGGGGATCGTGCAAGCCGACGCCGAGGTTGAACCGGGCACGCTGCTGGTCGCCGCCCCGACGATGTTCGACCCCAACTTCCGGCGGACCGTGGTGTTCGTCATCGACCACCGCGAGGAGGGCACCCTCGGCGTCATCCTGAACCGGCCGAGTGAGGTTCCGGTGGACGATGTGCTGCCGAGTTGGGGGCCGCATGTGGCCGAGCCGCAGGCGGTCTTCGTGGGTGGCCCGGTGGAGAAGAAGACCGCACTGTGCCTGGCCGCGCTGCGTACCGGGGAGAACGCGGGTTCGGTGCCGGGCGTGATCGCGGTCCGCGGGCCGGTGGCGCTGGTGGATCTGGACGCCGACCCGGACCTGCTGATGCCGAAGGTGCGCGGGCTGCGGGTGTTCGCCGGATACGCGGGCTGGGACGCCGGGCAGCTTGCCGGGGAGATCGACCGGGGCGACTGGCTGATCGTGCCCGCGCTGCCCAGCGATGTGCTGGCGACCCCGAAACGCGACCTGTGGGGCCAGGTGCTGCGCAGGCAGGGTGTGCCCACCGCGCTGCTCGCCACCCACCCCGGCGACCTGCAGCGAAACTAGCCGGTCAGGCGGTACCGGCCGGCTGGACCGGCGCGCAGCCGCCCGTGCCACAGGCACATCCGGCGCAGCCCCCGGTGGGCGCGGCGGGGGCCGGGACGGCCAGTGCCGCGCGGTGGCCGAGCACACCGCCGCCGACGAGCAGGCCGAACATCCCGAGCAGGCCGATGGCGGCGACGACGACGGTGCCGACCGTGTTCGGCACGAAGAACGCGGCCACCCCGCCGAGCACGCCGACCGCGCCACCGGCAAGGGTCGGCAGCCCGGCGACCTTGTTCGCCAGCCGGAAGGCCTCCTCGCTGCGCAGGGTGGCGGAGGTGCGCACCCCGGCGCTCCGGTCCGTCGGCAGCCGCTCCCGCCAGCCGAGGTAACCGCCCCAGCCGATCAGTACGCCGAGCAGGAACGGAACCAGCGCCACAACGATCACGAGGCCCAGGATAGGCGCCGGCCGCCGGCTGCCGCACCGATACCCTGGCGCGCTCGCGTCACGAGGTCAGCACGCCCGAACACCGGGCGAGGGGTGCGCGCAGGGTCGTGCGCACCTGTTCGGTGAAGGCCCCGGCCAGCCTGCGTTCCACGGCCGAGGCCCGCTCGTCGGCGGCCACCAGTACGGCCGTACCGGACTCGGTCGCGCTGTCCCCGCGCGGGCCCACGTGCTGAGCGGGCGGATCGAGGTGCTGCCGGCCGGTACGACCTCGGACGAGTTCGACCCGCACCGGTTGCGGCCGGCCTGGGGACGAACCGGGTGGCCATGGTGGCTACGATGAGCATGATGCATACGGCCAGCCTGCTGCTTACCTGGCCGCGCTGACCGGCGATCCGGCTCAGCGCGGCGACCCCTCACGCCAATCGGCTGGGGGGTTTTCTCATATCGGGGCAGCAGGCACAGGGAGGATCGGCGATGAACGAGGGCACCGAAACGGCTCCGGCGCACCGCTACAACGCGGCGCTGGCCGGGCAGATCGAGCTGCGTTGGCAGGGTTACTGGGCCGACCACGGCACCTACCACGCGCCCAACCCGGCCGGTCCCCTCGCCGAGGAGGGCAGGCCGGTCCCCTCGGACAAGCTGTTCGTGCAGGACATGTTCCCCTACCCCTCCGGTTCCGGGCTGCATGTCGGCCACCCGCTTGGCTTCATCGGCAGCGACGTCTTCGCCCGCTACCACCGGATGACCGGGCGTAATGTGCTGCACACGATGGGCTTCGACTCCTTCGGCCTGCCCGCCGAGCTGTACGCGGTCCAGACCGGGACGCACCCGCGCGCCACCACCGAAGAGAACATCGAGCGGTACCTGAGCCAGATCCGCAGGCTGGGTCTCGGCCACGACGAGCGCCGCCGGATCGCGACCACCGACATCGAGTACTACCGCTGGACACAGTGGATCTTCCTGCAGATCTTCAACTCCTACTACGACGAGAACGAGGGCAGGGCCCGCCCGATCGTCGAGCTGGAGCGGGAGTACGCGCAGGACAAGCGGCGAACCCCGGACGGAAGGAACTGGTGCGAGCTGACCCGCGCCGAGCAGCGCCGGATCATCGACTCGCACCGCCTGGTGTACCTGTCCGAGGCCCCGGTCAACTGGGCTCCGGGGCTGGGCACGGTGGTCGCCAACGAGGAGGTGACCCCGGACGGCCGCACCGAGCGCGGCAACTTCCCGGTGTTCCGCCGGAACCTGAAGCAGTGGATGATGCGGATCACCGCCTACGCCGACCGCCTTGTCGACGACCTCGAGCTGCTGGACTGGCCGGAGAAGGTCAAGACCATGCAGCGCAACTGGATCGGTCGCTCGCAGGGCGCGAACCTGCATTTCCCGGTCGCGGACGCCGAATCCACCAGGATCGAGGTGTTCACCACCCGCCCGGACACCCTGTTCGGCGCGACCTACGTGGTGCTGGCTCCCGAGCACCCGCTGGTGCCGGAACTGACCGCCGAGACCTGGCCGGAGGGCACCGACGAGCGCTGGACCGGCGGCGCGGGCACGCCCGCCGAGGCGGTCGCCGAGTACCGGGCGGCCACCGCACGCAAGTCCGAGCTGGACCGCCAGGAGAACAAGGACAAGACCGGCGTGTTCACCGGCTCCTTCGTGGTGAACCCGGTGAACGACCAGCGGCTGCCGATCTTCGTGGCGGACTACGTGCTGATGGGCTACGGCACCGGCGCGATCATGGCCGTGCCCGGACAGGACCAGCGGGACTGGGACTTCGCGACCGGGTTCGGCCTGGAGATCATCCGCACCGTGCGGCCCGCCGCGGACTTCGAAGGTGAGGCGTACCTCGGTGACGGGCCGGCGATCAACTCGGCCAGCGAGCACCTGAGCCTGAACGGGCTGGAGATCGAGGACGCCAAGAAGGCGATCATCGCCTGGCTGGAGGAGCACGGCCACGGCGAGGGCACGGTGCAGTACAAGCTGCGCGACTGGCTGTTCGCCCGGCAACGTTACTGGGGCGAGCCCTTCCCCATCGTCTACGACGAGGACGGCGCGCCGATCCCGCTGCCGGAGAGCCAGCTGCCGGTGGAGCTGCCCTACCTGGACGACTACTCCCCGCAGACCTTCGACCCCCAGGACGCCGACTCCGAGCCCTCACCGCCGCTGTCCAAGGCCGCCGACTGGGTCGAGGTGACCCTGGACCTCGGCGACGGCCCGAAGAAGTACCGCCGGGACACCAACGTCATGCCGCAGTGGGCCGGTTCCTGCTGGTACCAGCTGCGCTACATCGACCCGACCAACGACGAGGCCTTCGTCGACCCGGAGAACGAGCGGTACTGGGTCGGCCCGCGGCCCGCCGAGCACGGGGCGGACGATCCCGGCGGCACCGACCTGTACGTCGGCGGGGTCGAGCATGCGGTGCTGCACCTGCTGTACGCCCGGTTCTGGCACAAGGTGCTCTACGACCTGGGGCACGTCTCCGCCAAGGAGCCCTACCGCAGGCTGTACAACCAGGGCTACATCCAGGCCTACGCCTACACCGACTCGCGCGGCTTCTACGTGCCCGCGCACGAGGTCGAGGAGAAGGACGGCAGGTTCTTCGCGGGCGGCGAGGAGGTGACGCAGGAGTACGGCAAGATGGGCAAGAGCCTGAAGAACGTCGTCACCCCGGACGAGATGGCCGAGAACTACGGCGCGGACACCTTCCGGTTCTACGAGATGGCCATGGGCCCGCTGGAGATGTCCCGGCCGTGGGCGACCAAGGACGTGGTGGGTGCGCACCGGTTCCTGCAGCGCCTGTGGCGGCTGGTGATCGACGAGGAGACCGGCGAGCTGCGGATCACCGAGGACGAACCCACGCCCGAGGACCGCAGGCAGCTGCACAAGACCATCGCCGGCGTACGCGAGGACTACGCGGAGATGCGGTTCAACACCGCCGGCGCCAAGCTGATCGAGCTGAACAACCACCTCACCAAGGTGTACAGCTCGGCCGCGGATACGCCGCGCGAGCTGGCCGAACCCCTGGTGCTGATGCTGGCGCCGCTGTGCCCGCACCTGGCCGAGGAGCTGTGGCAGCGGCTCGGGCATGTGGACTCGCTGGTGCACGGCCCGTTCCCGGTCGCCGACGAGCGGTACCTGGTCGAGGACACCGTGGAGTACCCGATCCAGGTCAACGGCAAGGTGCGGTCCAGGGTCACCGTCCCGGCCGACGCGGGCTCCGAGGATGTGCGGGCCGCCGCGCTGGCCGAGGAGAAGATCGTCGCCCTGCTGGACGGCGGGGAGCCGCGCAAGGTGATCGTGGTGCCCGGCCGCCTGGTGAACGTGGTGCTCTAGCCGAGGCTCAGCGAGTGGCGGCGAGGCTGAGGCCGATCTCCCTGGCGAGGTCGGCCAGCATCGCGTCGAACAGGGCGTCCGGGTTGGAAACCGGGATCGGGTAGTTGCCGAACACCTCGAGGGTGACGTGGCCGTACAACCGTGCCCAGAACTGGATCATCAGGTAGGTGGTGCCCAGGTCCAGCTTCTCCGCCGGGATGTTCAGCCCGGCGGAGTGGATCACCGAGAGCAGCTCGCCCCGGTAGGCGGCGAGGTCCTCGCGCAGCTCCGCGGGCACATCCTCCTCGGGTGGTGTGGCCAGCTCGTGGTTGGCGAGCACCTCGCCCGCGGCGACAAGGAAGATCCGGCCGAACGGCTCGGTGACCCGCTTGAGCGTGGCCACGCTGCTCGCCGCGGAGCCGACACCGCCGGTCGGGGAGGCGAAGACCAGGGTGAACTCCCTGGTGTGCGTCAGCGCCCAGCGGCGGAACCCCCGGCAGATGGCGAACAACTGCAGCGCACCCTCATCAGCCATCGCCTCGCCCTCGGCGGCCAGCTCGGTGCCGAGGTCGGCGATGACGTCCAGGCGCAGATGTTCCACCAGGTCGTCCCGTGAGACGTAGTAGCGGTACAGCGCGGGTGCGGTGATACCGAGTTCGCGGGCGATGGCGCGCAGGGTGACCGCCTCCGGCCCGTGCTCGACGAGGAGCTTCCTGGCGATCTGCCGGATCTCCTTGTCGGTCGCCGCACGTTCGCGCCCCCTGCGCGTCGGTTTCGTCATGGGACTTCCCGCCTGCCTGCCTTCGGTACTGGCAGTCTAGGAGGTTAGCCGGTCGGGTGGCCTGATGAGCGGAAACGAGGCCCGCCGGAACAAACCGGGCGCCGCCGGCACCGATCACTCGGGGGGCTACGTGACCGATGCCGGCGACCCGATGCCCGGCCGCGGTCCGACTGGACCTTGGCCGAACAACACCGGCGTACGAAACGCCGGTGTGTCAGAGGAGCCCGCCTCTGTAAAGACGTGACGGCTCCGCCTGGGATCCGCCCCGATCGGGTGACGCTAGAGGAGCGCTCGCCTGATTGTCGCATTGCGCACGCGAAAAGTTACAAAGTTCTTCACGTATGCATATCGGGGTTCGTCAGCACACCACCGCTCGGGCGTGCCGGGCCGTGGCAGGCTGGTCCACATGGATGCTTCGCACGGCAGGCCCGAGGTGCTGGTGGTCGGTTCGGCCAATGCCGATCTGGTGGTCGCGGCCGAGCGACGTCCGGCGGGCGGGGAGACGGTACTCGGAGGCGACACGGAGATCCTGCCGGGCGGCAAGGGTGCGAACACGGCGGTGGCCGCGGCCCGGCTCGGGGCGCGAGTCGGCCTGCTCGCCGCGGTCGGCGAGGACGGGAACGGGCGTGTTCTGCTCGACTCGCTGCGCGAGTCCGGGGTGTACACCGACCTGGTGCACCTCGTCGACCGGCCGACCGGGGCCGCCTACATCACCGTGACCCCGGACGGGGAGAACTCGATCCTGGTCTCGCCCGGTGCCAACAACACCCTGCGCCCGGCCGATGTGGACACCGCGCTGCCCGGCGCGGGCATCATGGTCGCCTCGATGGAGATCCCGCTGCCCACGGTCGAGCACGCCGTGCTCGCCGCCGCCGAGGCGGGGATCCGCCCGATCCTCAACCTTTCCCCGGTGGCGAAGGTGTCCGAGCGGGTCCTGCGAGTGCTGGACGTGCTGCTGGTCAACGAGCACGAGGGTGCCTGGCTGCTGGCCTCGGGGTTCGGCAAGGCCGATGCCGACCCGCGCAGGCTGCTCGAGCTCGGCCCGCGTGCCGCGGTGGTCACCCGGGGAGCGCGCGGCGCGCTGGTACTCGAGGACGACGGGGTCACCGGGGTCGACTCCCCCGAGGTGGAGGCGGTGGACACCACCGGCGCGGGCGACGCCTTCGCCGGCGCGCTGGCCGCCACCCTCGCAGCCGGCGCGAGCCTCGCCGACGCCGCCCGGCGCGCGGTGCGGGTCGCCGCCGTCTCGGTCACCCGGCACGGGGCCCAGCCTTCCTACCCCTACGCCGACGAGCTCCCCGGCGGTGGGCAGTACCCTGCGGACGGGGATCGTGACCCACACACGGAAGGCGATATGGTCTAGACCATGCCTACACAAGAGCTGTCCGGCGTCGCGGTAAGCCCCGGCCAGGCCAGCGGCCCGGTGGTGCGGGTCGCCGAGCCGGCCGGTGAGCCCGCGAGCGGCCCGCCCCCGGACGACCCGCAGGCCGAGGCCACCCGGATCGCGCCGGCGGCGCAGGCCGTGGTCGGCAGGCTGGAGGCGCTGGCGGAGGCGGCAACCGGGGACGCCGCCACCATCCTGACCACCACCGCGGCGATGGCCGGCGATCCCGCGCTGGTCAGCCGGGCCGAGCAGCTGGTGTCCACCGACCGCATGCCGGCCGCCCGCGCGGTGTACGAGGCGGCGAACGGGTTCGTCCAGCAGCTCGCCGCCGCGGGCGGGTACATGGCCGAACGGGTGCGGGACGTGGAGGACGTCCGGGACCGCCTGGTGGCCGAACTGCTCGGCACGGCGCCGCCCGGGGTGCCGCTGCTGGAACGGCCCAGCGTGCTGGTCGGCAGGGATCTCGCCCCGGCGGACACCGCGGGCCTCGACCCGGCGCTGGTGCTCGCCCTTGTCACCGAGGAGGGCGGCCCGACCAGCCACACCGCGATCCTGGCCCGCTCGCTCGGCATTCCCGCCGTGGTCGCGGTACGCGGGCTGCTCGCGCTGGAGGCCGAGGCGCTCGCGGTGGACGGGGACCTCGGCTCGGTCGCGCTCGCCGACCCGGAGGCAGCACCGGTGGCCGCGAAGGCGGCGGCGGTCGCCGAGTGGAACGGCACCGGGGCCACCGCGGACGGGCGCAAGGTGAAGGTGCTCGGCAACGTCGGGTCGCCCGCCGACGCCGAGGCCGCGGCGCGGGCCGGGGCGGAGGGTGTCGGCCTGTTCCGCACCGAGTTCTGCTACCTGGACGCGCCGGCCGAACCCCCGGTGCAGCGGCAGCGGGAGGCCTACACCGCCGTACTCACGCCGTTTCACGGGAAACCGGTCATCGTGCGCACGCTGGACGCGGGCGCGGACAAACCGCTGGCCTTCCTGTCCCAGGAGGACGAGCCGAACCCGGCGCTGGGGGTGCGCGGGCTGCGGATCGCCTTCGACCTGCCCGAGGTGCTGGACCGCCAGCTCGAGGCGATCGCGGCGGCCGCCGCCGACTCCGGCGCCGAGGTCTCGGTGATGGCGCCGATGGTGGCGACCGCGACCGAGGCCGCCTGGTTCGTCGAGCGGGCGCGCGCCGCGGGCATCGCGCGGGCGGGGGTGATGATCGAGGTACCCGCGGCGGCGCTGTCCGCGCGGGAGATCCTCGAGGTGAGCGACTTCGTGTCGATCGGAACCAACGACCTCGCCCAGTACACCTTCGCCGCGGACCGGCAGCTCGGTGCGGTGGCCCCGCTGAACGATCCCTGGCAGCCAGGGCTGCTGCGGCTGCTCGCGATGGTCGGCGAGGCCGCGCGGGCCACCGGCAAACCGGCCGGGGTGTGCGGCGAGGCCGCGGCCGACCCGTTGCTGGCGCGGGTGCTGGCCGGGTTCGGGCTGACCAGCCTCTCGATGAACGCCGCCGCGGTGCGCGCGGTCGGGGCGAGCCTGGCCGGGGTGACCTTCGACGAGTGCGCGGCGGCCGCCGGGGCGGCGGTGGCCGCGCCGGACGTGTCGAGCGCCCGTGCGGCGGCGAGCGCGGCGGTCAGCGGCTGAACAACCCCCTGCGCGGGTTCTTGATGGTCAGCGAGCCGCCGTGTACCCGGCCGGTCACCACGTAGCGGGGCGTGCCGGTCCTGCCGTTGGAACGGGTCTTGTCGTCCAGGTTCCCCCACTTGACCTCGGTGATCCCGTTCACGTCCACGGCGGCCTCCTCGGGGATCACCATGGTCACCGAGCCCCACTTGGTGTCCAGCTCGAGGCGCACCACCGAGGTGGCGACCTCGGCCTCGGTGAAGTCCAGTGTGGTGTGCCCGTACTTGTTGCGCACCAGCACCTCGGCCGGCACGTACCAGCGGCCACCGCGGTTCAGTGAGGAGCCGTGCGCCTTCAGCTCGAGCCGATCGGCGGAGGGGGGCACGCCAGGGGTCGACGCGGCACCAGGTCCGGGAGACGCCGACGACATGGCGGACGCCGTCACCGAGGTCAGGGCGTCCTGGTGCACCAGGCCGGGCAGGTCCACCAGCACGGCGTTCAGCTCTCCCCGGGTACGGGCGGCCAGCGCGGTGTCGGTGCGTTCGGTGAACTCGTCCAGGTCGAGCATCCCCCGCCCGATCGCGCGCTTCAGCAGCTCCACCACGTGCTCCCGCTCCGCGTCGGACACCCGCAGGTTGCGCTGCTTCCGCTGGGCCTCGGTCAGCTCCGGCTCCGGCGCCGTGTCCGGCTCGAGCCCGGGCTCCGCGGGGGGCGGCTGCTGCGCCTGCTCGGCGCGCTCTTCCTCGACCATACGGCCAGGGTAGAAGCCGCGGCGACGGCGCGGATCCGGGTAAATCCCTGAGAGCCCGTTCCTGAACTGGACTCGGGTACCCGAGGTGAGCGGAAGAACGCGCCCGCCCGTCTCCCACCACCACCCAAACCGAGACGCTGACGCGCCACAGCGCTCAGCGGCGAACAGCCCACGAGCGGGGAGGCCGGGCGCACGACCTGCGGACGTGACGGTCGTGACCGAAGTCCGAGCCCGGCCGAGCCGGTCGTGTCGCGCGTTGAGGAGCAGGCACTGAGAGAAGCCCTACTCGGGGTCGTTCTCCTCGCGGTCGAGGCCGTGCTCGATGGCGTAGCGGGCCAGCTCCACCCGGTTGTGCAACTGCAGCTTCCGCAACGTGGACTGGACATGGTTCTCCACCGTCCGGTGCGAGATCACCAACCGGTCGGCGATCTGCCGCGCGGTCAACCCCTTGGCCACCAGGCGCAGCACATCGGTCTCCCGGTCGGTGAGCCGGGGCGGCGGCTCACCCTGGCCGGGCGCCTCCGCCATCCGCCGGTACTCGCCGAGCACCAGCCCGGCCAGTCCCGGGGTGAACACGGTCTCGCCCGCGGCGACCCGGTGCACCGCGTCCACCAGCTCCCCCGACGAGGCGGACTTGACCAGGTAGCCCGCGGCGCCTGCCTTGACCGCCTCCAGCACGTCGTTGTGCTCACCGCTGGCCGAAAGCACCAGCACCTTGGTCTCCGGCAGGTCCGCGGTGATCCGCCTGGTGGCCTCCACCCCGGAGGCGTCCCCCATGCTCAGGTCCATCAGCACCACATCCGGCCGTACCGCGGTGGCGATGCGCACCGCGGCCGCGCCGTCCGGCGCCGTCGCGGGAACCTGGAAGCCGTGCTCGGTGAGGTCACGGGCAACGCCGTCCCGCCACATCGGATGGTCGTCGACCACCATCACCGAGACCGCTGCGGCCGTCATCTCGCTCCCCTCCGTCTCCCCGGCTTCGGCAACCGGACCTCCCACTCGGTGCCTTCCCCCGGCGCGGTCTCCAGCGAAATCGTCCCACCCAGGTCGGCCACCCTGCCCCGAATCGACGTGACGACACCCAAACGGCCCTCCGTGGCCGCGGTTTCCAGCCGACCCTCCGGGATGCCCGGACCGTCGTCCCGGACGGTGACCACCACCTCCTCGCCGAGCTCCTCCAGCAACACCCATGCGCGTGCGCCCGGCCCGGCATGCCGTTCCACGTTCGCCAGCGCCTCGCCGACCACCCCGGTCAGCTCGGCGACCACCTGCCCTGGCAGCCGCACCTCCCCGGCCGGGGAGGAGACCTGTACCCGGGAGGTCGCCAGCAGTTGCAGCGCCGAGCGCAGGTCCGCGGTGTCGTCCCCGTTCGGCCCGGCGGGCTGGGTACTGACCAGCGAGCGCAGCGCGATCTCCTGCTCACCGGCCTGCGTCGCCAGCTCCGCGGCCTCCCCGCCCAGTTCCGCGCCCCGCTTGCGCACCCTGGCCAGCACCTGCAGCACGCTGTCGTGGATCGACCGGGCCAGCCGCTCCCGTTCCGCCGTGGCCGCCTCGGTGCGCATGGCTCGCGCCAGCATCGCCTGCGACCGGCGCGCCGTGGTCGCGGTCATCCCGATCAGCAGCCCGGTCGCGGTGAGCAGTACCCCGTCCCGCAGTACGTCCAGGTCCACCTCCATGCGGGCGCCCGCCGTGCCGGCCGCCAGCGCCAGCCCGGCCAGTGCGCCGCCCGGCATGCCGAACCGTGCCCCGGACGCCGCGGCCGGGGCCGCCACCCACACCGTGGTGATCAGTGGATGCGCCGCCGCGTACTGCGCATCCGAGAGGACCAGCGGGGAGGTGAGCATCAGCCCGCAGGTGAGCAGCACGTCCAGCGCCACGAGCCACTGCCTGCGCCAGGCCCGGCGGGCGTAGGCGACGCTGGTGAGCACGGTCCACCCGGTCATCGCCAGGATGACCACCATGGCCAGCCATGGCCTGCGGTAGCCGTCGTGGTCGGCTGCCACCAGCGCGATCGCGAACAGCAGGGTGATCACCCGCAGCACGATCGTGCCCCACCACAACGGGGTCGCCGGATCCCGTGGCGGCCGCCCACCGGGAACGAGACGGAACCTCAGTGCTTGTCTGGAAACGCGCGGCACGATCGGCTCGACGGGACTCGGAGTTGGGTCACGGCCGTCATCTCCGCAGGTCATTCGCCCCGCCTCCCCGCTCGTGGGCTTCGCCGAGCGCGCGTTCTTCCGCTCGCCATCGCAGGTTTCAGGGGTTTTCGGACGCGCTGTCACGTCCGCTGCGACTGTGTCTCGGGTGCCTCGTCCGGTGGGTGCGCGCCCTCGTCGCTGAGCGCGTCCACCGTGTCCGGGTCCGGGTGGCGCTCGGTGAGCAGCGACTTGATCCCGGCGTTCAGCACCGCCACCAGTGGCACGGACAGCAGCGCCCCGGCGATCCCGGCGACCACCAGGCCGGCGGCGATGGCCAGGATCACCGCCAGCGGGTGCAGCCGGACCGCCCTGCCCAGCAGCAGCGGTTGCAGCACGTGGCTCTCCAGCTGCTGCACACCGATCACGACGGCCAGCACGATCAGCGCGGACACGAAGCCGTTGGTCACCAGTGCCACCAGCACCGCGACCGCCCCGGTGATCACCGCACCGATGATCGGCACGAAGGCGCCGAGGAACACCAGGGTGGCCAGCGGCACCACCAGCGGTACGCCGACGATCCACAGCCCGACGCCGATGCCGACCGCGTCCACGATCGCCACCGCCGCGGTGGCCCGCACGTAGCTCACCAGGGAGGCGAAGCCCCGCCTGCCGGCCACGTCGACCTTGTCCTGGACGACCTCGGGCACACCGCGCACCAGGAAGGCCCAGATCTTCTCGCCGCCGGCCAGGAAGAAGATCAGGATGAACAGCACCAGCACGAAGCCGGTGAGCACCTGCCCCACCGTGCTCGCGGTGGTCAGCGCGGTGTCGGTGAGCGAGGCCTGGTTCTCCTGCAGCAGGTTGATCGCCTGGTTGATGAATTCCTGGATCTGCTCCTGACCCAGGTGCAGCGGTCCGTTCAGCAGCCAGTTCTTGATCTGGTCGAGGCTCTCGTTGAGCTGCACCCGCAGGGCGGGCAGCCCGTCGGCGAGCTGCGCCACGACGAAGGTGATCAGCCCGACCAGCACGCCGAGCCCGCCGACCACCATGATCCCGGTGGCCAGCGGCCGCGGCACCTTCATCCGCACCAGCTGTTGCACGGCCGGTGCGAGCAGCGCGGACAGCAGCAACGCGATGGCCAGCGGGATCACCACCACGGACAGGTAGCCGACCAGCCAGACGATGACGTACAGCGCGGCGATCACCATCAGGAAGCGCCAGGAGAGCGCGGCTCCGATGCGTAGCCCTCGCGGGACCATGCCCGTGACGTCGGAATCCTCCGAGATGACCGGGACGCGCGGCTTCGTGTCGCTCACGCCGCAGAGCGTATCGGTATCCGGCGACACCTCATCCGAACTTCCGGGTAACCACGCCGATGCTGTGTCGATCACTGGACGTGAGGCATGCCCACACACGGTGTTCTTCACACGATTGGGCACTCAAGTCCAGTTGAAGATGCGGGGCCGTCCCCGCGTTTGCCAGTCTCGATCGCGACACCAACGGAACGTGCCGCGCTCGGCACGGTCGGCAGCAGGCAGCGACGGGAGAACGGTGACCGAGGCAGCAGCGACCACCCAGCGCGCGGCGCGCGCTCGCCGGTGGTGCTCGCGTGTGCTGCTCGGCCTCGCCGGCGCCGTCGCGGGCACGGCCGTGGCCTGGGCGCTGTCCACCTCCGCCGCCACGGCCGAGACCGGGCAGGACGAGGACACCGGCACCGCCGCGGAGTCCCAGGTGACCCGGGCCGACCTGAACCCGGTCGCCGACGCGACCGTCGCCGGCCTGCGGGACGTCACCACCGGCGCGGCCGAGCTGGCCGGGGAGGGCACCGGCGCGCTGGCGCACGGCTGGCACGAGGTCGCCTGCGACTCCGGGGCCGTCGCCCCCGGCTGCGCGGCCCCCGGCGACACCGGCGGCCCGGTCACCGACGCCGCCTCCTACCGGCCGCGCGAGGCCCGGCACATCGAGGACCAGGTTTCCGGCCAGGTCAGCAGCGCGGTGACCGAGCTCGCCGAGCGTGCCGTGCTCCGACCGGTCCATCGGGTCGCCGGCTCCGTCGAGCACGTGGTGCGCCAGCCGGAGGACGCCGGGCAGGTGCTCGAGCGGACCGTCACCCCGCCGCGGGACGTGCGCGAGGTCGGCTCCGCGGTGCTCGGGTTGCTCGACCCGCAGCGGCCGAACGACCTGATCCAGCTTCCGGACCTGCCCACCCTGCCCGGCACGGGTGACGAGCGGTCCACACCGGAAACCGAGACTCCGGTGACCGGCCCCGAGCGCGGGCCCGGTGCGGTCACCGTGGAAGTCCCCCCGACGTCCCAGCACCCGCTGGGCGATGCCGTGGCCGGTAAGGCACGGCACCTGCTCGCCGGTTCCGCCGCCGAGGTGCGGCAGGCCGGTGACTCCCGGAACGGCTCCGGCCCGGTGCAGCCACTGCGGCTGCCCGCGGCCCCGGTGACCGCTCCCTCCGTCCCGGGCGGTACGTCCGGTGGCGGTCATCTCGACGGTCAGCTGCTCGGCGTTCCCGCCGGCCAGCTCACCGCGCTGGACACCGCCGTGCTCGGCGATGTGTCCCCCGGCACGCAGAACGTGTCGCGTCAGCTGGGCGCTCAGCCCGGCGTCACGCCTGACTGATCACCTTCCCCGGGCCGACCGGGCGCATCCCCCTGCCGCCGCGTTCGCGGACGGGCAGGCGCGTCCCGACCCGGATCTCACCCCCTCGCGGTGCGCGGATCAGCGCGCCCGCGACCGCAAGCCGGGTGCGCCGTCGCGCCCCGCGACGGAGAACACCCCGAAAACCCGCAAGGGAAACCAAAGAAAAGGAGAATCTGCACATGCAGACGTGGGCAAAGCGTGGCCTACAAACCGCGCTGGTCACGGGTGGACTGCTGATGCTGGGTACCGGCATCGCGTCCGCTGAGGAGAGCGCCGCCAACCCGGACTCCCCGGTCGGGCCGCTGGACCTGGGCGTCGACGTCCCGGTCCAGATCGACGAGAACAAGATCGGCACCCCGCTGGGCGAGATCGGCGTGCCCGGCTTCGAGGGCGAGCTGAGCACCGACCCGGTCACCAAGCCGCTCGGCGCCGCCACCCAGTCGGCCGCCGCGGCGACCCAGACCGTCAAGGCCAGCGAGCCGGCCAGTCAGGCACGGGCCAAGCAGAACGGCACCTCGGGCGGCGGCTTCACCCAGACCGAGGACGCGTTCAAGGGCAACAAGGTCGACGGGGACCTCACCGTCCCGATCCAGATCTGCGGGAACGCCGTCGGTGTCGGCGGCGACGCCCAGGTGGACGGCGCGAACTGCGACCAGTCCGTCAGCAGCCACGAGGACACCACCACCGACGGCACGCACTCCGGGCTGGCCGGGAACGTGGTCGCGCTGGACTGGGCCGCCCCCATCCAGCTGGCTGGCAACGGCGTCGGCCTCGCGGGCGGCAGCGGAGCCGTCACCGGGACCACCGCCTCGCAGGATGTCACCGAGACCGGCAACATCAGCACCAACGGCACCGGGTCCGGCCTTTCCGGCAACGTGGTGTCCGGGCAGCTGGCCACCCCGGTGCAGGTGACCGGGAACGCCGCGTCCTGGATCCTGGCCAACGCCTACAGCGAGGCCGAGGCGGAGACCGAGGCCGAAGCGGGCGGCTGGGTCAAGACCAACGGTGACGGCGCAGGCGGCTCCGGAAACGTGGGTGCCGTGCCGATCGCGCTGCCGCTGCGGTTCAACGGTAACGCCGCGGCCGTGCACGGCTCGGATGCCGACTCGGTGGCCAGCTCCGAGGCCGATGCCGAGGCCGGCACCGCGACCACGCCGGGCATCAACGACATCGAGAGCTTCGTGCAGACCGGTGGCGGGGTCTCCACCCTGTCCGGCAACATCATCCAGCCGCAGCTCGCGGGCACCGGCAACATCGCAGGGGTCGCCGGCACCTGGGTCGGCAACGCCACCACCGGCAACGCCCTCGGCGAGGGCGAGGCGGGCACCTCCACCAGCGAGGTTGCCGCGGGCGGCTTCTCCAGCACCGCGGGGCAGAAGTCCGCGGGCTCGGCGAACATCGTGGATGCTCCGATCGGCCTGCCGGTCGAGGCCTGCGGCATCGGCGGCACCTACATCGGGAACGCGCACGCCGCGCACGACTGCAGCAACGACACCCAGACCGGCGGTGGCACCTACACCAACGGGGACGAGTCCTTCCTCGGCGGCAACGGCGCCCACGCCCCGCTGGCGGTCGCGCCGGAGCTGTTCGGCATCGCAGGCTCGCACATCGGCAACGCATCGGCCTCCTCGCACGAGGAGAAGAACGTCGAGGTCGGCGGCTACAACGGCACCTCGGGCAACGACTCCTCGGGTGGCGGGAACCTGGTCGAGACCCCGGTCGCGGCCCCGGTGGAGATCTTCGGCATCGGTGGCACCTACATCGGCCAGGCCGTTGCCGGTGAGGACGGCGGCGTCACCGAGAAGAAGCGGATCAAGGCCGGCGACGACAGCAGCACCGTGGACGACGGCGCGTTCGGCGCCGCCAACCTGGTCTCCGTGCCGCTGGCCGTGCCGGCGCAGGTGTTCGGTGTCGGCGGCTCGCACATCGGCACGGGCATCGGTGAGGCCACCAACGACACCATCACCGAGGCCGGTGGCGACCTGAGCGCCAGCGGCAAGGAAGGTGGCGCCTCCGGGAACATCGCCACCGCACCGGTGGCGCTGCCGCTGCAGGCGCACGGCGTCGGCGGCTCGTTCATCGGCATCGGGAAGGGCTCCGCGGACAACCTGACCGACGCGATCGCGGGTGGCAGCACCCTGACCGACGGGCAGGACGGCGCGGTCTCCGGGAACATCATCGAGGCACCGTTCGCCGGTGCCGGGGTGCTGTACAGCACCGGCGCCGGGCTGGTCGCGCTGGTCTCCGGCGAGGGCGTGAACGACGTGGTGGCCGAGGCCGGCGGCGACGCGACCACCAACGGTGACGGCGGCGGGCTCGCCGGCAACGTGGTCGCCGCGCAGGGCCTGCCGATCGCGCAGGTCTTCGGCGACGCCGTCGCCGCGGCGGCCAAGGCCACCGGCGAGGGCGTGAACGCCACCGATGTCACCTCGGGTGGCGACATCACCACCTCCGGCGTCGAGGGCGGCTTCTCCGGCAACATCTTCGATGTTCCCGCGGCCGCCGTGGCCCAGGTGTTCGGCAACGCGATCGCCGCGGGCGGCGTGGCCGACGCGGTGGGGCACAACGTCACCACCGGCCAGGTCGGCGGCACCACCACCACGAGCCCGACCTCGCTCGGCTCGCTCGCCGGTGTCGACCTGCAGGCCCCGCTCGGCGCGGTCGTGCAGATCTGGGACGTGCCGCTCGCGTTGCTGGGGTCGGCCACGACCGAGGCCAGCAACCTGACCGACATCACGGTGGACAGCCAGGAGCCGCAGATCAACCTGCCGATCAGCGGGTCCGAGCTGCCGGCCACCGGGCTGCCCACGCTGCCCGTCGGCGGCGCGGCCGCCGCGCGCAGCGACGCCGGCCTCCCGGCCACCGGCCTGCCCGAGCTGCCGGGCCTGTCGGCCGGCGGCGAGCTGGTGAGCCTGCCCGGCCTGCCGGGTGCGCAGCAGGAGCGTTCCTCGCTGCCGAAGCTGAACGTGCTGCCGGTGCAGACACTGCCCGCGAACCTGATGCCGCAGGCGGACCTGCAGGGGGTTCCCTCGATGAGCGGTGCTGACCTGACCCCGCAGGCCGACCTGCCCGCGATGGCGCAGCTGGACTCGCTGCGCACCATCCTCGGCGGCTGAGCGTGCGGTAGTTCGGGTAGTTCCTGAACAGCGAGTTCCGGGCCGGGCCCTGATGCGAGCCACGCATCAGGGCCCGGCCCTTCTCGTGTGCTACTTGCGGGAGACACCGTCCGGTCCGCGGCGGGAACAGGTGCGGCGCCCTGGCTGCCAGGCTCGGGGGATGGCAGCCTCAGCGACTCGCCCGGCCGGTGCTCGCCAGGGGATCCTCCGGCTCCTGGTCGGCTACGCGGCGATCCTCGGCACCGTGCCCTACTTGGTGCTGAAGATCAGCTGGGTGACCGGGGGCACGCTCGGCCTGACCGACCCCGAGCTGGTCGACACCCCGACGATGTACGCGGCGAACCTGTTCACCGGTGGGATGGACGCGGTGGCGATCCTGCTCGCGCTGGCCTGGACACACTCCTGGGGTCTGCGGGTGCCCGCGCCGCCGCTGCTGTTCCCGATCTGGGTCGGCACCGGCTTCCTCGCCCCGATCGCCATCGCGGGCCCGTTCATCGGAACCGAGTTCGTGCTCGGCGCGCCGACCATGGACGGGCTGGCCGGCTGGGTCACGCCGCTGGTATACGGCAGCTTCGCCTGGCAGGGCTGCACCCTGCTCACCGCGTTCGTGCTGTACGCGCGGGTGCGGTGGGCGTGGCTGTTCACCGCCCGCGCCGTGGGCGGACCACTCACCGCGCCCGGCGTCGTCGGCGTCGCGGCCGGCCTGGTCACCGGCTGCCTGCACCTGGCATGGGCGCTCGGCCTGCCGACCGGGGAACCCGGCGGCCGGGGCCTCGCGGCGCACGCGCTGGACGCCGTGCAGGGGCTGCTGACCTTCGGCGCGGTCGGGGCGATACTGCTGCTGGCCGCCGGTGGTCACCGGGTCCGCCTGCCGATGGTGCTCGCCTGGACCGGCTCGGCCGTCATGTTTGCCTGGGGTTTCTGGGGTGTGGCAGGTACCGGGGCGCTGACCGGTGGGTTGCCCGAGCTCGCCGACCTCGCACTGCCGCTGCTGGTGTACGCCGCGCAGTGCCTCGCCGGCGCGCTGCTCGGTTTCGCGCTGGTGCGCAGGCTGGCGCTCCTGCCGGAACCGGCGGCCGCGCCCTAGCATGGGGTATGCCCGCAGGCGGGTTCCCGCTCGGGAATGTGTTGCTGTACCTGGCCGCCGTGGCCGCCCCGGTGGCCGGGTTCTGGCTGCTGCCGAAGCTGGCCCGGCTCCTCGGCCGGGCGGGGCGCCGCGGGCGGCGCCCCACCGAGCCGGACCTGCCGCCGATCGAACGGCTTGCCGCCGACCTGCGCCGGGTGCACAGGTCGTTGCGGACACTGCACTCGGGAGCCCCGGCCCTCCGGCGCCGCGCCACCAGCCAGGCCTACGACGCGCTGCTGGTCCAGGCCTGCCGCGCGGTGGAGGTGCCGCACCGGCTGGACGGCGAGCTGGACGGTGTCGAGCGCGAGGCCGAGCGGCTGCGGGTGGAGGAGGAGCTGCGCCGCGCCGGCCTGGCGATCCCCTGAAGTCCGCTCAGGAGCCCTGCCAGTCCAGCGGGTCGAGCTGGGCCAAGTCCTCGTCCTGGTTCGTGAAGCCCGCCAGGCTGTCCCGCCCGGTGTTGTGGAA
The DNA here is from genome assembly GCF_006715045.1 of Amycolatopsis cihanbeyliensis. Classification (GTDB taxonomy): domain Bacteria; phylum Actinomycetota; class Actinomycetes; order Mycobacteriales; family Pseudonocardiaceae; genus Amycolatopsis; species Amycolatopsis cihanbeyliensis. The sequence continues at coordinate 3,946,569 of NZ_VFML01000001.1, read as the reverse complement.
GGCCAGGATCTCCCCGTCCCGGATGATCTTCGTCTGGATCGCCCGCCAGTTCCCCGCGCGCGGCCCGGACGGTACTTCCAGTGCGGAGACGGTGTGTACCAGCAGGACGTCCCCGGCGAGCCCGCGGCTGTTCAGCTCGTGGATCTCCAGCCTGCTTCCCCGGTAGATCGTGTCGAAGATCTTCTGGTGTTCCCTGCCGATCACCTCCCTGCCGTGCTGCACCCGCCCCACCACGTCGACAAAGTCCGCGTCCTCCGCGAAGTTCGCGGCCCAGGCGGCGCCGTCACCCGCGTTCCAGGCCCGGGCCAGCTCGGCGATGATCCGCGCGACGGTCATGGTCACCCCACCTTGTTAGAATAGTGTTCTTGTTATTGGAACAACGTTCTAATCGGAGTCTACATGCCCGCGGACCTGCCCGGCGTCGTTCGGTTGCGCGACCGGCGCGAGGCGCTGACCCTGCGCACGATCCTCATCGCGGCCCGCGGGCTGTTCGCCGAGCGCGGCTACGCCCGTACCCCGATCCGGCTCATCGCCACGGAAGCCGGGGTCGCGCCGCAGACCATCTACGCGCATTTCGGGTCCAAAGCGGGTGTCCTCGCCGGCCTCGTCGATCTGCTGGACGAGGAGGCGGGCCTGCCGGACCTGATGGCCGAGGCGGAGGGGATGACCGACCCGGCGCGACTGCTCGGACTGCTGGCGCGGGCCTGCCGCCAGGTCCGCGAGCGCTGCGGCGACATCGTCCGGATCCTCGGCTCGGGTGCCGCGGTCGACCCGGACATCGCGGTCACCCAGGCGGAGGGACAGCGGCGTAACCGGCTCGGCGTCGAGCTGGTCGTCCAGCGCATCCGGGACGCGGGGCACCGGGTGCACCCCGGGGCGGTCGATATCGCGGTGGCCCTGATGAGCGCGGGCGTGCACGACAGCCTGGTGCTGGACGCCGGCTGGTCCCCCGAGGACTATCAGGCGTGGCTGGAGGAAACCCTGGTCACGGCCGTGCTGACCGGGTAGGGCCGTTGGCGCGGTCCAGCACGCGGCCGAGGAAGCCGCGCAGGTAACCCGCGACGACGTCCAGGTGGCTCTCCAGCAGGAAGTGGCCGCCGTTGATCAGGTGTACCTCCGTGTCCCTGGCGTCGCGGGCGAAGGCTCGCGCGCCGGCCGGGCCGAAGATTTCGTCGTTGCGGCCCCACACGGCGAGCACCGGGACGTCGCTGGTGCGCAGGAACTCGTGCAGCAGCGGGTAGAGCGGGCGGTTGTTCTGGTAGTCGCGGAACAGCGCCAGCTGGATCTCGTCGTTGCCTTCGCGGGAGACGAGGGCGAAGTCGTGCTCCCAGGTGTCCGGGCTGACCAGGCTCGGGTCGGGCACGCCGTGCAGGTACTGCCAGCGGATGGCGTCGAGGCTCAGCGCGGCGCGGACGGCGGGTTCGGTGTCGGGTCCGGGGTTCGCCCCGTAGGCCCAGACGTCGGTCCAGAACGACTCGACGAAACCGTCTTCGTAGCCGTTGCCGTTCTGGGTGACGAGGGCGGAGATCCGTTCGGGGTGCTTGAGCGCGAGGCGCCAGCCGATGGGAGCGCCGTAGTCCTGGACGTAGAGGGCGTAGCGGTCCAGGCCCAGCTGGTCGAGTAGTCCGGAGGTGAGTTCGGCGAGGGCGTCGAAGGTGTAGGTGAACTCCCCTACGCGGGGGGCGGCGGAGTGGCCGAAGCCGAGGTGGTCCGGCGCGATGACGTGGTAGTCCCCTGCCAGCAGCGGGATGAGTTCGCGGAACATGAACGAGCTGGTGGGGTAGCCGTGCAGCAGCACGATCGTGGGGGCGTCGGCGGGGCCGGCTGCGCGGTAGAAGATCTCATGGCCCTCGACGGTGGCGGTCCGGTGGCGCACCGAGTTCATTTATAACCCCTTCGAACGGTTGATACGGTTAGTTCCTCGTCATACAAGCACGGGATGGGATAACCTGTCAAAGGATTCGATCTGGTTATAAGGAGAGCGGCACCCGATGGACGCGCTGCTGGACCTGCTCAACAGCAGGCCACTGGTCAACGGCGAGGAACAGGACGTGCTCGGCGACCCGGCCGGAGGCAGACGCTGGGCGCGGGAGCACGGCGGCGAAGGCAGCCTCGCGGAGCTGGCGTTGCTGCGCGAGGCGCGGGACATCCTGCGGGACGTGGTGCGGGGAGAAAGCTCGCCCGCCGCGTTGAGCCCGTTGCTCGAAGGGGTCCATCAGGTTCCGGAGCTCACGTCGGATGGCCTTCAGTGGACAGTCAAGACTCCCCCGCACGCCCGGTTGGCCGTCGAGATGGTCCTCGCCTGGGCTGCCACCGAGAAGCAACTACCCGGCCGGCTACGCCCCTGCGCCAACGACGAGTGCCGGCTGTTCCTGCTCGACCGTAGCCGCGCCAACCGCGCCCGCTGGTGCTCGATGGCCGTCTGCGGTAACCGCGAGAAAGCACGTCGCCACTACAGGCGCACCCGCTGACCGGTACTACCGGCGGGCGAGCCTCGCGCGGGCCTCGTCGGTGAGCGGGGTGAAGAAGTTGACCAGGTTGCCGTCGGGGTCGCGGAACAGCAGGGAGCGGTTTCCCCACGGCATCGTGTTCGGCTTCTGCACGATCTCGGGGGCGACAGCCAGGCTCGCCAGCCGTTCGTACTCCCGGTCGACGTCCTCGACGAGGAACTCGAGGATCGCGGTCCGGTTCGACTCGGGTACGGCCGCCCCGGCGCTGAACAGCGCCATCGTCTCGGCACTGCCGATAGCCAACGTGCACGAGGGGCCCACGAGCTCGGCGAACTGCTCGGCGGGCCGCCGAGCATCGAGACCGGTTACCTGCTCGTAGAACTCGACAAGGCGGGCGACGTCGTTGGTGATGACGCGGACGGAGACAAGCTGCACGGTGGATCCTTTCTGCGCTGGAGGGCGGTTCCGACCCGTCCTCCGGGGGACACCGGACACGCTAGAGGCAATAGTGGACAGGATCCGCCCGGTATTGGAGGATCCTGTGCGTGACTCGGCCGATCGCCCGTGTGCTGGCCTTGCTGGAGATCCTCCAGCGCGGAGGCACCCGGACCGTTGCCGAGTTGGCCGGGCGGCTGGACGTGGACGAGCGCACCGTCCGCCGCTATGTCGACCACCTCCTCGACCTGGACATCCCGGTCCGCTCGGTGCGCGGTCGGCACGGCGGGTACCGCCTGTCCCCTGGCTACCGGATGCCTCCGCTGATGCTCACCGAGGAGGAGGCACTCGCTGCCCTGCTCGGTCTGATCGCGGGGCGGCGCGCCGGGTTGATCAGCACCTCGGTCGCGGCCGCCGAGAGCGCGGTCGCGAAAGTCCGGCGAGTGCTCCCCGAAGCTCTTGGCCGCCGGCTCGACGCGCTGCTGGAGATCGCCGACTTCACCGCGCCCGCACGATCGGCACTCACGGCGGAGGCCGAGGTCCTGCTCACTGTCGCGGAGGCGGCGCGGGATCGTCGCCCGGTCGATCTCGGCTACGTCGCCGGCCACGGCGGTGCCAGCGAACGCGTCGTCCATCCGTACGGGATCGTGGCCCACTCCGGGCGTTGGTACCTGACCGGCTTCGACTGCGCCAGCGGGCAGGTGCGCACGTTCCGCGTCGACCGGATCACGACCGTCGAGATGCGCGTCGGAACGTTCGACATACCAGGCGGATTCGACCCCGCCCAGCGGGTGCTGACCGCGCTCGCCGAGGCGCCGTACCAGCACGAGGTATCCGTGCGGATTCGATCGACGCCCGAGCAGATCCGCTCCGTCTTCCCGCCGTCCGTCGCCCGGCTGGAGGAGATCGACCCCGGCACTTCCTGGGTACGGGCCCGGATAAGGGCACAGCGGCTCGGATGGATACCACCCCTGCTCGCCGCGCTCGATCGGCCCTTCGTCGTCGAACACCCCGACGCCCTCCGTGACCTGGTGCGAGCACTGGCCAGCAGGCTCGCCGGCCACGCCGACGCGCGGTAGGGCGACTGATCACGCGCCGGGTATTCGACGTTGTAGAGTCTCGCCGCCGATGACATGTCGATCTTCGTTGACCTGGGATTTCTCGGTTGTCTCACGGCCGTGTCACCCGCGGCCGGTCTCGGATCCGTGTCATTTCCTCGCCTGAATGTCTGGTCCAGCGGGCCGGTGCTCCAACCTGGATCGATCAGGCGGTGTGGTACTCGCTGGGTCGATGACCAGCCCTGGCAACGCTCGGTGGTGTTCTCCGTCCACTGGGTGAGCCGGACTCAGAAGATCACCGCTCCGTCCGCGTGAGCTGCGTCGTTCGGCCCACCCGGGCCAGGTGCATCACGCCGTACATTGTCCGGTTGGGTATCTCGTCGGCGAACTCGGTGTCGGTGAGGTACAGCGGACGGAATGGCTTTCCCGTGAGGCGAGAATCCGTTGCCGTGTGGCGGAGTTCCGCTGGCACCCGGCCGATCAGCGACCGCTCGTCAGTTCCGGGCACGGGCGGCCAGGCGCCAGGCGTCCTCGACGTCGAAGTCGTGGACGATGTCGTCGATGATCCACCGCTGGGCTTTCAGTACGTCGTTGGGGCTCTCATGTGTCTTGCGCTCCTTTCGAGCAGAGATAGCGGATTGGGCGGATGAGGGCGCGATAGAACGGCCGGACCAGCCGTCCGGCGATGCGGGCGTGGCGTTCCTCGTGCCAGACGCGTGCCCGCGGATGCCCTTCGATCAGTCGGTCGATGATGCCGGCACCGAGACGGTGTACCGGCAGCGTCGAGCACACTTCGATGAGGCAAAGGTGCTTGGTGCTCATGTAGCCGTACTGCGTCGGGCAGATCAGCCGTATCGGCGCACCGTGGTCGCCGGCGAGAGGTCGTCCGTTCAACTGGTCAGCCAGTAGGACATCGTCGGCGAGCGCGTCTCGCAACTCGACCACGGATGCGACTTCGTCAAGGCCTTCGAACGCAAGGTGAGTGACCGTGGTGTCCGGCTCCAGCGCGGGTTCGACGAACAGGCGATAGAAGTCGGCGAAGCGCACGCCTTCCCAACGCAGGTCGGTCGCGGTCCAGCCGGCTACGCAGTGGAAGTCGGCGACGATTTCACGCCGGGGCAGTTGGGACAGTTCCGCCAGCCGCACCTCCGGGCGTCGGCGCACCGCACCGCTTAGGGCGATAACCGGGTCCGCGGGCACGGGAGGGGGCGGCCGGTGCAGGTGTGTCCCGAAGCGCGGGAATCCGTCGACGCGGCGTTGTCCGGGCGGAAGTGTCTTCATCTTGGGCTCCAAACCGACCGACGGTCGTTCACCGACTGACGGTCAGTCTGTATGGTGGGCCGGTGAGTGTCAAGCGGCTGCGGGAACGGCAAGCGGAGGCCACGCGTGAGTTGCTGGTCGGGATCGCGCGGGAGCGGTTCGCCGAGCAGGGCTACGCGGCGACCGCGATCGACGACATCGTGCGGCGCGCCGGTATCGCGAAGGGCGCGCTCTATCACCACTTCAGCGGCAAGGACGCGCTGTTCGAGGCGGTCTATGACGTGGTGCTGGACGAAGCCGCCGAAGCCGTGATGGCCGCGGCGCTGGCCGAACACGATCCGTGGGCCGCGGTGCGGGCGGGTTTGTCCGCGTTCCTCGACGCCTGCTTGCAGCCGACATTTCGGCAGATCGTGATCATCGACAGCGTGACGGTGCAAGCCGCGAACTCCTGGGAAGGCGGTCTCGAAGGCGTCGAGCTACCTATGCTGCGTACCGTGCTGACCCCGCTGGTGGACAGCGCCGCCTTGCCAGGTGTCGCGCTCGACCCATTGGCACACGTCGCGCTTGGAGGCCTCTACGGCTCCGCGCTGTACATCGCCCGAGCCGCCGATCCACAGGCCGCCCGCTCCGAGGCCGACGCCGTACTCGACATCGTCCTTCGCGGCGTTCGAGCCGCCGCTACCGGGTAATCGGCGAATCTCATCGCAATGCCGTATACGACATCCACACGACACTGTTCGTGAGATTACGACATCGACCGTGAAACCTACAGACGTCCTGCCTAGCTCTGGGCGAGGTCGGCGAACCGGCTGTAGTGCAGCTGGTGTGCCACCACCACGGTGGATGTCGGACCGGCGCGGTGCTTGGCGAGGATGAGGTCCGCCTCACCGGCCCGCGGGTCGTCCCGTTCCGAGGCGTCCGGCCGGTTGACCAGCAGCACGATGTCCGCGTCCTGCTCGAGGGAACCGGACTCGCGCAGGTCGGACAGCATCGGCCGCTTGTCCGTGCGCTGCTCGGGGCCACGGTTGAGCTGGCTGATCGCCACCACCGGTACCTCGATCTCCTTGGCGAGCAGCTTGAGCTGCCGGGAGAACTCGGAGACCTCCTGCTGCCGCGACTCGACCCGCTTGCCCGAGGTCATCAGCTGCATGTAGTCCACGACCACCAGCTTCAGGTCGTTGCGCTGCTTGAGCCTGCGCGCCTTCGCCCTGATCTCCATCATGGTCATGTTCGGCGAGTCGTCGATGAACAGCGGCGCCTCGCTGATCTCGCTCATCCGCCGGGCCAGCCGGGTCCAGTCGTCATCGGACATCCGGCCGCCGCGCATGTCCTGCAGCCGGATCCGGGCCTCCGCCGAGAGCATGCGCATCACGATCTCGGTGCGGCTCATCTCCAGCGAGAAGATCACGCTGGTCATCCCGTGCCGGATCGAGCACGACCTGGCGAAGTCCAGCCCCAGCGTGGAGTTGTGCGTCGGGATCATGGACCGGCCGGCAAGGTAGAGGTGATCGGCCGCGTCCACCTGCACGCAGCGCACCGGAACGCTGGGCACCTCGCGCACGGCCACGATCCGCCGGGCGGTTTCCGTGCCGGCCCGCCCGCCGAGCAGGTGCTTGTGCCGCAGGTGTTGGTGCTCGGTGCCGAACACCCGGTCCGCGGTGTCGAAGCACAGCACCTCGGCGGCAGGCGAGCAGCCGTAGCCGAGGCCGACGATCAGGTCACGGACGTCCTCGGCCAGGCGGGTTCCGGGGAGCGCGAGGCGGATCTCGCCAGAGTCGCCGACGCTGCCCGCGGTGTCCAGCAGCCCGGCCAGCAGGGCGCGCCGCTGCCCGGCGGAGGCGCGCAGGTAACGCGCGGGAATGCACTCGCGGCCGGTGTGCTCGAGCGCCGCGCCGGCCGGAAGTTCCGCCACGAACCGGGAGTCGGCCGACGGCCACACGGTCAGCCCGGCCTCGGTCTCCAGGCGCGCGGCGACCTCCGGGTCGGCAGGGTGGAACCGGGTGCCGCTCGCCCGCGTGTCGGCGAGCCAGGAGCCGAGGGCGTAGGGGTGCGGGTCCAGCTCCCGTTCCGGCAGCCGTAGCTGCGTGGTGTTCCGCACGGCGCAGCCGGAGCGGCCGGCGAGCTGCCGGGTGGTACGGACCGCGTGGTCCGCCGTGCGCCACTGGTGCTCGGCGTCCGCGACCAGCACGCTGCCGTCGGCGAACTCCACCTCGTAGCACGGCCGCTGCCGCATGACCTCGGTGGTGGCGACGACCGTGGTCGGCCGCCCGTCCGAGCCGAGCAGCCGCTCCCCCTGCCGCACCTCGCCCATGGTGGTCCAGCCCCGCGGCGTGGGCAGCGGGGTGTCCAGCGCCAGCGCCTTCCCGATCCCTGGCCGGGCGGCGATGATGATCATCTGGCCGGCGTGCAGGCCGTTGGTCACCTCGTCCAGGTCCAGGAAGCCGGTCGGGATCCCCTGCGCCGAGCCGCCCCGGGACGCGATCGCGTCGATCTCGTCCATGGTCGGCTGCAGCAGTTCCTCCAGCGCGACGTAGTCCTCGCTGGTGCGCCGCTCGGTGACCTCGTAGATGGCGGCCTGCGCGCGGTCGACCACCTCGTTCACGTCGCTGCCCTCGGCGGAGCTGGCGCCGTAGCCGTACTGCACGATCCGCGTGCCGGCCTCGACCAGCCTGCGCAGCACCGCCTTCTCGGCCACGATCTCCGCGTAGTAGCCGGCGTTGGCCGCGGTCGGCACGGTGGCGATCAGGGTGTGCAGGTATGGCGCCCCGCCGACCCTACCGAGTTCGCCGCGCCGTTCCAGCTCGGCGGAGATGGTGATCGGGTCGGCCGGCTCGCCCCGGCCGTACAGGTCCAGCACGCAGTCGTACACGGCTTGGTGCGCGGGCCGGTAGAAGTCGCCGGGTCGCAGTACCTCGACCACATCGGCGATGGCGTCCTTGGACAGCAGCATGCCGCCGAGCACGGACTGCTCCGCGGCGAGGTCCTGCGGCGGCTGGCGATCGAACTCGCCTTGCCGAGACTCGCCGTTCTCGGGGGTCGCGAACGCGGGACCGCGGTCGTCGGTGATCGCCACCGGCGGATGCACCTCCTCAGCCTGTCGTTGACCCGGTGTTCGTGGTGAACCGGATGGGGTCGGCCGAGCGCGTTGCTCGGCTCACCGCCGCACGCCCCCTCGGCTCCACAACCCCCGGAGAGCCAGGGGGTCGAACACCAGTTCGATTATACCCGATCCGTGGTCATTCGGCGGGGAGCTTGCGGCGGCGTTTCGCGACCGGTTCGGCGGCACGCTAGATCCCCCGGAAGAAGCAGCGCAAACCGGCCTGGGGATCGCCCTGTGGACTACCTGTTGATGACGGGCCGGAACGAGTCACAAGGCGTGCTCTACCTGTGTACAACCTGGGGACAGTGCCTGAAGTTGTTAGTGAAATCGCAGGTCAAGCCCTGTGGGCAAGCTGTGGAGAACTTCTTTGGAACTCATCCGGCGTGTCGCACCGAGTCGGGGGTTCGGCGTGTCGTGCCGCCCCCGCTCCGCGGTGACCCACAGCCCTTGTGGATAAAAGCTACGGAACGTAGGGCAGCCGCCCGCTAGGCTGAACGGGCCTGGGGCACCGGCCAGCCAAGCGAAGCCGTGGATACTGTGGGTAGTCGACCGGCGGTCAGTTGAGCGTGCTCTGCGCGTTCCGCAGCCGCTCGGCGAGCAACTGCGGGGTGGCCGGCGTGAACACCACGAGCGGCTCACCGCGGCCGGGTACCTCCTCCATCAACCAGCGCCCCTCGGCGGTGTCGATGAAGTTCAGCGGCCGTTCGCACCGCCGCCGGACGCCGGACTGCCCGCGCACGGCCACGTACAGGCTGCCCGCGCTGATCCGCTCCGCCTGCAGGATCCGCTTGATCTCGTTGATCGAGGACGCCTGGTCCTGGCCGGGAGCCGGGCGCAGCACCCCCGCGCCGGTGTCATCCGCACCGGAGGGCCGCCCGCTGAGGAACTCACCCTTGCTGACCACCAGCGCCTGCCCGCCGCCCGGTCGGCCGGGTGGGATCTGGTTGACGAACCCCCGCAGCAGGTTCTCCGGTCGCTCCGAGGTGATCAGCACACCGTCGTCCTCGATGAACCGGGCGAGCACGAAGGCCCCGCCGCTGCCGCCGGCCGCCAGCACGGTGAAGTTCGGCGGTGCGTCGGCGAACCGCCCCTCGAACCAGCCGTAGTACTCCACCTGCGGCCGGGAGATCGACTCGAGCGCCGCGAGCAGGTCCCGGTCCATCCCCCGCGGGCCCATCAACCCCTGCTCGGTCAGCACGGCGTTGACCTGCTGGTCCACCGTGCGCTGGGCCTCCTCGTCGTACCAGGTGGGCGTGCCGGCGAGGGTCTGGTGCGGTTCACCTCCCCTGCGCCGGATCAGGTGGAGCAGGGTCGGGGTGGTGAACTTCAGTGGTGTGGTCAGCACTCTCGGTCCAGTGTCCTACTCGCCGATCACCGGCGGGGTGGTGAGCTCGTCCGACCCGAACAGCGAGTTCGGGTCCTCCTCGACCAGGAAGCGGTTCTGGTGCTCCTCGTCGCCGCCGCCCTGGCCGCCGCGGCCACCACCGGCCATCCCCATGGGCATCCCGCCCATCCGGCCGGCGCCGGCACCTCCGCGGGCGCCGGCGGCGCCCTGGCCACCCGCGCCCGCACCGGAACCGGCGCCGGGCGCGACCGCACCGGTCGAGGCGCCGGCACCGAGCCCGGCGGCCCCACCGGAACCACCGGAACCACCGGGGCCGAAACCGCCGCCCGATCCACCCCCCGGACCGAACCCCCCCGACCCGCCGGGGCCGAAGTTGCCACCACCGCCGCCCGAGATGTCCGCGGAGGGGACCTTGGGCGGGGTGTAGCCGGAGGTGGACGTGCTGTCGTCCCAGCCGGGCGACTGGTAGCCGGGGACCGTGCCGGGCGGGGTGTTCGGCTGGTACTCCCCTGAACCCGGGATGTCGCCACCCGGCCCGGGGATGTTCCCGGTGCCCGGGATGTCGCCACCGGGATTGGGCAGGTTCGCGCTCGGTGCCGGGATGTTGCCCGTGCCCGAGGGGATGTTCCCGGTCCCGGACGGGGGGATGTTGCCCGTGCCGGACGGGATGTTCCCGGTTCCGCCCGGTGGGACGTTGCCGGTGCCGCGGTCACCGGGCGCGGGCTTGTGGATCTTCCCGTCCTCGCCGCCCCCGTCGGAGATGGTGTTGCCCTCCCAAGCGGTGTACTGCGGCAGCCGCGCCGCGTTCTGCATGCTCGCCTGGTAGTAGGCGTTGAAAGCCTGGACGTTCGACTGGCCGACCCGGTTGTACTCCTCGATCTCCTCGTCCTTGTCGCTGAACGGGTTGAGCCCGTCCAGGAAGCCCGCCTCCGGCGGTTTCGCGGAGATCTCCTGTACCTGGGACTTGGTCGTGTCGAAGGACTCGCCCTGACTGTTCAGGTAGGTCGAGCTCCGCTCGAGGTTGGTCGCGGAGTCGCGCAGCCAGATACCGAGCGGGTGCGCGCCGGCCTGGGCCTGCGCGCCGGCTTCGCCGGTCCAGGCCTCATCCATCAGCCGGTTCAGCGTGTCCACCTGGCCGGCCCGGTCGGCGTGCACCCGTTGCAGGTTGCCCGCCGCGTCCGAGCCGTCCCGCACCGAGTCGGAGCTGCCGGGATGGATCTGTTCCCAGATCTGCCGGGCGTCGATCGAGCGTCCGCCGATGTTCGCCTCGTGCTGCTCGGCCTCGGGTCCGCCGCCGAACAGGCTGACCAGGCCACCCACGACGGCGCCACCCACGGCGCCGACCGCCGTGCCGACCCCGGGCACGACCGAACCGATGGCCGCCCCGGCACCGGTGTAGGTGCCGACCGTGGTGATGGTGCGACCGGCGTCATAGGCGTCGTTCGGCATGCCTCTCAACCCCTCCCGAGCTGCTCGATCATCGCCGTGCCGACCCGCTCGTTCACCGGGCACGGATCGGTCTCGTTCGGTCCCCGCGCGATTTGCGTGATGACGCTGACGGCCAGCTCGTCGGTTACCCCGACCCACAGCACGCAGTCGCCGTTCGAACGGCTGTCGATGACGTTCGCGTACACGGCCGGGTATCCGCCGATGGTGGTCGGCTCGAAGTACTCGTCCTCCGGCTCGTTCGCGTAGATCCCGTCCAGGCCGTTGTCGTTGGCGGTCATCGGGCTGATGCTCACCGAGTTGTCCTGGAAGGCCGCCGACTTCCAGACACATTCCGACCCGGTTCGGGTCTCCCGTTTCGTACCGGGTGCGTCGAGCCCGATCCGGGAGAGCTGCGCGGCGGACAGCGCGTTGCACGGGTCGGCAAGGATCCCGTCCACCGGCAGCGGGTTCGGCACGCGCGGCGCGGCACCCTGCTTGCCACTCGGCGCGGACTGCGCGGAGCCGGTCGAGGTGTCCCCGTCGGATCCGGAAAGCGAGGGGCTGCCCTCGGTCTGGTCGCCGCCGCAGGCGGCCAGCAGGAGGGCAGCGCCGAGGACGCCGGCGAGCCGGGTGCTGCGGAGCATGGTCACACGATCCCCTGTCCCTGCTTGGCGATGGCCTGCTGGGCCTCGTCCTCGGATTCCTGGATCTTGCCGCTGGCCTTCTCCAACGCCTCGATGTAGCTCTCCACGTACTCGATCATGCGCTGGTGCTGTTCGAGCAGAGTCTTGCCGGAAGGGTTGGCGCCCTGGTCGACGAAGTCACCGCTGGCGAACTCCCGGCCCGGCGGCTGGACATGGGCGACCCGCCACGCCTCACGTTCATCGCTGCGGAGGTCCTCCAGCAGCTGCCGCCACTTGGCGATGACCCCGTCCACCTCTTCCGGGGTGAACTTGTACCCACCGCTGGCGCCGTTGTTGCCGACCTGGATCGGTGCCGGCGCAGGGACACTGGTCAGCGTGTCGACCGGAGCATGCGACTGGCGCTGAGACATGATCACGTTCCCCTTCGTGCATCAGTGCTTGCCGGGAACGCGCGACCGAGCGCGCGTTCCCGCCACTCACCACCGCAGGTCCCGGCGGTTCTCGTACGCTGCTGCCGGCAGTGACCTGCGCGACGACCTGCGCGACCGGTCCTTGGATGTTAACGCGGTGGCGCCGGTTCCCGCCGGTTACTGGGCCGGTAGGTATCAATCCGACATCCAGCAGGCCGCCCCTCCTGCCGCGCAAGCAGGGCCGCTTCCGCCGAGTCGGCCTACCTCCGGTCTCCTTGGTAACCGAAAGCGACAAGGGCCCCTTCCCGGCATGGGAAGGAGCCCTTGTCGATATGCCGTCTTATCGCTGTGGCGTGACGTCGATCGGAACCTCGGCCCGCACCTCGGGGTGCAGGCGGGCGATGACCTGGTGCCTGCCGACGGTCTTGATGTGCTTGCCGAGCTGGATGATCCGCTTGTCCAGCGACGGGCCACCCGCCGACTTGATCGCCGAGACGATATCGGTCGGGGTGATCGAGCCGAACAGCTTCTTCGAGCCCTCGGCCGCCTTGGCGGAGAGCTGGACGGCGCCGAGCCCCTCCAGCGAGGCCTTCAGCTCCTTGGCGTGGTCGAGGTCCCGCACCCGGCGCGACTCCTGAGTGCGCTGGATGACCCGGACGTTCTTCTCCGCGCCCTTGGTCGCCGGGATGGCGTAGCCGCGGGGCAGCAGGTAGTTGCGTGCGTAGCCGTCCTTCACCTCGACGATGTCGCCGGGTCCGCCGAGGTTCGCCACGTCGGTGGTAAGAATGATCTTCGCCATGACGGGATCTCCTAGCGAGCGGTCGAGGTGTAGGGCAGCAGCGCCATCTCACGGGCGTTCTTGACCGCCGTGGCGACGTCACGCTGGTGCTGGCTGCAGTTGCCGGTGACCCGGCGGGCACGGATCTTGCCGCGGTCGGAGATGTACTTCCGCAGCAGGTTCGTGTCCTTGTAGTCGATCAGTTCCGCACGGCCCTTCTTCGCGTCCTTGCAGAACACGCAGACCTTCTTTTTCGGCTTGCGAACGGGTGGCTTGGCCACAGTTGACTCCTGGGGTGATCAGTGTGGTTGGTCTGGTGGTCGGTGTTCGCCGTGAACGCGCGGCACGCCCGACTCGGCGGCGCTCGGAATCGGCCCCGGCCGTTCCCTCGAAAGTGGTGCGCCCCGCCTCGTCGCTCGTGGGCTTCGCCAGACGCGCGTTCCCGACTCGTACTGCCGGCAGGTGTCCTATTCGGTCGAGCCGGGCCTCAGAACGGCGGTTCGTCGGAGAACCCGGCGCTGCTGTTCGCCGGCGGGGCCGAGCCCCACGGGTCGTCGGCCGGCGCGGACCCGCCGCCGCCACCACCGCCGCCGAAGCCGCCGCCTCCGCTGCCCCGGCTGACTTTGTTCACCTTCGCGGTGGCGTACCGCAGCGAGGGCCCGATCTCGTCGACCTCGAGTTCGACGACCGTGCGCTTCTCGCCTTCCTTGGTTTCGAACGAGCGCTGCTTCAACCTGCCCTGCACGACGACGCGGGCACCGCGGGTCAGGCTCTCGGCGACGTTCTCCGCTGCCTGCCGCCAGATGTTGCAGCGCAGGAACAGCGCCTCGCCGTCCTTCCACTCGCCGCTCTGCCGGTCGAACATGCGCGGCGTGGACGCGACCGTGAAGTTCGCGACGGCGGCGCCGGAGGACGTGAAGCGCAGCTCCGGGTCGGCGGTCAGGTTGCCGACCACTGTGATGATGGTATCTCCAGCCATGGGAACCTCCCCGGCCTCAGACCTTGGCCGGCTGGTTGGCGGTACGGGCGGCACGGGAACCCGGGCGCGGCGTCTCGCGGCGCACGACCTTGGTTCGCAGCACGATCTCCTGCAGGGACAGCTGCCGCTCGAGCTCCTTGACGGCGTCCGGCTCTGCGTTCAGGTCCACCAGCGCGTAGACGCCCTCGGCGTGCTTCTTGATCTCGTACGAGAGCCGCCTGCGGCCCCACACGTCGACCTTCTCGACGCTGCCGCCGGAGTCCCGGATCACCTTGAGGAAGTTCTCCAGGGTCGGGGAGACCGTGCGCTCGTCCTGGCTCGGATCGAGGATGATCATTACCTCGTAATGGCGTGACACAACCACTCACCTCCTATGGGCTTCGCGGTCACGGACGATCCGTGACAGGAGGGTTGTCCAACGCTCGAGTGTAACCGGGGGTTACGACACCTTGCGCAGCACCCAGGTGCGGACCAGCGCGGCCGTGACTCCGGCCAGTGCGACCACGGCGAGCAGCATCGGGAGCTGGACGCTGTTCCCGGCCGGCTCGGCGGCCAGCGCGTCGGCGTTGCCCGCGTTGCGCACCTCGGCCTGGTCCGGTGCCTGCTGGGTACCGGGGTCCGCGCCGAGGATGCCGAACTCCGGCGAGTCCTGCCCCGGTGCCGTCTCCGGCGAGGGGTAGCGCAGCCCGGGCGGGGTGGCGACCCCGGGGGTCGCGGTGGGGATGCCGCCGTAGTCCCTGCGCGGCGCCCGTCCCTGGGAGCCGCCGGAGGGAACGCCGCCGGCGGAGCTCGCGTCCGGGGTGCCGCCACCGGTCGAGCCGGTGTGACCGGTGTCACCGCCCGTGCGCGTGGGCTGCTCCGTCGTCGGCCGCGGCGTGGCCTTCAGCCGCATGGCGCACAGCCCGCCGACCTTCTTCTTGATGTGGTCGAGCGTGTCCTGCTTGGTCGACGGCAGCCAACCGAGACCGGGCGAGTCCTTCAGCCGCTGCACCACGAACTCACCGATCTGCGTGCCGTCGACGGTCTTGGCCCCCGAACCGGGTACGCGGCCGACCTGCACCGGTCCACCTTTGCGCAGGTGGTCGGCAACCTGGTCCGGGTTGATGGACAGCAGGGTGAGCAGGTTCTTCCGCTCCTTGGTAGCGGTGTGCACGATTCCGGCCAGCGGGTCGGCGTCCACCGCCACCTGGGTGGTCGGGGCGCCGGTCACCGTGGTGTCACACCGGTCGGCGCTCAGGGTCGCCGCGCTCGCGGTGCCGCCGATGGCCAGCGAGAAGCCGGTCATGGCCGCCGCGATCGCCGTCGCGGTGAGGACCTTGCGGGTGGTGGTGGCGAAAGGGGTCCTTCGGGTTCGCACCAGCGCTCATCCTCCGCGGTTCGCTCATCTGCCGGGGTGCACGGGACAGCCGAAAGCCGCCCTGTTCAAGGTAACGAGTCGAGTACGGCCGGGATACGCGACCGTCCGGTGCCGGTTTCCGGTGCCAACCTACGCCTTGCGCAGCACCCAGGTACGCACCAGCGCGCCGGACGCCCCGGCCAGCGCGATCACCGCGAGCAGCAGCGGGAGGCTGGTGCCGTCGGTCGGGCCGCCCGCGCCGCCGGTGAGTGCCCGCGCGTCCCCGGCGTTGCGCACGCCGTCGTCCGGCGGGTCCTGGGTGCCCTGCTGGCCGAGGATGCCGAACTCGGGTGCGTAGCCGGGGATCTGGCCGCCGTAGCGGACCCCGGGCGAGGGGGCGTACAGGCCCGCGGTGGCGATCGGCAGGTTGCTGTAGTCGCGCATCGGGGCGAAGCCGGTGCTGAAGTCCGTCGGCAACCCGGGGAAGCCGGGTACGGCAGCACCACCGAGCACCGGGCTGTTCGACTCCGGTACACCGCCCGCCTGGTCACCCCGGCCAGGGCCACCGGTGGTCGGGTTCGAGCCGGGGCTGCCACCCGGCTTGCCGCCGGGGGCCGGCTGGTTCGGGCGGTTCCGCTCGACCGGCTCGGTGCCGCCGCCGGTGACCGCCCCGCCCACCGTGTTCGCCGTGTCGCTGAGGGTGTTGCTGGTGCCCTGCACGCCCTTGTTGATCGCGTCCGCCGCGGGTTCGCCCACCCCCGGCACCGGGGCGACCACGGTGTCCACCACCTGCACGGTGACCGTGCAGACCTTGCCGAGTAGCGCGCTGACCGTCCCGGTGAGCACGGTGGTGGCCTCGCTGACGATGCCGAGGTCGAGCGGGATACCGAGCAGGGTGGCCCGCACCCGGTCACCGGGCTTGGCCTTGACCGTGCCGCCGCATTGGGCCGTTTTGGTCTCCGCCACCGCCGTGGCCGGGGCGGCCAGTGCCGCGGATCCGGCCAGCACCAGCGCGGCCGCGGAGACCGCCGTTGCCTTGCGTGTGCGACCAGGCATCGCTCACCCTCCCGCCACTGATGTCGCTCACCAGGTACAACGACGCTAACCGGGCAGCGTGACGGCGGCCTGCCGAAGTGGGAGACGCATTCGGGTGGATCTGGTGGTCACGTTGCGTGGTGGTGTCCGGTACGAGGGCTCAGGACGCCCTGACCTTGCCGCGCGTCCAGCTACGCATCAGCAGTGTGGTGACCACCGCCAGGGCCAGCACGGCGAGTAGCAGCGGCAGCCGTTCCGGCGGGGTGGACTCGGGCAGTGCCCGCGCCGTGCCCGAGTCTCCCCTGTCCACGGCAGGTGGTTGCGGGACCGGGTCGGCCTCGGGCACCCGGGCGCCTGGCGCGGGCTGCGGGTCGACCGGCGGGATGATCGCGCCCGGGCCGGCGAGGCCGTTGCTCGGTGTTCGCGGATCGCCGCTGGCCGGCCCGATGCCCGGTCCGATGCCGGTCCCGCCCGCGGATCCGGGGCCGCCCGGCCGGTTCCGGTCCTGGCCCCGCTGGTCGTCCCCCGGGTCGTCGGGCGGCGCGGGGTCGCCGCCGGGCGGTGACGGCTGCCGGCCGGGCGGCTCGTCCCCTGGCGACGGCGTGCCGTGCAGCGCGGCGACCAGCCCGTTGGTGGTGTCCTGCGCGGTGCGGCAGACCACCGTGCCCGCCTCGTTGAGCACCGGAACCCGGTGCCCGCCGAGGCCGTCCACGAGGTCCGCGACCGGCAGGGACAGCGTGGGCCGTGCTTGCTCGCCGGTGCCCTTCGCCGCGCTGCCGAGGCCGAAAGTGAGCACCCCGGGCCGGTCCAGCACCGCACCCGCGTCCACGGTGAGCGGGTCCCCGGCGCCCCGGTGCAGGGTGGCGGCGCAGTCGCCGTCGACCACCCGCGCCGCGGTGTCCTCCCCGCCCCGCTCGGCCTGGGCGGTACCCGTGCAGGCGAAGGCGGCGGTGAGCGCCGCGAGCGCGCCTGCCGTGCCGATCCGCCGGATGCTTGCCCGCAGCCTCGCCATGCTCGGTCGCCCTTCGCGTGTGTGGTCCCGGTCAAGCACCCGGGACGCCCGCACCGTACTCGATGGTCGTCGGCTCCGGTCGGTACCCTCGCGCCATGCTGATCGGAGCGCACGTCCGCGACGACGACCCGTTGACGGCCGCCCGCGAACGTGGCGCCGACGTGGTGCAGTTCTTCCTCGCCGACCCGCAGAGCTGGAAGGCGCCGCAGCGGCCGGTGCAGGCAGACGACCTCGCCGCCGCCGGGGTGGAGATCTTCATCCACTCGCCGTACCTGATCAACGTGGCCTCGATGAACAACCGGGTCCGCGTGCCCTCGCGCAAGGCGGTGGTCCAGCACGCGGCCGGTGCGGCCGAGATCGCCGCCAAGGGGCTCGTGGTGCACGGTGGGCAGCTACGCAAGGACGAGGACGCCGACGCCGGGATCGCCAACTGGCGCAAGCTGTTCGAGCGGCAGGCCGACGAGGGCGGGTTCGGTGTCCCGATCCTGATCGAGAACACCGCGGGTGGGGACAACGCGATGGCCAGGCACCTGGAGGCGCTGGCCAGGCTGTGGGACGTGGTCGGCGAGTTCGGCGCGGGTTTCTGCCTGGACACCTGCCATGCCTTCGCCGCGGGCTGGGAGCTGGAGCACGCGGTGGACCGGGTGCTCGGCATCACCGGCCGGATCGACCTGGTGCACCTGAACAACTCGCGGGACGAGTTCGGCTCCACCCGGGACCGGCACGCGAACGTGGTCGGCGGAGTGGGCACCATCGACCCGGACCTGCTCGCCGAGGTCGCCCGCGCGGCGGCCGCGCCGGTGGTGGTGGAGACCCCGGCCGAGGGTCAGCAGGGCGACATCGAGTTCCTCCGGCAGGCACTCGGCACGTGAGCGGCAGGCTCGGCAACGCGGCACTGGCGGTGCTGGTGCTGCTGTGCGGGTGCGCGCTCGCGCTCGGCTTCCTGAACAAGGATCGGTGTACCGGCCCGTTCTTCGACGAGAGCGGCCGCAGCACGCCGAACTACTCCGAACGCAACTTCACCGACGCCTGCTACTCCGATATCCAGTTCCTCTGGATCGGCCGGGACATCGACCGGCACACCTTCCCCTACGTGCACGGCGATCTGGTCGACGGCCGGCTGGTCGGTGGGGCGGTGGAGTACCCGGTGCTCACCGGCATGCTGATCTGGGCGGGCGCCGCCTTCGCGGACACCGACGCCGGCTTCCTGCTCGGCTCGGCACTGCTGCTCGCCCCGTTCGGGCTGCTGACCGGCTGGTTACTGGGGCGGATCGCGGGCTGGCGCGCGTTGCTGTGGGCGATCGGCCCGCCGCTGGTGCTGTACGCCTTCCACAACTGGGAGCTGCCCGCGGTGGCCTGCGGGGTCGGTGCCTTTGCCGTGGTGCTGCTCGGCAGGGGAAGCCTGCGCAGCCGCGGGCTGTGGGCGGCCGC
Source organism: Amycolatopsis cihanbeyliensis (assembly GCF_006715045.1). GTDB lineage: Bacteria > Actinomycetota > Actinomycetes > Mycobacteriales > Pseudonocardiaceae > Amycolatopsis > Amycolatopsis cihanbeyliensis. The sequence continues at coordinate 3,927,868 of NZ_VFML01000001.1, read as the reverse complement.
GCTGCTCGGACTGGGTTTCGCGGTCAAGGTCTTCCCGGCGTTCTTCGTCCTCCCGCTGGCGCTGTACGTGCTGACCGGCGGCCGGACCGGCGCCCGGCGATGGGATTTCCGCGGCGCCGCCGGGGTGCTCGGTGTCGCGGCCGGTACCGCGGTGGCGGTGAACCTGCCGTTCGCCCTCGCCGGGTTCGACGGCTGGCTGGCCTCCTTCCGGTTCCAGGCCGAGCGCCGGGTCGACGCCACCACCAACTCGGTGTGGTACTGGGCCTTCCGGCCGGAGGACGGCGCGAGCTTCCAGTCGGTGGTCGACGTGGTGTCCCCGCTGCTGGTCCTGGTGTCCTTCGCCGTCGCGCTGGCCGTCGGCTGGCAGCGTTACCGGCGCGAGGGCGGCTACCCGCTGCTCGCGGTCTCGGCGGCGATGCTGTGCGGGTTCCTGCTGCTGCACAAGGTGCACTCGCCGCAGTACACCCTCTGGCTGCTGCCGATGTTCGTGCTGGTCCGGGTGCGCTGGGGCTGGGTGCTCGGCTACCTCGTCGCGGACCTGGCCATGGGGATCGGCATCTTCCGCTGGTACGGCGAGCTGGGCGGCGACGGCGGCCACATCTACGACGGTTTCGCCGCGCAGGCGGTCATGATCGGTGTCTGGGGCCGGGCCGCACTGCTCGCCGGGCTGTTCGTCGCCTTCCTGAGCAGCAGGGAATGGGAGGAGCCCGGCGGCCCGGCCGACCTCGCGCACCGGCACGGTGCACACCCGCTGAGTCCTACCTTGCCGCGGTGACCGACCTGCGGCGCCGGAACACGTACGCGTCGCGGGCTCGGTCCAGCACCCCGCCGGCGGGGTCGTCCTCGCCGCCCATCCGCACCAGGTCGGTGGACGGTCGGTAGATCTCCCTGATCACCAGCACGCACAGCCCGATGACGGCGATGTCGCGCAGCACCACGGTGCCGAGGAACCAGCCTTCCGGTAGGCCCTTGTCGTCCGTGCCGAGGTAGTAGAACATCCGGGGCACCCACACCACCGCGTCGATGATCATCCAGCCGAGCAGCAGCCGCCAGCGCGGGATGGCCAGCACCGCCAGCGGCACCAGCCACAGCGAGTACTGCGGGCTCCACACCTTGTTGGTGAGCAGGAAGGCCGCGACCACAAGGAAGCAAAGCTGGGCAACCCGGGGTCGCACCGGCGCCGTGAGGCCGAGGTAGGCGATGCCCGCGCAGCAGGCAAGGAACAGCGCGCCGCTGACCGCGTTCAGCCAGACCGGACTCTCCCCGCGCACCAGCTCACCGTCGAACCCGGTCCACCCGGTGAAGTAGGAGATCACGTTGTACAGCGAGTCGGGGTCCATCCCGCGTTCGGCGTTCAGCCGGAAGAACTCCCGCCAGCCGTCCGGGAAGGCGAGCGCGATCGGCAGGTTCACCGCGGCCCAGGTGAGCGCCGTGCTGACCGCGGTCTTCACCCAGGTGCGTGGCTTCCCCGCGCGCAGGCAGAGCACGAGCAGCGGCCCGAGCAGGAACAGCGGGTACATCTTGGCCGCGGCACCCAGCCCGAACAGCACCCCGGCCAGCATCGGTCTGCGGCGCGCCCAGGCCAGCAGGCCGGTAGCGGCGAGCGCGGCGGCGAGCGTGTCGAAGTTGGTGAAGGCGTGCACCACCACCAGCGGGGAGACCGCGACCAGCGCGGCGTCCCACGGCCGGCGTCTCGCCGTTCTCGCCACCGCCCACACCGCCGCCAGCCAGGCGAGGCCGAGGAACAGCGCGGTGACGTTGAAGTACACGGCGACCGGGAGCGCGCCGGGTAGCCAGCCCGCTTCGGATGCCTCGGTCCAGGCGTGCGTGAGCTTCGCGTTGACCCACTGGAACAGCCCGGTGAGCACCGGGTACTCCATGTAGCGGACCTGTTCCTGCGGGGTTCCCTCGTTCTCGACCCACTGGGTGGCGTACGGGAACGTGCCGGGCCTGTCCAACTGCTCGGCGCCGTAGAGCGGCACGATGTCCGAGTAGCACATCGCCACGTACGGCTTGCCCGAGCGCCAGTCCAGCTCGGCCTGCCCGGCGTCGTTGGTGTACTGCTGGATGCACGCGGCCTTGCCGAACCAGCCGAGGGTCAGGGTGAGTACCGCCAGCAGCAGGCCAACCCGCAGCGGGGTCCAGAACCAGTGTCTGCCGATCACCGCGTGCTCGCCGAGCGGGCCGCCGATCGGCCGGGTGGCCGTGGCGGCGAACGGATCGGTCCAACTGGGGATCACCCGCTTGCCGGCGTCGAGCGAGGCTGTCTCGGACGCCGGATCGGGCGTTGGTTCGGACTGGCTGGACACGGGCGCATGCTACGTGCCGCGCCGGGACACCGTGGTAGGTGACTACTCGTCGCCGCGTTCCCCGCGCCCCGGCAGGATGCCGATCCCGTTGTCCTCCTCGTCCGGTGGGCCGGGGCCGGTGCTGTTGCCCGGTTTCGAGTTCGTCGGCGGGGTGGGGATGGTTATCGAGATCGAGGGCGAGGAGGTCTGCGTCGGGCCGGTGGTCTCCGGCTCGGTCGTCTCGGACCGCCGCTCGGTGGTGCTCCGGCGGCTGCGGGTCTCCGGGGTGTAGTCCCGTACCTGCTTGCCGATCAGGTCCACCTTCTGAAACTTCTCCTTCGGCTTGCCCTTCAGGTAGGAGTCCATGAACTCCTTCCAGACCTCACCCGGTAGCCCGCTGCCGTAGACCTTCCTGCCCCGTTTGTCCCGAATGGGATCCCCGGTTCCGGTGCCGACCCAGGTCGCGGTCGAGATGGACGGGGTGTAGCCGACCATCCACGCCTGGGCGTTCTCGTCGCCGTCCTCGGCCGCCTCGTGCGTGCCGGTCTTGCCCGCGCAGTCCCGGTTGCCCGCGCAGTCCAGGTCGGAGAACGGCAGCACCGGCTCCAGCGACCTGGTGACATTGCCCGCGATCTGCGCGTTGTGCTTCGAGTCGTCCTGATCGAAGGCCGGTTCGCCCTTCTTGTCCACCTCGAACACCAGGGTGCCGTCGGACTTCTCCAGCTTGGCCACGAAATGCGACTCGCGGTGGATGCCCTCGGCGGCGAAGGTCGCGTAGGCCGAGGCCATGTCCTCCGGGGTGACGTTCGTCGTCCCACCGCCGATGGCGATGTTGCCGTCCGCGTTCTGCATGGTCGGGCTTTCCGGGCCGTGGTCCTTCGGGATACCGGCGGCGACCGCCGCGTCCACCACGGCCTGCACGCCGGTGTCCTTCATCACCATCTCGTAGAACACGGTGTTGGCCGAGCGCTTCATCCCCTCCGCCACCGTGCACTTCGCGCTACAGCTGGAGTTCGGGCCGGCGTTGTTCACCACCTGCTCGCGGCCTTCGAAGGTGCGCCCGGACCGGCCGTCGTAGGTCTCGCCGAGACCCTTACCGCGCAGCAGCAGGGCCACCAGGTCGAAGGGTTTGTATGAGGAGCCGGGGTTGCGCTGGGTGTTCGCCCAGTCCACCTGGTCCACGCCGGGTTCGTTCGGTCCTCCGTAGTAGGCCATCACCCCGCCGGTCCTCGGGTTCACGGCGACCAGCGCCTTGCGCAGGTTCTCCGGCTGGCCCTTCATCACCTTGTCCACGGCCTGCTCGGCGAGCTTCTGCGCCTCGGGCTCGATGGTGGTGTGGATCCGGTAGCCGCCCGCCTGCAGTTTCTCCTCCGGGTAGCCCTTGGCCTCCAGCTCGGCCTGCACCCGATGCTTGACGAAGGCCGCGGGGCCCTGGTTCATGGTGTTCGGCCTGCTCTCCTCCATCGGGATCATCTCGGGGAACTCCTGCGAGTCCCGCTCGGCCTTGTCCAGCCACCTGTTCTCCACCATCCGGTCCAGCGCCACGTTCCACCGCTCGGTGGCCACCTCCCGGTTCTCCGAGCGGCCCGGCTGCTGGATCAGCCCGGCGAGCAGGGCGGACTCGGAGACGTTGAGGTCCTTGGCGTCCTTGCCGTAGTAGGCCTGCGCCGCGGTCTGCAGGCCGTAGGCCCCGCGCCCGAAGTAGATGGTGTTCAGGTACGCGGTGATGATCTCGCTCTTCTCCTGCTGCTGGTTCATCTTGAAGGACTTGACCAGCTCGAGGAACTTCCTGGTGTAGCTGTAGTCGTCGTTCTGGGTGGCCACCTTGATGTACTGCTGGCTGATCGTCGATCCGCCGCCGACTCCGCCGGTGACCTGGTTGTACACCGCGCGCATGATGCCGGTGACGTCGAACCCGGAGTTGGTCTCGAAGGTGGCGTCCTCGGTGGCGTAGACGGCCTTCCTCGTGACGTCCGGGATCTCGCTGTACTTGAGCAGCACCCGGTTGCCACCGGGCGGCACGTCCTTGCCCATCTCGGAGCCGTCCGAGAAGAGATAGGTCACCACCTTGTTCTGGTCCGCGGCGACCTCCTCCGGCGTCGGCACATCGACCAGGAAGTAGGTGACGGTGAACGCCAGGGCCGGCAGCACCACGAACACGCCGAACAGGGCGTAGAGCGTGCGCCGGATCCGCCGCCAACGACGTTTCTTCCGTTGCCGGGGGGTGAGCGGGGGCTTGCCGTTCTTGCCCCTCGGCTCGCCCTCGTCGTCGAGGCCTCCCTCGTGCAGCTGCTGTTCGTCGTCATCGGGCCAGCGGTCATCGGGCCAGCCGTCATCCGGGCCGTAGCCGGGGTCTTCCTGGCCTGCGCCGTGGTGGTCGTGGGTGAGCAACTCCGGTTCCCGGTCCTCCGGGCCGATCCGGCTGCCGACCATGCCGGTCGGCTGCTCCACCCGGGGGCGGCGCGGAGGTTGCCCGGCCCCCGCCGCCCCGGCCCCCGCCGCCCCGGCGGCCGCGGGTCCCGCTGGTCCCGGTGGTGGCTGCCGGTGCCCGGCCTGCCCTGGCCGCCCACCGGCCGGTGGGCGGCCACCCGGCGGTTGACCCGGCCCGCGGCCGGGTCCCTGCGGTCCCGGCCACCCGCCGGCCTGCGGGGGCTGTCCCGGATGGGGTGGCGGTGGCTGCCGGTGCCCCCGGGGGTCCTGCGCCCGGGGTGGTCCCGCCGGCCGCTGTGGCTGTGCGGGTGGGGGCTGTGCGGGCCGTGGGCGTTGCCCGCCGCGGTCCGGGTCGTTGCCGCCAGGCCAGCGAGGTCCCTGGTCCTCCGCGCCCGGCCAGCGGGGCTGCTGTTGCGGCGGGCGGGGCGGCTGCCCTGGCGGCCTGCCCTGCCGGGGCGGGCGGGGCGGCTCGTCACCGGTCGGCCACTGGGGGCCGGCGTCCTGGCGGTCCTCGCCTGGCGGCCACTGGTTGTGCCTGCCTTCGGGGTCCTGTCCTGGCCAGCGGTGATCGTTCACGATTGAGCCTCCCAGACCGGCGCCTCGGGGCGCGCCGTCCTGCCGTTGCCTGCGTGCGGGCCCCGCCAGGGGGTCGTCACTGTGCCGGTAGGTACCAATCCGACCTCCAGCAGGCCGACCCCCATGCCTCGCAAGCACAGCCGCCTTCTGCCGAGTCGGCCTACGTCCGGTCTCCTTGGTAGGAGCACTGCGTTGTTCCCGGTCCTCACTGGTCCGCGGTCCTCCGCGAATGCCGGTGTGGCCTCCCGGTACCGAGGACGTACGACTGGACCAGGTGGTTCCAGCGGCACGCTCGGCATACCTCTACGACATAGACGGTGAACTCACCGAAGAGGTTGGCCATCCGCTCGAGTTCCTCCGGCGTCCTGGCCGAACCCGCGGCGTGTTTCAACTCGTCCCCGTAGACCCAGGAAACCAGGGTCAACGCCTCCCGGCGGCAGACAGGACAGTCCCTTTCACCCGGCCTGCCGTGGAACTTCGCAGCTCGCAGGAGGTACGGCCCAGCATCGCAGACGTCGTCGGCACCGGCCCTGCCCGCTCGGTACCCGGCGAGCAGCGCACGGCGCTGCAAGGTGTAGTCGACGACATGCCGCTGGGTTCGCACGTCCACAGAGTACGTGCTCCAGCCGGGTGCACGGTGGGCCGTTCTGGGTAGTGACAGCGGTTACTAAGCCGACACGCCGGGAATTCGATAACTCTCTTGTGAACACTGGGAGACCCAGCCGGGCGGTAGGCGCACGTGAGTAAGGTTAGATACACCACGTCGATGTATCGATGCGATATAATGAACCGGTAGGTTGAGCACAGCCGGTCGGATAGACACTGCAACGTCCGGCGTAGCCGTTTGTTCCCGAAGGGGGTGGATCGTGTTGGAGTTCGCAGTCCTCGGGCTACTGCACGAAGCCCCCATGCATGGCTATGTGCTGCGCAAACGGCTGCACGAGACGCTCGGTATGTTCCGTACGTTCTCCTACGGTTCGCTGTATCCGACCCTGCGCCGGTTGCAGCGCGCGGGCCTCATCGTCGAGGAGCCGGAAGACCTGGAGGTGGGTGAGCCCGCCGCGAGCCAGCCGAAGTCGAGTTCCCGGGCCCAGAGCAGGAGCGGCTGGGGACGCAGGGCGCGGCGCGTGTACAAGCTCACCGCCGAGGGCAAGGAGCGGTTCGCCGAACTGCTCGCCGACGTCGGCCCGCAGACCTGGGACGACGAGGGTTTCGGTGTCCACCTGACCTTTTTCTCCCGGACACCGGCCGACGTCAGGATGCGGATATTGGAGGGCAGGCGCCGTCGCGTCGAGGAACGCCGCGAAGGGCTACGCGCCGCCCTGTCCAGAGCCGAGGAGAGGATCGACCGCTACACCCGTGAGCTGCATCGACTCGGGCTGGAGACCAGCGAGCGAGAAGTGCGCTGGCTCAACGAGTTGATCGCACATGAACAAGCCGAGCAGCGCGGTCAGCAGACCTGACTCGCCGCGGCCCGGCGGAGACCACACGCAAACCACGAGTAAGGAGAACCGGCATGGGCGAGAACCTGCGGGTGGCCATCGTAGGCGTTGGCAACTGCGCGGCGTCGCTGGTGCAGGGCGTCCAGTACTACCGCGACGCCGACTCTGACTCGCGCGTGCCAGGCTTGATGCACGTGCGGTTCGGCGGCTATCACATTCGGGACATCGAGTTCGCCGCCGCGTTCGACGTGGACGCCAAGAAGGTCGGCCGGGATCTCTCGGAAGCCATCGTCGCGAGCGAGAACAACACGATCAAGATCGCGGATGTGCCGCCGCTCGGGGTGACCGTGCAGCGCGGGCACACCCATGACGGGCTGGGCCGGTTCTACCGGGAGACCATCGAGGAGTCCGACGAGACCCCGGTGGACGTCGCGGCCGCGCTGCGCGAGGCCGAGGTGGACGTGCTGGTGTCCTACCTTCCGGTCGGTTCCGAGGAGGCGGACAAGTTCTACGCGCAGGCCGCGATCGACGCGAAGGTGGCGTTCGTCAACGCGCTGCCGGTGTTCATCGCCTCCGACCCGGAGTGGGCGGCCAAGTTCACCGAGGCCGGGGTGCCGATCGTCGGTGACGACATCAAGTCGCAGGTCGGCGCGACCATAACGCACCGGGTCCTTGCCAGGCTGTTCGAGGACCGCGGGGTCCAGCTGGACCGCACCATGCAGCTGAACGTGGGCGGCAACATGGACTTCCTGAACATGAAGGAGCTGGAGCGGCTGGAGTCCAAGAAGGTCTCCAAGACCCAGGCGGTGACCTCGCAGGTCGACCGGGACCTCGGCAAGGGCAACGTGCACATCGGCCCCTCCGACTACGTGTCCTGGCTGGATGACCGGAAGTGGGCCTACGTCCGGCTGGAGGGGCGCGCCTTCGGCGACGTGCCGCTGAACATGGAGTACAAGCTCGAGGTCTGGGACTCCCCCAACTCGGCGGGCATCATCATCGACGCGGTGCGGGCCGCGAAGATCGCCAAGGACCGCGGCATCGGCGGCCCCCTGCTGTCCGCCTCCTCCTACTTCATGAAGTCGCCCCCCGTGCAGTACTCCGACTCCGACGCCCACGAGGCCGTCGAGCGGTTCATCGCGGGCGACCCGGAGAGCTGAAGGTCAAGGAACAGGCTCAGAGGGTCGTCAGGGTGGTGGGCAACTCGCTGACCTCGTTCAGCACGCTGCCGGCCCGCGCCAGTACGTCGACCTCCGGCGGGAAGTGCGGGTTCGGCACCGCGACCACGGTCATCCCGGCCGCCAGCGCGGAGCGCAGACCGTTGGTCGAGTCCTCGACCGCCACGCAGTCGCGCGGCGCCACCCCCAGCCGGTTCGCCGCCTCCAGGTAGACGTCCGGCTCCGGTTTGCCCGCGCCGACCTCCTCGCTGGACAGCGCCACCCCGACCAGGTCGGCCAGCCCGGTGGCGTCCAGGAAGGCATCGATCAGCACCGGTGGTGAGGAGCTGGCGATGGCAACCGGATAGTCCCGCCCCACCGCGCGCACGACCTCCACCGCACCGGGCAGTACCGGCGGTCCCGCCGCGTACCGCTCGGCCATCCGGTCGACGACCACCTCCGCGGCGCGCTCCGCGGTCAGCCGGGCACCCAGCTCGTCGACCAGGTATCTCGCCCACTCCGGCGTGCTCATGCCCATCAGCGCACGGCTGGCCTGCTCGGTCCAGGTGCCGCCGTGCTCGGCGACCACCGCGCGCCGGGTCGCGTCCCAGACCGTCTCCGAGTCGACCAGCACCCCGTCCAGGTCGAAGATCACCGCGTCCATACCTGCCAACGTACCTGTGAGGCGAGTTACTTCGGCATGCTAAGCAATTATTGTTAGCATAGCTAAGTGACTTTCCGGAGGTGGGGATGAGCTCTGGGCATGCGAGCCTGCTGGAGGCGGTCAAGGGTGGTGGGGGCTACGGCGGCGAAGCGGAGGGCTCCGGAGGAACGTGCTCGGCGGCTTCTCGCGTGGATGTGGCTGGCGCCGTGGGCGTGCCGATCGGGCGGCTGACTACTGGGTGCGTGCTGAGGGATGGCGCGCGGCTCTCGCCGGTCGGCCGGCGCGGCCGAGCCCCTACGCGGCCGAGCACGTTCCGATCTGGCATCAGCCGCGTGACCCGCTGGCGCCGGATGGGACGAGGGCATCGCCGAGCGTCTTGCCGAGGTACGCCGTCGGCGGGCGCTGCCGGACTGCGGAGGGTCAGCCTGACCGATGCGCCGGCGCGCTGGCCAGCTCGCACCGCTACCGAGCCGGATGCATGATCGGATGGGCTATGGGTCCAGGGGCGCTCGGGCTTTGGTGAGTCTTTCGGCTAGGTTGCCGGGGTCGCCGGGGAAGACGGTGATGTGTTGGTTGTCGGCGGGGCCGGTTAACTCCAGTCCGACCCGGCCGACATCGATGTCGATGTAGGACAGCGAGGCCGGTGCTTCGTGGCGAGGGCCGCCGTCCTGTCTGCGGGCAACGTAGAGTTGTCCGATGCCGTAGTAGGGCTGGTCGAGGATGGTGTGCAGGTCCCGTACCGGCTGGCTGCGGGCGGGGAGTGGTTCGTAGGGTCCGCTGGTGTCCGGTCGGGCGAACTCGGCTTGCCGTGCCGAGAACGTCTGGAAATCGGCCGGTGGGAATGGTGGAAGGTGCTTGGCCAGTGCGAGCGCCCGATCGTCGCGGTGTACCGGAGTCAGCCAGACCGTGCCGTCCTGGTGTGCCACGGTAACCGCCTCTCGACCCCGGCAGGCCACCAGCACGCCGTAGGAGTCGTCTCCGGTGCGGGTCTGTGCGTAGTACTCGGTGTCCGGCCGGTCGAGCACGTGCAGGGTGTCCTCGAAGCTGCCGACCAATTCTCGCCCGCGCACCAGGCCGAGCGCGCCCAGCTCCTCCAATGCTTCGCAGTCGCGCTGGTGCTCGGCCGAGGGTGGGACGTGGCTGGCGCCGCCGAGCAGGATCGGGTGCGGTTCGCCGCAGTTGTGCCACCGCATCGCGGTCAACAGTGTGTGCAGGGACATCTCCACTGTCCGCCGCAGAACCACCCGCGTTTCCTCCCCCTGCCTGGTGGTGTCTAGCTTGCCGGATTGCCCGGTCGGGACTCGCCGATCACCGGGGGCACGGTCTTGCCCTCGGTGCCGCCGTAGGTGTCGTCCGGGTCCGGGTCTTTCAGGTAGTCCGGCCGTTTGCGTTCCTCGTCCTCAGCGCCGCGGCCGCGCCCGGCGCCGGCCCCCATCGGCATCGCGCCGGTACCTCGCGTACCGGCCGCGCCGGGTGTCCCCGAGGCTCCACCGCGCACTGTTCCGCCTTCGCCCGGCGGTAGGGCGCCGGTGAATCGGCCACCGCCGGGACCGGCACCCGGTCGACCGGCGCCAGGGCCACCCGCGCCGGGGCCACCGCCCGAGCGGTAGCCGCCCGTACCCGGCGCGCGATTTTCCGTGCCCGTGCCGATCGGTCCGATCGTGGTTCCGCTGTGGGGGCCGGCACCGGTGTTGGTGTTCAGGTTGTTGACCGGGGTGCCGGTCGGGCCGAACCGGTACCCGTCCTGCCCACCCGGCACGGGCGGTGGCGGGGTGCTTGCCGCTGCCGCCCGCGTGCTGTCGGTGCCGGTTCGGGGCGCGGTCGAGTCCGACGGTGCGGGACCGGAAGGGCCGCCGTCGCCGGGCGGGTTGACCGTCGGCGGCGGTTGGACACGCTCACCGCTACCGGTGTCGGTCGACCGGGGCGCACCACCCGAGGCACCCACCGAGCCACCGACCACCGGCCCCGGCGACGACTGGGGGCGGCTTATCCCGCTGTCCGTGCCGCCGGTTCCGCTCTCGGTGAGCCCCACGGACCCGCCCGGATCGGCCATCGGCGCATACGCCGCCGGATACGTCTGCGCGGTCGCCGTGCTCGCCTGGTGGTACGCCCCGAACGCCGCGACGTTGGTCTGGCTGCCTGCGTTGTACTCGGCCAGCCGGCGCGAGTGTGCGCCGAAGTCGCCGGTGCTCAACCCGTCGACGACGTCCTGTGGGGTCAGCTCTGGCGGTTTGGGCGGTACCGGTACGACCGTGCTGCGCACCCGGTCGAATGCCCCCGCCTGCTCGCCCGCGCCGCTGTCGGCCTCGGCCAGATGGTCGGCGTCCTGCATCGCCGCCCGCGCCAACGGGGAGGCGGCATTCGCGGCGGCCTCGCCGGCTTCGCCCTGCCACCCTTCTTGGACCTTGCCGCCCAGCCGCATCACCCGGTCGGCGCGCTCCTCCAACCGGCGCCTCAACTTCGCGGCGGCCTCCTGCGCGGCCGACAGCCTCTCCGTGCCGGCACCGCCGGTGACCTGCTGGTAGATCTGCGCCGGAGTCAACGCCTCCTCGGGCATCACTGACCCCCCTTAACGTTCTTCACAACCTCCACCGCCGTATCGTGCGCGGCCTGGCAGGGGTCTTTCTTCCCCCGATTCCACTCCGACAGGCGCGAAAAGATCTGCACCGTGCGTTTGTCGCTCGTGCCCACCGCAACGGCGCAATAGCCCTGCTCCCGCTCATCGCGCGGTCCGTACGTAACGGCTGGGTACCCCTCAACGTCGGGCATCTCTTCGAAGAACTTGTAGGCCTTCCCCCGTTGCCGGTAGATCGCGGCCAAACCATCGTCAGTGATGGTCGGGAGTTCCAAACCGATGCGCGCGCCGGAGCCGTCGCGCTTGGACCAGGAGCAGCCGTCGCCTACCGGGTTGTCCAACGTCGGTTTGCTGTGGGCGCCCTCGCCCAAGAATCTGGTGACCTGCTCATCGGTCAGTAGCGAACAAGGGGCCGTCTGGTAGTGGGTTGAGATGGCGGCGCAACTCTCGCACCTGGTCGACAAGCTGCCGATCCCACTCGGTCAGTTCGTGCTCGGCATCTTCGCTCACCGTTGCCCCCTCGACATCCTCGTCGGTCACTAGGGGTTCACGCCCGGAGCGCATGGCGCCCGGCCGGGTGCTCGTGCGGGACCGGCGAGGGGCGAAACGGCGCCTCGCCGAGACGCCGTTGCTGAGGTACCGGCAGCTCCCGCGTGGTGTCTGGGTCCGTGCCCGGCCACACACCACGCCCCGCGCCGCGCGCCCGGTACAGCGCCGGCCCCTGGTCCTCGCCACACAACAGCCGGCCGTCGGTGCTCGGCCATCGGCGCGTGAGCGCACTCCCGGCTACGGGCGTCGACTCGGCCGAGTCGACGTAGCCCTCGACCGGCTCGGCCTCGATCCGTTCCCATCCGAGCCGGGTCAGGATCGCCTCGACCGAGTACGCCGGGTCGTCGTGGGCATGGCACCCGTGTGACCGGGAGGCCGAGCGCAGCCACCCGGCACCGGCAGCAGCGACAAGCACCACCAGTGCCGCGAGGGCGAGCACACCACCGACGTTATGCATCGCCGGTCACTGTTCGTGGCGTGGGTTGCTCGTGGAGGGACGGGCTCCTCGGCAGGCGATCAAGGCGACCTCGCCGAGTTCGTCCAGCCACTCGCCCGCCTCCTTTCGCGTGGCCAGTGGCGCGTTCGACTCCAGGCCGTGACGCACCATCGCGACCGCCAACCCCACCCACGCCCGTGGTGGCATGACGCCTTGCTCAGCCTCGCCTTCGCGGTTATGCGCTCGTTCCACAGCTCACCCCTTCCGCTCGCCTGAGCGGGCCTTCGTTTCGACCGCCTGACGGCCTGTCGGGACCCGGCCCCGCCAGAACCCGGGCGGGAATCAGGCGGGGCGGGCCACCGGCGACGCATCGCCGTACTGTGAAACGTACATGGTGAGATGTGCAGTGTGGATGATTCAATCGGGTGAACCCGAAACGGGACGCCGAGCCGAGCGGCTTGAACCCGGCAGACTGGCGCCCGCCCCGAAGGAGAGGAACGGCGAGAATGCAAGAACCTGGTCCGGCCGTCCGCCGGCGACAGCTCGGACGCCTGCTGCGTGACTTCCGTGCCGCCTCCGGGTTCAAGACGATGGAGGCGGCCGCCGAACGCTCCGGCTTGAGCCGGGCGACCATCAGCCGGATCGAGAACGCCAAGCAGGCGATCCTGCCGAAGACGGTCCGCCTGCTGTGCCAGGCATACGGTGTCGGCGCGCCGATGCTCGATCACCTGCTCCGGCTGGCCGAGGAGTCCGACGACCGCGGCTGGCTGGTGGCCTACGGCGACACCGTGCCCGACTGGTTCGAGCGCTATGTCGGCGAGGAGTCGGACGCGATCGAGATCTGGAACTACGAAGCCGAGTTCGTGCCCGGCTTATTGCAGACCGCTGACTACTGCCGCGCCGTCTCGGCGGCGGCCGGGCCGGATGTCACCGAGGAGAGCCTGCACCGGCTGGTCGCGTTTCGCCAGGCCCGGCAGGAACGCCTGCACGGCGAAGACGCCCCACAGCTCGACGTGGTGATCAACGAGGCGGCGCTGCGCCGGGTGGTCGGCTCGCCGGAGGTGATGGCTGAGCAGCTGCGGCACCTGGCCGAGATGGCCGCTCGAACGAACATCACCGTGCGGGCGCTGCCGTTCTCCGCCGGTGCGCATCCGGCCATGACGAACTCGTTCACCATGCTGCACTTCCCCGAGGAGGCCGGGGTGGCCACCGCCTACGTGGAGATCGACTCCGGCGCGATCTACCCGGATCGGCCCACCGACTTCGACCGCTATACCTGGATATTTCGTCGCCTGGGTGAGTTGGTGTTGACGGCCGAGGACACAGCCGCGCTGCTCACTAAGCTTGCGCAAGAGCTGTAGAACCCGGGCGAAATGGAAGGCGGTGCGGGATGACCCCGGACCAGAACACGCAACGATGGCGCAGGTCCAGCTACTCCAGCGGGCAGGGTGGCCAGTGCGTCGAGCTGTCGCACGCCCTCTCCGCGATTCGCGACTCGAAGGACCGGGCGGCGGGAGCCCTTGACCTGTCGCCCACGGCCTTCCGGGCCTTCCTGCGGCAGGTGCGGGAAGGGTAAGCCGACGCCGGACAGCCAAGGGGGCCGACCCACTGAGGTCGGCCCCCTTTCCGTTGTCTTGCCATGCCTCCGGGGCGGTCATACACACCCGTGAGCGAAGTTACTTCGTCATGCTAAGCAATTATTGTTAGCATAGCTAAATGACTTTCCGGAGGTGGGGATGAGCTCTGGGCATGCGAGCCTGCTGGAGGCGGTCAAGGGGCAGCCACGGCAGGTCTGGATCACCGCGTTCGCCGCGGTCATCGCGTTCATGGGGATCGGGCTGGTGGACCCGATCCTGCTGTCCATCGCCGAGGGCCTGGACGCGACGCCCGCCCAGGTCACCCTGCTGTTCTCCGCCTACCTCGGGGTGCAGGTGGTCGCCATGCTGGTCACCGGCGCGGCCAGCGCGCGCTTCGGGGCGAAGCGGACCGTGCTCACCGGGCTGTCGCTGATCGTGCTGGCGACCGCGCTGTGCACGGTGGCCGGTTCCATCGAGCAACTGGTCGGCCTGCGTGCGGTGTGGGGGCTCGGCAACGCCTTCTTCATCGCCACCGCGCTTTCGGTGATCGTCGGCGCGGCCACCGGCGGCCAGGCCGGCGCCATCCTGCTCTACGAGGCCGCGCTCGGGGTCGGGCTCTCGGTGGGCCCGCTGCTCGGCGCGGTGCTCGGCAGCATCTCCTGGCGGGGTCCCTTCCTCGGCACGGCCGTGCTGATGGCCAGTGCCCTCGTGCTCTGCGTCGCCTTCCTGCGCAGCGACGCGGGCGAGCGGCGACCCCCGGTCCGGCTGCTCGACCCGCTCCGCGCGCTGCGCCACGGCGGGCTGTTGCGTACCTCGATCGGCTCCGCGCTGTACACCGCGGCGTTCTTCGTGGTGCTCGCCTGGTCCCCGTTCGTGCTGGAGTGGAGCGCGATCGCCGTCGGCCTGGTGTTCTTCGGCTGGGGGCTGTGCGTCGCGGTCGCCGGGGTGCTGCTGGCGCCGCGGCTGGCGGCCCGGCTCGGCGAGCGGCATGCCACCGTGCTGGCGGTATCCGGTTATGCCCTGCTGATGCTGGTCATGGTGGTGCCGAGCAAGCCGCTGCTGGTGCTGGCCATCATCGCGAGCGGGTTGGTGTCCGGGCTGCTGAACACCCTGTTCACCGGCACCGCGATGTCGATCAGCCCGGCGCCGCGGCCGGTGGCCAGCGCGGGCTACAACTTCTGCCGCTGGCTCGGCGGCGCGCTGGCCGCCACCCTGGTCGGCCATGTGGCGGAGTGGTTCGGCTTCGGGCAGGCGCCCTACCTGGTGGCCGCCGTGCTCTGCGTGGCCGCCGGTGGCCTGCTGGCCATCCCGGACCGCACGCCCGACCCGCACACGGTGCCCGCGGGCGCGGCACTGGTCGGCGAGGAGTTCTGAACTCGCGGCCACCGAGGGGTATTCAGAACGACCCAGCGACCGCGGGCCGCCAGGCCCATGGTCACCGCGGCGCGCAGCGCCACCGTGTGGGTGGTGGTGGGCGACGGGCGGGAGGTCGTTGCAGGTCACCGCACTGGTGAGGCGCATTGCAGGCCTGAGTAACCCGACCGCGGAACAAGACACACTGTGCCGGTCGGTACCGATCCCACCTCCAGCAGGCCGACCCTCCTGTCTCGCGAGCACAGCCGCCGTTGCCGAGTCGCTCTACTTCCGGTCTCCTTGGTAATAACCAACTAACGGTGTATTCCGCGATGCCATGATCTTCGCATAGCGTCGGATCCTCGAACGACGTTCCCGGAGGTCCGCGTGCCACCACGCCCGCTCCCGCTGCTGCCCCCGCATCCCGCGAAGCGGGCCGCCGTCACCTGCGCGTACCGCTGCGGCGACGCGTGCTTCCACGCCCCGCCGAACACCTCGGCCAATCCCTACTTCGGCGAGATTCTCGGCGCGGTGTCCCGGCGCGGCGTACTGCGCGCCGGTGCGGTGGTCGCGCTCGCCGCGGGCACGCTGGGTACCGGCCGTACCGCAGCCGCCACCACTCGCCCGCCCGCGCCGGGTACGGACTTCGAGGTGGTCCGGCCGAACACGCTGGACGCCGTGGTGGTGCCGGAGGGATACGAGCAGGCGGTGGTGATCCGCTGGGGTGACCCGGTGCTGCCCGGCGCGCCGGAGTTCGACTTCGACCACCAGACCGCGGCCGCCCAGGAACGGCAGTTCGGGTTCAACTGCGACTTCGCGGCCAGGCTGCCGCTGGACCCGCTCGGCATGCACTCGCTGCTGGTCACCAACCACGAGTACACCAGCGAGCGGTTCATGTTCCGCGACTACGACGAGGAGAACCCGACCGAGGAACAGGTGCGGATCGCCTGGGCCGCGCACGGGCTGTCCGTGCTGCTGCTGTCCAGGAAGCCGTTCTCCGGCGAGCTCGCCCCGCGGCCCTCACACCTCAACCGCAGGATCACGCTGCGCACGCCCTTCCGCGTCACCGGACCCGCCGCGGGCAGCGAGCTGCTGCGGACCCCGGACGACCCGGCAGGCACCCGGGTGCTCGGCACGATGAACAACTGCGCGGGCGGGGTGACCCCGTGGGGCACGATCCTGTCCGGGGAGGAGAACTTCCACCAGTATTTCGCGCATGCCGACCAGGTGACCGATCCGGTGCGGCAGCGGCGGCTGGAGCGCTACGGGGTACGCGGCGGGGCCAGCACCCGCAGGTGGGAACGGTTCGACTCCCGCTTCGACCTCGCCCGCCAGCCGAACGAGGTGAACCGGTTCGGCTGGGTGGTCGAGCTCGACCCGCACGATCCGTACAGCACCCCGGTGAAACACACCGCGCTCGGCCGGTTCAAGCACGAGTGCGCCAACGTCCGGCTCACCGCGGACGGCAGGGTGGTGGCCTACTCCGGGGACGACGAGCGGTTCGAGTACATCTACAAGTTCGTCTCCAGCGGGCGGATGAAGCGGGGGCACGGTCGCGCGGCCCGCGGGCACAACATGACCCTGCTCGACCACGGCACGCTCTACGTCGGCCGGTTCACCGGGGACTCCCCGGCGAGCGAGATCGACGGTTCCGGCAGGCTGCCCGCGGACGGCGAGTTCGACGGTTCCGGCGAGTGGATCCCGCTGGCCGAGGATGACCGGTCCTTCGTACCGGGCATGACCGCCGAGGAGGTCTACGTCTTCACCCGCGAGGCCGCCGACCGTGTCGGCGCCACCAAGATGGACCGCCCGGAGGACATCCAGGTGCACCCGCGCACCGGCCGGGTGTACTGCGCGCTCACCAACAACACCGAGCGGGGGCAGCGGGGCAAGGAAGGCGCCACCGAGCCCAACCCGCGCGATGGCAACCGGCACGGCCAGGTCCTCGAGTTCGAGGAGGACCCGCTGGCCATCCGGTTCTCCTGGCGGTTGCTGCTGGTCTGCGGTGACCCGGATGCGCCGGACACCTACTTCGCCGGCTTCCCCAAGGACCAGGTCAGCCCGATCTCCTGCCCGGACAACCTGGCCTTCGACACCTGGGGCAACCTGTGGATCTCCACCGACTCCTCCGCGGCCCTCGGCTTCAACGACGGGCTGTACGTGGTGCCACTGGAGGGGGCGAGCCGCGGGCACGTCAAGCTGTTCCTCACCGTGCCCCGGGGTGCGGAGACCTGCGGGCCGGTGATCGACGACCGGGTGGTCACGGTCTGCGTGCAGCACCCCGGGGAGCTGGACGGGGCCAGCGCGGACGAGCCGGCCTCGCACTGGCCGGACGGTGGAGACAGCCAACCGCGACCCGCGGTGGTGGCGGTGTGGAACCCCGGCAGACATGGCCCGCGCCGGGTCGGTAGTTAACCACTTCGCTCGTTCCTGAACCGTTCACCTGGACTTCCGCCTCGCCTCGTTTGGCCGACATAGCGTCTCGGTCGTTCCCGAACCGAGTGATCATGGAGGCGTTGTGTCCTTCGAGCCCGGGCGGCTGCTGCCGCTGTCGACCACCCATCCCGGTGGCCGCTCCGCGGTCACCTGCGAGTACCGCTGCGGCAACGCGTGCGCCCACCCGGCGCCCAACACCTCGGACAACGAGTACTTCGGCGACGTCGTACGGGACATGCTGTCCCGGCGTGGCGCGCTCAAGGCGGGCGCCGCGCTCGCCGCGACCGCAGGCGGGTTCGCCGCGCTCTCCGGCACCGCGGTCGCCGCCCCCGGTTCCGCGCCGCACGCGCTGCCCGCGACTGCCGGCGGGAACGGCAGGCAGCGGCACGGGATCCCCGGTACCGACTTCGACCCGGTGCGGCCGAACACCGCCGACGCGGTGACCATCCCCGAGGGGTACCGGCAGGACATCGTGATCCGCTGGGGCGACCCGGTGCTGCCCGGGGCGCCGGAGTTCGACTTCGCGAACCAGACCGCGGCGGCGCAGGAGCAGCAGTTCGGCTACAACAACGATTTCGTCGGGCTGATCCCGCAGGACCCGATCGGCTGGTTCAACCTGCTGGTGGTCAACCACGAGTACACCAGCGAGCCGCAGATGTTCCCCGCCGGCAGCTACGACCGGGACAACCCCACCGCGGAGCAGGTGCGGATCGCCTGGGCCGCGCACGGCCTGAGCGTGGTGCAGACCGTACGCGAGTTCGGCGGCGGCCTGCGGGTGCTGCCCGGCAGGCACAACCGGCGGATCACCATCAACACCGGGTTCGAGCTGCGTGGTCCGGCCGCGGGCTCGAGGTACCTGAAGACCTCGGCGGACCCGACCGGCAGGAAGGTCCTCGGTACGCAGAACAACTGCGCGGGCGGGGTGACCCCGTGGGGCACCGTGCTCTCCGGTGAGGAGAACTTCCACCAGTACTTCGCGCACGGCGAGCGGGTCACCGACCCGACCCAGCGGGAGCGCCTCGCGCGCTACGGCCTGCGCGGCGGCGAGACCAGCCGCAAGTGGGAGCGGTTCGACAAGCGCTGGGACGTGACCGAGGAGCCGAACGAGTGCAACCGGTTCGGCTGGGTGGTCGAGATCGACCCGCACGACCCGCACTCGACCCCGGTCAAGCACACCGCGCTCGGCCGGTTCAAGCACGAGGCGGCCAACGTCAAGATCGCCGAGGACGGCCGGGTGGTCGTGTACTCCGGCGACGACGAGCGCTTCGACTACATCTACAAGTTCGTCTCCAGCGGCAGGTACAAGAAGGGCCAGAGCAGGCACGCCCGCAGGCACAACTCCGCCCTGCTGGACGAGGGCACCCTGTACGTCGCGCGGTTCACCGGCGACTCCCCCGCAGGGGAGATCGACGGTTCCGGCACGCTGCCGTCGGACGGCGAGTTCGACGGCACCGGCGAGTGGATCCCGCTGGCCAGCGGGAACAAATCCTTTGTGGACGGATTCACCGCGGAGGAGGTGTACGTCTTCACCCGGCTTGCCGCGGACAAGGCGGGCGCCACCAAGATGGACCGGCCGGAGGATATCGAGCCGAACCCGGTGAACGGCCGGATCTACGCGGCGCTGACCAACAACTCCGACCGCGGTGCCGCCGGCAAGGACGCCGCCGACGAGGCCAACCCGCGCACCGGCAACCGCAACGGGCACGTGCTGGAGTGGGAGGAGACCGGCGGAGACGGCGCGGCCACCAGCTTCTCCTGGCGGCTGCTGCTGGTCTGCGGCGACCCGGCCGAGGCGGACACCTACTTCGGCGGCTTCCCCAAGGACCAGGTCAGCCCGATCTCCTGCCCGGACAACGTGGCCTTCGACGGCTACGGAAACCTGTGGATCTCCACCGACGGCAACACCCTCGGCTCGAACGACGGCCTGTTCTCGGTGCCGGTGGACGGCAGGGAGCGCGGGCACGTCAAGCAGTTCCTCACCGTGCCGGTCGGCGCGGAGACCTGCGGTCCGGTGGTGACCGAGAACCTGGTCCTGGTCGCCGTGCAGCACCCCGGCGAGGGTGGTACTCCCGCCGACCCGCTGTCGCACTGGCCGGACGGCGGTGACGCCCAGCCGCGCCCTTCCATCGTCGCCGTGTGGCGCCAGGGCTGGTGGGGCTTTCCCGGCAGGATCGGCTGCCGCTGACCTCCGCTCCCGGCACGGCGCTACCGTGGGGGTATGGCAGAAGATCCACTCGCGCTGGTGACCGGCGCGTCCCGGGGTATCGGGGCGGCGGTCGCGCAGGCGCTGGCACCAACCCACCGGCTGCTGCTCGGCGGGCGGGACTCCGACGCGCTCGCCGAGCAGGCCGGGCGGCTGCCCGGGGCGCGGCCGTGGGCGGTCGACCTCGCCGATCCGGAGGCGCTGCGCGAGGCCACCGCCGAGATCGACCGGCTGGAGGTGCTGGTGCACTCCGCCGGGGTGGCCGAGCTGGGCACCGTCGAGCAGGCAAGCGCCCAGGCGTGGCGGAACAACCTCGAGGTCAACCTGGTGGCCGTGGCCGAGCTGACCCGCCTGCTGCTGCCCGCCCTGCGCGCCGCGCGCGGGCACGTCGTGGTGCTCAACTCCGGCGCCGGGCTGAACGCGCGCCCCGGCTGGGGCCCGTACGCGGCCAGCAAGTTCGCCGCGCGGGCCTTCGCCGACGCGCTGCGCGCCGAGGAGGAGGGCGGCGGGCTGCGGGTCACCTCGGTCTATCCCGGCCGCACCGACACCGAGATGCAGCGGGCCGTGGTCGCAGGCGAGGGCGGGGAGTACGACCCGGAGCGCTTCCTGCGCCCCGAGTCGGTCGCCGACGCCGTACGTGCCGCGGTGACCGCGAGCGGGGACGCGCATCCGACCGAGATCGTCCTGCGTCCCCGGCCAGCAGTGCCCTGAACGTGGCGTTCGCGACGTTCAACGTCGCGAACGGCATGTTTAAGACGTTCAGCGTCCTGAAAGTGCCGTTCAGGGCACTTCGGTTACGCGCGCAGCCGGGCCGCGGCGGTGGCCACCTCGGCCTGCGCGGCGGCCCGGTCCACCCGGGTGGACTCGCCCTCGGCCACCACCTGTTCACCAGCCACCCACACGTCGCGTACCAGCCGCGAGCCCGACGCCCACACCAGGTTCGCCAGCAGCGCCTCGTCCGGCACCTCCAGGCCGGTGGCGAAGGCGGGCTGGTCCACGTCGACGTGCACGATGTCCGCCCAGCGGCCGGGCTCCAGCGCGCCGATGTCCGCGCGGCCCAACGCTTCCGCGCCGCCACGGGTGGCCAGCAGCAGCGCCTGCCCCGCGGTCAGCGCGGTCGAGTCCTGAGTGGATATGCGGCTGAACATGGCGGCGAGCTGGACCTCCTCCCACAGGTCGAGATCGTCGTTGCTGGCCGGCCCGTCGGTGCCCAGCCCGACCGGGATCGCGGCCGCCCGCAGCCGCGACAGCGGGGCGATCCCGGAGGCCAGCTTGGCGTTCGAGCCGGGGCAGTGCGCGACACCCGCGCCGCGCCTGGCGAGTAGCGCGATGTCCGCTTCGGAAAGGTGCACCGCGTGCGCCGCCAGCAGCCTGCCCGCCAGCAGGTCGACCCGTTCCAGCAACTGCGGAACCGAGCCGTGCTCCGCGCGTTGCCGCTCGTCCTCGGTGGCCGCCTCGGCCACGTGGATGTGCACCAGCGCGTCGCGCCGGCCCGCGGACTCGGCGATCGCCCCCAGTGCTTCCATCGGCAGCATGTACGCCGAGTGCGGTGCGTAGCAGATCTCCACCCGGTCCCCGGCCCCGAAGCGCAGCCCGTCCGCGTCGATCCACCGTTCCGTCGCCGCGATCATGGCGGACCAGTCCAGGCCGGGAAGGTCGATGATCGGTGAGCCGAGCAGCACCCGCGCACCGGTGGACAGCACCGCCTCGGCCATCCGCTCGGCGTGAAAGTACATCTCCGCGCTGGTGGTCACCCCGTGCCGGAGCATCTCCACCGAGCCGAGCAGCATGCCGGCGCCCACGTCCTCCGGCCGCAGCCGGGCCTCCGCGGGCCAGATCACCTCCTGCAACCAGCGCAGCAGCGGCAGGTCACCGCCGAGGCCGCGCAGCAGCACCATCGGGCTGTGCGCGTGCGCGTTCACCAGGCCGGGCAGCAGGATGCCCGGCAGCGTCCGCAGCCGGGCGTCCTCCGCGGCGGGTGCGGTGACATAGGGTCCACAGTGGACAATTCGGCCGGAGGCGTCGATATCCACCACGGCGTCTCGCAGCACGGAGCAGGCGGGGTCGGCCGGCAACACGACCGGAGCATGAAGGCGAAGTGCTGGCATGTCGCGATCGTACGGAACCGCGACGACCCTCAGCCGTCCATCAGCCCGGAACGCCAGGCCCAGGCCGCGATCTCCACCCGGTTCCTGGCGTTGATCTTGGACTGGACCGAGGCGAGATGGGTCTTCACCGTGGACAGCGAGAGGAACAGCTCGGTTCCGATCTCGGTATTGGTGAGCCCGCGGGCCGTGGCCCGCACCACATCCAGCTCGCGGGCGGTGAGCGGCTCGCTCGGTTCCTCGCTGTCCCGGCTCGGTGCGGGGCCGTCGAAGTGCCGCAGCAGCCGCACGGTGATCTGCGGCGACACCAGCGCGTCCCCGCGCTCGGCCGCGCGCACCGCCTCGATCAGCAGCGCGGGGCCGGCGTCCTTCAGCAGGAACCCGCTCGCCCCGTTGCGCAGCGCGGTGTGCACGTACTCGTCCAGGTCGAAGGTGGTCACCACGACCACCTTGATCGGGTCGGCGACGTCCGGCCCGGCCAACTGCCTGGTCACCGCGAGGCCGTCCATGCCGGGCATCCGGATGTCCAGCAGGCAGACGTCCGGTCGCAGCTCCCTTGCCTTGCGCACGGCTTCCACCCCGTCCGGCACGTCGGCGACCACCTCGATGTCGTCCTGCGCGTCGAGGATCATCCGGAACCCGGTCCGCACCATGTCCTGGTCGTCGGCGATCAGCACCCTTATCACTCGGTTTCCTCCGCGACCAGGTGCGACCCCCGCGGGGTGCCGCGGCGCAGGACCGTGCCCATCATTCGACTCCTTCCAGCGGTAACCACGCCTCGACCAGCCAGCCACCGTCCGGCCCCGGCCCGGCGGAGAGCCGTCCGTGCAGTAGTTCGACTCGTTCGCGCATACCGACCAGACCGTAGCCGCCGTCCCGCCACCCGCCGCCGCCCACCACGG
The DNA here is from genome assembly GCF_006715045.1 of Amycolatopsis cihanbeyliensis. GTDB lineage: Bacteria > Actinomycetota > Actinomycetes > Mycobacteriales > Pseudonocardiaceae > Amycolatopsis > Amycolatopsis cihanbeyliensis. Next base: position 3,905,178 of record NZ_VFML01000001.1, on the reverse strand, counting down.
AGGCGCCGCGCGCCGCTGCGTCTTCTCCACCGCCCACCGGTCGCTGGCGTTCGTGCTCGCCGTCGTCGCTCACTCGGATGTGCAACTGCCCGCCCTCGACCCGAGCGGACACCGCGACCATGGTGGCCGTGGCGGCGTGCTTGCCGACGTTGGTCAGCGACTCCTGCACCAGCCGCAGCGTGGAGCGGGCGACCTCCTGCGGCAGGCCGGGCGGCAGGTCGAGATCCAGCTCCACCGACACCCCGTGCTGCGCGGAGTCGACCAGCCTGCGCAGGTCGGCGGCGAGGTCGGTGGTGGCCTGCTCGCTGAGCTCGCTGCTGCCCGCTGGTGCGTCCCCGCGCATACTGCGCACCAGCCTGCGCATCGCGGTGAGCGCGTCGGTTCCCGCGGTCTCGATCCGCTCCAGCGCGTCCACCACGACCATCGGGTTCTGCTGGGCGACCATCTTCGCCGCCTGCGCCTGCACCACGATCCCGGTGACGTGATGCGCGACCACATCGTGCAGCTCGCGGGCCAGTGCCATCCGCTCCGAGGTCTGCGCGTCGGTGACCGCGGCCTGTACCGCCTGGGTCCGCTCCGAGTCCCTTGACCGGAGGAACAGCCCGGTGGCCACCGCGACGCCGAGGGTCAGCACCGCGGCGACGAACAGCGCACGCAGCCCGTCCACACTCGGGTAGGGCAGGCCCGCCCGCGAGTTCAGCAACGCGGCCAGCGCCACCACCCCGGCCAGCAGCCCGATCACGGTCCACGCGCGCACCGGCTGCAGGTACCGGACGAGCAGCACCACCACCATGCCGCCGGCCGCGATCTGGCTGATCGGCATGCCGGTGGCGGTGATGTAGCTGTCCCCCGGTAACTGCCAGGACACCAGCGCGGACAGCAGCATGGACAGCACCAGCCCGAACCCCGCGCGCATCGGGTAGCGGGTCGCGAGCACGGCGCAGCCCGCCGAGGCCATCGAGCACAGCAATACCGGCGCCGTGCGCAGTTCGGTGGAGGCCGTGGTGTACATCTCCAGGAACAGCAGCAGGGAGAACGCCCCGATCAGCGGCCACTGGCCGCGCACGAGGCTGGCCAGCGGACCCGGTTCCCGCCGGGCCGGCGGCTTGCGGAACTGGATGCCGGTCACCACCGCCACGATCAGCAGTACCAGCCCGGCCACCAGGGTCTGGATGACGTCGCTGCGCCGCACCAGGAAGGTCCCCTCGGTGCGCATCGCGATCGCCAGCAGGCAGGAGGTCACCAGCGTCGCGACGGCGGTGAAGGCCACCCCGCCACGGGCCGTGCGCACGCAGTAGAACACCAGCTCGAACCCCGCGACCGTCTCGGCGAAGGAGACGGTGGACAGCAGCGCGGTGTACGGGGCCCCGTGGCCCAGCACGATCAGGGTGCTGGACACGAACAGCACCGCCGAGCCGGCGAAGGTGGCCGTCACCGGCTGGCTGCGGGCCCACAGCGCGCAGGCGGACAGCATCAGGACGCCGGGCAGCAGCACCAGGTCGGCCGACGGCTGGCCGATATGGTCGGTCGCGGCGGAGAAGATGATCACCAGGTCGCACAGCAGCGCGGCCGCCAGCACGCTGCCGGGCAGCCCGAGCCACTGCAACGCGGCGGTGAGCCGGCGGGTGAGCCGGTTGGACGACTGGGACACACCGTGACGGTAAGCCAATCGCGCCGAACCGCACCTTGGCCGGGTAGCCCTCCGCCATCGGCCGATCGGCCGATGAGCAGCGGCCCGGCACAGGCCTTCCGTCCGAAGTGCCCGGTGCCGCTCCCGCGCGAGGCTGCTCCGCAGGCAACAGACCTGGAAGGAAGAGTTTCGTGCAGACAACACAAAGGCCCGGTCCGCAGGGGGCGCCGGTGCTTTCCGGCCGGGGGCTGGTCAAGCGGTACGGCACGCAGCACGCCTTGGCCGGGGTGGACATCGACATCCAACCGGGGGACGCCGTGGCGATCGTCGGTCCGTCCGGCTCCGGCAAGACCTCGCTGCTGCACGTGCTGGCCGGCATCCTGCGCGCCGACGCGGGCGAGATCCACCTCGCGGGCACGCGTGTCGACCGGCTCGGCGAGACCAAGCGCAGCGAGCTGCGCCGCACCGAGTTCGGGTTCGTGTTCCAGTCCGGGATGCTGGTCGCCGAGCTGAGTGCCGAGGAGAACGTCGCGCTACCGCTACTGCTCGGCGGAACCGGCCGCGGGGAGGCACTGCGGTCCGCGCGGGACTGGCTGAGCAGGCTGGGGTTGTCCGGCAAGGAGCGGCAGCGCCCTGGTGAGCTGTCCGGCGGTGAGGCGCAGCGGGTGGCGATCGCCAGGGCACTCACCCACCGGCCACGGGTCATCTTCGCCGACGAGCCGACCGGCGCGCTGGACACCCGCACCGGCCGGGACACGATGGACGCGCTGCTGTCCGCGGCGCGGGACAGCGGGGCCGCGGTGATCATCGTGACGCACGATCGCGAGCTGGCCGACTCCGTGCCGCGCACCGTGGCGATCCGGGACGGGCTCATCGACAACGCGGTGGTGGCAGCGCCATGACCGTCGGTGACGACGAGGGAGCATCGCAGGTCCGGTCCGCGGGCCGAGGAGCGCGGCGAGGAGGAGTCGAAGCATGACCTTCGGTGACGACGAGGGAGCATCGCAGGTCCGGTCCGCGGGCCGAGGAGCGCGGCGAGGAGGAGTCGAAGCATGACCTTCGGTGACGACGAGGGAGCATCGCAGGTCCGGTCCGCGGGCCGAGGAGCGCAGCGAGGAGGAGTCGAAGCATGAATAGCTTCAGGCTGGCGCTACGCGTACTGCGGGTGGACCGGCGGACCCGCACCTCGGCGATCCTCACCGGGGTCGGCGTCGCGGTGGCCACCGCGCTGGTGCTGCTGCTGGTAGGCCTACCCTTCGCCACCCAGGCCCGCGCCGAGCGGGCGATGTGGCAGGACGGCCACGGCTACCTGCCGTCCGAGGGTGCCGCCACGCTCGCCTACCAGCGCAGCACCGACTACACCGGCGACGAGGAGATCACCAGGGTGGACGTGGCGGCACTGGCCGACCCGTCCGCCGTGCGGCTACCGCCGGGGATACCGCGGCTGCCCGGACCGGGCGAGGTGCTGGTCTCCCCCGAGCTGGCACAGCGGATCGACCACACCCCGGCCGCCGAGCTGGGTGACCGGTTCGGCGGGGACGCGGCCGGCCTGCTGGGTGCCGAGGCGCTGCGCTCACCCGAGCAACTGCTCGCACTGGTCGGGCACGCCCCGGACGGCATGCCGGCGGACGCGATGCGGCTGGCCGGCTTCCCGTCCGGCGACGCGGACACCGATCCGCTGCTGAGCCTGCTCGCCGGGGTAGGTGTGGTGGTACTGCTGGTGCCCAGCCTGGTGCTGGTCGCCTCGGCCGCCCGGCTCACCGCGGCACGCAGGGAGCGACGCCTCGCCGCGCTGCGGCTGGCGGGCGCCACCCCTGGCCAGGTGACCTCGATGGTGGCGGCCGAGATCGCGTTCGCCTCGGTCGGGGGTGCCCTGCTGGGGTTCGCGGCCGGTCCCGGCCTGCGCTCGCTGGCCACCACGGTGCCGTGGGACGGCGGGACCTGGCAGGCCGACGATTTCACCACGCCGACCGCGTTCACCGTGGCGATCGTGCTGGCCATCCCGCTGCTGGTGCTGGCGGCGGCGGTGCTCGGGTTGCGCAGGGTGCTGCGGACCCCGCTCGGCGCGGCGGGCGCGCACGGGCGCAAACCGCTGCACTGGTGGCGGCTGCTCGCGTTGCCGGTGGCCGGGCTGTTCTTCTGCTACGTCGTCGTCTCCGGCTCGTCCTTCGATCCGGAGCTGGCCCAGTTGCTGCTGCTGGCCGGGCTCGCCATGATCGTCGGCTCGGCCGCGATCGTCGGCCCGTGGATCACCTCGGCGGTCGGCGGGATCTTCGTGCGGTCCTGGCGCAGGCCGGCCGCGCTGCTGGCGGGCAGGCGGCTGCGGGATGATCCGAAGGGCGCCTACCGCGCCTCGGCCGGGGTGGTACTGGCGGTGTTCGTGGGCTCCATGGCGCTGACCCTGCTGCCCAGCTTCGAGGCGCAGGCGGGCGGCGGCCGCTCCTTCCACGACTCCGTGCTCTACCTGGACACCACGGCGGACCGCGCCGCGCAGGTGCTCGGCACGGCCAACGCGGAGCTGGCCCGTTACGGCCAGTCCGAACGCGCCGTCGGCGCCGGCAGGGTGGTGCTCACCAACGAGTCCGGGGCAGGCCAGCCGGCGCTGGTGCTGAGCTGCGCCGCGGCCGAGAAGCTGACCCGGTTCGAGTTCGGTGGCGCCTGCGCAGGGACCCCCGGGATCTACAGCGACTACCGGATGGAAACCGAAGGGCTGGCGGTCGGCCAGTGGGACGCCCCGGACCCGGCGGAGGGGGGCACACCGCTGCCCGAGGGCACCCCGGTGCGCCCGGTGTCCGCGGGGGACGCGGACATCTCCGGTTCGGTGCTCATCGACCCGGCGGTGCTGCCAGCGGGGTTCGTCCCGCAGGACGTCACCGTGGCGGTGCCGACCACGCGGCAGAACCGGGAGGTCGTGCGCACCGCGCTGGTCGCGGCCGCGGGCGGCGAGCAGGTGTACAGCCGCGAGCTCCGGCTGGCCGGGCAGCAGACCCAGCTGGCCGACCTGCGCAGGGTGACGGTGATCGGGCTGGTCGCGGCCGCGGTACTGGCCGGGTGCAGTGCCGCCATCGCCACCGCGGGCTCGGTCATGGACCGGCGGCGGACCTTCGGTGCGCTGATCGCCGCCGGCACACCGGTGCGGGTGCTGGCGCGGGCGCTGCGCACCGAGGCCGCACTGCCCGCGCTGGTCGCCACGGTTGGCGCGGGCCTGGTCGGGGTACTCGTCGGGCTCGGGTTGTTCAGCCTGTTCGACTACGGATCGATCGTGCTCAGCCCGTGGGTGCTGGCCCCGGTGGTGCTCGGCGCCGGGGTGGCCACGCTGGCCGCCTCGGTGTGCCGCCCGGCACTGAACCGGGTGCGTGCCGAGCCGCTTGCCGAGGAGTAGCGCCCCGCTCGCCGTCGACACTCCGGCCCTTCGTCGGGGGAGGGCCGGAGTGTCGACGGCTTCCATCGGCCGATCGGGCGGTCGCTTTCCGGCCGGTCGGCCAGGGGGCACCGGCCACTCGACCGATCCGCTGACCTGCGCTTTCGCTGGAAACTGGGGTCAGTCGGCCGCGTGGTGCGGCCACCGGTGACTCCAGGAGGAAATCATGCAACTGCTCGTGACGGTGGGAAGCGCCATCGGCCTGCTGGTACTGCTGCTGCTCGCGCTCGCGCCGCTGCTGGTGGAGCTGAACGAGCGGCGGCCGGTTCGCCAGGTCGACCGGCCCGCGCTGGGCGAGCGGGTGCGGCCGGCGCGCACCGCTCAGCTACCGGTGTGATCGACCCGTTCGAAGATCAGGTCCCGGCTGACCCGGCCCTCCTCTCGCGCCCGGTTCTCGAACTTGGTCACCGGCCGCCATTCCGGCCGGGGCGCCCAGTCCGGGAACCGGTTACGTAGCTGCGGCTCGGCCGTGCACAGCTCGAGCATCTGCTCCGCGTAGTTCTCCCAGTCGGTCGCCAGGTGCAGGGTGCCGCCCGCGGCGAGCCGGGAGGTCATCAGCGCCACGAACTCCGGCTGGACCAGCCTGCGCTTGTGGTGCTTCTTCTTCGGCCACGGGTCGGGGAAGAAGATCCGGACCCCGGCCAGCGAGTCGGGTGGCACGTGCTCGGTGAGCAGGACGACCGCGTCCCCGAGGAACAGCCGCAGGTTCCGCACACCGAGCTTCTCCGCGCGCAGCATGAGCTGCCCGAGCCCGGCCTGGTAGACCTCGACCGCGAGGTAGTTCACCTCCGGCGCCGCGGCGGCCAGCTCCGCGGTCGTCTCGCCCATCCCGGAACCGATCTCCAGCAGCAGCGGGGCGGACCGGCCGAACCAGCCCGTGAAGTCCACCGGCCCGGGTTCCAGCTCGTCCACCGACCGGCCCATGGCCGGCCAGTTCCGTTCCCAGGCCCGTTCCTGACCCACCGTCATCCGCCCGCCACGCCGTACGTAGCTGACCACGCTGCGCATCCGCGGCTGCTGCTCGCTGTCCACGGGCTCGCACGATAGCCGGGCCACGCCGACGAGGCGGGGCCGGTCAGCGCACCGCCTCGAACTCGCCGAGCCGGGACCGCAGGCCGGCCAGCCCGGCGACGGTGATCGGGTCCGGTGTGCCCTGGCTGTGCGCGGGAAGCACGTCGATCCACCCGGGGTGCCGGTCCGTGGTCAGCACCGTGGTGGGGATCCGGTGCCCGGTCTTGCCGCCCTCGGACGGCATGAACTCCCAGTAGCCGGACTCACCGTCCATGGACCACGGGACGTACTCCCAGCCCGGCCTCCTGCCGAGCAACTGCGCGATCCGGTCCTCGACCCGGAAGCCGTACTCCCTGCTGGGCAGCTCACCCGCGGCCAGGGCGCGTAACCACCACGGCGCGGGCACCGGCCCGCCCGCCTGGCACGCCACCCGGTACAGCGCGAGCACGTGCTCTTCCGCGGCACGGTGAATCCAGGCGCGCCGGATGTCGGAGGGCTTGGTGGCCCCCGCGACCACCCGGGGCAGTTCGATGGCCTGGGACCACTCCAGTTCGGGCATGGCCTCGAGCCTGGGCGGGCGGGGTGCGGCCGGAATGCTGGTATCGGTTGCGTTCTCAACCTGGTCAACAGCACTGTCGACACTTGCGCTGATCTCCACCGTCAAGGGTCACCTCCGTAGAGTCCGTGACGGATCTGATGTCGAATGTCGTCCGCTCGACGGCACTTCGTCCGCTGCTAGTGGGTAAGCCCACAACGACTTAACGTGGCTTTAATGCGCCGTCACGCGGTAGTGCACGCTCTGACCAGGATATCGCGGACCGCCACCCGATCGTTACATCAAGCAAACCCGTAGTGACCTTGCGGATATGGTTGCGGCCGTTCCGCTGCACGCCCACGAGAGACCGCTGCACGCACGAGAGACCCGGGCCGCCCCCCGAAGGCGACCCGGGTCCTATCCCCGAATCCGGCAGCCGTCGCGCCCCGAAATACGCGGCGGAGCCGGGTGTTCCCCTGTGGTGGTCTTCAGCTCGTGCTGCGGAAGCTCAGGCGTCCCGCTTCCTGGCCGTGCCGATGCCGATGACCAGCATCAGCAGGGCGAACCCCGCGAAGTAGGCCAGTGCCCAGCCGGGGCTGAGTGGCGAGGTTGACAGCGGCGGCCCGCCCATGCCGCTGCGGGTGGCGCCGTCGCCGGTGAGGAACTTCTCCGCCACGTGGAACGGCATCCACTTCTGGATGTCGGCGCCGACGTTCGGGATCAGTCCCACCAGCGACTCCACCGCGAGGGTGTAGATCAGCAGCAGCGAGATCGCCCCGGCGCTGTGCCGGATCAGCAGGCCGACCGACATGCCGATGATCGCGGTCAGCGCGTAGATCGGCCCGATCCCGACCACGTTGATCCACTCGGCGGTGCTGTTCAGCGCCATGTCGGCCTCCGGCTGGATGATCATCGAGATCCCCAGCGAGCCGAACGCGGCGATTTCCCCGATCACCAGCGCCAGCAGGCCCACCACCCCGGCCTTGGCCAGAAGTACCGAGGTGCGGTTGGGCACGGCCTGGAAGGTGGTGCGGATGGTGCCGAAGCGGTACTCGGTGGTCACCGCGAGCGCGGCGAGCACCATGATCACCGCGAGGCCGAAGCTGTAACCGAACTGGGTGCTGGCGACCGTGCCGACGCCGGAGTCGGTGGTGCCTGCGATGAGCGCGGCGAAGCCGATGGTGATGAGCAGCGTGAGCAGGGCACACCACCACGGCGACCGCGTGGTGAACAGCTTGATGCGTTCAACGGCGAGCAAGGTCATGGTCTTGTCTCAAATCCTCAGTAATGTGTGGTGGTGGTCACCGGGAGGCCGGTGCGAGCGGCTCGCTCGTTTCGGCCAGTACGTCCGCGACTTCGGTTTCCAGGCCGGTGTGGTACTCGACCGAGTCGCCGGTGATCTGCATGAAGGCCTGCTCGAGTGAGCCCTGCTGCGGGCTCAGCTCGTGCAGCACGATCCCGCTGTTCGCGGCGATCTCGCCGATCTTGTCGCTGTCCATTCCGGACACCAGGATCGCCTCGCCCGAGTCGGTGATCTCGGCACCGGCCTGGTGCAGCACGCCGCGCAGCTGGGCGAGCTGCGGGCTGCGCACCTTGACCGTGTTCTCCGCGGCGCGGGCGACGAACTCCTCCGTGCTGCTCTGCGAGATGAGCTGCCCCTTGCCGATCACCACCAGCTCGGAGGCGGTCAGCGCCATCTCCGACAGCAGGTGGCTGGACACGAAGACGGTGCGGCCCTCGTCGGCGAGCCGGTGCATGAACTGGCGGATCCACAGGATGCCCTCCGGGTCGAGGCCGTTCACCGGCTCGTCGAACAGCAGCACCTCCGGGTCGCCGAGCAGCGCGGAGGCGATCCCCAGCCGCTGCGACATGCCGAGCGAGAAGCCGCCTGCCCGCTTGTTCGCCACCGAGGTCAGCCCGACGACCTCGAGCACCTCGTCCACCCTGCGGGCCGGGATCCGGTTCGACTTCGCCATCCAGCTCAGATGGGCCCGTGCCGACCGGTTGGGGTGCACCCACCTCGCGTCGAGCAACGCGCCGACCGTCCGCAGTGGATGATGCAGCTCGTGGTACCGCTTCCCACCGATCCGGACCTGGCCGGCGGTGGGGTTGTCCAGGCCGAGCATCATGCGCATGGTGGTGGACTTCCCGGCGCCGTTCGGCCCGAGAAAGCCGGTGACCCGGCCGGCAGCGACGTCGAACGAGAGCTCGTTCACCGCCAGCGTGCTGCCGTATCGCTTGGTGAGGCCCCTTGCCTCGATCATTCGTTCCTCCCTCGGGTGCTGCCGAGCACCCCCGTGATTGCCCGTGGTCTCGGTGTCTTGTTCCGCGGTCGGGTTACTCAGGTCTGCAATGCGCCTCGCCAGTGCGGTGACCTGCAACGACCTCCCGCCCGTCGCCCACCACCACCCACACGGTGGCGCTGCGCGCCGCGGTGACCATGGGCCTGGCGGCCCGCGGTCGCTGGGTCGTTCTGAATAACCCTCTCGGTGTCCAGGATTTCGGATCGGTCCGCTGCGCGCGTCATTCCGGAGACCGAACTTCGAACCCGTCCGTGGTAGTAGTTTGGCGGGTTCGCGGGTGCCAGACGATCGGTGATGACCCTGACCGGACCCTGAACCTGGACCCGGTCCACCCCGGGGATGAGGAGTCAGTCCACTCCGGGGCGGATCAGCCCGGTCTCGTAGGTGAGCACCACGGCCTGCACCCGGTCGCGCAGCTCCAGCTTGGCCAGTATCCGGCCGACAT